>NZ_JBFAXA010000011.1:0-95872 GCF_040689265.1 Streptomyces sp. NPDC052012
GGGCGGGTGGGTGTTTGGGGGCCGGGGGGGTGGTGTCCGTCCTCGGTCTGGCGCGGAATCGGTCGACTCGAGAAGCGGGGGTGTTGACGCGCCAGCCGCTGCGGGCGGACACCACCGCCCCGTCCCCTCCCCGCCGTGGGCGCCTGCGGCACGCTCCGCGGGTGGCACGGCCGACCGTCCCGGTGATCCCTACGGCACCGCGCGCCGGTTCCGGCCCGAGGGGCTCGGCGGTGACGACCGCGGGCGCGCATCGGTGTTCAACTCGCGGTTGTTGTAAGAGAGTTCGTGTTCGACTTGGGAGGATTCCGGGTCGGATTCCGGTAGGTGATCCCGCGCGCCGGACGTCCCGTGTCCCCTTCCGGTCGAGGCATCCTGGGGAGCATGACCGGCATCAGGGGCATCACGGGTACGACGGATCACCGGGGACTGCGGGCCGAGCTGACCGCCGCCGTGCGCGGCACCGTGGACTTCGGGACCACCGCGCGGGCGCTGACCACCATGGACGCCTCCAACTACCGCCGGGTGCCCCTCGGCGTCGTGGCCCCCCGGGACGCCGAGGACGTGGCGGCGGCGCTCGCGGTCTGCCGGACGTACGGCGTACCCGTCGTGGCGCGCGGCGGGGGCACGTCGATCGCGGGGCAGGCGACCGGCACCGGCGTGGTGCTGGACTTCACCCGGCACATGAACCGGCTGCTCTCCCTCGACCCGGAGTCCCGCACCGCCGTCGTGCAGCCCGGCCTCGTCCTCGACCGCCTCCAGGCCGCTGCCGCCCCGCACGGCCTGCGCTTCGGCCCCGACCCCTCCACCCACTCCCGCTGCACCCTCGGCGGCATGATCGGCAACAACTCCTGCGGCTCGCACTCGGTCGCCTGGGGCACGACGGCCGACAGCGTCCGGCAGCTGACGGTCGTCACGGCGAGGGGGGAGCGGCTGACGCCGGGGCAGGGATGGGCCGGCGCCCCGGAGGGGCTGCGCGCGCTCGTCGACGGTGAACTCGCCCGGCTGCGCACCGGATTCCCCGAGCTTCCGCGCCGTATCTCCGGATACGCCCTGGACGCGCTGCTGCCCGAGAAGGGCGCCGACGTCGCCCGCTCCTTCTGCGGCTCGGAGGGCACCCTGGGCGTGCTCACGGAGGCGGTCGTCGAGCTCGTACGGGCGCCACGCGCGCGTGCGCTCGCCGTGCTGGCGTACGCGGACGAGAGCGGGGCCGCGGAGGCGGCGGTGGGGCTGCTGCCGTGGGGGTCCCCCCGCTCGAGCGAAGCCGAGAGTGGGGGAGGGCCGCTGACGGTGGAGGGGATGGCGGCCGATCTGGTGCCGGACGCGGCGGACCTGCCGCGCGGCGGGGCCTGGCTGTTCGTGGAGACGGGCGGCGACACGTTGGACGAGGCACACGCGCGTGCGGAGTCGATCGTCCGGGCCGCGGACGTCGTGGACGCCCTGGTGGTGACCGATCCGGCCCGGCAGCGCACGCTGTGGCGGATCCGGGAGGACGCGAGCGGCACGGCCACCCGGATGCCGGACGGCACCGAGGCGTGGCCCGGCTGGGAGGACTGCGCGGTGCCGCCCGCCCGCCTCGGCGCGTACCTGCGGGAATTTCGGGGGCTGCTGGCCTCCCACGGCCTGCGCGGCACCCCGTACGGGCACTTCGGGGACGGCTGCATCCACGTCCGGATCGACTTCGACCTGCTCACCGGGCCGGGCGTCGCCCGCTTCCGGCGCTTCTCCGAGGACCTCGCCGAACTGGTCGTCGCCCACGGCGGATCACTGTCCGGCGAGCACGGGGACGGGCAGGCGCGTGCGGAGCTGCTGCCGCGCATGTACGGCGCGGACATGGTGGCCCTCTTCGAGCGGGCGAAGGGCGTCTGGGACCCGGACGACCTGCTCAACCCGGGCATGCTGGTCCACCCCGCCCCCCTGGACGCGAACCTGCGCTTCTCCCCCCTCCCGCGCGGCCCGGTCGACGTCGCCTTCGGCTACCCGGCCGACGGGGGCGACTTCACGGCCGCCGTACGCCGCTGCGTGGGCGTCGCCAAGTGCCGTACGACGTCGGTGACGGGACCGGCGGTGATGTGCCCCTCCTTCCGCGCGACGGGCGAGGAGGAGCACTCCACGCGCGGGCGCGCCCGTCTGCTGCACGAGATGCTCGCCGGTGAGCTGATCACCGACGGCTGGCGGTCCACGGAGGTGCGGGACGCCCTGGACCTGTGCCTGTCCTGCAAGGGCTGCCGCTCGGACTGCCCGGTCGGGGTCGACATGGCCACGTACAAGGCGGAGTTCCTGCACCACCACTATGCCGGCCGCCGCCGCCCGGCCGCCCACTACGCGCTGGGGTGGCTGCCGCGGTGGCTGGGGTGGGTGGGGCGTACGAGGACGGGCGCGGTGGTCAATGGGCTGGCCTCGGTTGGACCGTTGGCCCGGGTGGCGAAACGGCTGGGCGGGATCGCGCCGGAGCGGGAGATCCCGCCGGTGGCGGCGGAGACGTTCACGCGGTGGTGGCGGGGGCGGGGCGCGCCGCCCCCGCGGCGGACCGACGGCGCCCTGGTGGTCCTGTGGCCGGACACCTTCACCGAGCACCTCTCACCCGAGGTGGGCCGGGCGGCCGTACGGGTGCTGGAGGCGGCGGGCCTGCGGGTGGCCCTGCCGCCGACGCTGCGGTTGCGCGGACGCCCGGTCGGGGACGCGCGCTCGCGTGCGGCGGCACGGCTGCTGACGGCACGGCGTGGCCGGGTGTGCTGCGGCCTGACGTACCTCTCGACGGGCCAACTCGATCGCGCGCGGGCGGTGTTGCGCCGCACGCTGGACCTGATGGAACCGGTGCTCGCCACCGACGCGCCCGTGGTCGTCCTGGAACCGAGCTGTGCCGCTGCCCTGCGCACGGACGCGCCGGAGCTCCTGCACGACGATCCGCGAGCGGCTCGACTCGCGGCCCGGGTACGCACCTTCGCGGAGACCCTGGAGCAGTGCGCCCCGCAGTGGACCCCGCCGTCCCTCGACCGCCCCGTCACCGGCCAGACCCACTGCCACCAGCACGCGGTCCTCGGCGACGGAGCCGACCGCCGCCTGCGCGCCGCGGCGGGCCTCACCGGCGAGCTGAGCGGCGGCTGCTGCGGCCTCGCGGGCAACTTCGGTTTCGAGAAGGGACATTACGAGGTGTCCGCCGCCTGCGCGGAGGAGCAGCTGCTGCCGTCGGTGCGGCAGGCGCCGCAGGACGCGGTGGTCCTGGCGGACGGCTACTCGTGCCGGACACAGCTGGAGCAGCTGGCCGGGGTGCGGGGGCGGCATCTGGCGGAGGTGCTGGCGCAAGAGCTCGGCAACTCCTCGGGCTGATGGGCCGGTTGGTGTGCCTCTCGGTGGGCTTGCGCCCCGCCCGCCTTAGCCCCGCCCGCTACGTCCAGGGCGCCGAGTCGCAGTCGGATCCGCGGGGTGCGCTGCCCCGGACCAGTGAGTGGCACACCGGCTGGACGTCGCGAGGCAGGTCGTCCGGGACGCACCAGCGGGCCTCCAGGATCTCGAAGGGGGCCAGACGCAGCTCCCCGCCGAGCAGGCGGGCCTCGTAGGCCACCTCCAGGCGGGTGCGGAAGCCGCTGTTCAGCATGATCAGGCGGCCCGCCTCGACATCGAGGCCCGTCTCCTCCTTGACCTCGCGCACCAGCGTCCGCCGGAAGTCCTCGCCCTTGCGCGCGAAGCCGCTCGGCAGGCCCCACTGGCGGCCCGGTGGCCACATCCGGTGCTTGAGCAGCAGGACCCGCCCCTCATCGTCGCGTACGACACCGGTCACGCCGACCACGAACTTGGCGTTCAGCAGCCACATGACGCGGCTCTGTACCGGGCGCAGCAGGCGCCAGAGGCGGGTGGCGAGTCGTCTCACGGGGTCTCCGGGAGGGTGCGGGGAAGAGGGACCGGTGGGTCTCGACCCTGCGGACCGTACCCCGGCTCCGGCCCGCGAACGTCCCCGGGCGGTCCACCGGGGCACCGCCCCGACCCCGACCGCGGTGACCGGTCGCGGGCACCACATAGGCTTCGGGCTGGTCAACTCATCGGATCAAGGGGAGGGGCCCGATGACCCACGCGACCGACGTCTTCGAGCCGCTACGGGCGGACGACCCGCCCTTCGTGGCCGGTTACCGTCTCGTCGCCCGCCTCGGCGCGGGCGGCATGGGCCGGGTCTACCTGTCGCACACCCAGGGCGGCCGGCCGGTGGCGATCAAGGTGGTCCGGCCGGAGCTGGCCGACGACGCGGGCTTCCGGCGGCGCTTCAGCCGGGAGATCAAGGCCGCCCGCCGCGTGCGGGGCGCGTACACCGCCGAACTGATCGACGCCGACGGGGAGGGTGTGCCGCCCTGGCTGGCCACGCTCTACGTACCGGGCCCGTCCCTGGCGCAGGCCGTCGCCCGGAGCGGGCCGCTGCCGGTGCCGGCGGTGCTGTGGCTGATGGCGGGGGTCGCCGAGGCGCTGCAGGCCATCCACGGTGCCGGGATCGTGCACCGGGACCTCAAGCCGTCCAACGTCCTGCTGGCCGCGGACGGCCCCCGGGTCATCGACTTCGGTATCGCGCTCGCCGCCGACGGCACCGCGCACACCGCCACGGGCACCACCATCGGCACGCCCCAGTTCATGGCCCCCGAGCAGGCGTCCGCGGGAGGTGACGTCACGGCGGCGACCGACGTGTTCGCGCTCGGTCAGACGGCGGCGTTCGCGGCGCTGGGCCGGCCGCTCTACGGCGACGGCCCCTCGGTCAGCGTGCTGTACCGGATCGTGCACTCCGAACCCGACCTGACCCAGTTGCCCGAACCGCTCCGTGAGCTGATCGGCCGGTGCCTGGCAGCCGAGCCGGGGGAGCGGATCACCCCGGCGGAGGTGGTCGCGTGGTGCAGACGGCAACTGGGGCCGGACGCCGACGCCAGCGGCGGACCGGCCTTCTGGCGGGAGATCGCCGGGCCGGAGCCGACGGTTCCGCCGCCGCCACCCGCGCCGCAGCACCCCGCCGCCGGGTTGCCGAACCCCGTCGGCACGACAGGGCTGCCCTATCCCGCGACCACCGCCCTGCCGTATCCCGCCCCCACCGTCGCGCACACACGGGCGATGCACCCCCCGGCGCGTCCGCTCGGGCCGGAGGAGCGGCGGGCCCGCAGGCGACGGATCGCCCTGATCAGCGGGGCCGCCGTGGTGGCGGGCGGCGTACTGCTCACGGGCCTGGCATGGACGGTCATGAACGCGGTGGACCGGATCCAGGACCGGGGCCGCGACCGGGAGGCGGCGGCGTCCGCCACGCCCGGCGGTGCGGCGGCGGGGTCGGGGCAGACCGGTGGTCCGGCGTCCGGCAGGACGTCGGACCCGGACGGGGCGTCCCGGCCGGGGGCCACGTCGTCGGCCGGGACGGAGGCCGGCTCGGGCTCGTCGGCCGGCCGGTCCCCGGCCTCGACGCCGGAGGCCGTCCCGTACGCCCAGGTGTGGCTGGACGCCAAGCGGCCGATCAGCCTGGACGATCCGCACAAGCAGAACCCCCGGGAGGGGGACATCCGCTTCGACTGCGCCGATACCGGCTGCGCGCTGGAGAGCGACACCAGCGAGATGACCCTGGTGTTCGGCAAGCCGGGCGCCACGTACGAGACGTGCCGTTCCCTGCTCGCGGGCGGCGGCGAGGGCGGTGACCGGTTGCCGCTCGCCGCGGCTGCCAGTGGCAGCGAGATCTGCGTCAAGCGCCGTGACGGGGACATCGCGCTCATGGTCATCCAGGTGAAGTCGACCGCCATGCCGGACATCGCCTTCCTCACCGCGGACATGACGGTCTGGCGGGCCGGCTGAGGACGGCGCCGGCACCGGACCTCACGTCCGTATCACGCACGTCCGTATCACGTCCGTATCACGTCCGTATCGCGGACCGGTTTGACCCGGGTGGGGTGCGGGTCCCATCGTCAGGTATGTGGACGCTTTACGGTCATGACCTAGTTCATTATGGTGGACTGAGTGGTGCATCGTGATGCACGATCGTCGAGGTGAGACCCCCGCATTTCCGTATCTGACTCTGGAAGGCCCCGCCCGTGACCACGCCCAGCGCAGCCAACACCGCGACGTCGGCCGCCGTCCACGCGGCGGGCCCGCACTCCGATCAGGCACCGGGCGGTGCGCCACGACGCTGGGGGTCCCTCGGGCCGGTCGGGCTGGTGCTCGCCGGAGGGATCTCGGTGCAGTTCGGCGGAGCGCTCGCCGTGACGCTGATGCCGCGGGCGGGGGCGCTCGGTGTCGTCTCGCTGCGGCTGCTGGTGGCCGCCGTCGTGCTCATGGTGATCTGCCGCCCCCGGCTGCGCGGACACTCCCGCGCCGACTGGGGCACGGTGATCGTCTTCGGCATCACCATGGCGGGGATGAACGGGCTCTTCTACCAGTCCGTCGACCGCATCCCCCTGGGCCCCGCGGTCACCCTCGAGGTCCTCGGCCCGCTCATCCTGTCGGTGGCCGCCTCCCGGCGGGCGGTCAACCTCGTCTGGGCGGCCCTCGCCCTCGCCGGTGTGTTCCTGCTCGGCGGCGGGGGATTCAGCAGCCTCGACCCCATAGGTGTCCTGTTCGCCCTGGGTGCCGGCGCCATGTGGGCCGCCTACATCCTCTTCAGCGCCCGCACGGGGCGTCGCTTCCCGCAGGCCGACGGGCTCGCCCTCGCGATGGCCGTGGCGGCGGTGCTGTTCGTGCCGCTGGGTGTCGCCGAGTCCGGCGCCAAGCTCGTCGAGCCCACCACGCTCGCCCTGGGCGCCGCCGTCGCCCTGCTCTCGTCCGTCCTGCCCTACACCCTCGAACTCCTCGCACTGCGCCGCCTGCCCGCCTCCACGTTCGCCATCATGATGAGCCTGGAACCGGCCCTCGCCGCCACCGCCGGCTTCCTCGTCCTCGACCAGGCCCTCACCGCCCCCGAGGCCGCCGCCATCGCCCTGGTGATCGCGGCGAGCATGGGCGCGGTGCGAACACAGGTGGGGCGCCCGGCGAAGCGCAAGGCCGCCCGGTCCGGCGGCTGAACAGACCCTGGGCCGCTCTTCCCCAGCCGGCGTGCAGTCGGCCGCCGACGCTCGCACACACACCGCGGACCACCCTCGCCTCTCCCCCAGGCCGACGTGTCGAGGTCCGGTGCGCCACGGTGCACGGACGAGCAACGACGGTGGCTCCGCCCCGACAGGGCGGCGCGCGCCGGTCAGGCCGGCCCTACATCTCCTACATCTCCGCGGAGGCCACCGCCCGGCGCAGGTACGGCTCATGACCAACGCCGAAACCTCGGGAGCAGGGCTATTAAATTGCATTTTGAATCAAATAACCCTCAACCTCAAGTTTCCCTCAGTAGATCCACGCATGGCGGACTTACGCACCAGCCGCGCCGTATATTCCACCCATCCCGCCGGTCCAGGCGGCAAACGAGGGGAATACACTTGCGTATCGCGCCCACGCGACGCTTGCTCATTCCGGCCACGATTCTGGCCCTCGGAGCAGCGATGACCGCTACTTCCCATGCGGTTGAAGAACCGGCTGGTGCGGCTCCTGAGGCAGTCTTACCGGATCAAGTTGGCACCCAGGAGGCGAGCAGTAGCGCAGTCGATAGTCCTGCGATGTCGGCCCAGGAGATAGCCGCCGAGAATAAGCTCGACGCTCTGCCGGAAGCGACCGGTGACGGCGATATCGGGGTAAAGCGCTGCGACAATCCGTACAAGAAGTGGTACTCGGTCTCGGCCAAGACGAACTATCACGTCCCGTCGTGGTGGAACGGCACCTCATACAAGGACGGCCCGGGTGGGACGATGACCGTCGAGGTCCTCAAGGCGGGCAAGATCGCTGTCGAGTTGAGCGGGAACGTCTCGGCCGAGGCCGGCATCATCCTCTCGAAGGCCAAGGCGGAGTTCGGCATCAAGGTGGTTCCCGAGGTCGGTGTCACAGTCGGCCACAGATACTCCCGTGAGATCAAGAGCGGACGCTACGGGCACATGCAGTACGGTTCGTGGGGTTACAAGACCAACTGGACCAAGTGGGAAACGAGTGCCGACCGCTGCGGCAAGAAGAAGCTGGGGTCCGGTACCGCGAAGATGCCTACAAAAGAGGTCGGATGGCGCTACTGGGAGACTCGGTCGTGACCCACGACCTGCGGCACACACGCCGCGGTGCCGCCCTGCTCGTCTCGATCTTGTGCACTGCCCTCATCGCTGGATGCAGTAGCGGTTCCGAGGACACGGGGAATCCGTCGAAGGACCCCGAACCGAGCCCTTCATCCTCTGCTACGGCTGAACAGGGGAAGCTTCTGGAGAAGCAGGTGGAAAGGGCGCTGGGGATCGGGGCGACGGACGGCGAGGGGGACCTGTTCGTAGAGTCGGGCTTGGAGCGTGTGAGCGACGGAATTCACACCAACTCGGTCCTGACGAAGGGCGGGTCTTACACGCTCTCGATCGCCTGTTCCGGAGCAGGCGAGGTCCGTCTCACGGTGATGGGCAGGAGTCCCGTGCGTCAGACCGTGGCGTGTGACAGTGTCCCGGCCCGCCACCGCATTACCGATGCCCCGGCACAGATCAAGATTGATGCCGAGGGCCTGGCTGGATCATCCGGGATGGTTGGCTGGCGGATCGATGAACTAGCCAAGTAGGTGTCCGGAACGCCTGCGCTCCGCATCGGGTTCGATGGTGCGGAGCGCAGTCGCAAACGAGATCGAACGCCACCCGGCTGACGACTCAGCGGAGTCGCTGTTCAGCGGCGGCTGTGACGAACGTCGAGAAGGCGGCGGGGGACACGGTGAAGACTCCGGCGGCGGGGTGCTTGGAGTCGCGGACGGCAATGTGGGGGGCCAGATCGGCGACCTCGACACAATCACCGCCGGTATCGCCGCTGTAGGAGGACTTGAGCCAGGTGGCGGTGCCGAGGGGGGCGCATTCGACGCATTCGCCGCCCGTGTCGCCGCTGTACGAGGACTTACGCCACGTCGTGCCCGTCGGGTTCAGGCTCGCTTCCATAACGCTCCTCCATCACGTGGGCGATCAGCGCGGCCGAGTCCTCCAACGAGAGGGCTGCAGCCTGCAGATGATCGTATCGGGCAGTGCCCTCCCTGATGGCCGCTGGATCAGCCGTCATGTGGCCCTGAATGAAGTCCTCGGTGTAGGCGATGGCCGGGTCCGCATCGAACCGCAGGAGGTTGAACGAGCCCGTCAGCCCCGTGTGCGCGCCGGCTTCGAACGGCAGCACCTGTACGTCCAGCCACCTGCGCTTCCGCAGACTCAGCAGGTGTGCCAGTTGCTCCCGCATGACCTCACGGCCGCCCGCCTCCTGGTGCAGCACGGCCTCGCTCAGTACCACCCAGATCACCGGCGGTTGTTCACGCTCCAGCGCGTGCCGAGTACCGCCCGCGCGTGGCTCCGCAGAACCAACCCCACCAACCTCGAGAAGAACCCGTCCGTGCCCAGCGCAGCATCCACGCGCTCGGCGAAGTCCCTCGTCGGTACCTTCCTCGCCGTCTCGATCTGGCCGATCAGCGACCCCGTGCAGAAGATCACGGATCCGAGATCCGCCAGCCGCATCCCCGCAGCCTCCCGCTTCCTGCGCAGCTCGGCGCCGAAGTAGGTCAGCGGTGAAGCGTCCGGGTCCAGCTGGCGGATGTGCATGGCGATCACCTCGACTACAGAGGGTAGTGAGAAGTAAACACAGGTGCCGAGGTTGCTCGACATAAATCCAGCAAGCGTGCTTGATTGTTTTCCGGGGTCCTGTCATGCTCCCCCACATGGCCGACCCGACGCCCGTCATCGACGACCTGTGTGCCGAGAGCGATGAACTCGACCGGTTGGTGGCCGAGTTGGACGAGGACGGCTGGAAGCGGGTCACTCCCGCGCCCGGCTGGACCGTCGCTCATCAGATCGCCCACCTCGCCTGGACCGACCGCTCCGCGCTGCTCGCCGTCACCGACGCGGACGGCTTCCGCAAGCTCGTCGAGGAAGCGCTCGCCGCCCCGGACTCCTTCGTGGACGAGGGGGCCGAGGAGGGGGCCCGTCTTCCGCCTGCCGAGTTGCTCGGGCGGTGGCGTCAGGGGCGGGCCGCTCTCGCCGACGCCCTGCGGTCCGCGCCGGCCGGTGCCCGCTTCCCCTGGTACGGGCCCCCTATGTCCGCCGCCTCCATGGCCACCGCTCGGCTTATGGAGACCTGGGCCCACGGACTCGACATCGCCGACGCGATCGGTGTGATGCGGCCACCCACCGACCGGCTCAGGCATGTGGCCTTCCTCGGGGCCCGGACACGGGACTTCGCCTACGTCACGCACGGGCTCACCCCGCCCGCCGAGCCCTTCCGGGTCGAGCTCGTCTCACCCGGCGGCGACGGACTGTGGGTCTACGGGCCGGAGGACGCACCCCAGCGCATCACCGGCCCCGCGCTCGACTTCTGCCTCCTCGTCACCCAGCGCGCCCACCGCGCCGACCTCGCCCTCCTCGCCGACGGCCCCGACGCCGACCGCTGGCTGGACATCGCCCAGGCCTTCGCCGGGCCGCCCGGAGAAGGCCGTCCGCCCAAGAAGGGGGCAACCCCGTGACGACGCCGGCACCCCTGCGCATCGGCAACGCCTCCGGCTTCTACGGCGACCGCTTCGACGCGATGCGCGAGATGCTCACCGGCGGTGACCTCGACGTCCTCACCGGCGACTACCTCGCCGAGCTGACCATGCTCATCCTGGCCCGCGACCGGCTGAAGGACCCGGACGCCGGGTACGCCCGCACCTTCCTGCGGCAGCTCGAGGACTGCCTCGGCCTCGCCCACGAGCGGGGCGTCAAGATCGTCACCAACGCGGGCGGGCTCAACCCCGCCGGCCTCGCAGACGCCGTACGGAGACTCGCCGAGCGGCTCGGCATCCCCCTCCGCGTCGCGCACGTCGAGGGCGACGACCTCACCGCCGCCCACCCGGGCGCACTCGCCGCACACGCCTACCTCGGCGGTTTCGGCATCGCCGCCTGCCTGCGCGAGGGCGCCGACATCGTGGTCACCGGGCGGGTCACCGACGCGGCCCTCGTCACCGGACCCGCCGCCGCCCACTTCGGCTGGACCCCGGACGACCACGACCGCCTCGCGGGCGCCGTCGTCGCCGGACACGTACTGGAGTGCGGGACGCAGGCCACCGGCGGGAACTACGCCTTCTTCCGGGAGGGCGACGTCCGGCACCCCGGCTTCCCCCTCGCCGAGATCCATGCCGACGGCAGCAGCGTCATCACCAAACACCCCGGCACCGGCGGCTTCGTCGACGCCGGCACCGTCACCGCCCAGCTGCTCTACGAGACCGGCGGCGCCCGGTACGCCGGGCCGGACGTCACCGCGCGCCTCGACACCGTACGGCTCACCCAGGAGGAGCCGGACCGGGTGCGGATCGAGGGCGTGTGCGGTGAAGCCCCGCCGCCCACACTCAAGCTCGGGCTCAACCGGCTCGGCGGCTTCCGCAACGAGGTCACCTTCGTGCTCACCGGGCTCGACATCGAGGCCAAGGCGGCGCTCGTGCGGGAGCAGATGGGTGACGCGCTCGCCAAGTCGCCGCCCGCCGAGGTGCGCTGGGAGCTCGTGCGCACCGACCGTGCCGACGCCGGCACCGAGGAGACCGCGAGTGCGCTGCTGCGGCTCGTCGTACGGGATCCGCGGCAGGAGATGGTCGGGCGGGCGCTGAGCAGTGCCGCCATCGAGCTCGCGCTCGCCAGCTACCCCGGGTTCCATGTGATGGCGCCACCGGGGAAGGGAGTCCCCTATGGGGTGTTCGAGGATGTGTACCTCCCTCATGGTGCCGTCGACCATGTGGCCGTCCTCCACGACGGGCGCCGTATCACCGTGCCACCACCCCACGTGACCGCCGACCTCATCGACGTACCCGAACCCGCGCTCCCCGCGCCGCTCCCCGTGGGACCCACGCGCAGCGCCCCCCTCGGCCGCGTCGCCGGCGCCCGCAGCGGCGACAAGGGCGGGAACGCCAACGTCGGCGTGTGGGCGCGCAGCGACGACGCCTGGCGGTGGCTCGCGCACGAGCTGAGCGTCGAGCGCTTCCGGCAGCTCATCCCCGAGGCCGCCGGCCTGCCCGTCACCCGCCACACCCTGCCGAACCTGCGCGCCCTGAACTTCGTCGTCGAGGGCATCCTCGGCGCGGGCGTCGCCGCCCAGCACCGTTTCGACCCCCAGGCCAAGGCGCTCGGCGAATGGCTGCGCGCCCGCCACCTGGACATCCCGGAGGTCCTCCTGTGACGGTCCTCGACACCGCCCTGGACACGACGAGCGCCGAGTACCGGGCCCACCGCGAGGCCATGCTCGCCAAGCTCGCCGCACTCGACGCCGAGCACGCCAAGGCCCTCGCGGGCGGCGGCGACAAGTACGTCGAACGGCACCGGGGGCGCGGCAAGCTGCTCGCCCGCGAACGGGTCGAGCTGCTGCTCGACCCGGACACCCCCTTCCTCGAACTGTCCCCGCTCGCCGCCTGGGGCAGCGACTACACCGTCGGCGCCTCCCTGGTCACCGGCATCGGGGTCGTCGAGGGCGTGGAGTGCCTGATCACGGCCAACGACCCGACCGTGCGCGGCGGCGCCAGCAACCCCTGGAGCCTGAAGAAAGCCCTGCGCGCCAACGACATCGCGCTGGCCAACCGGCTGCCCTGCATCAGCCTCGTCGAGTCGGGCGGCGCCGACCTGCCCTCCCAGAAGGAGATCTTCATCCCCGGAGGGGCCATCTTCCGGGACCTCACCCGGCTCTCCGCCGCCGGGATCCCCACCGTCGCCGTCGTCTTCGGCAACTCCACCGCCGGCGGGGCGTACGTCCCCGGCATGTCCGACCACGTGATCATGGTCAAGGAGCGGGCGAAGGTGTTCCTCGGCGGCCCGCCGCTGGTGAAGATGGCCACCGGGGAGGAGAGCGACGACGAGTCCCTGGGTGGCGCCGAGATGCACGCGCGTGTCTCGGGCCTCGCCGACTACTTCGCCCTCGACGAGCCCGACGCCCTGCGCCAGGCCCGGCGGGTCGTCGCCCGCCTCAACCACCGCAAGGCGCACCCCGATCCGGGCCCTGCCGAGCCCCCCAAGTACGACCAGGACGAACTCCTCGGCATCGTCCCCGGCGACCTCAAGATCCCCTTCGACCCGCGCGAGGTCATCGCCCGCATCGTCGACGCCTCCGACTTCGACGAGTTCAAACCCCTCTACGGCACCAGCCTCACCACCGGCTGGGCCACCCTGCACGGCTACCCGGTCGGCATCCTGGCCAACGCCCGAGGGGTCCTGTTCTCCGAGGAGTCCCAGAAGGCCGCCCAGTTCATCCAGCTCGCCAACCAGCGCGACATCCCCCTGCTCTTCCTGCACAACACCACCGGCTACATGGTCGGCAAGGAGTACGAGCAGGGCGGCATCATCAAGCACGGCGCAATGATGATCAACGCGGTCAGCAACTCGAAGGTGCCCCACCTGTCCGTCCTCATGGGCGCCTCCTACGGCGCCGGCCACTACGGCATGTGCGGCCGCGCCTACGACCCGCGCTTCCTGTTCGCCTGGCCCAGCGCCAAGTCCGCCGTCATGGGCCCGCAGCAGCTCGCCGGTGTGCTGTCCATCGTCGCCCGCCAGTCGGCCGCGGCGAAGGGACGGCCGTACGACGACGAGGCGGACGCGGCGCTGCGCGCCATGGTGGAGCAGCAGATCGAGTCCGAGTCGCTGCCGATGTTCCTGTCCGGGCGGCTGTACGACGACGGCGTCATCGACCCGCGCGACACCCGCACCGTCCTCGGCCTGTGCCTGTCCGCCATCCACACGGCCCCCTACGAGGGCGCACGCGGTGGCTTCGGCGTCTTCCGGATGTGAGGGACCGATGATCACTTCCCTGCTGATCGCCAACCGGGGCGAGATCGCCTGCCGTATCGTCCGCACCTGCCGTGACCTGGGGATCCGGACGGTCGCGGTGCACTCGGACGCCGACGAGAACGCCCTCCACGCACGCGTGGCGGACACCGCGGTACGGCTGCCGGGATCGGCGCCCTCCGACACGTATCTGCGCGGCGACCTGATCGTCAAGGCGGCCCTCGCCGCCGGCGCGGACGCCGTGCACCCCGGCTACGGCTTCCTCTCCGAGAACGCCGGCTTCGCCCGCGCCGTACAGGACGCCGGCCTGGTGTGGATCGGCCCGCCCCCCGAGGCGATCGAGGCGATGGCGTCCAAGACCCGCGCCAAACAACTCATGGGCATCGAGACCCTGCGCGAGGTCACCGAGGCCGAACTGCCCGTACTGGTGAAGGCGGCGGCGGGCGGCGGCGGACGCGGCATGCGCGTCGTACGGCACCTCGCCGACCTGGAGGCCGCACTGGACGCCGCCCGCGCGGAGGCCGCGAGCGCCTTCGGCGACGGCGAGGTGTTCATCGAGCCCTATGTGGAGGGCGGACGCCACGTCGAGGTGCAGATCCTCGCCGACACCCACGGCACCGTGTGGGCCCTCGGCACCCGCGACTGCTCCCTCCAGCGCCGCCACCAGAAGGTCGTCGAAGAGGCCCCCGCACCCGGCCTGACCACCCCCCTCACCGACGAACTCCACACCCTCGCCGTACGCGCCGCCCGCGCCGTCAGCTACGTCGGCGCCGGAACCGTCGAGTTCCTCGTCGCCGGCGACCGCGCCCACTTCCTGGAGATGAACACCCGCCTCCAGGTCGAACACCCCGTCACCGAGGCCGTGTTCGGCCTCGACCTCGTCGCCGAGCAGATCCGCGTCGCCGAGGGCCACGCCCTGCCGGCCGACCCCCCACGCCCGCGTGGCCACGCCGTCGAGGCCCGCCTGTACGCCGAGGATCCCGCCCACGACTGGGCCCCCCAGACCGGCCGCCTGCACCGCCTCACCGTCCCCGACGCCGTACGCCTGGACACCGGCTACACCGACGGCGACGACATCGGCGTCCACTACGACCCCCTGCTCGCCAAGGCCGTCGCCCACGCACCCACCCGAGGCGAGGCGATCCGCAAGCTGGCCTCCGCCCTGGAACGCGCGACGATCCACGGCCCCGTCACCAACCGCGACCTCCTCGTCCGCTCCCTGCGCCACGAGGAGTTCACGACCGGCCGCATGGACACCGGCTTCTACGACCGCCACCTGCCCGAACTCACCCAGGCGGCCCCCGACCCCCACGCCCCGCTGGCCGCGGCCCTCGCCGACGCGCACGGGCGTTCCCGCTTCGGGGGCTGGCGCAACGTGCGGTCAGCTCCGCAGGTCAAGCGGTACGCCATGAACGGCGACGAGCACGAGGTCCGCTACGACCACACCCGGGACGGCCTGTCGGCGGAAGGCGTCCGCGTGACGCATGCCGACACGGACCTCGTGATCCTCGAAGTGGAGGGCGTACAGCGCAAGTACGAGGTGGCTCGCTACGGCGCGGACATCTTCGTCAACACCACCCACCTCAGGGCCCTGCCCCGCTTCCCTGACCCCACGACACAGCACGCGCCGGGCTCCTTGCTGGCCCCCATGCCGGGCGTGGTCGTCCGAGTAGCCGAGGGCCTCACGGAGGGAGCCCGCGTACAGGCAGGGGAGCCCATCCTCTGGCTGGAAGCAATGAAGATGCAGCACAAGATCACAGCCCCGGCCACGGGCACCCTGAGCACCTTGCACGCCAAGCCAGGACAGCAAGTAGAGCCCGGCATGTTGCTGGCGGTCGTAGAACCCACCTGAGGGGCGCGGGGCTGTGTCCGATATGCGGCTTTGCCGCGTGGGCGCGCCCAGCCGCAAACCACCCACACCCCGGAGGATCGAGTGACCACCCACATCGAATCCGAAGAACACAAGGCACTCCGAGAAGCAGTCTCCGCCTTCGGCAAGCGCTACGGCCGCGACTACATGACCACCACCGTCGCAGAGGGCCGCCACCCCACCGAACTCTGGCAAGACGCAGCCAAACTCGGCTACCTAGGCGTCAACCTCCCGGAGGAATACGGAGGCGGAGGCGGCGGAATCGCCGAACTCAGCATCGTCCTCGAAGAACTCGGCGCCGCAGGCTCCCCTCTCCTCATGCTCATCGTCTCCCCGGCGATCTGCGGCACCGTCATCGCCCGCTTCGGCACACAGACCCAGAAACAGGAATGGCTCCCGGCCCTGGCCGACGGCACCCGCATCATGGCCTTCGGCATCACCGAACCCGACGCCGGCTCCAACTCCCACCGCATCACCACCACCGCCCGCCGCGACCCGGCATCCGGCGACTGGCTCCTCACCGGCCGCAAGGTCTTCGTCTCCGGCGTCGACTTCGCGGACGCGACCCTCATCGTCGGCCGCACCGAGGACGCCCGTACCGGACGTCTCAAGCCCTGCCTGTTCATCGTCCCACGCGACACCCCCGGCTTCCAGCGGCGCCCCATCGACATGGAACTCAACGCCGCCGAGAAGCAGTTCGAGCTGGTCCTGGACGACGTACGGCTGCCCGCCGACGCGCTCGTCGGCGACGAGGACGCAGGGCTCCTCCAGCTCTTCGCCGGCCTCAACCCCGAGCGCATCATGACCGCCGCCTTCGCGATCGGCATGGGCCGCTACGCACTCGCCCGCGCCATCGAGTACGCCCGCGAGCGCACCGTCTGGAAGACCCCCATCGGCGCCCACCAGGCCATCGCCCACCCCCTCGCGCAGGCGCACATCGAACTCGAACTGGCCCGCCTGATGATGCAGAAGGCGGCCCACCTCTACGACGCCGGGGACGACATCGGCGCCGGCGAGGCCGCCAACATGGCCAAGTACGCGGCCGGGGAGGCCTGCGTACGGGCCGTCGACCAGGCCGTGCACACCCTCGGCGGAAACGGCCTCACGCGCGAGTTCGGCCTCGCCTCGTTGATAACCGCGGCACGCGTCTCTCGTATTGCTCCGGTGAGCCGGGAGATGATTCTCAACTACGTCTCCCACCAGACCCTGGGCCTGCCCAAGTCGTACTAGGCCGCCGTCGCCGCCTTGGAGGAACCATGTTCCGCAGCGAGTACGCAGACGTCCCGCCCGTCGACCTTCCCATCCACGAGGCCGTACTGGGCCGGGCCGCCGAGTTCGGTGACGCGCCCGCCCTGATCGACGGCACCGACGGCACCACCCTCACGTACGAGCAGGTGGACCGGTTCCACCGGCGCGTCGCCGCCGGTCTCGCCGAGGCCGGGGTGCGCAAGGGCGACGTGCTCGCCCTGCACAGCCCCAACACCATCGCCTTCCCCACCGCCTTCTACGCCGCCACCCGCGCGGGCGCCTCGGTCACCACCGTGCACCCGCTCGCCACGGCCGAGGAGTTCGGCAAACAGCTCAAGGACTCCGCGGCCCGCTGGATCGTCACCGTGTCCCCGCTGCTGGACATCGCGCGCCGCGCCGCGGAGATCGCCGGCGGCGTCGAGGAGATCTTCGTCTGCGACAGCGCGCCCGGCCACCGCTCCCTGATCGACATGCTCGCCTGCGCCGCCCCCGAGCCGGACGTCGCCATCGACCCGGCCGAGGACGTCGCCGCCCTGCCCTACTCCTCCGGCACCACCGGCACCCCCAAGGGCGTGATGCTCACCCACCGGCAGATCGCCACCAACCTCGCCCAGCTCCACTCGGCGATCAGCGCCGGCCCCGGCGACCGCATCCTCGCCGTCCTGCCGTTCTTCCACATCTACGGCCTGACCGCGCTGATGAACGCCCCGCTGCGGCACGGCGCCACCGTGGTCGTCCTGCCCCGCTTCGACCTGGAGACGTTCCTCGCCGCCATCCAGAACCACCGCATCACCGGCCTGTACGTGGCCCCGCCGATCGTCCTGGCCCTCGCCAAGCACCCGCTGGTCGCCCAGTACGACCTCAGCTCGCTGAAGTACATCATCAGCGCCGCCGCACCCCTGGACGCGGGGCTCGCCGCCGCCTGCTCGCAGCGACTCGGCCTGCCGCCCGTCGGCCAGGCGTACGGCATGACCGAGCTGTCACCCGGCACCCACGTCGTCCCCCTGGACGCGATGCACGACGCTCCGCCCGGCACCGTCGGCAAGCTCATCGCCGGCACCGAGATGCGCATCGTCTCCCTCGACGACCCCGGCAAGGACCTCGGCGTCGGCGAGTCCGGCGAGATCCTCATCCGCGGCCCCCAGGTGATGAAGGGCTACCTCGGCCGGCCCGACGCCACCGCCGCCATGATCGATGAGGACGGCTGGCTGCACACCGGCGACGTCGGACACGTCGACGAGAACGGCTGGCTGTTCGTCGTCGACCGCGTGAAGGAACTCATCAAGTACAAGGGCTTCCAGGTCGCCCCCGCCGAACTCGAGGCACTGCTCCTCACCCACCCCGCCATCGCCGACGCCGCCGTCATCGGCGTCTACAACGACGACGGCAACGAGGTCCCGCACGCCTACGTCGTCCGCCAGCCGTCCGCGCCCGACCTGTCCGAGGGCGAGGTCATGATGTACGTCGCCGAACGCGTCGCCCCCTACAAGCGGGTCCGGCACGTCACCTTCCTCGACGCCGTGCCCCGGGCGGCCAGCGGCAAGATCCTGCGACGCGAGCTCAGGGAGCGTACGTGACACCGATCGCCCGCAGCCGGACGCGGGGCGTCGAGACCCTCACCCTCGACTCCCCGCACAACCGCAACGCCCTGTCCGCCGCCCTCGTCGGCGACCTCACCGCCGCGCTCACCGACGCCGGCAAGGACACCGACGTCCGCGCGGTGCTCCTCACCCACACCGGCAACACCTTCAGCGCGGGCGCCGACCTGCGCGACCCGCCCGACCCGGACGCCCTGGTCGGGCTCCTGCGGCAGATCGTCGAACTGCCCAAACCCGTCCTCGCACGGGTCACCGGACACGTCCGCGCGGGCGGCCTCGGCCTGCTCGCGGCCTGCGACATCGCCGCGGCGTCCACCCAGTCCACCTTCGCCTTCACGGAGGTCCGCATCGGCGTGGCCCCGGCGGTCATCTCCTTGCCGTTGCTGCCCCGCACCGACCCCCGCGCCCTCGCCCGCTACTACCTCACCGGCGAACGCCTCGACGCCGCCGAAGCCGCCCGCATCGGCCTGGTCACAGCGGCCGGCGACGACGTGGACGCCGTACTGGGACCGATCCTGGACGGTGTGCGCCGTGCCTCACCCCAGGGCCTGGCCGAGACGAAACGGCTGCTCACGGCTAGGGTGCTGAAGACCTTCGACCGGGACGCGGCCGACCTGACCGCGCTCTCGGCCCGCCTCTTCGCCTCCGCGCAGGCACGCGAGGGGATGACGGCCTTCCTCGAACGACGGGATCCGGAATGGGTGGTGTGAGCACGGCCGACCGTGCCGAACGAGTCCCCAAGCAGGACCGCAGCCGGGCCACCCGGCAGCGGCTCCTGGAAGCCGCCGTGGCCTGCCTCGCCGAACACGGCTGGGCGGGCTCCACGGTCTCCGTCGTCGCCGAACGCGCGGGCGTCTCCCGAGGGGCCGCCCAGCACCACTTCCCGACCCGCGAGGACCTCTTCACCGCCGCCGTCGAATACGTCGCCGAGGAACGCTCCACCGCCCTGCGCGCCCTCTTCCCCGAGGGCGCGGCAGCCGCCGACCGCCACGCCGTGGTCGCCGCCCTCGTCGACCTCTACACCGGGCCCCTGTTCCGCGCCGCCCTCCACCTGTGGGTCGCCGCCTCCGACGAGGACCAGCTGCGCCCCCGCGTCACCGAACTCGAATCCCGCGTCGGCCGCGAGACCCACCGCATCGCCGTCGACCTCCTCGGCGCCGACGAGACCCGCCCCGGCGTCCGCGAAACCGTCCAGGGCCTCCTCGACATGGCCCGCGGCCTCGGCCTCGCCAACCTCCTCACCGACGACACCGCCCGCCGCGAGCGGGTGGTGGAACAGTGGGCGAACCTGCTCGACGGCGTCCTGGACGGCTCCTCCGGGGCCGGGTGAGCTCAGGGCGCGAGCCGCTCCACCCGCCAGCCGCCGTCCGCCTGGGCCACGTACCGCAGCCGGTCGTGGAGGCGGTTCTCACGGCCCTGCCAGAACTCCACCGTCCGCGGGGCCACCCGGAAGCCGCCCCAGTGCGGCGGCACCGGCACCTGCTCACCCTCCGGGTAGCGGGACGCCAGGCCGGCGTACGCGGCGTCCAGTTCGTCGCGGGAGGCCACCACCCGCGACTGCGCGCTCGCCCACGCGCCCAGCTGGGAGCCGTGCGGACGGGTACGGAAGTACGCCGCTGTCTCGTCGCGGCCCGTACGCCGCGCGACCCCCGTGACGATCACCTGCCGGGCCACCCCGTGCCACGGGAAGAGCAGCGAGACATACGGGTTCTCCGCCAGGTCACGGCCCTTGCGCGAGTCGTAGTTCGTGTAGAACACGAACCCCTCCTCGTCGAAGTGCTTCAGCAGCACCGTGCGCGAACTCGGCCGTCCCTCCGCGTCCGCCGTGGACACGATCATCGCGTTCGGCTCGAACAGCCCGCCCTCCGTCGCCGCCTGCTTGAACCAGCGCGCGAACTGCTCGACGGGAGTGGCGGCCAGGTCCGTCTCGGAGAGCCCCTCGGTGCGGTAGTGCTTGCGCATCGCGGCGAGATCGAAGGGCGCGGCGTCTCGATCGGTCACGCCGTCATCCTGCCGTATGCACGAAACCGATGGGACGACGGTGGCCTTCGTCACTGAGTGGCACTGAGTGCCGCGAACTCTCCCCAACCGTGGCACCCGGGGATATCGTGCTGCCACTGATCCGGTTGGGTGACCGCCAGCCGGGCATCACAGGGGTGACGTCCAGGACCGCGAGTCCCCGCAGCGACGACCGCGGATCCACCGGACGCCCGACCGCTGCCGCAGAGCATCCGCATTGGTCCACATCACGAGGAGCCGCCTGATGTCCGACTTCGTACCCGGGCTCGAAGGAGTCGTCGCGTTCGAGACGGAGATCGCCGAACCGGACAAGGAGGGCGGCGCACTCCGGTACCGGGGCGTCGACATCGAGGATCTGGTCGGCCACGTCTCCTTCGGCAACGTCTGGGGCCTGCTCGTCGACGGCGCCTTCAACCCCGGCCTGCCGCCCGCCGAGCCCTTCCCCATCCCCGTCCACTCCGGCGACATCCGCGTCGACGTCCAGTCCGCCCTCGCCATGCTCGCCCCCGTCTGGGGCCTCAAACCCCTCCTCGACATCGACGAGGCCCAGGCCCGCGACGACCTCGCCCGCGCCGCCGTCATGGCCCTCTCCTACGTCGCCCAGTCCGCCCGCGGCCAGGGCCTGCCCATGGTCCCGCAGCGCGAGATAGACAAGGCCCAGTCCGTCGTCGAACGCTTCATGATCCGCTGGCGCGGCGAACCCGACCCCAAGCACGTCGCCGCCGTCGACGCCTACTGGACCTCCGCCGCCGAACACGGCATGAACGCCTCCACCTTCACCGCCCGCGTCATCGCCTCCACCGGCGCCGACGTCGCCGCGGCCCTCTCCGGTGCCGTCGGCGCCATGTCCGGCCCCCTCCACGGCGGCGCGCCCTCCCGTGTCCTCGGCATGATCGAGGAGATCGAACGCACGGGCGACGCGGAAGCGTATGTGAAACGGGCCCTCGACAAGGGCGAACGCCTCATGGGCTTCGGCCACCGCGTCTACCGCGCCGAAGACCCCCGCGCCCGTGTCCTGCGCCGCACCGCCCGCGAACTCGGCGCCCCCCGCTTCGAGGTCGCCGAGGCCCTGGAGAAGGCCGCCCTGGCCGAACTCCACGCCCGCCGCCCCGACCGGGTCCTGGCCACCAACGTCGAGTTCTGGGCCGCGATCGTCCTCGACTTCGCCGAGGTCCCGGCGCACATGTTCACCTCGATGTTCACCTGCGCCCGCACGGCCGGCTGGTCCGCCCACATCCTGGAACAGAAGCGCACCGGCCGCCTGGTCCGCCCCTCCGCCCGCTACATCGGCCCGGGCCCCCGCGACCCCCGCCAGATCGAGGGCTACACGGACATCGCCCACTGACCGCTTCGACGCCCCCTGAAAACGCAGACGACCCGCGAGTCTGGTTCCTCCAGCGGAGGAGCCGGCCGGACGTACCGGCGACTCGCGGGTCGGGTGACTGCTTGGGATTGGGCCGGCTGCACGCGTCTCTCGCGCGCTGGTCCGGCACCGCACTGAGTGTGGTGGCGAGCCGCTAGCCCGCAGTCACCTCACGCGTCCGGTATTCATACATCTGCCGAACCACCTCCCTTCTCGTGTACCTGGAACCCTAGGAAACGGCTCGGCCCCGGATCAACCACTTTTTTGTGATCCCTTTTTCGTGATCCTTCGGAAAGCCCCGTGACGATCACCTACCGTGCCGCGCATGGGTGAGATGCAGGCGCAGGGGCAGCGGTGGGGTGTGCTCGGTGGGTCCGTGTTCGAGGAGCGGATCGGGTATGCGCGGGCCGTGGTGGACGGTGACCGGGTGTATGTGTCGGGGACGACCGGGTTCGACTACGCGACCATGGCGATCTCCGAGGACGTGGTGGAGCAGGCCGAGCAGTGTCTGCGGAACATCGGGGCCGCGCTGGAGGAGGCGGGGTGCACGTTCGCGGATGTGGTGCGGGTGCGGTATCTGCTGCCCGTGCGGGAGGACTTCGAGCCGTGCTGGCCGGTGCTGAAGCGGTACTTCGGTGAGGTGCGGCCGGCCGCGACGATGATGGTGTGCGGGCTCGCGGATCCGCGGATGCGGATCGAGATCGAGGTGGACGCGCGGCGGGGGAGCGGGGGCGTACAACGATTGCCTCAATCTTCTGGGAACTCGATGTGCGCTGAGTCACGTTCAAGTTGAATGATTGCAAGTGAGCGAACCGTCGTGCCGTACGTGCGGACGCAGCCTGCAGGGGGTCCAGGTGAGTGCTTCCCGGCGTAGTGGGACCACGGACGAGCTGGGGCCCGACGAGCCCGAGCGGGAGAGTCGGGAGGGCTCGGACGGGTCCGATCTGCTTGCCGCCTTGCTGGACGGCATGGATGCCGCCCTGTGCGCTTTCGACGCGGACGGGGTGGTGACCCACTGGAACCGTGAGGCGGAGCGGATTCTGGGGTGGAGTGCGGCCGAGGCGGTGGGGCGGCAGGGCTTCGCGGGGTGGGCGGTGCGCCGCGCGGACGCCGAGGAGGTCCAGGCGCGGCTGATGTCGGCGATGGACGCGCCGGGCCGGCAGGTGCATGAGTTCGCGCTGCTGACGAAGGACGGCGGCCGGGTGCTGGTGCGTACGCAGTCGGCGGCGGTGCGCGGTCCTGACGGCAAGCCGGCAGGGGTGTACTGCGCGTTCAGTGAGGTGCATGCGCAGATCGATCTGGAGCGGTCGATCGCGCTGAGTGAGGCGCTGCTGGAGGACGCGTCGTGGGGTGTCGTGCTGGTCGACGCCGATCTGCGGCCGGCGGTGGTGAACGCGCACGCGGCGAAGGCGCTGGGCACGGGGCGTACGGCGGCGTTGGGGCGGCCGCTGGGTGAGCTGCTGGCGCAGGGTGTGGAGGAGCTGGAGAGCGCGCTGACGCATGTGCTGGCGGAGGGTGCGCCGCCCGCGCCGGCGGAGATCTGGGTGAGTGTGCGGACGCCGGAGGGCGAGCGGCGGCGGTGCTGGCGCAGCGGTTTTCTCCGGCTGGCCTCGCCGCTCGCGGAGGAGCCGGTGCCGCTGGGGGTGGGCTGGCTGTTCCAGGACGTGACCGAGGCCAAGCAGGGGGAGCAGGAGGCGTCGCTGCTGAGGTTCCGTACGCAGCAGTTGCACCGGGCGGCGCGGGCGGCGGCGGAGTGCGAGGATCCGGCCGAGGCGACGACGATCCATCTGGACTTCGCGCTGGCCGGGTTCGCCGATCACGCGCTGATCGACCGGGTGGCGGACGGTGCGATGAGTGACGCGGAGAGTGCCGGTCCGGTCCGGCTGGTGCGGATCGCCGCGACGCCGTCCGGTGCGCCGGGGCCGAGCAAGCTCGCCGGCCGTGCGGGGCTGCCGGTGCGTTACGGACGGGGGCATCCGGCGCTGCAGTGTGTGGAGCGGTCCGGTTCGGTGCGGGCGAGTGCGGGGAATGTGGGCGCGGAGGAGGCGCGGGCGTGGGCGGTGTCCCGTCAGTGGCCGCCGGAGACGGTGCACGCGCTGTGCACGGTGCTGCGCAGCCGGGGGCGGACTCTGGGTGCCGTGACGTTCCTGCGCGGCGCCGGCCGCACCGCCTTCGAACGCTCCGACACCCTGCACGCGGAGGACGTGGCGGTACGCATCGCCACGGCCCTCGACCTGGCGGGACTACTCGGCGAGGACTGAGCCCGTTTCCGTCCTTCCCGACCCCGTCCGCTGCGCTCGCCCTGCTCCGGTCGCCTCGTTGCCGCGTCCGCTCCGACGGTCCTGCTCGGGCCGCCGGGTTGCCGCGTCCGCTCCGACGGTCCTGCTCGGGCCGCCGGGGTGCCGCGTCCGCTCCGATCGCCCTGCTCGGGCCGCCGGGGTGCCGCGTCCGCTCCGATCGCCCTGCTCGGGCCGCCGGGGTGCCGCGTCCGCTCCGACGGTCCTGCTCGGGCCGCCGGGGTGCCGCGTCCGCTCCGACGGTCCTGCTCGGGCCGCCGGGGTGCCGCGCCCGTTCCGCTCGCCCTGCTTCGGCCGCCGAGCCCGCAGCCGGTCCCGCTCGCCCCGCCGGCCCGCTCGGCCCCGCCGCTCCCCGTCGGCCCGTCTCAGTGCCGGTAGAAGATCCGGTCCCGGTACTGCTCCAGGATGCGGCCGTTCCATTCGTGGCCGCCGTCGACGTTGCCGGAGCGCAGGAGCGGGGGCTCGATGCCGCGGTCGGCGAGGCAGGCGGCGGCGGTGGCCATGACGGCCTGGAGGAGGGCCGAGGTCACGACCGTCGATGCGGGGGCGAAGGGCGCGGGGACGTTGTCGAGGGTGAGTTCCGCGTCGCCGACCGCGATCTTGGAGTCCAGGACGACATCGCAGTGGTCCTTCAGATACGTCCCGGAGGTGTGCCGCGACTTGGTCTGGGTCGCGTAGGCCACCGACGTCACGCCGATCACCCTCACGCCCAGGGCGCGGGCGTTCATGGCCATCTCCACGGGCAGGGCGTTGCGGCCGGACAGGGAGATGATCACCAGCGCGTCGCCCTCGCGGACCGGCGAGGAGTCGAGCACGGCGCCGGCGAGACCGTCGACGCGTTCGAGTGCGGAGCCGAGGGTCGCGGGCATGACGTCGACGCCGACGACGCCCGGTACGGCGAGGAGGTTCATCAGGGCGAGCCCGCCCGCGCGGTAGACGATGTCCTGCGCGGCGAGCGAGGAGTGGCCGGCGCCGAAGGCGAAGAGGCGTCCGCCGTCGGCGACGGTGTCGGCGAGCAGCGTGCCGGCGGCCGTGATGGACTCGGCCTCCTCGTCGCGGACCCGGTGCAGCAGGTCGATCGCGGCGTCGAGGAACCGGTCGGCCGGCGTGCGGTCGCTCATGCGGCATCCCTTCGGGTGGCTGTGTTGCGGATCACGGTGCGGTCTGGACCACTGCCGTGTCAATACGGCGCCGGGCGTCCGTACT
Source organism: Streptomyces sp. NPDC052012 (assembly GCF_040689265.1). NCBI lineage: Bacteria > Bacillati > Actinomycetota > Actinomycetes > Kitasatosporales > Streptomycetaceae > Streptomyces > Streptomyces sp. NPDC052012. The sequence continues at coordinate 25,413 of NZ_JBFAXA010000011.1, forward strand.
ACGGTGCCGGAGGGGACCGTTTTCTCGGCGCCGCACGGTTGTCAGTGACATGCGTCAGAATTGAGTCCTGGGCCAGCGCACGTGCCGGTGAGCCGTCCAGCCTCCGGCAGAGCTAATCGCAGATCTCATCGAGGGGCACGTATGTCCGGACTGATCGACACCACGGAGATGTATCTCCGCACCATCCTCGAGCTGGAGGAGGAAGGTGTGGTCCCCATGCGCGCCCGGATCGCCGAGCGGCTCGACCAGAGCGGGCCGACGGTCAGCCAGACGGTGGCGCGCATGGAGCGCGACGGTCTGGTGTCCGTCGCGAGCGACCGTCACCTGGAGCTGACGGACGAGGGCCGCCGGCTGGCCACGCGCGTGATGCGCAAGCACCGCCTCGCCGAGTGTCTGCTCGTCGACGTGATCGGCCTGGAGTGGGAGCAGGTGCACGCGGAGGCCTGCCGCTGGGAGCACGTGATGAGCGAGGCCGTCGAGCGCCGCGTGCTGGAGCTGCTGCGGCACCCGACCGAGTCGCCGTACGGCAACCCGATCCCGGGCCTGGAGGAGCTGGGCGAGAAGGACGGCGCCGATCCGTTCCTGGACGAGGGGATGGTGTCGCTGGCCGATCTCGACCCGGGTCTCGAGGGCAAGACGGTCGTGGTGCGCCGGATCGGCGAGCCGATCCAGACGGACGCGCAGCTGATGTACACGCTGCGCCGTGCGGGCGTGCAGCCCGGGTCGGTGGTGAGCGTGACGGAGTCCGCGGGCGGTGTGCTGGTCGGCAGCGGCGGCGAGGCGGCCGAGCTGGAGTCGGACGTGGCCTCCCACGTCTTCGTCGCCAAGCCCTGAGCGGCGCCGGAGCGACTCCGGCGCCGAAGCGACTCCGGCCCCGACGCCCGACTCCGACGCCCGATTCCACACCCGGCTCCGACATAGGCGCCATCGGCGGGGTGCCGCTGCGGCACCGACGTGATCGCGTCGATTCGAAGATCCAGTGCGGGGAATCGCAGCGCGCGCCCGGATCGCGTGCGAGGCTGTCGCGTGAGGCATGGCCCGAGGTTCTCTCTGTTGCCGGGGACCTCTCGGCCCGGCCGGACAGCGATGTCACCCCGGCCGGGGAGGGGCGGGAGGATGTGCCGTGACCACGTGAGGAGCCCCGGCGCCGTATGGCGCCGGGGCCTGTCCTCCCCTGTGCTGACCCGGAGCCCCGAGCTCTCAGGGTCATTCCCCTCGGACCGATTTCCCCGAGCGGTCCGCCTCCCGCTGAACATCTCCCCTGGTCCGCGGCGATCAATCCTGGTCGGGGGTCACTCGAACGAGGGGTGTTGCCGGCCGAGACGGCATTTTCGAATGCGCATTCGATAATCTGGGGCGGTACGACAGGCAGGGCAAGCACGGCGGACCAGCGAGCTTGGGGGGTGCCAGGAGAATGGCGCGACGCATCGGCGTGACCGGAGCGGACGGCGTACGTCTCGCCGCCTGGGAGTTCGGCGACCCGCCCAAGACGGGCACCGATCCCGTGTACGGCGCCGCCCCGGGCGTGCTCTTACTGCACGGCCTGATGGGCCGCGCCTCGCACTGGGCGTCCACCGCCCGCTGGCTCGCCGAGCGGTACCGCGCGGTCGCCCTCGACCAGCGCGGCCACGGCCGCAGCGACAAACCCCCGCAGGCCTCCTACAGCCGCGACGCCTACGTCGACGACGCCGAGGCCGCCCTCGAACAGCTCGCCCTCGCGCCCGCCGTCCTGATCGGCCACGCCATGGGCGCCCTGACGGCCTGGCAGCTCGCCGCCAAGCGTCCCGACCTGGTCCGCGGAGTGATCATCTGCGACATGCGGGCCTCCGCGCTCGGCGCGGCCTCGCAGCGCGAGTGGGCCGAGTGGTTCAGGGCCTGGCCGGTTCCGTTCGCCACGCTCGCCGACGTCCGCAAGTGGTTCGGCGAGGACGACCCCTGGGTGGAGCGGCCCAATCCGGCCCGCGGCGAGTTCTACGCCGAGGTGATGGCCGAGTCCCCCGACGGCTGGCGCCCGGTCTTCGACCAGGAGCAGATGCTCCGCTCCCGTGAGACGTGGGTGTACGACGCGCACTGGGAGGAGCTGGCCCAGGTGCGGTGCCCCGCGCTGGTGGTCCGCGGCCTCGACGGCGAGCTCGGCCGCGCGGAGGCCCAGGAGATGGTCCGCGTCCTGCCCCGCGGGCAGTACGCGGAGGTCGCCGACGCCGGCCATCTGGTCCACTACGACCAGCCGGAGGGCTGGCGTGCGGCGATCGAACCGTTCCTGGACTCGCTCCGCACCACCTGAGCCCCCCGACGCGCTCACGCCTTGCTGACCCTCACCCCTTGCTGACGGCCGTGAGGATCTCCGGCAGCCGTCGCGCGGTCTGCGGCGCGGCCAGCCGCAGGCCGAGCAGGGTCAGCGCCGCCCCGTACGCCGTGCCCACCGGCAGCAGCAGCCACAGCAGATCGTCGCCGTCGGCGCTGATGTTCCACCAGATCGTGAGGGCGATGACCGGCGCGCACAGCACCGCCGCCGCGATCATGCCGCCGAAGATGGAGATCCAGGCGAGCCCCGTCTGCCCCGGTGCGACGTTCTTGTAACCCTCTTGCGGGATGGAGTACGGGAAGCGGGCCGACGTCCACGCGCCCGTGGCGAGCATCGCGCCGAGCAGCGCGAAGGACAGGCCCAGTGCCTCCGGCAGCCGCTCCCAGTCGCCCAGCATCGCCGTCGTCAGGACCGTGACGAGGGCGGCGTACGGCAGCGTGATCAGCAGCAGCGCGTACGCGCGGGCGCGCAGTTCGACGTAGGCGTCGCGCGTGGAGGAGATGGTCATCGCGACCATCCAGAACGCGGACGTGTCCTGACCGAACTGGTTGTACATCTGGATGCCGAGCATCCCGGCGGCGAAACAGGCGAAGTACACCGAGCCGGTGCCCTGCCAGGCGTTGAACACCGGCACGATCAGCCCGATGGCCAGCGAGGTCACCCAGGCCGCCTTGGTCTTCGGATCACGCCACACATAGCGCAGGCTGCGCTCCATCGCCGTACCCGTGCGGCCGGGGGGCAGCAGCCGGGCGAGGCCGCCGCTCGCGTGCTCCCGTACGGCCGTCTCTCCGGTCTGCAGGGTGGAGCCGTCGGGCGCGGTCATCAGCCTCGTCAGCGACCGCGACCACAGGGCGAGCAGCACCGCCAGGGCCAGCGCGCTCAGCGCCAGTTGCGCGAGGGCGACCCCGTACGACCCCTCGCCCACCGTGTGTACGGCACCGATCGCGGACGCCGGCGGGATCCACCGCAGCACGTCCGCCACCGGGTCGAGCTCCCCGAGGCCGGAGGAACCGAGCCGCTGCGCACCGAAGTTGACCACCTGCGCGCCGACGGCGATCACCAGTCCGCTGAGCACGGCCAGATCCCGGCCCTTGCGGCTGGTCAGCAGCCGTACGTTGGCCGCGGCGACCGCCCGTGCGAGTGCCACGCACACCAGCAGTGCCAGCGGGACGGCGAGCAGGCCGACGGCGAAGGCGGCACCGCCGTGCGCGACGGTGATCACCGAACCGGCGAGCATGCACAGCGTGAACAGCGGTCCGATGCCGACCAGCGAGGCCGCGAGCAGCGCCCGCACCAGCGGGCGGGGCCGCAGCGGCAGCATCACCAGCCGGGTCGGGTCCAGGGTCTCGTCGCCGCTCGGGAAGAACAGCGGCATCACCGCCCAGCCCAGCCCGAGCACCGCGACGAGCAGCACGATCAGCGACTCGGCGTGACCGACGCCGCGCAGCGCGATCAGGCCGATCAGCTGGAGCGCGGCGAACAGCAGCGTGACGACGGCGGAGGCGATGTAGGCGGCCTTGCGGCCACCGGACTGCCGCAGGCCGTTGCGCAGCAGCGACAGCTTCAGCCGTACGACGACGGGGGTGATCGCGGGCGCGCTCACCGGGCCCCGCCGCCCAGCCAGTCGAGGTCGGAGGAGGCGTCCCGCCCGTCCGCCCCGACGAGTTCCAGGAACGCCCGCTGGAGGGAGGGCGCGGCGCCGCGCACCTCGGCGAGCGGACCGTGCGCCCGGATCCGCCCGGCGGCCATCACCGCCACCCAGTCGCACAGCGACTCCACGAGCTCCATCACGTGCGACGAGAAGACCACGGTCGCCCCGGAGGCGGTGTACCGCTCCAGCACGCCCCGGATGGTCTGCGCGGACACCGGGTCGACGCCCTCGAACGGCTCGTCCAGGAACAGCACTTCGGGATTGTGCAGCAGCGCCGCGGCCAGCCCGATCTTCTTGCGCATGCCGGTCGAGTAGTCGACGACCAGCTTGTGCTGGGCACCGGCCAGGTCGAGGACGTCGAGCAACTGGGTGGCCCGCTTGTCGACCTCGGCACCGGGCAGCCCGCGCAACCGCCCCGAGTAGGCGAGCAGTTCACGCCCCGACAGCCGCTCGAACAGCCGCAGCCCCTCGGGCAGCACCCCGATCCGGGCCTTCACCTCCACGGGGTCCCGCCAGACGTCGTGCCCGACGACCTCCACGGACCCCTGATCGGGCCGCAACAACCCGGTCACCATGGACAAGGTGGTCGTCTTCCCAGCCCCGTTCGGCCCGACGATCCCGATGAACTTCCCGGCGGGCAGTTCGAGATCGATCCCGGCAACAGCGACTTGCTGCCCGAACCGCTTCCAAAGCCCACGCACACTTACGGCCGACGTCATGGAGGCCAACCTAAAGGGGCGCGGGGCTCTGTCCAATATGCGGCTCCGCCGCGTGGGCGCGACAAGCCACAGACAACCCGCAGCCGCGAAAGACGATCAACCAGGCAGACGAGCCGCTACCGATCCCGCCCGCACGCATAAGCCAGCGCCGAGATCAACTCCTCCGCATCCGGCAACCACCGATTCGCAGGCGTAGGCCGGCAGGCCCACTGCACGGCCCCCCGAGACCCCACCCGCGTGGGCGGCGCGGCCACGTACGCCCCTTCACCGAGCACGGCCAGATCGAGAGACGGCAGCGACCAGCCCAGCCCCCGCACCAGATCCGGCACCTTCGCGGCAGCGCCCGGCAGCACGAAGAACTCCATCCGCCGCGCCGGCGTCACCGTCACCGGCCCCAGTGTCAGCTCCATCCGCTCCATCCGCGCCAGCGCGAGAAACCCCGCCGTCTCCGGTACGGAGATCGCGTCGAACGTCCGCCCCGTCGGCAGCAGGATCGACGCCGTCGGCTGCTTCTGCCACATCCGGCGGGCGACGGTCGCACTGCCCGTCGCCTGCGTCGGCCAGTCGGTCCGGGCCGGGTGCGCGCCCGGCGCGGGGCACGCCGCGTCACCGCACGAGCAGCGCTGCACCCCGTCGGCGGCCTCCAGCCAGGTGCCCGGGAACACGTCCCAGTGACGCTCCTCGGCATAGCGAACTGCGGTGTCCAGCAGCGATTCCCCGCGCTGCTTCGGGATCTGTGCGGCCTGGGTGCCCGGGATCGTCTCTTCCACGATGAACACAACTACGCCCGTCACCAGGGGTTACGCCTTGGCGCGTGCGCGGGGGCGGAGCACCGGCTCCGCATCCGGGGCGCATGGGTGCACGGGTGGGGGCGCGCGGGAGGAACGGCGCCCGCGGGTGGGTAGCCACGAGGGGGGCCGGCGAGCGAGTCCGCATGCCGTCACCCCGGCAATCCTCATAAGTCCCGCATTTTCGGCAGATCGGCGGGGCATTGATCTTCACGGGCCGGAGCTTCTCGCCGGGACGTGAGGAGCACGGCCACGGAAGAGCACGTCAACTCGGTGTGTGGGCAGGCACCGTAGCCACAGGGGGTTACGCCATGGCCGCAAGGCCTCTCGTCGCGCGGCAGCCGAACGAGCGGTTGCAGGCGCTCATCCAGGAAGCCGGATGCTCCAACGCCGGGCTGGCCCGCAGGGTCAACATGTGCGGTGCCGAGCACGGCCTCGACCTGCGCTACGACAAGACGTCGGTGGCCCGCTGGCTGCGCGGCCAGCAGCCACGGGGCCGCGCACCGGCGATCATCGCGGAGGCGCTGGGCCGCAAGCTGGGCCGTACGGTCACGATCGACGAGATCGGCATGGCCAACGGCAAGAACCTCGCGTCGGGTGTCGGTCTCCAGTTCTCGCCGACGGTGCTGGGGGCCATCGAGCAGGTCTGCGAGCTGTGGCGCAGCGATGTGGGCCGGCGGGACTTCCTGTCCGGCTCGGCCGTCGCCGCCTCGGCGCTGGTGGAGCCGAGCCGGGACTGGCTGATCTCCACGCCCGACGCGCAGGTGGCGCGCTCGGCCGGGCCACGCGTGGGCCGGTCCGACGTGGCGGCCGTGCGGGACATGACCCGGGCCCTGGTGGATCTCGACCACCAGTACGGCAGCGGGCATGTGCGGCCGGTCGTCGTGCACTACCTCAACAGCGTCGTCTCCGGGCTGCTGTCCGGGTCGTACCGGGAGACGGTGGGGCGTGAACTGTTCGCCGCGGTCGCGCGGTTGACCGAGCTCGCCGGGTACATGGCCGTGGACACCGGGCAGCCGGGGCTCGCGCAGCGCTACTACATCCAGGCGCTGCGGCTGGCCCAGGCGGCGGGCGACCGAGGATACGGCGGTTATGTGCTCGCCGCGTCCATGAGTCATCTGGCCGCGCAGCTCGGAAACCCGCGTGAGATCGCGCAGTTGGCGCGTGCGGCACAGGAGGGCGCGCGGGGGCGCGTGACGCCCCGCGCGGAGGCGATGTTCCACGCCGCGGAGGCGCGCGGGCACGCGTTGATGGGCGACGCGCGCGCCGCGCAGACGGCGGTCGGGCGGGCGGTGAGCGCCATGGAGGCGGCCGATCCGGCGTCCGGGGACGACCCCGTGTGGATCGCGCACTTCGACGAGGCGTATCTGGCGGACGAGCTGGCGCACTGCCACCGCGATCTGGGGCAGGCGGAGGCGGCGGCGCGGTGCGCACGCGAGTCGCTGGCCGGGCATCCCGAGTCGCGGGCGCGGCGGCGGGCGATCGGCTATGTGCTGTTGGCCACGGCGCAGGTGCAGCAGCGGGAGATCGAACAGGCCTGTGCGACGGGCCTGAAGGCGGTGGAACTCCTCGACGGGCTCAGGTCCAACCGGGGCGCCGAGTACCTGGAGGACTTCCAGCAGCGCCTCGAACCGTTCGGAGAGGAGCCGGTGGTGCGGGAGTTCGGGGTGCGCACGGGGCTGCAGACGGCGGCGTGAACACGGAAGGAACGGGCGGGTGAACGCGCGGACAACGGGCGGCCGGAGCGCGGGAGGTGACATGAACAGCGTGCCGTGAGGCGGTTCTGTTACTGCGCTCACAGGGCAGGAGATCACGTCCTGTGCTGCGTGGCACCGGGCTCCGGGGACCCGGTAGCGTGACCCGACGATTCACAAGGTCCCCCATTGGTAGGAGTCCCGGTGACGCAGAGTGGACAGGGCGAGGAGCCCTCGTCGCGCCCGGCGCGCGAAGGCATCGTGCTGCCCTCCGACGGCGGTGAGCCCCTGCTGCCGGGCATGACGAGCACCCCGTCCGGCACCGCACCGGCCCAGCCGTCCGCCCAGCCCCCCGCCTCCGCACCCCCCGGCGGCCAGACCTGGGGCCAGCCGTGGGGCCCCGACCAGGGCCCGCACCAGCAGCCCCCCACCGCGCCCCCCGGCCAGGACTGGCAACACCCCCAGTCCTCCGCCTCCGCGCAGTGGGACACCCAGCCCCCGGCGTCCTGGAGCGGGAGCGCCTCCATCCCGCACCAGCCGTCCGCGGGGCAGCAGGGCGCCCCCGGCCCGTATCAGCGGCCCGCGGGGCAGCCGGGCCCCGGCCCGCTTCCCCCCGAGGGCGCCCCGCCGCAGACCCCCGCCCCTCACTCCTCCTCGTACGACCACAGCGGCGCCCCGCTGCCGCACCAGGGCCCGGGCCCGCTCCCGCCGGCGGGCGGCGTCCAGGGCGCCGGCGGCGCGTCCGCGCAGCCGGGCGCCGGGCAGGCCGGCCACGGTGCTCCCACGCAGCACGGCGCCGGTGAGGGACATGGCGCCGGCGGGCACTCGGCCGGACCCGGCTCGCCCGACGCCCAGGCCGGGTACGGGGCGCCGGGCAGCCACGCCTACGGTGCCTCCCCCGGTGCCGCCCCGCTGCCGCCCGTGTCGCCCGAGGGGGCGACGCAGTACTTGCCGCCCGTTCCGGGCGGGCCCGCGCCCGACGGGGCCGACGGGGCCGACGGGGCCACTCAGTACATACCGCCGGTGAGCGGCGGTGGGGCCGACGAGGGGGCGACGCAGTACATACCCCCGGTCGGCCCGGGCGCGCTGCCGCCCGAGATGCCCGCCGGGCAGGACTCCGAGGAGACCCGCTCCCTGCGGCGGCCCCCGCAGGCCTCCCCGCAGGTGCCCGTCGGCAACCCCGACGCCGAGGCCACCCAGTACATCCCCCCGGTCACCGGCCAGCCCGCCGGACCGCCCTACGGCGCCGCGCCCGGCGACGGCAACCGGCAGCCGCCGGCCGAGTTCGACAACCTCTTCCGCAGCGACAGCGCCGGGAGCCCCGTCGGGTCCACCCAGCAGCTCCCGCGCATCGAGGAGCCCCAGCCGCCCCGGCCGGCGCGGGCCGTGCGTACGCCGTCCGGCGGAGGCCGGGGCAGCCGCGGTGGCCGTCCCGGCTCCCGGGTGCCACTGCTCGCGGTGGTCGGCGTCGTGATCGCCGCCGTCGGCATCGGCGCGGGCGCCCTGCTCGCCGGTGACGGCGGGGACGACGGCGGCGACGAGAACCAGACGGTCTCCGCGACCGCCCCCGCGAGCGAGCAGGCGTCCGCCTCCCCCTCGCCGTCCGCCGATCCCGTCCGCGAGCAGGCCGTGGCGCTGGACAAGCTGCTCGCCGACAGCGGTGACAGCCGCAGCACCGTGATCAAGTCGGTGGCCGACGTGAAGGCGTGCCGCAATCTGCCCCAGGCGGCGAAGAACCTGCGGGCCGCGGCCAAGCAGCGCACCCAGCTCGTCACCGACCTCTCCCGGCTGTCCGTGGACAAGCTGCCCCGCCACACGGAGCTGACCACCGCGCTCACCAAGGCGTGGCAGGCGTCGGCGGCGGCCGACAACCACTACGCGGTGTGGGCCGACCAGGTCGCCGGTGCCAAGGGCAAGATGTGCAAGAAGGGCCAGGCGCGGGCGACCGGCCAGACCCAGGCCGGGAACCGGGCCAGCGGCACCGCGACCGCGGAGAAGGGCAAGGCGGCCCCGCTGTGGAACGCGATCGCCCGGCAGTACGGCCTGACCGAGCGCCAGCCGACCCAGCTGTGACGGCCCCCCGGAGTGGGGGCCTCACGCCAGGTCGGCCGCCTGGAGCGTCTTCGTCACGTCGGTGAAGCCCTTGCGCGCCGCGACGAGCCGGCCGTCCCGCACCACCTGCTGCGTCACGTGGGCGTTGACCATGCGCGGGAAGCCGACGGCGGCCAGCTCGTCCTGGGACTCCCACTGCAGGGTGGGGGTGAGTCCGCCCGTGGTGACCTTCAGGCCGCTGTCCAGCGCGTCGGTGACCGTGTCGGCGCTCACCTCGCCGTCGCCGAGCGACTCGACGACCTGCTTGAACACGGTGTAGGCGATCCACGTGGTCTGCACCCCGGCGTCCGCGGGATCGATCCGGTTGTCGCCGAACGCCTCCTGCTTGATCACGTCCTTCATCGCGTCCCAGCGCTCGTCGCTCGCCTGCGGGTACCAGCCGGTGACGTACGAGCCCTCGTACGGCCCCGACGCCCCGCCGGACGCGTCGATCGTGGTCTGGTCGACGCTGCCCAGCACGGTCGCCGTGCGCACCTCCGGGTAGTCCTCGCGGGCCCGGCGGAAGGAGTCCATGAAGGTGCCCGTGCGGTCTCCGAGTGCGGGCACCACACATCCCTGCCGGGTCGGATCGGTGGTGGTGCGCTCCAGGGCCAGCTGGGCATGGCCGTCGTACGCGGTGGCGTCCTCCGCGGCCCGCTGGTCGCCGGCCGGGTCGTGGCCGCCGGCCGTCAGGCCCGAGTCGAGCAGCGGCGGCAGCTGGTCGCCCGCGATGGTGTCCGGCCGGATCAGGGTGACCGGCCCGCAGCTGTCCGCGAGGGTCCGGCCGAGTCCGGCCAGCAGCACCGGCTGCCCGCCGTTGACGGGATAGGACAGAGGGCTGGTGAACTCGTTGTTGGTGATGCCGTAGCCGCCGATGTACGGGATGCCGGCGCCCTCGAGGGCGGGCAGGAAGGAGTCGGCGTGCTGGCTGTAGGAGCCGACGACGGCGACGGCGTTCTCCTCGATGGCGCGCCCGGCGCACCGCGAGGCGGCGACGGTGTCGTTCTGGTCGTTGCAGGTCAGGACCTGGAGCTCGCGGCCGTTGATGCCGCCCTGGGAGTTCACCCAGCGGGCGTAGGCGCGGGCGAACGCGGGCATACCGGGCTTGTTGGTGGTGTCGGTGTTCTCCGGGGCCCAGGTCATCACGATGATCGGGTCGTCGTCCCCGGAGCCCCCCGTGACACCGGGGACGATCCCGCAGCCGGTGGCGAGCGACACACACGCCACCAGTGCGCCCGTGGTCAGGGCACGGGCTCTGACGGGCCGGGTGAGGAGGCGGGGGAGGAACGTGCTGCGGTTGCGTCGCCTGCCGGTCATGGACACGCACGATTCCGTCACATGGCCAACCTTGAGATGACCCTTGGTCAACGGGTGGTGACGTGGAGGTGAATTACGGGGTCCGTGGTGAGACGCGCGGGGCCGAAACGTACGATCGACGACCGTGCAAGGTTCGGAGAACTCTTCCCGTCGCGGCCGTCGCTCCTCCACCATGGGCGGCATGCCACTCAACGACATGCCGTGGTGGCGCTGGCGCAGCAATGTGCGCTCCGCGCTGCACATGCTCTCCGACCCCGTCTTCCAGCGGGACGTCTGGCTGGCCGGGGTGGACGGCTACGGTGACGTCACCGACGCCGTGTACCGGCTGGTCGAGGACACCTGGCTGGACAACTGGTCCGCGGAGAAGTACGTCGGCACGATCTTCCGCGACTCGCAGGAGGCGGCGCTCGTCGACACCGCGGTGCTGCGGGTGCTGCGGATCATGCACCAGGTCGGGCCGGACGCGCCGGTCACCGCCTACCTGGAGAACGCCGGGTGGCCGGAGGCGGTGCGGGCCGCGCGGGACGCGCATGTGCGGATGGCCACGAGCGACGGGGAGGACCCGGACGCTCCGCCGCGCACCCTTGAGGTGCTGCGGATCCTGACGCGGTCCGCTTGACGGGACGGTCCCTCCTGCCTGGAGGCGGGTGTGGGACCCTTTTCTGCATGAACGAGCAGTCCACCCGAGCCGCGGCCCCGGCCGACCAGTACGTCCTCACTCTGTCCTGCCCCGACAAGCAGGGCATCGTGCACGCCGTGTCGAGCTACCTGTTCATGACCGGCTGCAACATCGAGGACAGCCAGCAGTTCGGCGACCACGACACCGGACTGTTCTTCATGCGGGTCCACTTCTCGGCCGAGGCGCCGGTGACGGTGGAGAAGCTGCGGGCGAGCTTCGCGGCGATCGGTGACTCCTTCCAGATGGACTGGCAGATAAACCGCGCCGACGAGAAGATGCGGATCCTGCTGATGGTCAGCAAGTTCGGGCACTGCCTGAACGACCTGCTGTTCCGGGCGCGGATCGGGGCGCTGCCCGTGGAGATCGCCGGGGTGGTGTCCAATCACACTGACTTTGCCGAGCTGGTGGCTTCGTACAACATTCCCTTCCACCACATTCCGGTGACGAAGGACACGAAGCCGGAGGCCGAGGGGAAGCTGCTGGAGATCGTGCGGGAGGAGAAGGTCGAACTCGTCGTCCTCGCCCGCTACATGCAGGTCCTCTCCGACGATCTGTGCAAGCAGCTGTCCGGGCGGATCATCAACATCCACCACTCCTTCCTGCCGAGCTTCAAGGGCGCGAAGCCGTACCACCAGGCGCATGCGCGGGGTGTGAAGCTGATCGGTGCGACGGCGCACTATGTGACCGCGGATCTCGACGAGGGGCCGATCATCGAGCAGGAGGTCGAGCGGGTGGGGCACGACGTCACGCCGGATCAGCTGGTGGCGGTGGGGCGTGACGTGGAGTGCCAGGCGCTGGCGCGGGCCGTGAAGTGGCATGCGGAGCGGAGGATTCTGCTGAACGGGCGGCGGACGGTCGTTTTCGCCTGAGAGCTCGGGTTCATCCGTGGTCGGGCGGCTGCGAGTGGTGTGTGGCTGATCGTGCGGGGAGCTGCGCGACCAGCCCCCACTCAACCGCAGCCGCCGGCGAAACAGCAGACCCACCCCTACATCCGGCTCAAGCTCGCCGCCGCCAACAGCACATCCCTGATCGCCTGCCGATCACCCACTTGCCCCGCCGCGGCCTCCATCGGCGGTACATGACCCGCGGCCAGACGACAGAACTCCGCGCCGTCCAGCGCGACATGCGCCACCTCATGCTCGGCGGAGCCCTTCGCCGCAGGCGAGTCCAGCGGGATCAGCCACTCCCCACCGCCCGACCCCTCGATCTCCAGCCGCAGACTGCGTCCGGGCTCACCGGCGGCGACCAGACGCCGTTCCACCGGTGAGGCGAGCCCCGACCGGCGCCGCGCCTCCAGCACCGTCGGCAGCAGACGCGCCGCCAGGTCGACCATGCGGTGCAGATGCCGGCCGGAGGGCGGGTCGTAGGGGTAGTCCACCGCGTCGGCGATGTCCTCCGCGTGCACCCAGCACTCGAAGGCGCGGTCCAGCATCGCGTCGTGCAGCGGCAGCGCGAAGTCGCCGTACGGCACCGTCATGCGGCCGCGTGCGTCCTCGCCGCCCGTGAAGGACACCGTGCGCACGAGGTTGTGGCTCTGCTCGCGCCAGGGCGCCCGCACGGAGCGGGTGGGCGGGAAGTGCGCGGCCCGCCAGTACGCCTCGGTGCGGGCCGCCGGGGTGGGCCGCTCGGCGGTGACGTCGCCGAGCGGGTCGTCGAGGCCGAGGGCGACGGCGACGAGTCCGTCGACGGTCATCAGGTGGGCGATGACCCCGGCGACGGTGGTACGGCGACTGGTCGCCTCGTCGGCCTCGTACCAGCGCAGCCGCACCGGCGCGTGCCACTCCGCGTCGCCGAAGTCCTGGAGCAGCGCGTCCAGGCGCGCGGTCTCGGCGTCGTAGGCGGCGGCCCACTCGGGGACGGGGATGCGCGGCGGGCGCCGCTCCAGGCAGGACTCCAGGACGCGGGTGCGCAGCGCGGGGTTCAGGTCGAGGCTCTCGGGACGCTGGAGCAGGCCGACCGCCTCCCGCAGCCGCAGCGCCTCGTCGGCGCAGGCGCCGCACTCCCCGAGATGCTCCTCGACGGCCGCGGCCTCCTCCGGGGCGCAGGCGGCCAGCGCCCACGCGCCCAGCAGGGATTTCAGCACCGGATGGTCCAGCACCAGTGGCTCCACGCCGCTCTGCGCTCCTGTCCCCGTCTCGGGTGTCCCGGCCTCGGGTGCCCCGGCCTCGGATGTCCCGGTCCCGGGCAACGGCCGCCCGCTGTCCTCCACGGAGTTCCGGGGGAGAGGTATGCGGGGCGAGGGGTCCGGGTCGTCGTACGGCTTGAAGTCGTCACCGCCCTCCGTCATGCCGCACCCCCGATTCCGGGCGGGGTGCCCGGAGAGCCCGTCGCTCCCGGAGCGGCGGTGTCGTGCGCCGTGGCCAGCAGCTGGAGGCCGAGGCGGAGCCGGCGGCGGGCCTCGTCCTCGGTGACGCCCAGGTCGGCGGCGGTCTGGCGGTAATCCCGGCGCTTGAAGTACGCCGATTCCAGCGCGGCGCGCAGCGGGGCCGGCATGGACTGGACGATGTAGTCCGCGCGGGCGGCCACCGAGGCGTGGCGCACCTTGCGCTCCAGGTCCTCGGTGCTGCCGGGGCCGCCGCGGGCGAGCGCCGCGGTCTCGGTGGCGCGCAGGCGCTGGACGGCCAGCCGGTGGGTCAGCGCGGCGACCCAGGTGCGCAGCGGTTCCCGCTTGGGGTCGTAGGCGTCGGGGTGTTCCCAGACGTGGGCGAAGACGTCGTGGGTGATGCCGTCGGCGGCGTGCTCGTCGCCGAGGACGCGGTGGGCGAGGCCGTGGACGAGAGATGCGAACCGGTCGTAGAGCTCACCGAGGGCGGCCGCTTCCCCGCGGGCGAGCCGCTGCTGCATCTTCCGGTCCCAGCGGGGCGGTACCTCCCTGGTCGCCATATGGCCCCTCACCCCCAGTTCCTCCCCTGGCACCCCGGCCCGGTGCCGCGCCGCCCGGATCCAGCGTGTGCCCGCCGTCTGAACGAATGTAGTCGGCACGCCCGACAGTTCACGCCCCCTTGCCGCAATGTGCGCCCCCTGCCGGGCCGCAGATGGTATGGGCCTGCCGGTGCGCATGTCGGAGCTGTTCGAGCGGCGCCTACCCCACCGCGCAGCGATCGGAACCGATCGAATCGGATCGAAGCCGACTGAAACAAGCCTTTTCTGTTCGGTAACCGTTTCTCCGCCCGTGTTTCAGGGAACCGCCGGTGGGCAGCCGCGCAGCAAGGAAGCGTAGGTACTGCTTCCGTTTCGAGAGCGAGGGGCGTGGTGGTGAGTTTCAAAGTGACCGACGAGGAGCAGGGCGACTGGGCCGTGCTCCGGGTGTCGGGCGAACTGGACCTGGTGACCTCCCCGGTGCTGCGCCAGCGGGTGCACGACGTCGTAGCCGACGGCAGGCACAGCCTGGTCCTCGATCTCTCCGAGGTGTGGTTCTGCGACTCCAGCGGCGTCGGCGTGCTGATCGCCGCCCGCCGGCTGCTGCGCTCCTGCCAGGGCACGCTCCGGCTGATCCTGCCCGCCCAGGGCGCCGCCGACGGCAGCCACGTCAACAAGGTGCTCGGCGCGCTCGGCGTCCGCCGCCTGTTCGACATACACCCGGACGTCACCTCGGCCGTCTCCGACGACTCCCGCCCGCTGTCGGCCTAGCGCCCCGGCACCCGGCGGGATACGCCCGCCCCGGCTGTGGCCCGTGCCACGTCGGACACGCAGTTGTCGCGGAATTTCACCGGTCTTGGCACAAGCGTCGTTTCCGTGCTCCCCGGCCCTCCCGGACGACGTACGCTCCGAGCGAGACGACCCCGACCTAAGGCGGCCTGAAAAAGACATGGTCACCAGCGAGTACGAGCGCAGGATCGCGGCCCGGTTCGCCACCTTCGACCAGGACGGCAACGGCTACATCGACCGCGAGGACTTCAGCGGAGCGGCCAAGGCGCTGCTCGCCGAGTTCGGCACCGCTGCCCGTTCCGACAAGGGCCAGGCCCTGTACGTCGGGGCCGAGGCGTTCTGGCAGGGCATGGCCGGCATCGCGGACCGCGACGGGGACCAGCGCATCACCCGCGAGGAGTTCGTGAACGGCGCGGTCAAGCGACTGCGGGACAACCCGGACCGGTTCGCCGAGATCGCCCGCCCGTTCCTGCACGCGGCCCTCGCCGTGGCCGACACCGACGGTGACGGCGCGGCCACCGTCGAGGACACCGCCAGGGTCCTCAAGGCGCTCGGCGTCCCCGAGGACACCGCCCGCGCCGCCGCCGGCACCCTCGACGCGGACGGCGACGGCAGGATCGTCGAGGAAGAGATCGTCCGGGCCTTCGCCCGCTACTTCACCGTCCCCGAGTAGCACCCGGGGCGGCACCGCCGGCGTAGCGCTCCCGCAGCTCGTACTTGAGCACCTTGCGCAAGGTCTGCCCGCGCGGAAGGGCGTCCACCACCTCCAGCCGCTCCGGCAGCTTGTGCACGGACAGTCCTTCCGCGCGCAGATACGCCGTCACCGCGTCCAGTGACAGCGCCCGCGCTCCCGGCGCCCGCTCGACCACCGCGCACACCAGCTCCCCCCGCTCGGCGTCGGGCAGCCCGATCACCGCGACGTCCTGGACCGCCGGGTGCCGGTGCAGCAGGTCCTCGATCTCCCTGGCCGAGATGTTCTCGCCCTTGCGGATGATCATGTCCTTCAGGCGCCCGGTGAGCACCAGATGCCCGCTCGCGGTCAGCCGCCCGAGGTCACCGGTGCGCAGGAAGCCCTCCTCGTCGAACGCCTCGGCCGTCTGCCCGGCGTCCAGATAGCCCCGGCACACCGCCTCCCCGCGCAGCCGGATCTCCCCGTCGACGATCCGTATCTCCATGCCGTCGGGCGGCCGGCCCTCCGTGGTCGCCAGCTGTTCGTCGGTGTCGTCCGGCGACCCCATGGTGATCATCGGCGCCTCGGTCATGCCGTAGCCGTGGGCGAGCCGCACCCCCATCTCCCGCACCACGGCGTGGTACAGCTCCGGCGGCCTCGGCGCACCGCCGCCCGCGAGCAGCCGCAGCGTCGGCACGACCGGCGTGCCCGGCCGTTTGCGCTGCTCGGCCAGGAACATCGAGTAGAACGCCGTCGACCCGCCCGCGATCGTCACGCCGTGCGCCCGGTACTCGGCCAGCGCGTCCGGCAGCGCGAACCGCTCGAACAGCACGGCCGGGAAGCCGTACAGCAGCAGCATCACCGTGTAGTCGGGGCCGCCGATGTGGGCGTAGGGGAAGGCGATCGAGCCGACGTCGGCGGGCGTCGGACGCAGGGCGTGGGCCAGGCAGGAGCCGCCCGCGATCAGGGAACGGTCGGTGTGCAGCACACCCTTGGGTGCCGACGTGGTGCCGGAGGTCCAGTAGATCCAGCGCACCTGCGTGCCGTCGGCCGGCGGCGGGGGCAGCGCGGAGGGATCTCCGTCGGGCAGGTCGTCGTACGCCTCGAAGATCCCCCTCGCGCCGAGCCGCCGCGCCATCTCCGTATGGTCGAAGCCCCGCCACACGCCGGGCACGGCCACGTACTCGGCCCGCGACTCGCGCAGCGCGAAGCCGACCTCGCGCTCCCGCAGGTAGGGGATGAGCGGGCTCTGCACGGCGCCCAGGCGGGCCAGCGCGAAGGACAGCAGGGCCGTCTCGATGCGCGTCGGCAGCTGCCAGGCGACCACCGTGCCGGGACGTACGCCCAGGGCGTGGAGCCCTGCGGCCACCCGCTCGGCCCGTTCGCGGAAGGCGCCGAACGTGAGCGCGCGCTCGCCCTGGAGGAACAGCGGGCGGTCGGGGGTGAGGCGGGCGCGGCGGTCGAGCAGTTCCCACAGGGTGCGGGAGGAACTCAGGGAGTGCGGGGTCTCGTTCATGGGTGCTCCCTGCTTGGCTGACGGTTCGTCAGATGGGATGCTATCTGACGGTTCATCAGATCAGTACCGTCCGGCGGAGGGGACCCCATGACCACGGAACTGCCCCGCATCATCAGCGTCGACGACCATGTGATCGAGCCCGCCCACCTCTTCGAGACCTGGCTGCCCGCGAAGTACCGCGACCGCGGGCCCAAACCGCTGACCGCCGGCATCGGGGAACTCGCCTACGTCGGCGGCAAGTACCGGATCACGATGGATCCCGACGGCCCGCCCACCGACTGGTGGATCTACGAGGACCTGCAGTTCCCGTACAAGCGCAACATCGCCGCCGTCGGCTTCGACCGCGACGAGATGACCCTGGAGGGCATCACCCGCGCGGAGATGCGCCCCGGCTGCTGGGACCCCGCCGAGCGGCTCAAGGACATGGACCTCAACCACGTCGAGGCCTCCCTGTGCTTCCCCACCTTCCCCCGCTTCTGCGGGCAGACCTTCGCCGAGGCGCACGACAAGGAGGTCGCCCTGGCCTGCGTACGCGCCTACAACGACTGGATGGTCGAGGAGTGGTGCGGGGACAGCGGCGGCCGGCTGATCCCCCTGTGCCTGATCCCTCTGTGGGACGTGGAGCTGGCGGTCGCGGAGATCCGGCGCAACGCCGCCCGCGGGGTGCGGGCGGTGACCTTCTCCGAGATCCCCACCCACCTCGGGCTGCCCTCGATCCACTCCGGCTACTGGGACCCGTTCTTCGCCGCCTGCCAGGACACCGGCACGGTCGTGAACATGCACATCGGGTCCAGCTCCCAGATGCCCGCCGCCTCCCCGGACGCCCCGCCCGCCGTCCAGGCATCGCTGTCCTTCAACAACGCGATGGCCTCGATGATGGACTTCCTCTTCAGCGGCGTCCTGGTGCGGTTCCCGCGGCTCACCCTCGCCTACAGCGAGGGCCAGATGGGCTGGATCCCCTACGCCCTGGAGCGCGCCGACGACGTGTGGGAGGAGCACCGCGCCTGGGGCGGCGTCCGCGACACGGTCCCCGAGCCGCCGTCGACGTACTACTACCGGCAGATCTACTGCTGTTTCTTCCGCGACAAACACGGGATCGCGTCCCTGGACGCCGTCGGCCGGGACAACGCGACCTTCGAGACCGACTATCCGCACGTCGACTCGACCTTCCCGCACACCAAGGAGGTCGCCCTCGACCATGTGAAGGGCCTGGACGACGAGACGGTGCACAAGCTGATGCGGGGCAACGCCATCCGGATGCTCGGCCTGGACCTCGCCTAGCCCATGGACCTGACGTACACCCCCGAGGAGGAGGACTTCCGCGCCCGGCTGCGGGAGTGGCTGACCCGCGTGCTCCCCACGCTGCCCCCGGCCCCGGACCCCGGCGACTGGCCCGGACGGCGCGCCTACGACCTCGGCTGGCAGCGGACGCTGTACGACGCCGGGTACGCCGATGTCCACTGGGACAGCTCCCCGACCCTGCGGCTGATCTTCCTGGAGGAGACGGAACGGGCCGGGGCGCCCTATGTGGGCGCGAACTTCGTCGGGCTGCTGCACGCGGGGCCGACCATCGCCGCCGAGGGCACGGCCGCACAGCGGGAGCGCTGGCTGCCGCCGATCCTGCGGGGCGAGGAGGTGTGGTGCCAGGGATTCAGCGAACCGGACGCCGGGTCCGACCTCGCTGCGCTGCGCACGCACGCGTGGCGCGACGGCGAGCACTACGTGGTGAGCGGTTCCAAGATCTGGACCTCGCACGCCGAGGTCGCCGACTGGTGCGAGCTGCTGGTCCGGACGGACCCGCGGGCGCCGAGACACCGGGGCATCACCTGGCTCGCGCTGCCCATGGACGCGCCGGGCGTGACCGTACGGCCCCTGAGGACCCTCGCCGGGCCGGCCGAGTTCGCGGAGGTCTTCCTCGACGAGGTGCGGGTGCCGGTGACGAACCGGGTCGGCGCGGAGAACGACGGCTGGCGCGTCACCATGGTGACCCTGTCCTTCGAACGCGGCACGGCCTTCGCCGGCGAGGTGGTGGCCTGCCGCCGCGTCCTCACCGAACTGGCCGCCGAGGCCCGCGGGAACGGGCGCTGGGACGATCCCGCGCTGCGGCGCCGGCTGGGCAGGCTCAACGCCGAGTTCCGGGCACTGTGGCGGCTGATCCAGTGGAACGTCAGCGCGGCGGAACGACCGGGCGCGGTGCCCGGAGCCGGCGCTTCGGTCTTCAAACTGAGGTACTCGCACGCGCGCCAGGAGCTCTACGACACCGCGGCCCGCGTCCTCGGCGCGGACGCCCTCGATCTGGGTCGGCCGTGGACGCGTGACCGGCTGAGCTCCCTGTCGTACACCATCGCGGCCGGTACCTCGCAGATCCAGCACAGCATCGTCGCCGAGCGGATCCTGGGCCTGCCGAAAGGACGGTGAACGGCGTGCGCTTCCACCTCACCGACGACCAGAAGGCGCTCCGCGACGGCGTACGGCAGCTGCTGGACCGCCGTTTCGACCGCGCGGCGCTGCGGGCGGCCGTGGACCGGCCGGGGCGGCTCGACCGCGGGCTGTGGCGGGCGCTGGGCGAGGCCGGCTTCTTCGCGCTGCGGCTGCCCGAGGCGGACGGCGGCGTCGGACTCGGGCTGCCCGAGGCGGTGTTGGCCTTCGAGGAAGCGGGGCGCGCCCTGCTGCCCGGGCCGCTGGTGGCGACGCACCTGGCGGCCGGTTCCGTACCGGGCGCGGCGCGCGGCGAGAGGGTCGTCGCCGCCGTCGACGGACCGCTCGTGGAGTGGCTGGACCAGGCGGACGTGGTCCTCGGCGACACCACCGGGGCCGTGCCGCTCGACTCCGTGGACCCGCTGACCCCGCTGCACCGGGCGGGGCGGCCGGGGACCGCCGACCCCGTGGCGGTCCTCCTCACCGCCGCCGAGCAACTCGGCACGGCCACGCGCGTGTGCGAGCTGGCGGCGCAACACGCCCGGGCCCGGGAACAGTTCGGACGGCCGATCGGCGCCTTCCAGGCGGTCGCCCACCTGTGCGCCGGAATCCTCGTCCGGGTCGAGACCGCCCGTGCGGCGGTCTACGCCGCCGCCGTCACCGCCGACCCGGCCGACATCGCCACCGCCCGGCTGCTCGCCGACGAGGCCGCCGTGCGCGGCGCCCGCGACTGCCTCCAGGTGCACGGCGGCATGGGGTTCACCTGGGACTCGGACGTGCATCTGCATCTCAAGCGCGCCTGGCTGCGCACCCATCGTGCGGGTGGAGTGACGGAGAGTGAGGAGCTTCTCGCCGTCGATCTGACCGCCCGTGAGGGCTGAACCGCCTCCCGCCTGCACTGCTGCCGCGCGGACCCGTGCCGGATGTCGCGGATCGTGGCATCGCGTGATCACGGAGCGTTGATACCGGGTTGTGTCCTGCGGGCGACTCGTCACGGCCCGGAGTCGGAGGTCCGCTCGGGTACCTTGTGTGAGATGCGAGTGGATGTGAGCGCGCGCCGTGCGGTCCGGCCGACGGTTGCCGCCTGTTCGACTCCCCACGGCGAGCGTCGCACAGTATGCCGCACGGGTACTCCTTCGCGCTGGAATATGCCCGAAGCGCTTGTTGGCGTGACTGTACGTCAACCATGCTGTCCCACAAGGGATTCACGTTCCGTGACCCCTGTCCCGGCCGTTGTTCTGGCCATGCAGAAAATGGCTACGATCGTGGCCCTCGTGAGGCGCGAGTCCAAGTGTCCGCCGGTTCGGATGGTGTGAGCGGTGCAGGTGCTTCAAGTGCAGCTGGAGATCCGGCCCGACCCCGCTGAGGTGGGACGGGCCCGGCGGTGGGCCCGCTCGCGTCTGGCCGGGTCCGGGATAGAGGCCGACGAATCCCTCACCGAGACCCTGATCCTGCTCGTCTCGGAACTCGTCACCAACGCCGTGGTGCACACCGGCTGTCCGGCCGTCCTGCGCCTGTCCCTGCCCGGCGGTGCGGCCGACGAGGCCACCGTCCGACTGGAGGTGGCCGACCGCAGCGGCCGGGCGCCGGTCCCGCGCTGTGTGGACGGCGAGGCGACCGGCGGACGCGGACTCGCCCTCGTCGACGGTCTCGCCGACCGCTGGGGCTGGAGCTCCGAGGACACCGGCAAGCGCATCTGGTGCGAACTCGACCGCTGCCCCGACGCTCAGGCCACCGCGCCGGCCTGCGCGGGCGGGACGGCGACGTACGACGGGCTCGCGTACGAAGCGGTGTGAGGCCCTGCCGGGGGGCGTGAGCGCGAGGGCGCGCCGTCCGGGTGCCGCGGCGGCGTCGGCGGGTGCACAGGGGCACGGCCGCTGGGCCGGGCGAGGCGGGGGGTGAGGCGGTGCGCCGGGCATGCTTCCGTGCGCGGTGCGGTCTGAGCTGGGCGTATGCGGTCCCGCACCGGTCATCCGGTGTCTCGTCATTGACGTGACGTGACCGTCTGATCACGCTGGTCGTCAGCGATTCGCCGCGAGGGGACGGCGAGGGCTTCGACGGAAGTCCTCGGCGAGTGTGGGTCGTGATTCGGCGCGGATTCCCTCGGGGGCAAGGGGGATCAGGGCGGGAGCGCCGAAGGCAGGAAGCGGGCGGCGCTGCCGTGCTCTGGGCGGACAGCGCCGCGCCGCCGGCGGCGGGACACCGGGTCAGAGGAGGGCGACCGGTGCGACGGGGGACCCCGTGCCGCCGGTGAACGGCTCGGGTGTCGCCGACAGCAGGAAGGCGTGGCGGCCCGTTTCTCCACAGGCTGTGGACAACTCTTCGAGATTCCAGTTCTGCCCCTGCGGCATCCCCATCTCCACCAGGTGCAGGGCATGCACCGGCAGCCACAGGTCCGGCACCTCCGGCGGGAAGACCTCGAAGGTGAGGGTGTCGCTCGCGACGGCCGCGACATCCCGGGCGTGGAACCACTCCGGTGCCCGGATCGACAGGCCGGGCGAGGGATGGGCGTAGGCGTGCCGGTCCCCGCCGAGACACAGCCGTATCTGCCCGGTCCGCACGAGCACGATGTCACCGGCCCGCACCCGCGTCCCCGCCAGTTCCTCGGCCGCCTCCAGGTCCTGCGGAGTGACCGCGTGCCCGCCGTCCAGCCGGTCCGTGCCGAGCGCGCGGGCGACATCGAGCAGCACCCCGCGCGAGACGAGATGCCGCATCGTGCCGGCACCGGCGAAGGCGGCACCGGCGTGTGCGGTGACGGTTCCGGCCGGGCGGCCGTTGTAGAGCAGGCCGGAGTGGGAGACATGGGCGAGCGCGTCCCAATGGGTGCCCGCCTGCAGCCCCATGGTCACCGCGTCGTCGCTGCACGCGACCGATCCCGGGCCGAACAGCTCCTGGTTGATCTGCACCATGACGTGCAGCGGATCGACCCGGCCCGGGATCGCGCCCGTCTGCACCCCCTGCCGGCGCAGCGGTAGTGCGAGCGGTACGCGGCGGCCCGTGCGGACGCAGGCGGCTGCCTCGCGGACCACCTCGTCGGTGATCAGGTTCAGCGTGCCGATCTCGTCGTCCGGCCCCCAACGGCCCCAGTTGTTCACGCGCTTGGCGATGTCGTGGAAGGCGGCGGGCAGCGACATGGGTCCGGTCCCTCCGGGGGGTTGTGCTCGGCCGGCTGACGGGTCGTAATGTTCGGGTACTCGTATCTAACGATCCGTCAGAAACCGTGGGACGGGAAGGGGACCGGCGTGGGGAACTTCTTGTCGGGCAAGGTCGTCGCCGTCACGGGCGCCGGCCGGGGCATCGGCCGCGCGGTCGCGCTCTCCGCGGCCGGCGAAGGGGCACGGGTCGTCGTCAACGACTACGGGGTGGCCGTCGACGGGTCCGCGCCGACGAGTGAGGTCGCCGAGGCGGTGGCCAAGGAGATCACGGCGGCGGGCGGGGAAGCGGTCGCGGTGGCCGACGACGTCTCCACCATGGCGGGCGGCCGGCGGGTGGTCGACACCGCGCTGTCGGCGTACGGGCGGCTCGACGGGGTGGTGTGCGTGGCGGGGATCCTGCGCGAGCGGATGCTGTTCAACATGACCGAGGAGGAGTGGGACTCGGTTCTCGCGACGCATCTGAAGGGGACCTTCACGGTGTTCCGGGCGGCCTCGGCGGTGATGCGCCGGCAGCGGGCCGGGACGCTCGTCGGATTCACCAGCGGTGCGTTCCAGGGGTCGGTGTCCCAGGCCAATTACAGCGCGGCGAAGGGCGGGATCGTCTCGTTGGTGCGGAGCGCCGCGCTGGGCCTGCACAGGTACGGGGTGACCGCGAACGCGGTGGCGCCCGTTGCCCGGACGCGCATGTCCGTGCGGGTGCCCGCGGGGCTGTCCGGGATCGGGGAGCCGGAGGACGTGGCCGCGCTGGTGGTGTACCTGCTGTCGGACGCGGCGAAGGGGGAGGGGATCACCGGGCAGGTGTACACGGTGGCCGGGCCGAAGATCGCGGTGTGGGGGCAGCCGAGGGAACTGCGTTCGGCTCACCTGGAGGGCGGTTCCTGGACGCCGGGCAGGATCGCCGAGGTGCTGCCGGGGACGGTCGGGGTCGATCCGATGCCGTTGCTGAAGGGGCCGGGGGGCTGAGAGGCCGGGGGCGGGTGTGCGTCGGCGGGTGCGGGTGCGTGGTGGTTTCTCGCGCAGTTCCCCGCGCCCCTGAGGGGATCGGTCCGCGCAGGGTCGAGGAGGTGCCGTGGATTTCGGGGTCGCCGCAGAGGACGAGGCTTTCCGGGTGGAAGCGCGGGGCTGGCTGGGTGAGCACGTCGGGGCCGTGACAGAGCGCCGTGCCTGGGAACGGGCCCTCGGTGCGGGCGGTTGGATCGGGCTCGGGTGGGGCGAGGGCGGGTACGGGAATCGGACCGCTTCCCTCACTCAGCAGGTGGTGTGGGCCGAGGAGTATGCGCGGGCCGGGGCTCCACCCCGGTGCGGGCACATCGGGGAGAAGCTGCTGGCGCCCACCCTCGTCGCGCACGGGACGGCCGAGCAGAAGGCCCGTTTCCTTCCGCCGATCGCGGCCGGGGACGAGCTCTGGTGTCAGGGCTACAGCGAGCCCGGGGCCGGGTCGGATCTCGCCGGGGTGCGGACCCGGGCCGTGCGCGAAGGGGCGTCCTACCGGATCACCGGGCAGAAGATCTGGACCTCGCTCGCCCACGAGGCCGACTGGTGTTTCGTGCTGGCCCGCAGCGAGGCGGGGACGCGGCGGCACCAAGGGCTCAGCTTTCTGCTCGTCCCCATGGATCAGCCGGGGCGGATCGAGGTGCGGCCCATCCGGCAGATGACCGGGACCAGCGACTTCAACGAGGTGTTCTTCGACGGGGCGTACGCGCGCGTGGAGCACGTGGTGGGGGGCGAGGGCAACGGGTGGCGGGTCGCGATGAGTCTGCTCGGGTTCGAGCGGGGGGTGTCCACGCTGGCCCAGCAGACCGGTTTCGCGCAGGAGCTGGCGCGGGTGGTGCGCACCGCGCGGGAGACCGGGGCCGTGCGGGATCCCGTCGTGCGGGACGGGCTGGTACGGCTGTGGGCCGAACTGCGGGTCATGCGCTGGAACGCCCTGCGCACACTGGGGAGTACGGGCGACGCGGGAGCGCCCAGTGTGGCCAAGCTGCTGTGGGGCGGGTGGCATCAGCGGCTGGGGGAGCTGGCGGTGCGGGTGCGGGGGGCCGCCGGGGGTGTGGGGCCGGTCGCGTGGTCGGCGTCGGCGCCCTACGAGATGGACGCGGACCAGCATCTCTTCCTGTTCTCCCGGGCCGACACCATCTACGGCGGCTCGGATGAGGTCCAGCGCACGATCATCGCCGAGCGGGTGCTCGGTCTGCCCCTGGAGCCCAAGGGAGACATGGGATGAGAGGCGTGTTGTTCGACGGCCGGACGGTCGAGGTCGTGGACGGTCTCGAGGTGCGGGACCCCGGGCCGGGTGAGGTGCGGGTGGCGGTCGCGGCGGCCGGGGTGTGCCACAGCGATCTGTCCGTGGTGGACGGCACCATTCCCTTCCCGGTGCCGGTGGTGCTCGGACACGAGGGCGCCGGTGTCGTGGAGGCGGTGGGCGAGGGCGTCGGGCATGTCGCACCCGGTGACCATGTGGCGCTGTCCACGCTGGCGAACTGCGGGATGTGCGCGGACTGTGGGCGGGGGCGGCCGACGATGTGCCGGCGTGCGATCGGGCGTCCGGGGCGGCCCTTCGGCCACCGGGGCGCGCCGGTGCACCAGTTCGCCGCCACGTCCGCGTTCGCCGAGCGGACCGTGGTGAAGGCGGTGCAGGCCGTACGCGTGCCGGACGACGTGCCGTTGACCTCGGCCGCGCTCATCGGGTGCGCGGTGCTGACCGGGGTGGGGGCCGTGCTGAACCGGGCGCGGGTGGAGCGCGGGGACAGTGTGGTGGTGATCGGGGCGGGCGGGGTCGGCCTCAACGTGCTTCAGGGCGCGCGGCTCGCCGGGGCGGCGAGGATCGTGGCCGTCGACGCCGATCCCGCGAAGGAGGAGGCCGCCCGCCGCTTCGGGGCGACCCACTTCCTGACCTCCACCGAGGGCGTGCGGGACGTCCTGCCCACCGGGGCCGACCACGCCTTCGAGTGCGTCGGCCGCGTGGAGCTGGTCCGGCAGGCCGTCGACCTGCTCGACCGGGGTGGCCAGGCGGTCCTGCTCGGCGTCCCGCCGGCCGGTGCGGAGGCGTCCTTCGTGGTCGGCTCGCTGTACCTGGACAAGTCCGTCCTGGGCTGCCGCTACGGCTCCTCCCGCCCCCAGCGGGACATCCCCCTGTACACCGAGCTGTACCGGCAGGGGTTGCTGCTCCTCGACGAACTCGTCACCCGTACCTACCCGGTGGAGGACTTCGACAAGGCACGCGCGGACGCGGAGGCGGGGCGCGTCGCCCGCGCGGTGCTGACGTTCTGAGGATGGCGCACGTCCTGAGCGGGGACGGGACGTGCGGCCCCGTTGGCCCGGAAGGTACGCCGGTACGCGGTCGGGGTCACGCCCAGGGCCGCCTGGAGGTGCTGGCGCATCGACTGGGCCGTGCCGAAGCCGGCGTCGCGGGCCACCTGGTCCACGGACAGGTCGGTGGACTCCAGCAGATGCCGTGCCCGCTCCACCCGCTGCTGGGTGAGCCACTGCCCCGGGCTGACGCCGACCTCCTCGCGGAAGCGGCGCGTGAAGGTGCGCACCGACATCGACTCCCGCGCGGCCATGTCGCGCAGCTGGATCGGCTCGTGCAGCCGGCCCAGCGCCCATGCGCGGGCGCCGGTCGTGGACGCCTGCTGCGGGTCGGGCACAGGACGCTGGATGTACTGCGCCTGCCCGCCGTCGCGGTGCGGTGGTACGACCGTCCTGCGGGCCACGTCGTTCGCCACGGCGGCCCCGTGGTCGCGTCGCACCATGTGCAGGCACAGGTCGATGCCGGCCGCGACGCCCGCCGAGGTCAGGATGTCGCCGTCGTCGATGAACAGCACGTCCGGGTCGACCTTGACGCGGGGGAAGAGCCGCTGGAAGCGCTCGGCGTCGGCCCAGTGGGTGGTCGCCGGGCGGCCGTCGAGGAGGCCCGCGGCGGCGAGGACGTAGACGCCGGTGCAGATGGAGGCGAGCCGGGTGCCGGGCCGGACGAGCGCGAGGGCCGCGGCCAGCTCGTCGGTCAGCTCGCCGCGCTCGTACACCGGGCCCAGTTCGTACGAGGCCGGGACGATCACCGTGTCGGCGGTGGCGAGGGCCTCGGGGCCGTGGGCGACGTGCAGGGCGAAGTCGGCGTCGGTCTCCACCGGGCCGGGGGGCCGGACCGAGCAGGTGACCACCTCGTACAGCAGCCGCCCCTGCGCATCCCTGGGGCGGCCGAAGATGCGGTGCGGGATGCCCAGTTCGAAGGGCAGCAGCCCGTCGAGGGCGAGGACGACGACACGATGCGGCAGCATGGCCCGATCCTAGCGAATGGTGTCCCTCGGGCCACTCGTTGCGGAGATCGGGAACCGGCACGCTCTAGGGCGTGACCCAGACAACCGAGACAGCCGCAGCCGGGCTCGGGAGCGACGGCCGGCGCCCCCGCCCGCGTATCCACCGCGCCTGGTTCGTCGCCGCCGTCACCTTCGTGACGATCATCGGCGCGGCGGCCTTCCGCTCCGTCCCCGGACTGTTCATCGACCCCCTGCACGCCGAGTTCGGCTGGTCGCGCGGCACCATCGGCGCCGCCGTGTCGGTCAACCTGGCGCTGTACGGACTCACCGCACCGTTCGCGGCCGCGCTGA
This sequence comes from Streptomyces sp. NPDC052012, assembly GCF_040689265.1. Taxonomy (NCBI): domain Bacteria; kingdom Bacillati; phylum Actinomycetota; class Actinomycetes; order Kitasatosporales; family Streptomycetaceae; genus Streptomyces; species Streptomyces sp. NPDC052012. Next base: position 52,668 of record NZ_JBFAXA010000011.1, read on the forward strand.
TGGACCGCTACGGCATCCGGCGGGTCGTCGCGGTCGCCCTCGTCGTGATCGCGGCCGGCTCGGGCCTGACGGTCTGGATGACGGCGGCCTGGCAGCTGCTGCTGTGCTGGGGACTGCTGGTGGGCCTCGGCTCCGGCTCCATGGCGCTGGCCTTCGCCGCGACCGTCACCAACCGCTGGTTCACCGAGCGCCGGGGCCTGGTCAGCGGCATCCTCACCGCCGCGTCCGCCTCCGGCCAGCTGATCTTCCTGCCGCTGCTGGCCTGGATCGTCGAGACGTACGACTGGCGGCCGGCCGCCGTCACCGTGGCGCTCGCCGCCCTCGCGGTCGTCCCCTTCGTCTGGCTGCTGCTGCACGACCACCCCGCCGACGTGGGCCAGAAGCCGTACGGCGCGCAGGAGTTCGTGCCCAAGCCCGCGCCTGTGCCCGGTGCCGCCCGGCGCGCGCTGAAGGTGCTCGGCTCGGCCGCGCGCACCGGCCCGTTCTGGCTGCTCGCCGGCACCTTCGCGATCTGCGGCGCCTCGACCAACGGCCTGATCCAGACCCACTTCGTGCCGGCCGCGCACGACGAGCACATGCCCGTGCAGGCCGCCGCCTCCCTGCTCGCCGTCATCGGCGTCTTCGACGTCGTCGGCACGATCGCCTCCGGCTGGTTCACCGACCGCTTCGAGGCGCGCCGCCTGCTCGCCGTCTACTACGCCCTGCGCGGCGTCTCCCTGCTCTTCCTGCCCATCCTCCTCGCGCCCAGCGTCCATCCCCCGATGGTCCTGTTCATCGTCTTCTACGGCCTCGACTGGGTCGCCACGGTGCCGCCCACCCTCGCCCTGTGCCGCGAGCACTACGGCGACGACAGCCCGATCGTCTTCGGCTGGGTCCTCGCCTCCCACCAGGTCGGCGCCGCTCTCGTCGCCTTCCTCGGCGGCGTCGCCCGTGACGTCTTCGGTTCCTACGACGTGGTCTGGTACGCCTCGGGGGCGCTGTGCGCGGCGGCGGCGCTGATGGCGCTGGTGATCCGGCGGCGGGGCGCGGGTGAGCCGGTGGCCGTCTAGGGGGTGTCCGCAAAGTCCCGCCTGCCCCGCGACGCCCGGCACGCCCTAGAGGAACCGGCCCCGGTGGAACAGCAGCGGCGGCCGGTCCGCGTCGGCGGTCCCCAGGGCGTCCACACGGCCCACGACGACGAGGTGGTCGCCGCCCGTGTGGACGGCGTGGATCGTGCAGTCGATCCAGGCCAGGGTGTCCGCGAGACGGGGGGACCCGGAGACCGGTGCCGGGTCGTACGTCACGCCCGCGAACTTGTCCGCGCCGCTCACCGCGAAGGCCCGGCACAGCTGCGCCTGGTGCGCGGCCAGGACGTTCACGCAGAACGCGCCCGCGCGGGCGATGCGCGGCCAGGTGGTGGACGTACGGCCGGCCATGAACGCGACGAGGGGTGGTTCCAGGGAGAGGGAGGTGAAGGACTGGCAGGCGAAGCCGACGGGGACCCCGTCGTCCATGGCGCTCACCACGGTCACCCCGGTGGCGAAGCAGCCGAGCACCCGCCGGAACTCTCCCGGAGTGACCGGCGCCCGCTCGTCCTCCCGCACACAGCGCAGCTCGGGGCGCGGCAGCGCCTCCACGGACGCGCGCACACTGTCGGCCGACCGCAGATAGCGGACCGCGGCGGCGGCCATTCCCGCATGTCCCATCACGCTCCCATTAGAACTGACGGAGCATCAGATGAGAAGCCTCAGCGGCCCCTGAACTCGGGCTCTCTGCGGGTGGCGAAGGCCGTCAGGCCCTCACGGGCGTCCTCGGTGGCCATGTTGAGCTCCTGGGCGGTCGCCTCGGCGGCGAAGGCGGCGGCGCGGTCGGTGTCCAGGGACGCGTTGACGAGCTGCTTGGTGAGGGCCAGGGCGCGAGTGGGCGCGGCGGCCAGGCGGGCGGACCACTCGTGCGCCGTCCTGGCCAGGTCCTCGTCGGGGACCACCCGGTTGACCAGGCCGAGGCGTTCGGCGCCGGCGGCGGTGAGCGCGTCGCCGAAGAACATCAGTTCCTTCGTCCGCTGCGGGCCGACGAGGCGGGGGAGCAGATAGGCGCCGCCGGCGTCCGGGACCAGGCCGCGGCGGACGAAGACCTCGATGAAGCGGGCCGAGCGGGCGGCGAGAACCAGGTCGCAGGCGAAGGCCAGATGGGCGCCGAGCCCGGCCGCGGTGCCGTTGACGGCGGCGATCACCGGCTTCTCGCAGTCGAGCACCGCCGCGATGAGGCGCTGGGCGCCGCGGCGGAGGACGCGGGCCACGTCACCGGGGGCGGGCGGGCCGGCCGGCGCGGCGGTGCGCAGGTCCGCTCCGGCGCAGAAGCCGCGGCCCGTGCCGGTGAGGACCACGGCCCGTACGTCCGGGTCGGCGGAGGCGTCGGCCAGCAGCGCGATGAGGCGTTCGCGCAGGCCGGGGGTGAGGGCGTTGAGGGTCTCGGGGCGGTTCAGGGTGATGTGGGCGACCTGGTTGTCAGTGGCGTGCTGTATCCATGAATCGGCGGGAATCGCAGCTTCGGGTGACACGGACGCGCGGGGGGAGTCGGACATGCGCGGGGTCCTTCGCAGGGCGGGCCGGATCGGGCTCACGGCAGGCGGGATCGGGGCGTTCGTACGGCGGGCGCGGCAGCGGGGGTGGCTCTGGCGGGGGTGGTGGCGGTCAGCGGCAGACCGCGAGCGCGTCCAGCGCGACCGCGCCCTGCCCGCGCGGCGACACCATCAGGGGGTTGAGCTCCAGCTCCGCCAGGTCGTCGCCGAGCTCCAGGGCGATGCGCTGCACGCGGAGGATCACCTCGACGAGCGCGTCCAGGTCCGCCGGGGGGCGGCCCCTGACCCCGTCGAGCAGGGGCCGCCCGCGCAGTTCGGCGAGCATGTCCCGCGCCTGCTCCTCCCCGAAGGGCGGCACGCGCACGGCGGTGTCGCGCAGCACCTCCACCAGCACCCCGCCGATGCCCGCCGTCACCGTCGGCCCGAACAGCTCGTCGTGGGACATCCCGACGACCATCTCGACACCCTGCTCGACCATCTGGCAGACCAGGACGCCGTCCAGCGCCACGTCCTCGTAGCGGGCGATGTCGGTGAGCTCGCGGTAGGCGTCGCGGACCTGACTGGCCGAGGTCAGACCGATCCTGACCAGGCCCAGCTCGGTCTTGTGGGCGATCCGCGCCCCGGACGCCTTCATCACCACCGGGAAGCCGACCGTCCCCGCCGCCCGCACCGCCGCCGCCGCGCTGGTCACCAGCTGCTCGCGCGGCACCCGGATCCCGTACGCCCGCAGCAGCTGCTTGGCGGCGTGCTCGCTGAGCTGCTCACCGGGCCGCATCAGCATCCGCGCCTTGCGGTACGACGGCGACGGGGTGCGCGGTGCCTCGTCGAAGGGGGAGCGGTAGCCGGTGACGAAGCGGTGGTGGCCGAGATGGGCGCGGACCGCGCCGATGCAGTTGGCGACGGTGCGGAAGGTGGCCACCCGCGAGGAGCCGAGCAGCACCTCCCGGTACGCCGGCTCGGTGCCGACCGGCGACCCCCACACCACGCACACCAGCTTGTCCGTCCGCTCGGCCGCGTCGACCAGATCCCGCACCAGCCGGTCGCTCAGCGGCGGGAACGGGCCGGTGATCGGGCAGATCAGCACGCCCACCTCGGGGTCGTCGAGGAGCGCGTCGATGATCCTGCGCCCGCGCTCGTCGCCCACGGGATGACCACCGCTGTCGACCGGGTTGGCCACACCGAGGTACCCGGGTATCCACCGGTGCAGCTCGGCCTGCCGCGCCTCGGACAGCACGGGCAGCCTGAGACCGGCCGCGGTCGCCAGATCGGCCACGTGCGCGCCCGTGCCGCCCGAGATCGAATAGACCACGACGCCGTCGGCCCGGGGCGGCCGGGCCCGCGCCAACAGGGCGGCGGTGTCCTGGAGTTCGTCGAGCCCGTCGACGCGGATCACGCCGTACTGCCGCATCGCCGCGTCCACCACCGCGTCGGCGCCGGTCAGCTTGCCGGTGTGTGAGGCGGCGGTGCGCGCCCCGGTCTCGGTGCGTCCGACCTTGACCGCGACGACCGGGACACCGCGCCGGGCGGCCCGGTCGGCGGCGAGCAGGAAGGCCCGGCCGTCCTTGAGCCCCTCGACGTACACGGCGATGGCGCCCACCTCGGGCTGTTCGGCGAAGTAGGAGAGGAAGTCGGCGGTCTCCAGGTCGGCCTCGTTGCCGGTGGGCGCCCAGTGGGAGACGCGGACGCCGTTCTCCTGGAGGGCGAAGACGGGCCGGCCCTGGTGGCCGGACTGGGTGATGAGCGCGATCGCGGGGCCGTCGAGGTCGTCCCGGAAGCGCTCGAAGGCGTTGAGGTTGGTGTTGGGGCCCAGCAGCCGCATCCCGGAGCCCGCGACGGCCGCGGCCAGCCGGTCCTGGGCGGCGGCGCCCTCCTCACCGGTCTCCGCGAACCCGGAGGCGAACACGACCGCGAACCTGGCCTTGGCCTCGGCCAGTTCCTCGACCACCGGAAGGGGGTCACCGACCAGCACGACCGCGACATCGACCTGCTCGGGGAGGTCCGCGACGGAAGGAGCGCAGGGAATGCCGAAGACGGCGGGGCGGCGCGGGTGCACGGGGTGCAGCCGGGCGCCGACCCGCTCGGCCCAGTCGAGCAGCTGCCGCGTGATGCCGGTGTGCGGCCGCCCCTCGGCGTCCGAGGCGCCGATCACGGCGACGGACCCGGGCCGGAAGAGACGGTCCAGATCGGGCACCTCGGCGTGCAGCGGGCGCCCGCTGACGTCCAGGTCGCCCGCCTCGGCCGGCCTGCCGTGCACGACGGGACCGGAGCGCTCGCCGCAGGCGATCGCCCGGGTCCGGCGGGAGTCGGTGGTGAGGGTGCCGTGGGTCGATCCAAGCATCGCTTCGCCCGCTCCTGTGAGACAGCGCATGAACTGACGCTCTGTCAGGTTACTGAACTGACAACTTGTCAGGAATGGCTGTGCGCGGGCCAAGTTGAGGAGCGGACGAGACGGCCGCCGTGCGGTTCGTCCCGGGGCTCCGTCAGCCGGGGAGCCGGGACACCCCCGGTGCGCCGGCGCGGGACACCGCCTTGGCGATGCGCTCGGCGTCGAGGGCGAGTTCGCGGAGGGTGCCGGAGATGGGGGTGGTGAAACCGGTGAAGTGGAGGCCGGGGGCCGACGGTGCCGTGCGGGCGCCGTGGGCCAGCGGCCGGCCGCGGTCGTCGAGGACGCCGAGGTGGCCGACCAGGCCCTCCAGCGCGCGGACGTAACCGGTCGCCGCGATGACCGCCTCCGGGCCGATGCGGCTGCCGTCGGCGAGGACGACCTTGCCGTCCTCGAAGCCCTCCACCGCGGCCACGATCTCCACCCTGCCCTTGCGCACGGCGTCGATCAGGCCGACGTCCTGCACGGGGATGGCGCCCTCGAGCACCCGGCTGTAGAGGCCGGTGGCGGGGCGGGGCAGACCGTGCGCGGAGAGGTCGGGGACCGCCACCTTCGCCTGCGCCCGGCACAGCCGGTCGACCAGCCCGACCGGCAGCCGCCGCACCAGGACGCCCGAGTACTGCGCGGGCCAGCCCGCGGTGGAGCGGCGCACGATGTGCGGGACGGTGCGGACCGCGAGCCGCACCCGGGACGCGCCGCCCTCCACCAGGTCGACGGCGATCTCGGCACCGGTGTTGCCCACGCCCACGACGAGGACGTCCCGGCCGGCGAACGGCGCCGCGTTGCGGTACGCGGAGGCGTGCAGGAACTCGCCGGTGTAGGAGCCCCGGCCGGGCCAGTCCGGTACGTGGGGGGTGTGGTTGTAGCCGGTGGCCACGACGACCGCGGCGCCGGTGAGTTCACGGCCGCCGGTGGCGTGCAGCAGCCAGCCGGTGCCGTCCGGGGTGCGCTCCACGCGGGAGACCTCCACCCCGGTGACGATCTCCAGGCGGTGGTGCTCGGCGTACTTCTCCAGGTACCGGACCACGTTGTCCCGGGCCGGCCAGCGTCCGAACCGTCGCGGCATGGGCAGCCCGGGCAGGGCGGACAGGCGGCGGGTGGTGTGCAGCCGCAGCCGGTCGTAGTGGCGCCGCCATGACGCTCCCACCCGGTCGGACCGCTCCAGCACGACGGCCCGCAGCCCGCGGGCGCGCAGTGCGTACGCGACCGCGAGGCCCCCGGGGCCGCCGCCGATGACGTACACCGGGCGGTCGGCGGGGGTGGGCGCCGCGGGCTGGGCGGGTGCGGAACGGTCGGGGGTGGGGGTGTCGGGGGTGGTGTCGGCCATGAGCGCGAGCGTAATCCCGCACCTGCTTGATGGGTCTCGGTCAAGACCGGAATTGGTTGCGGATTGATCACGTCTGTGTGCGCGAGCCCGCTTTTCCGTGCCCGGTATGCGAACGGGCGGGCTTGCGGGGCGGGCCCGACCGCCCGAAACTGACATACCGTCAGGCGTGACCTCCCCGACTCCCCTCGGCAGGCGCAGATGGACACTACGGACGGACGCACGGACATCCCCGAGGCGGACGCCTTCACCCGGACCTACTGGGAGGCCGCGGCCGAGGGACGGCTGCTGATCCGGCGGTGTGCGGACTGCTCCCGCGCCCATCACTACCCGCGCGAGTTCTGCCCCCACTGCTGGAGCGAGCACGTCACCTGGGAGCGGGCGAGCGGCCGGGCCGCCCTCTACACCTGGTCCGTCGTCCACCGCAACGACCTGCCGCCCTTCGCCGGCCGCACCCCCTACATCGCCGCCGTCGTCGACCTCGCGGAAGGGCCGCGGATGATGACGGAACTCGTGTTGACGCAGGCGGCGGACGAGCCGCGGGCCGGCATGGAGCTGGAGGTGACCTTCCGCGCGGAAATCCCCGTGTTCCGGCCGGCGCGGCGGGTTTGAATGGCCCCATGGCCCATACCCGCAAGCCCACCCGCACCCGGTCCCGGTCCCAGTCCCCGTGCCTCACCGAGCTGCACGGCCACGGCCTGCACCTGCGCCCCTGGGATCCGGCGTCCCACGCCGACGTCGAGGCGTGGCTGCGCGGCACCACGGACCCGGAGTTCCAGCGCTGGAACACCCCGATCCGCCCGGTCACGGACCCCGCCGACGCGCGGGAGGTGCTGCGGGGGCGGGTGGAGCGGGCCGCGGACGGGGCGATGGCGTCCTTCCGCGTCTCCGACGCCGACAGCGACACGGCGCTCGGGCACATCGCCGTCAACGACATCCGCCCGGTGCTGCGCGCGGCCCGGGTCGGCTACTGGGTCCTGCCCGAAGCGCGCGGAAAGGGGGTCGCCACCCGTGCGCTGCTGCTCACCGCGCACTGGGCGCTGACCGAACTCGGCCTGCACCGGCTGGAGCTGGACCACGCCGTCGGCCATGACGTGTCCTGCCACATCGCCGAACGGTGCGGTTTCCGCCACGAGGGCACCATGCGCGGCGCGATCTTCGCCGCGGGCCGCCGCGACAGGTTCCGCGACGCCCACCTCCACGCCCGCCTCGCCACGGACCCGGAACCTCCGGCGCCCTCGCCGGGACCCCGGATGTAAATCGGAGGTGTGCCGCCTCCGCTCGGCGGCATCATGAGGCATGCCTTCGGACGACTGGTTCCTCACCCGGGATCTCGACGACTTCCTCGCGCGGGCAGGTGCCTTCCTGCGGTCCGAGCCGGCCCTGCACACCGTGCCGTTGACGGTCACCGAGCAGCTGCGGACGCGTGGGGCAGGGGTCTACGGTGACGATGAGCCGGAGTTCGGTGTGTGCGGGCGGGACGGGGAGACACGGGCCGCCTTCTTCCGCACCCCGCCGCACCGCCTGAATCTCACGCCCCTGACCGCCGCGGACGCCGGCACCCTCGCCGGACGGCTCGCGGAGCTGGGGCAGCGGCTCCCCGGCGTCCAGGGCGACCGGGACACCGCCGCCGTCTTCGCCGACGCCTGGCACCGCCGTACGGGAGCCGCCGTCAGGCTGCACCAGCGGCAGCGGCTGTACCGGCTGGGCACCCTGACCGTGCCGCAGCCGGTGCCGCCGGGCCGGGCGCGGGTCGCGGGGGAGGCGGACCGTGCGCTCCTGTGCGCCTGGTTCCGGGAGTTCGCCGAGGCCGTGGGCGACGAGGTCCATCAGGACCCCGGCGCATGGGCGGACGCCCAGACGGCACGCGGCGGCGCCACCCTCTGGAAGACACCGGACGGCACCCCCGTCTCCATGGCCGCGCTGAGCCCGGAGGTCGCCGGCCAGGTCCGGGTCGTCCGGGTGTACACCCCGGCCGCGTTGCGCGGACGCGGCTACGCCGGCGCGGCGACCGCCGAGGCGAGCCGGCTCGCGCGGGAGGCCGGGGCGCGGGAGGTGCTCCTCTTCACTGACCTGGCCAATCCGACGAGCAATGCGCTGTATCAGCGGATCGGCTACAGGCCGGTCGGCGACTTCGCGGTGTACGACTTCTCGTAGGCGCGCGGTGCTGGTACCGGACGGGACGGACGCAGCCGAGCCGCCTCACGGCCACAGCAGCTCCCGCGTCCACCCCCCGCCGTCCGCGCGCCGGTACCTCAGCCGTACATGCCTGCGCCGCGCGTCGCCCTGGAAGAACTCCACCTCGTCCGGGCGCAGCCGGTACAGGGTCCAGGACCCGGCCTCCGCGTCCGGGTCGCGCTGTGCGTGCTCCCAGGCCGCCTCCGAGGCCCGGGTCAGTTCCTCCAGGGAGCCCAGGACCTCGCTCTGTCTGCCGGTCAGGGCAGCGGCCAGTGCCCCCGTGGAGCGGGCGTGGAGGTCTGCCCGGGACTCGTGGGCCGGTGCCGGTTCCACAGGGCCGCGCACCCGGACCTGGCGGCCCAGCACCGGCCAGTAGAAGGCGAGGGCCGCGTACGGGCGGGCGGCGAGGTGGAGGCCCTTGCGGCTGTGGGCGTGGGTGGCGAAGGACCAGCCGTCCGCGTCGGCGCCGTGCAGCATCACGATCCGCACGTCGGGCAGGCCGTCGGCGTCCGCCGTGGCCAGCGACATGGTGTGCGGCTCGGTCTGCCCGGCCGCCGCCACCTCGGCGAACCACCGGGTGAACAGTGCCGACGGCTCGTCGGGCGCGGCGGCCGGGTCGAAGGCCGGGAGCTCCGTCACCTCCGGGTCCCACACCCGCAGTGACCTCAGCAGCTCGTGAAGACCGGGTTCAGCTGATTCCATGCCCCGATTCTCACGTGCTCTGCTCGCCGGGCGCCCGCCGCGTCACACCTGGCCGAGGTCGGACGCCACCCAGCGTTCCGGCCGCATCCGCAGGACGATCTGCTCGCCGTGGTTCTTCCAGGCGAAGTCCACGTAGCCGTCGACCTTTTCGGGCGGCAGATAGCGGGCCGAGATCTCGCGGAGCTGCTCGAGGGTGGCGGGGCTCGTGTCGATGACCGGGCCCTCGACGGACACGTACCGGATGGTGGGTTCGAGCCGGTCGACCATGAGCGTGAACCGGCCCGCAGCGCTGATCAGCTCGTTCTTGCGGGAATCGAGCCCGGTCATGATCCAGACGTCGCCGCCGGGCTCGTACTGGTACCAGATGGGCACGGTCAGCGGTGCCCTTCCCGGTCCCGCGTCGACCGAGAACGCGGCGATGTGCGGTTCGGCCAGGAACTTCTCGCGCTCTTCACGGGTCAGGGCCATGCGGGTCTCCTCCAGCGGCTCGCGGTGTCCGACGTCACAGGCTTACGCCGGTGTCAACGCCGCGCGGGCGGCGAGGTGTTCCCTCATTCCCGGCCCAGCACGACCGTCCCCGCCGAGCAGAACCAGCCGCCCGTCCCGGAGGCCACCGCGAGCCGGGGCAGGGAGCCGTCGGACCGGCGCACCTGCCGCCCGCCGCACTCGCCCCGCAGCTGGCGTACCGCCTCCACCAGCAGGAACAGCCCGCGCATCCCGGGATGCTGGGCCGACAGCCCGCCTCCGTCGGTGTTCACCGGCAGCGCGCCGCCCTCGACCCGCAGCCGCCCCTTCTCCACGAACGCCCCGCCCTCGCCCTTCCCGCAGAAGCCCAGGTCCTCCAGCGTCACCAGTGTCATGTACGTGAAGGCGTCGTAGATCTCGGCGAGGTCCGTCTCCTGCGGCCGCACCCCCGCCCGCCCGAACGCGGCCCGCCCGCTGACCGCCGCCGGGGACACCGTGAAGTCCGGCCACCCGGACATCGCGGAGTGGGAGACGTACTCACCGGTGCCGAGCACCCACACCGGGGCCGTACGGCAGTCCCGTACGACGTCCTCCGCCGCCAGCAGCACCGCCGCGCCGCCGTCCGAGCGCAGGCAGCAGTGCAGTGTGGTGAAGGGGTCGGCGATGAGGGGGCCGGACAGGACGTCGTCCACGGTGATCGGGTCGCGGTACATCGCCTCCGGGTTGAGCGCGGCGTTGGCCCGGGCCTGTACGGCCACCTCCGCCAGCTGCTCGATCGTGGTGCCGTACTCGATCATGTGGCGGCGGGCCGCCATCGCGTACTTGGCGATGAGCGTGTGGCCGTACGGCGCCTCGAACTGCAGCGGGCCCCGCGCGCCGAAGGACAGGGTGCCGGTGCGGCGGCCGGCGCGGATGTCGGCGCGGGCGGTGGAGCCGTAGACGAGGAGCACCGCGCGCGTGTGCCCGGCGGCGATGGCGTCCGCCGCGTGGGCGGCCATGACCTCCCAGGTGGCGCCGCCGACGGAGGTCGAGTCCACCCAGGTGGGCCGCAGGCCCAGATATTCCGCGACCTCCACGGGCGCGAGGGTGCCGAGTCCGGCGGAGGCGAAGCCGTCCACAACGGTCCGCTCCAGTCCGGCGTCGGTGAGGGCGCGGCGGGCGGCCTGGGCGTGCAGGGCGTAGGCGGTCGTGCCGTCGAGCCGCCCGCAGTCGGAGAGGGCGACGCCGACGACGGCTGCTTTCCTCGGGAATGACATATATCTGACGGTACGTCAGCTCACGGCCTCGCGTCAGTCCTCTGGGCATCGATGCGCGCCCGCCCTAATATGACGCTCCGTCAGATCGGGAGGGTCATCGACATGGACGCCCGCTTCACCGCCGAGCAGGACGAGATCCGCCGGACCCTGCGCGACCTGCTCGCCAAGCGCTGCGGACCGGCCGAGCTGCGGGCCGCCGTCGACACCCCGGCCGGACACGACCCCGCCCTGTGGACCGCCCTCGCCGACGGGCTCGGCCTGCCCGCACTCGCCCTACCGGAGACCTGCGGCGGCGTCGGCTGCTCGGTGACCGAACTCGCCCTCGCCTGCGAGGAGACGGGCCGCGCCCTGGCCCCGTCACCCCTGCTCGCGACCACCGTCCTCACCGCGCCCCTGCTGCTCGCCCTCGGCACGGACGCCCAGCGCGAGCGGCTGCTTCCCCGGCTCGCCTCCGGCGCCCTCACCGCCGCCCTCGCGGTACCGGGCCCCGCCCTCGCCACGGCCCTCGCGCTCACCTGCGGCAACGGCGGCATCGGCGGCAACGGCGGTCAGTGGGCGGGCGGCGGACGGGCGGGCGGTGTGCAGGCCCGCAGGGCGGACGGGGGCTGGCGGCTGTACGGGCAGGCCGACCAGGTCCTCGACGGGCACAGCGCCGGGCTGCTCGTGGTCGCCGCCCACACCGGCGGCTTCGCCCGCTCCCGCACCCTGCTCTTCCTGGTCCCCGGCGACGCGCCCGGCCTCGTCCGCACCCGGCAGACCGCCCTGGACGCGACCCGCCCGCAGGGGCGCGTGCAACTGCGCGATGTGCCGGCGGAGTTGCTGGGCGACGGCGACGACGACAGCGCCGCCGTCCTCACGGCGCTCGCCCGGACCGGTGACACGGCCGCCGTCTGCCTCGCCGCCGAAGCGGTGGGCGCCGCCGGTCGCGTCCTGGAGCTGACCGTGGAGTACGTCGGGCGCCGGGAGCAGTTCGGGCGGCCGATCGGTTCCTTCCAGGCGGTCAAGCACCGGCTGGCCGACGTGTACGTCCAGGTGCAGGCGGCGCGTTCGGCGGCGTACTACGCGGCCTGGGCGACCGCGCACGGCGAGACGGTGGGCGGGCTCGCCCTCGCGCAGGCGCTGGACGCCCTGCGCGGTGCCGCCGCCGCGGGGATCCAGCTGCACGGCGGGGTGGGTTTCACCTGGGAGCACGACGCGCATCTGTACCTCAAGCGCGCCACGGGCGACGAGCTGCTCTTCGGGCCGGTCCACCGGCTGCGGGCGCACGCCGCCGACCGGGCGCGTCTCTTCGAGGCCGAGGAGGCCGGCTGATGCGAGGGGGACGGCGCCCGGTGCGCACCGGGCGGGCCCTGCGCGGGGTGCAGCAGGTGTCCGCGACCCGTGCCTTCGCCCGCCTCGCCCCTTCCGTCCTGCCCGCGCTGGACCGGGGCGTCCACCGCCTCACCGGCGGCAAGGTGATGCTCAGCGCGCTGCTCCTGCCGAGCGTCGTGCTGACCTCGACCGGCGCGCGGAGCGGACGGCCTCGACGCACCCCGCTGGCGTGCATGCCGGAGGACGGCGGGCGGAGCTGGGTCCTCGTCGGCTCCAACTTCGGCCGCACCGGTCACCCGGCGTGGACGTACAACCTGCTCGCCCACCCGGACGCCGTGATCAGCCGGCGGGGCGAGGACGTCCCCGTCACGGCCCGGCTGCTGGAGGGGGAGGAGCGGGCGGCGGCCTGGAAGGCGGTGCTGGACTTCTGGCCGCCGTACGCGACGTACCAGGCCAGGGTGGCGCGGGAGATCCGGTTGTTCCGGCTCCACCGCAGATGACGGCCGCCGCGACGGACATGACGGCTACAGCATGGCCAGCCGCTGCACCAGGAGGAACGCGCCGATTCCGAGCATGGCGGCCCCCGACGTGCGGACGACGGCCCGTGCCGCCGTCGGCCGGGCTCCGAGCACCGCGCGGGCGGCCAGGCCCACGGACAGGTAGACGGCGGCGCAGCACGCCATGTGCAGCGCACCCAGGGCGGCCGTCTGCACCGGCACCGGCAGCCGGGCCCCGTCGCCGGTGACCAGGAACTGGGGCAGGACGGAGAGGTAGAGCAGCAGTCCCTTGGGGTTCAGGCCACTGATCACCGCACCGCGCCGGAAGGCCCTGACGCCGCTCTCCCCGGCGGCCGTGCCGTCCGCGCCCGGAGTGCCGGGCCGGCGCAGCACGCTCCAGCCCAGCCACACCAGATACGCCGACCCCGCCACCGTCAACACGGTCAGCAGCGCCGGCGAACCGGCGACCAGGACCGCGAGCCCCGCCGCGGCCAGCACCGTGTGCAGCGCGTACCCGGTGACCAGGCCGCCGACCGCCGCGCCCACCGAGCGTCCGCGCAGCCCCGCCGAGATCGCGTACGCCCAGTCGGCGCCCGGTACGCAGACGAGCATCAGGTCGAGGGCGAGGAAGGAGAGCAGGGTCGCGGAGTCCATGCCGGCGAGATTAGGCCGGAACCGGTCGAATGTGTTCCCGAAGTTTCTCCGTAGGCTCGTGTTCTGGGGCAGGATTTTGCTCATGGACGACATGGACCGGAAGATTCTTGCCGAGCTGCAGCAGGACGGGCGGCTGACCGTGACCGAGCTGGCCGCGCGGGTGCGGTTGAGCGTCTCGCCCTGCCATCGGCGGCTGCGCGAGCTGGAGCGGTCGGGGGCGATCAGCGGGTACCGGGCGGTGGTGGACCCGGCGGCGGTGGGGCTCACCTTCGAGGCGCTGGTGTTCGTCTCCATGCGGCAGGAGGACCGGGAGACGGTCGCGCAGTTCGAGCGGGCGGTGAGCGAGGTGGAGGAGGTGCTGGAGGCGCAGCGGCTATTCGGGGAGCCCGACTATCTGCTGCGGGTGGTCGCCGCCGACCTCGCCGCCTACCAGCGGCTGTACGACGAGCGCCTGGCCACCCTGCCGGGGGTGCAGCGGCTGACGTCGACGCTGGTGATGAAGCACGTGGTGAAGGACCGGCCCCTGCCCGCATGACATGCGGGACACGCGTATGCGCCCGTAACACACGGTGCCGCACAGCGCGACAGGCGGTGGCCCACCGGAGTGGACCACCGCCTGCCAGACAGGACTTGGTAGGTAAGAGAAAGGGTACTGCGCCGGGCATCGCCTACTTCGTCGGCTTCTTGCCGGTGACGCCCAGATACACCAACAGCGCCAGATTGGGCTTGAGTTCGGCCTGCTTCACGCCCCAGGAGGAGAAGCCCTTCTGGTGCGAGGCGACCGCCGCGAGCATGGCGACCAGCGAACCGGCGATCGCCGCCGGGTTCACGTCCTTGTCGACCCGGCCCTTGGACTGCAACTCCGCGACGGCGTCCGCGAGGGAGTTGTTCACCGAGTTGAGGATCTTCATCCGGATCTTGTAGAAGCGCTTGTCGCCCTCGGCCGCCCCGAGGTCGACGACGCGCAGAATGGCGTCGTTCTTCCGCCAGAAGTCCAGGAATCCGTCGACGAGTTCCTGCGCGGTCTGCCAGCCGGCCTTGCCGACCCAGGAGCGGCCCGCCACGAGCTCGGTCAACCCGGCGCCCTCGGTGGCCATTTGCTCCGCGATCTCCAGGACCGCGCCCTCGACGTCCGGGAAGTACTGGTAGAAGGTGGCGGGCGAAGTGCCCGCCTTCCGGGCGACATCGATGACTTTGACGTCCCGGTAGGGGGAGGAGCTGAGCATCTCGCTGAGGCAGTCGAGCAGCTTCTGCCGGGTCGCCTGCCCACGCCGACCGGCCACGCGGCCGTCGACGGTACGCACTTGTCCTGTCATGTCGTCAGCTTACCGAGGGGTGATCGGAGCGCGATTCGGCCGACTGCAAATGGGGTGTGCGGTTTCTCGGAGGCTGGTGTGCCTGGTCTGCGGGGTGCGGGCGGCGCGGTTAGTTTGGCGGCATGGCCGAAAACAGGGCATCGGAGTACACAGAGGGCACCCCGTGCTGGGTGGACGCGCAGCTGCCCGACGTCGAGGCGGGGAAGCGGTTCTACGGGGAGCTCTTCGGGTGGACCTTCCAGGACCAGCCCGACCTGCCCATGGGCGGGGTGCGGGCGCTGAAGGACGGTGCGCCCGTCGCCTCCCTCGCGCACAAGGCGGACGGCCGGCTCCCCACGGTGTGGACGGTGTCCTTCGCCACCCCGGACGCCGAGGACCTGTGCCGGCGGATCCGCGCGGCGGGCGGGCGGATCGTCTCCGCGCCGCTGCCCCTCGGCGAGCTGGGCGTCCACGCGCTCGTCACCGATGTCGAGGGAGCCGTCTTCGCCCTGTGGCAGCCCGGGAGCCACCCCGGGTTCGGCCGCCGGCACGAGGCGGGCACCTTCGCCTGGGTGCAGCTGTACACGCGCGACACCGAGGCCGCCAACACCTTCTACGGCGACCTCTTCCACGAGGCCCTGTTCGGTCCGGGCGCCCGGCCCGACTTCGGCCGCGCCCCGGTCTCCGACGTCTTCCCCGCCGAGATGCCGCCCCACTTCCTGGTCCACTTCGCGGTCGAGGACCCCGCGGCGGCCATGGAGGAGGTCGTCCGGCTCGGCGGCCGGGTCCAGGTCCCGCCCTTCGAGACGTCCTACGGCACGGCGGCCGTCGTCACGGACAATCAGGGGGCGTCCTTCGCACTGCTGCGCCGCTGAGCCGCGCGCCGCGGCACCGCCGAGCCGGGTGAGATGTCGTATTTGTCCATGGACACCCCGATTGTCGGTGGGTTCGCAACGAGGGCCCCGGCCAGGAAGAATCGGGGTGCGTGCCGCCACGGCGGTGCGGTGGTGAGACGCTGCACTTCGGTCGCGGGCACACGTGGTGGCGCGACTCGTACGGGGAGGTGGCAGGCAAGTGGTGGATCAGCTGACGCAGCACGATCCGCGGCGTATCGGGCCGTTCGAGGTGCTGGGACGGCTGGGAGCCGGCGGCATGGGGCTGGTCTATCTCGCGCGCTCGGCGTCCGGCCGGCGCGTGGCGATCAAGACCGTCCGTACCGAACTGGCCGAGGACCAGCTGTTCCGCGTCCGCTTCACGCGCGAGGTCGAGGCGGCCCGCGCGGTCTCCGGTTTCTACACCGCGGCCGTCGTGGACGCCGATCCGCGCGCCGCCGTGCCGTGGCTGGCCACCGCGTACGTCCCCGCGCCCTCCCTCGAGGAGATAGTGAACGAGTGCGGGCCGCTCCCGGCCCAGGCGGTGCGCTGGCTCGCGGCCGGGGTCGCCGAGGCGCTGCAGTCCATCCACGGCGCCGGACTCGTCCACCGCGACCTCAAGCCGTCCAACGTCCTGGTCGTCGAGGACGGCCCCCGGGTGATCGACTTCGGCATCGCGTCCGGCGTCTCGAACACTCGTTTGACGATGACGAACGTCGCGGTCGGCACGCCCGCCTACATGTCGCCCGAGCAGGCCAAGGACTCCCGCAGCGTCACCGGCGCCAGCGACGTCTTCTCCCTCGGCTCCACCCTCGTCTTCGCCGCCACCGGGCACGCCCCCTTCCACGGCGCCAACCCGGTCGAGACGGTGTTCATGCTGCTGCGCGAGGGCCCGGACCTGGACGGACTGCCGGAGGAGCTGCGCCCGCTGATCGAGTCCTGCATGCAGATGGAGGCCTCGGCCCGGCCCAGCCCCGCCGACCTCCAGGCCCAGCTCGCCCCCCACCTGTTCGGCTCCGGCTCCGACGACAGCGGCACCGCATCCGCCTGGCTGCCCGAGCGCGCGGTCAGCCTGATCGAGGCCCGTCGCAACGGCCGCCCCGCCGCCAAGCCCGCCCACCCCGGAACCGGCCGCAGCGGCGGCAGCGCCCGCCCGCACGTGCCGCCCCCGCCGCCGCACGACCCCGTGATCCCGCCGCCCCCGCCCGTACCCGCGCCGGTGGGTGCCCAGGGCGGCGCCCCCGACACCGGCCCCGTCCGGCTGGCCGGCGCGGCGGTCCCCATCGGCCCCGGCCCGCGCGTCGCCGACATGCGCGCCGCCGCCGTCAAGCCGCCCCCACCGGAGGCCGCCCTCGCCGCCTCCTGGTCCAAGCCCCGCCCCGGCGTCAACGGCGCCGACCCGGCCGTGGCCGCCGTACCCGCGCCCGCGCCCGCCACCGCTCCGCCGGAGCAGCCGACCGGCTGGCGGCCGTGGCGGTTCCGTATGTCCAACGACGTCTGGGGCACCCCTGCCGTCGACGGCGACCTCGTCTACGTCACCTCCTTCGAGGTGCACGCCCTCGACGTGGCCACCGGCCGGCGCCGCTTCAAGACCCGTGACGTCGCCTGGTCCATGGCCGTCGCCGACGGCCGCATCCACGCCTCCGACGGCCCCACCCTGTTCGCCCTCGACGCCCGCGAGGGCGGCGACCTGTGGCGGCTGTCCACCGACGCCTGGGTGTACTCGCTCAAGGCCGACCGCGGCACCGTCGTCACCGGCACCCGCGGCGGCGGCGTCCAGGGCTGGGAGGCGTCCACCGGGCAGAAGCTGTGGGAGGTCACCGGCTGCCAGACCGACTTCGAGTCCCCCGAGGCCGGACCCGTCCTCCACGACGGCACCGTCTACGTCTGGCAGGACGCCCGGCTGCGCGCCCTCGACGCCCGTACCGGCGACGAGCGCTGGTCGTACCCCATCGGCGACGCGGCCTCCTGCGGCGGCGTCCCCGTGCACGTCACCCAGGCCCCCGACGGCTACGTCTACGTCTCCGCCGGCACCCGTGTCCTCGCCCTCGACGTCACCGGCGGCCACGTCCGCTGGCACTTCGAGGCCCCCGCGGTCTTCCTGTGCCCGCCCACCTTCGTCCCCGGCCCGGCGGTGACCGGCGGCGGCGTCTACCTCGCCGACTACCTCGGCACCGTCTACGCCCTCGACGCCACCGACGGCCGCGACCGCTGGCGCATCGCCACCGAGTCGCGCGCCTCCGTCGAGCCCGTCCTGGTCGCCGCGGGACACGTCCACGTCGGCAGCGGCAAGGGCCTCTACACCCTGGACGCGGTCACCGGCACGCCCAAGTGGCGCTTCCAGGCGGGCGGCGAGATCGTCGGCGCCCCCGCGGTCGCCGAGGGCCGGATCCACTTCGGCTCCACCGACCACCTGCTCTACACCCTCAAGGCCGACGACGGCCGCCTGCGCTGGAAGCTCGCCACCGGCGGCGAGATCACCGGCTCCCCGGTCGTCCGGGACGGCGTCGTCTACGCCTGCAGCAAGGACCGGTGCGTGTACGCGCTGGACGCGGAGAAGGGGACGGGGACGGCGCGGACGACGTGAGCGCTACCGCCGCGCTTGCGGGACGGTCCCCCCGGCGCGGGTGCTGCGGGACGGCCGTCGTGCCGGTTGCACGGAAGGGTGTCGGACGGCGGCCGTCGCTGCGGGGGAGCGGCCGTTCACCGCTGCCCACGGCCGACGCTACGCCGGGTACGCGACGGTCGCCAGGCGGTGACATGCTCGTGACACGCCCCTCGCTACGCTGACGGCCATGAAGCCTCGGGGGAACACACTCAAACTCACAGCGGTGTCCGCACTCGTCGTCCTCACCCTCACCGGTTTCTCGACCGGCCGCACCGGCGGCGGCAGCGGCGACGGCGGCGGGGGCGGCGGATGCAGCAGCTCCTCGCAGAACCACGACTCGTCGACGTCCGGCGGCGGATCACACCGGGACGACGACGACTACGACAGCGACTACGACTACGACCAGAACGGCAGCGGCGGCTCGGGATCGGGCTCCGGAAGCTCGTCCTCGCTCCAGGACGCGACCGTGGAGCTGGTGAGCTGCGCCTCGAAGACCGTCCCGTACGCCACGGTCGAGGTCACCAACCCCAACGCCGTCGCCGGCACCTTCACGGTGAGCGTCCGCTTCCAGGACAGCGAGGGCAGCCTGATCTCCTCCCGCACCGAGCAGGTCGAGGTACCCGGCGCCGACACGGCCACCGTGCAGGTGGACGTGGGCGTGGCCGCCAGGAGCGCGGCCCTGGTCACCCGCTGCGACCTCACACCGACGGCCCCGGCGGCCCGCTGACGTCACGCCGACGGCCCCGGCGGCTCGCCGACCTCACCGCTCGACCTCACCGCGTCCGATACGCACTCCGCTTCCGCTCCCGCCCGGCGAACAGCTCCGCTTGCTGTTCGCCGGGCAGATTGCCGAGCGCGACGAGATGCGGCGCGAGCGCGAACGCGTGGGACCGTGCGGTCTGGTGGGCCGCCCACAGGGCCCGCACGGTCCCCTGCACGGCCTCGGTCGGACACCGGGCGATGACGGCCGCCCGCTCGAGTGCGGCTGCCACGGCACCACCGTCCTCGGTCACTTCCGACACCAGCCCGACCTCGTGCGCCCGCCGCGCCGACATCCGCTCCGCCGCCCCCATCAACACCATCCGCGCGACCTCCCCGTACGGCATCCGCTGCGCCATCAGCGCGGACTCGTACGCGCTGACCATGCCGTAGGTGGTGTGCGGATCGAAGAAGGTCGCGGACGACCCGGCGACGACGAACTCGGCCTCCCCGAGCAGATAGAAGGCCCCGCCACAGGCCATCCCCTCCACGGCGACGACGACGGGCTTCCACAGGTCGTTCGCCTTGGGCCCGATGGTGAGGAGCGGATCGTCCTGGGAGTAGGGGGAGTTGGGCTGTGGGACGTGGGTGTCGTCGCGGTCGATGCCGGTGCAGAAGGCGCGGCTGCCGGTGCCGGTGAGCGTGATGGCGCGCACGGAGTCGTCGTCGCGGAACGAGCGCCAGAGCGCGGCGAGTTCGTGCGCGAGCGCGAGGTCGATGGCGTTGAGGCGGGACGGCCGGTCGAGGGTGACGAGGGCGACGCCGGTCGCGGTGTCGCGCTCGACGAGGAGTGACGGGTGCCGGTTCACGCGCGCTGCTCCAGGACCCACTGGGGCATGCCGTCGTGGAAGACGGCCTGCACGCGGGCGCCGATCCGGAGTTGCCGCAGGGGCAGGGAGCCGATGGCGGCGCCGGGCCGGGTGACGACGTTCCCCACCATCCGTATGCGGGGCGCCTCGGCGAGCTCGACGAGCACCACGTTGTAGGGCGCCAGCTCCGCGTAGCCGGGTAGGAGGGGCGGATGCGGCACGACGTACGACCAGACGCGTCCCCGTCCCGACATCAGCCGCCACTCGTGCCCGAAGGACTGGCAGTGCGGGCAGCAGGGCCGGGGCGGAAAGCGCAGCTCGCCGCAGTCGGCGCAGGCCTGGACGCGGAGTTCGCCCCGGGCGGCGTACTGCCAGAAGGGGGCGCCGTCGGGGTCGGTGACGGGTTCGAGGGCGTGGTGCGGCATGGCGGGCTCCTCAGGTGGTGAGCAGCAGGGCGGAGGTGGGGACGCCCTCGCCGGCGGTGACGAGACAGGTCGCGGCCCCCGGCACCTGGGCTGTGCTGGTGCCGCGGAGCTGCTTGACGCCCTCGGTGATGAGGTTGAAGCCGTGGACGTACGCCTCGCTGAGCCCGCCCCCGCCGGTGTTGATCGGCAGACGTCCGCCGGTCTCCAGCGCCCCGCCCTCGGTGAAGGCCCCGCCCTCACCGCGCCCGCAGAAGCCGTACCCCTCGAGGGAGAGCAGCACGAGCGGGGTGAACGCGTCGTAGATCTGGGCGACGTCGACGTCCTGGGGAGTGAAGTCGGCGTGCTTCCACAGATGCCGGGCGGCGGTCCAGGCGGGCCCGGTGAGGGGGTCGTCGTTCCAGTAGTTGACCATGCCGTGGTGCTGGGCGGGGAGCCCCTGGGCGGCGGAGTGCACGTAGACGGGCGGACGCCGGCAGTCACGGGCCCGCTCGCGCGAGACGACCACGCAGGCCAACGCGCCATCGGTCTCCAGACAGTTGTCGTAGAGGCAGAGCGGCTCGCTGATCCAGCGGGAGGTCATGTACATCTCGCGGGTCAGCGGGCGGTCGTACATGATCGCGGCGGGGTTCTGGTTGGCGCGGTTGCGGCAGGCGAGGGCGACGTTGAAGAGGTGGTCGCGGGTGGCGCCGTACTCGTGCAGATAGCGCCGGGCGAGGAGCCCGATCTCGTCGACGGGCCGCAGCAGCCCGAAGGGCCGGGTCCACTGGGCCGGCGTGGGCAGTTGGGCGGTGGTGCTGGTCCACGGCCGGGGTCCGGACCCGCGCTTGCGTGACCGCCAGGCGACGCCCACGGTGGCCTGGCCGGAGGCGATGGCGGTGGCGAGCAGGGCGACGGTGGCGCAGGAACCGCCGCCGCCGTAGCCGACCTTGGCGAAGTAGGTGAGATCCCCGAACCCGACCGCCTTGGCCAGCTCCACCTCGTCGGTCTCCTCCATGGTGTACGAGGCGAGCGCGTCGACCTCTCCGGGCGCGATCCCGGCGTCGTCGAGCGCGGCGAGCACGGCACGGCAGGCGAGGGTGCGTTCGTCGTCGGGGAGGTGCTTGGCGAAGGGGGTCTGGCCTATGCCGACGAGGGCGGTGGCGTTCTTGAGTCCGGGCATGGGTCTCCCTCGCTGTCCGGCGGTGGCTGACGGCCCGTCAGATTACAGCTAATCTGACGGAGAGTCAGCTACCCGGTAGTGGTGATGGAGGCGGACGCCGTGGACGACATGACCGTGCGCTCGATTCCGGAGTTGGTCCGCTCGGCGGCGGAGCGGTACGCGGACACGGAGGCGGTCGTGGACGGCCGTACCCGCATCTCGTACGCCGAACTGGGCGCGCGAGTGGACCGCGCGGCGGCGGCGTGCATGGCGAACGGCGGGGTACGGCCCGGCGACCGCGTGGCGATCTGGGCGCCCAACTCCCTGGACTGGATCGTCGCGGCCCTGGGCGCGGTGTCGGCGGGCGCGGTCCTGGTCCCGCTGAACACCCGCTTCAAGGGCACGGAGGCGGTGGACGTCCTGCGCAGGAGCGGGGCGAGGCTGCTGTTCGTGACGGGAACGTTCCTGGGGACGTCGTACGTGGCGTCGTTGCGGCGGGCGCTGGCGGGGGAGGCGGGGGGCGGGGGCCTGCCGGCCTTGCAGCGGGTGGTGGTCCTGTCGGAGGACGCCCCGGAGGAGTTCGTGACCTGGACGGACTTTCTGGCGAGCGGGGAGGGGGAGGCGGAGGTCCGGGCGCGGGCGTCGACGCTGGGCGAAGGGTCCCTGTCGGACCTGATGTACACGTCGGGGACGACGGGCCGCCCGAGGGGCGTGCTGATCACCCACGGCCAGACCCTGCGGGCGTTCCAGACCTGGGCGACCCTGGCGGGCCTGCGCGGCGGCGACCGCTATTTGCTCGCGAACCCCTTCTTCCACACGTTCGGCTACAAGGCGGGCGTGCTGGCCTGCCTGATGCGGGGCGCGACGATGATTCCCCAGCCGGTCTTCGACGCGACGGCGACCCTGGCGCACATCGCGACGGAGCGAGTGACGGTCCTCCCGGGCCCTCCGACCCTCCTCGAATCTCTCGTGAACCACCCGGAGAGAACGTCCTACGACCTGACCTCCCTCCGCATGACGGTGACGGGCGCGGCGGTGATCCCGGACGGCCTGGTGGGACGCCTGCGGCGGGACCTGGGCATGGAAACGGTCCTGACCGCGTACGGCCTCTCGGAGGCGACCGGCATCGTCACCATGTGCCGCCGGGAGGACGAGGACACGGTGATCGCAACGACCTCGGGCCGCGCGATCCCCGGCACGGAGGTCCGGGTGGTGGCCCCGAGCGGCTCCCCGGTCGGCCCCGGGGTGAAGGGCGAGATCCAGGTCCGCGGCTTCAACGTCATGCGGGGCTACTACGACGACGAGCCGGCCACGCGGGAGGCCATGACTGACGACGGCTGGCTCCGCACGGGCGACGTAGGCGTACTGGACCCCACCGGCAACCTGCGCATCACGGACCGCCTGAAGGACATGTACATCGTCGGCGGCTTCAACGCGTACCCGGCGGAGACAGAGCGACTGCTCCGCCGCCACCCGGACATCACGGACGCAGCGGTGATCGGCGTCCCGGACCCCCGCCTGGGCGAGGTGGGAAGGGCGTACGTGGTCAGACGCGCGGGCGCGGCACTGACCCCCGACGACGTGATCGCCTGGTCCCGCCGGGAAATGGCGAACTACAAGGTCCCGAGGTCGGTGGAGTTCGTGGGCGAGCTGCCGAGAAACGCGAGCGGGAAGGTGCTGAAGGGCGAACTGCGGAAGCGTGAGAGCGCGCCCAGCGCTGATCAGTGACCGTCGGGCCGCCCGCTTCTCCACACGCCTCGACCGCGGCGGCTCCCCCTCCGCGCCGCCGCGGTCGGTCCCCGTGAGGTGTGGGCCTACTTGGTCGGCTTGAAGGGCTCCGACGTGGCGTGGATGTCCTTGGTCTCCAGGGGCTCGTCGGTCGCGTGGATGTCGCCCTGCGTCGTCGCCTCACCCTCGGCCTTCTTCGGGGCCGCGGACTCGGTGTTGGCCGGCTCCGACGTGGCGTGGATGTCCTCGGGCTTGACGGTCTGCTCGTCGCTCATGGTGTGCTCTCCGCTCGAAGTGATCTCGGCTCGGACGTAGTTGGCGGGGCCCGCCCGGTCACTCCCCCGAGGATGACCGGACGGGCCGTTCGGCCGCTCAAACCCTAGTTCGCAGGCTCACGGCCTCTCGCGGCGACCCGTCTGCCCCCCGACGCGACGGATCGACTGAGAAGAGAATGGCGGGGGGCGATAAACGAATGATGAACGGCGTGGCGAGTTGTCAGGCCGCGGTGACAGGGTTGAGCAGTTCCCGCACGGTGGAGGCCTCGGGTGAGCCCAACTCCTCGTAGATCTCCAGGGCGTCCTGCCAGCACACCTGTGCGCGGCCGATCTGCCCGATGCCGGTGAGGGCGTGCCCGAGAACGGTCAGGACGTTCCCTCGCCGCCACTCGCCACCGATGCCCCGCAGGACGGTCAGCGCCATTTCCGCGTTGCTGGCGGCCTGCCCGAAGCGCCGGGCGGCGATGTCGACCTCGGCGAGGCGGAACAGCGTCATGCCCTCCCAGAGCCGTTGCCGGCTCTCCCGGAAGACGCCCAGGGCCTCCATGAGCCGTTCGGCCGCCTCGTCGAGACCGCCGCTCTGGGTGAGAGCCATGCCCAGCGCGTACCGACCGTTGGCACCGCGCATGGAGTTGCCCATCGCGTCGTAGATGGCGATGCCCTCCTGTGCGAGTGCCACGGCGCTCTGGGTGCGTCCGGTGGCCAGGTGGATCCGCGAGAGGTTGCACAGGGCGCTGGCCTCGCCCGGGCGGTCGCCCAACGCCCGGAAGTGCTCGATGGCTTGGGAGAGGTGGGCCTCACCGTCCGCGTTGCGGCTCTGATACAGCGCGATGACGCCTCTGGCGTTGTGGGCCCAGCACACGGGCAGGATGTCAACGGCTTCGTGGGCCAGCCGAATGACTTGCTCGGCTTCTCGATCAGCCATGTCGAACCGGCCACCGTCCAGGTGTGCGTGCGCCAAGGTCATCAGTGCCCGCGCCTCGACCTGGGGCACACCGAAGCGCTGGGCCGCCTCCAGCAGCGCCCCCGCCGTCGCCTCGTACTCCCTGGGGTTCGCCCCCGACTCCGAGATGTCGAGAGCGGCCCACAGAAGGTCGATGGCCTTGCGCAGTGTGTCCTGGCTGCTCACGGACTGACGGGCGTGGGCCAGGAGGCAGTTGGCCTCGGTGTACAACCAGTCGCGTGCGCTGTCGCGGTCGGTGAAGCCCAGACCGGGGTGCTCGGGTACCGCCAAGTGGTCCACCAGCCGATCCCCCGGCCGCTCGATCGCGTAGACCCCCGCCGCGGTCGCCAGATAGAAGTCCAGCAACCTCGACATCGCCGCCTCACGCTCGCTGGGCGGCCACTCGTCCCTCTCCGCGCACGCACGCGCGTAGAGGCGGACCAGGTCGTGGAAGCGGTAGCGGCCCGGGGCCGCTGATTCCAGCAGGGACGTGTCGACCAGGGATTCCAGCAGGTCCTCCGTGTCCTCCGGCGGGAGGTCGAGGACCGCTGCCGCTGCCGCCAGGGAGATGTCCGGGCCGTCGGCCAGGCCCAGGAGGCGGAAGGCTCGGGCCTGGGCGGGTTCCAGCTGGCCGTAACCCAGTTCGAAGGTGGCCTTCACCGCGAGGTCGCCCGCCTGGAGTTCGTCCAGGCGGCGGCGTTCGTCGGCCAGCTTCGCCGCCAGGACCGAGACCGTCCAGGTGCGGCGTGCCGCCAGGCGGGACGCCGCGATACGGATCGCCAGCGGGAGGAAGCCGCACGCCGCGACCACGTCCAGCGCCGCCTCCCGTTCCGACGCCACCCGTTCCTCGCCCACGATCTTCGTGAAGAGCGCAAGGGCCTCCTCCGGGGACATCACGTCCAGGTCGACCAAGTGCGCGCCCGCCAGGTCGACCATCCGGACCCGGGACGTCACCAGCGCCGCGCAGCCCTCCGTGCCCGGCAGCAGCGGGCGCACCTGCGCCGCGTCCCGCGCGTTGTCCAGCAGGACCAGCACCCTGCGGCCGTCCAGGACCGAGCGGTACAGGGCCGCCCGTTCCTCCAGCGTGTCCGGGATCGCCGAGTCCGCCGTGCCGAGGGCCCTCAGGAAGGAGCCCAGGACCGTCTCCGGTTCCGCCGCCCTCGCGCCGGCGCCCTGCAGGTCCACGTACAGCTGGCCGTCGGGGAAGGCCGAGCGGGCCTGGTGCGCCACGTGCACCGCCAACGTCGTCTTGCCCACGCCGCCGATACCCGCCAGCGCCGACACCGCCATCACCCGGCCCTCCGCCGACGCGAGGATCTCGCCGAGTTCGCGGACGAAGGAGGCCCGCCCCGTGAAGTCGGGGACGGAAGCGGGGAGTTGTGCCGGGCGTACCCGCGTGGTCGACGGTTCCGCCGCCGGGGCGGAGGGCTCCGCCAGCGCCGGGTCCGCGCGCAGCACCCGCTGCTGGAGTTCCCGCAGCTCCGGGCGCGGATCCACGCCCAGCTCCTCCGCCAGCAGGCGCCGCGTGTCCGCGTACACCGCCAGCGCCTCCGCCTGGCGGCCACTGCGGTACAGCGCCAGCATCAGCAGTTCGCGCAGGCGTTCACGGAGCGGGTGGGCCGCCGTCAGGGCCGTCAGCTCCGACACCGCCTCCGCGTGGCAGCCCTGCTCCAGGTCCATGTCCAGGCGGGACTCCAGCAGTTGCAGGCGCCATTCCTCGAGCCTGACGCGCTGCGCCTCCGCGTACGGGCCCGGCACGCCGGCCAGCGTCTCGCCGTCCCACAGCGCCAGCGCCCGCCGCAGCACCTCCCGCGCGTGGCACAGGTCCCCGGCCGACCTCGCCTTCTCCGCCTCCGTCGCCAGATCCTGGGCCCTCGCCAGGTCCAGCGCGTCCTCGCCCAGCCCGCGCACCGCGTAGCCGCCGGACTCGCTGACCAGCACCCCCGGGTCGAGCACCTTCCGCAGCCGGGAGGCGTACGTCCGGACCGCCGCCAGTGCCTGCGACGGCGGCTCATCGCCCCACAGGGCGTCGATCAGCTCGGCCGCCGTGGCCGTACGGCCCTCGCGCAGCAGCAGGGCGGCGAGCAGGGCGCGTTGCTGAGGGCTGCCGGTGGCGAGGGGCACGTCGTCGCGCCATGCGCGCACCGGGCCGAGCACACTGAAGCGCAGCGCCGCGGTCTCCGCCGAGGAGCCGGACCCCCGCCGCTGCTCCGGCACTCGCGGTACACCGTCCATGCAGCCGTCCCCCTATGCGTCCTGAGCAACCAAGCCAGTTTGCCTTGTTCACGGCAGATGCGTCAGCCGTGCGAGACGCCGATCACAGGACGGGGGGCCAGGTCCACACAGGGTCCACACCGTCCTCGCGCACATCCGCACACATCACGTCACTCCTCGAATAGCTGACGCTCCGTCAGATCGGCGCTACGGTGACCGGCATGGAGACCACCGACACGGCGTTCCCCCTGATCATCTCGGTCGACGACCACACCGTCGAACCCCCCGACGTCTGGCAGGACCGCCTCCCGAAGAAGTACCTCGACACCGGCCCCCGCATCGTCCGCGCCCCGCTCAAGGAGATGACCTTCCTCGGCGGACGCTTCAAGCCCGTCATGGGAACCCCCGGCAGCGACCCGGACGCCCCGCTCGGCGACTGGTGGGTCTACGAGGACCTGCACCGGCCGCTCACCCGCCTCGACACCGCCGTCGGCTGCGACCGGGACGAGATCAGGCTGGAGGTGATCACCTACGAGCAGATGCGCCCGGGCTCCTACGACGTCCCCGCCCGCCTCGCCGACATGGACGTCAACCACGTCCAGTCCGCCCTGTGCTTCCCCACCTTCCCCCGCTTCTGCGGGCAGACCTTCACCGAGGCCGCCGACCGGGAGCTCGCCCTGCTCTGCGTGCGCGCCTACAACGACTGGATGGTGGAGGAGTGGTGCGGTCCGCAGGCCCAGGGGCGGCTCATACCCCTCACCCTCATCCCCCTCTGGGACGCCGAGCTGGCGGCGCGGGAAGTACGGCGCAACGCCGAACGCGGCGTCCGCGCCGTCGCCTTCTCCGAGATACCCCCGCATCTCGGCCTCCCCTCCGTCCACACCGACGACTGGGACCCCTTCCTCGCCGCCTGCGACGAGACCGGCACCGTCATCGCCATGCACATCGGCTCCAGCAGCCGGATGCCCTCCACCTCCGCCGACGCCCCGCCCGCCGTCGGCTCCACGATCACCTTCGCCAACTGCTGCTTCTCCCTGGTCGACTGGCTGATGAGCGGCAAGTTCGAACGGTTCCCGCGCCTGAAGGTCATGTACGCCGAAGGGCAGATCGGGTGGATCCCGTACATCCTGGAGCGCGCCGACACCGTGTGGGAGGAGAACCGCGGCTGGGGCGGCGTCGCCGACAAGGTGCACCGGCCGCCGTCCGAGCTGTTCGCCGAGCACGTCCACGGCTGCTTCTTCGACGACGCCTTCGGGCTCCGCAACCTCGACGCCATCGGCGCCGGCAACGTCCTCTACGAGACCGACTACCCCCACTCCGACTCCACCTGGCCCAAGTCCCGCGAGGTCGGCGAGGCGCAGATGGGCCACCTGGACCCGGCCACGGTCGAACGGATCGTCCGCCGCAACGCCATCGACCTGCTCGGCCTCACCCCCGAGGGTCTCTGGCCGGGCGGCGCGCGGTGAGCGGTCTGCGTTACGGCATCCAGCTCCCCGTCCAGTCGCAGAGCACCCTCTACGCCGAGACCTGGGAGGCCGACGCCGGCCCGGAGGACCTGCGCGAGATCGCCCGCGCCGCCGACCGGGCGGGCTTCGAGTACATCGCCTGCTGCGACCACATCGCCGTCCCGCACCGCCTCTCCGCCGCGATGAGCACGGTCTGGTACGACCCGGTCGCCACCCTCGCGTTCCTCGCCGCCGCCACCGACCGCGTACGGCTCCTGAGCCATGTCGCCGTCGTCGGGCTGCGCCACCCGCTGCTCAGCGCCAAGCAGTACGCCACCCTCGACCACCTCAGCGGCGGCCGGCTGATCCTGGGGGTGGGGGCCGGGCACGTGGCGGAGGAGTTCGAGGCGCTCGGGGTGGATTTCCGGCGGCGCGGGGCCGTGCTGGACGAGTGCGTGGACGCCCTGCGGGCCGCGCTCGGACCCGAGGAGTACCCCGAGCACCACGGCAAGCTGTACGACTTCGCCGGGCTCGGCCAGCGCCCCCGGCCCGCCCAGCCGCGCGTACCGCTGTGGGTGGGCGGCTCCTCACCGGCCGCCGTACGCCGGGCCGCGCTGAAGGGTGACGGCTGGCTTCCGCAGGGGGATCCGCGGGACCGGCTCCCCGCGCAGCTCGGGCGGATCCGCGACCTGCGGCGACGCGAGAAGCTCGACGGCCCCTTCACCATCGGCGCCATCACCGAGCCCCTGTACGTCGGCATCCCCGCCTGGCACGTCGGCCGCCGCACCCTCACCGGCGGCCCGCACGAGCTCGCCGAGTCGCTGCGGGCGTACCGCGCGATGGGGGTGGACCAGATCCAGGTGCGGTTCAGAAGCCGCAGCCGGGCCGAAGCCGTCGATCAGATCGCCGCGTTCGGGGCCGAGGTCGGTCCCCTGCTCACCGAGGAGTGACCACATGGGCAAGCTGGACGGACGGGTCGTGCTCGTCACGGGCGCGGCACGCGGGCAGGGCGAGCAGGAGGCGCGGCTGTTCGCGCAGGAGGGGGCGCGGGTCGTCGTCGCCGATGTGCTGGACGAGCCGGGGGAGGCGGTGGCCAAGGAGATCGGGGCGCGGTACGTCCATCTCGACGTGGGCCGCGAGGACGACTGGCAGGCGGCCCTCGCCGTCGTCCGGGAGACGTACGGGCGTATCGACGGGCTGGTCAACAACGCCGGCATCCTGCGCTTCAACTCCCTCCTCGACACCCCCCTGGACGAGTTCATGGAGGTCGTCCGGGTGAACCAGGTCGGCTGCTTCCTGGGGATCAGGACCGTCGGCCGGGAGATGGCGCAGGGCGGGACGATCGTCAACACGGCGTCGTACACCGGGCTGACCGGGATGGCGGCGGTGGGCGCGTACGCCGCCAGCAAGCACGCGATCCTCGGGCTCACGCGGGTGGCCGCGCTGGAGCTGGCCCGGCGGGGGATACGGGTCAACGCCGTGTGCCCGGGGGCCGTGGACACGCCGATGTCCCGTCCGGCGGCGGCAGGGGGAGCGGGCGGGGAGGAGGCGGCGCGGGCGATCGAGGGCTTCTATCGCCGGCTCGTGCCGCTGGGGCGGATGGGGAGGGCGGAGGAGGTGGCGCGCCTCGCCCTGTTCCTCAGCTGCGAGGACTCGTCGTACATCACCGGGCAGCCGTTCGTGATCGACGGGGGGTGGCTGGCGGGGGTGAGTGTCGTCTGACGTGCCATCAGCTATTGACGCTCCCAGGGGTGGGTGGAACAGTCGGAAGCGCTTATCTGACGTAGTGTCAGAAACTGTCGTAGGGCGGTGAACCCCCTTGGAATTCGGGATCTTCGTACAGGGATACGTGGGCAGACGCGCCGAGACCGACCCGCTCGCCGAGCACAAGGCGCTGATGGAGGAGACCGAGTACGTCATCGAGGCGGACCGGTGCGGATTCAAGTACGCGTGGGCCTCCGAGCACCACTTCCTGGAGGAGTACTCCCATCTCTCCGCCAACGACGTCTTCCTCGGCTACCTCGCGCACGCCACCGAGCGCATCCACCTCGGCTCCGGGATCTTCAACCCGCTCGCCCCGGTCAACCATCCGGTGAAGGTCGCCGAGAAGGTCGCCATGCTCGACCATCTCTCCGAGGGACGCTTCGAGTTCGGCAGCGGGCGCGGTGCCGGGTCGCACGAGATCCTCGGCTTCCTGCCCGGCATCACCGACATGAACCACACCAAGGAGCTGTGGGAAGAGACCATCGCCGAGTTCCCGAAGATGTGGCTCCAGGACGAGTACGCCGGCTTCCAGGGCAAGCACTGGTCGCTGCCGCCGAGGAAGGTGCTGCCCAAGCCGTACGGGAAGTCCCACCCCGCGATGTGGTACGCCGCCGGATCGCCGCCCTCGTACGCCATGGCCGCGCGCAAGGGGCTCGGCGTGCTCGGGTTCAGCGTGCAGAAGGTGTCCGACATGGAGTGGGTGCTGGAGCAGTACAAGTCGGTGATCGCGGACGCCGAGCCGGTGGGGGACTTCGTCAACGACAACGTGATGGTGACGACGACGGCGATCTGTGCGCCCACGCACGCGGAGGCGGTCCGGATCGCGGTGGCCGGCGGGCTGCACTATCTGCCGTCGCTCGTCTTCCGGTACCACGACACCTTTCCCCGGCCCGAGGGGTTCCCGGTGTGGCCGGAGACGTTGCCGGAGTACACGGAGGAGTTCATCGAGCTGATGATCCAGGACGAGCTGCTGATCTGCGGGGATCCGGACGAGGTGCTGCGGCAGTGCGAGCGGTGGGAGCGGGCCGGGGCGGATCAGCTGAGCTTCGGGTTGCCGGTGGGGGTGCCGCGGGAGGAGACGTTGCAGACGATTCGGCTGGTGGGGGAGTTCGTGATTCCGAAGATCGATACGGACCCTGTGCATCGGACAACTCGGTTCCGTCGATCCGCCTAGTCGCCGCGGGGGGTGCTGACACAGCCCCGCGCCCCTGGGTGGGTCAGCTCCCCCGAGTCCAGGAGGCAACCCATGCTTGATCACCTCATCAAGGGCGCTTCCGTCGTCGACGGGACCGGTGCCCCCGCCTACACCGCCGACGTCGGCATCCGCGAGGGTCGTATCGCCGTCGTCGGTCCCGCGCTCAGCGAACCCTCCCGCACCACCGAGGATGCCTCCGGGTTCGTCCTCACCCCGGGCTTCGTCGACCCCCACACCCACTACGACGCCCAGCTCTTCTGGGACCCCTACGCCACCCCCTCCCTCCATCACGGCGTCACCACCGTCGTCGCCGGGAACTGCGGGTTCACGCTCGCGCCGCTCAACCCGGCCCGCCCCGAGGACGCCGACTACACGCGGCGGATGATGGCCAAGGTCGAGGGGATGTCCCTGGTGGCGCTGGAGGAGGGCGCGCCCTGGGACTGGCACGGCTTCGGCGAGTACCTGGACGCGCTGGAGGGGCGGATCGCGGTCAACGCCGGGTTCATGGTGGGGCACTGCGCGCTGCGCCGGTATGTGATGGGGGCGGCGGCGATCGGAGGGCAGCCGACGGAGCAGCAGCTCGGGGCCATGCTTCAGCTGCTCCACGAGTCCATGGAGGCCGGTGCCTGGGGGTTGTCCACCACCCAGTCGTCCACGCACTCCGACGGCGACGGGCAGCCCGTCGCCTCCCGGCACGCACGGCCGGAGGAACTGCTGGCGCTGGCGCGGGCGGTCGGGGAGCACGAGGGGACGCAGATCGAGGCGATCGTGGCCGGGTGCCTCGACCAGTTCAGCGACGCCGAGATCGATCTCTTCGTGGAGATGAGCGCGGCGGCCGGGCGGCCCCTGAACTGGAACGTGCTCACCGTCGACGCCGCCGTTCCCGAGCGCGTGCCGCGTCAGCTGGAGGCCAGTGAGCGGGCGCGGAAGGCCGGCGGGCGGGTCGTCGCCCTCACCATGCCGATCCTCACCCCGATGAACATGTCGCTGGGCACCTTCTGCGCGCTGAACCTGATCCCCGGCTGGGGCCCGATCCTCGGTCTGCCGGTCCCCGAGCGGATCGAGAAGCTGCGCGATCCGGCCGTGCGCGCCGAGATGCTGCGCCGCGCCGGCTCCAAGGAAGCGGGCGTCTTCCGGCGGCTGGCGGACTTCGGGCGGTACGTCATCGGGGACACCTACAGCGCGGCCAACGCCGGGCTGACCGGGCGGGTCGTGCGGGACATCGCCCGGGAGCGGGGGCAGGACCCCTTCGCGTGCCTCGTCGAGATCTGCGCCAACGACGAGCTGCGCACCGTGCTGTGGCCCATGCCGCCCGACAACGACCCGGCCTCCTGGGCGCTGCGCGCCGAGACCTGGGGTCACGAGGACGTGCTGCTCGGCGGGTCCGACGCCGGTGCCCATCTGGACCGGATGTGCGGCGCCCCGTACACCACCCGCTTCCTCGGGGACTGTCTGCGCGGGCGCCGGCTCGTGGGCCTCGAGGCGGCCGTGAAGATGCTGACCGACGACCCGGCGCGGCTGTTCGGGCTGCGCGAGCGGGGGCGGATACGGGAGGGCCTGCATGCCGACCTCGTCCTGTTCGACCCGGAACGGATCGGCGCCGGCCCCGCCACCCTGGTGCACGACCTGCCGGGCGACAGTCCCCGGCTGGACTCCAGGGCGCTCGGCGTGCGGGCCGTGTGGGTCAACGGGGTCGAGGTGATCCGCGACGACGTGGTGACCGGGGCCGTGCCGGGCAAGGTGCTGCGCTCCGGGCGGGACACGGTGACCGTGAGGACGCGGTGAGCGCGGCCGGGGTGCCGCAGCGGCTGTTCATCGGCGGGCGCTGGGTCGAGCCGGACGGCGGGCACTACCCGGTGACCGACCCGGCGACCGAGGAGACGGCCGGCCGGGCGCCGGAGGCCTCGCGGGGCCAGGTGGACGCCGCGTGCGCCGCGGCCCGCGCGGCCTTCGGGGCGTGGTCGCGTACGGCACCGGAGGAGCGGGCGGTGATCCTGGCGCGGGCGGCGGACCTGATCCGCGAGCGGCTGGAACCGTACGCCGCGCTCGCGCAGGCGGAGACCGGCGCGACCACCGGCACCGCCCGCGGGATGCAGGTGGGCGTGGCCGCCGCACGGTTCCGGCGCTACGCGCGCGTGGAGCCCGCCGAGTGGGCGATCGCGCCGCAGCTCAACGAGGCGGGAGTCATGGGGCCCGCGTCCGTGCTGGGCGCCCTGGCCGTGCGGCAGCCGGTCGGCGTCGTCGCCTGCGTCACCTCGTACAACAACCCCTGGGCCAACGCGGCCGGGAAGGTCGCCCCGGCACTCGCGATGGGCAACACGGTGGTGGTGAAGCCGGCGCCGCAGGATCCGCTGTCGGTGTACCGGATGGCGGAGGCGTTGCAGGCGGCGGGGGTGCCGCCGGGGGTGGTGAACGTCGTCTCCGGGCGGTCCGTGGAGGTGGGCGAGGCGGCCGTGGCGTCGCCCGACGTCGACATGGTGAGCTTCACCGGCTCCACGGTGGTCGGGCAGCGCATCGCCGAGGTGTGCGGGCGGGCGATGAAGCGGCAGCTGATGGAGCTGGGCGGCAAGGGCGCGGCGCTCGTGTTCGACGACGCCGACCTCGCGGCGGCCGTGCGCGGCATCGGCACGACGTACTCCTTCTACAGCGGGCAGATCTGCACGGCGCCCACGCGGGTGCTGGCCCAACGGGGCGTGTACGAGCGGCTGGTGGAGCAGCTGGCGGCGTACGCGCGGCGGCTGCCGGTCGGGGATCCGCGGGAGCCGGGGACGGTCGTCGGGCCGGTGATCTCGGCGGAGCACCGGGAGCGGGTGGAGGCGTATGTCGCACTGGGGCGGAAGGAAGGGGCCACGGTCGTCGCCGGGGGCGAACGGCCTCCGTACGAGCGGGGTTTCTATGTCGCGCCGGCCCTCCTCGCCGACTGCGGCAACGACATGCGCGTGGCGCGGGAGGAGATCTTCGGGCCGGTGGTCGTCGTCATCCCCTTCGACGACGAGGACGAGGGTGTGGCGCTGGCCGACGACAGCGAGTACGGCCTGATCGACTACGTGTGGTCCGCGGACGTGGCCCGCGCCTTCCGGGTGGCGCGGCGGCTGCGCGCCGGCGGGGTCGGCATCAACACGGTGGGCCGGAACATGGAGGCCCCGTTCGGCGGGTTCCGCAGGAGCGGCGTCGGCCGGGACGTCGGCTCCTACGCCCTGCACGCCTACAGCGAGGTGCAGTCGATCGTCTGGCCGGGGTGAGTCGCCCGCCCGAGGGCCCTCAGACGTCCAGGTCGACCCGCACCGTCAGCAGCCCCGCCCCCACGGCCCGTACGACCGTGCTGTTGTAGCGGGGCAGGGTGCGCAGGCGGGCCACGGGGTCGTCGTCGGGCAGGAGGTGCGCGGTGCCGGTGTACCAGCGGCCCCGGATGCGCACCCGCACCCGGGGGTTCGCCTTGATGTTGCGGATGTACTGGGAGCGTTCGCCGAACTCCGACACCAGCCAGAAGGAGTCCCCGACCCGCCGCCCGCCGATCGGGGTGATCCGGGGCAGTCCCGAGACCCGGCCGGTGGTCTCCAGCGCGGCCTGGAACGGCAGCCGGCGCATGACCGGGTTGATGCGGCGCTGGAAGGCGGTGGCGGACCGGTACTTGCGTTCGGCGTCAGCAGTCATCGTGTGATGAGCCTACCGGGGCCGGTGGCCCAGGAAGATCGGGTTGGTGAACGCCGCCAGCGCGCCCGGCAGCGGCCCCGCCGCGGCCTCGTGCCGCAACTCCGCGCGCACGTACGCCGCGTAGGACGGCGTCGTCCGCCACTCGACCACGCCCGAGCCGGACACCGGCAACGGGGCGCTGGTGTGCAGCACGCCCTGGTCGGTGACGAGACGGACGGTGCAGCGGGGGGCGCCGGTGACCTCCAGGCGGACGGTGACCGGGGCGTCCCGGTCGGCCTCCAACCGCTCGCCGATGCCGGCGTGTTCACCGCGCCCGCCGGACGCGCCGAACGCCAGCGTGATGTTCCGGGACTCGGCGATGTACGAGCGGCCCGCGCGGATGCCCTCCTGGATGGCCCGCCGGGACAGCTCGTCGGCGAGGACGACCGTCTGCGGGCGGCCGACGGCATCGGGGTCGCGGTGCGCGTCGCTGCTGCCCATCGCCGGGATCCAGTCCCGGCCCTCCCGCACGGACGCCACCAGCATGCTGTCCCAGTCGGCGAGGGCCACCTCGTCGTCGGGCGTGTAGGGGCCGTTCCACACCTCGACGGCGTCCGCCTCGCCGAAGCCGAACTTCCAGTTGCAGCCGATGCAGGTGGCGTGCGGATGGGCGGGGACGACCAGGCCGCCCGCGCGGCGGATCTGGCGCGCGAAACGGCCGTAGCGGTTGTCGCGGGCCCGGTAGCGCCAGTCGACGAACGTCCCCGGATCCGTGCCGATCGCCACCACGTGCCCGTTTCTGGTCGTCACCTCCTCGCCCAGCATCACCAGCAGGTCGTCGCCCGCGGCCTCGGCCCAGTGGGGGTGCGCGGAGTGGGTGTTGTGCTCGGAGGAGTTGATGAAGTCCAGGCCGGCCGCGCGGGCCAGTGCCGCGATCTCGGCCGGGGTGCGGCGGCCGTCGGAGTACCAGGAGTGCAGATGGCAGTCGCCCCGGTACCAGCCGCGCCCGCGCCCCTTGATCCGCTCCGGCGGATACACCGGCTCCGGCGTCTCACCCGGCTCCCCGTACGTGAGCGTGACGGTGATCTCGTACGACAGCCCCTGCGGGGCCACGGTGTACGGGCCGAGCGCGATGTGCCAGGTGCCCTCCCGCACGGGCCCCGGGATGTAGCCGGGTGTGGCGTCGTCGGCGCGCACGAAGAACTCGGTGCGCGCCCCGCCCGACCAGCCGCGGAAGCCCCTGCCGCCCAGCTCGGTGCCGCGCTCGTCGAAGATGCCGATGTCGAGGGCGTTGCCGGTGGTGCCGGCCGGCACGGACGGCCGGTCGTAGGTGTAGGAGACCCTGATCTCGCGTACGCCGGACGGGACGTCGACGGGCACGTACACGAAGTCGGGCGCGCCCGGCTCCAGGGTGCCGCGCACCGTCCTCGTCTCCTGGCCGCCGTCGCGGCCCGCTGCCGAAGCGAAGCTCACGCTTCCCAACGTAAGCGCGGCGGCGGCGCCCGTCACGAACACGGCGCGTCTGCCGATACCCGTGTGTTCATCGCACATGTGGCTGCTCCCCAGGTGTCTACGACAGGACATGGGTGGTGCAGGGGTGGTGCGTGCAACCTTTGTATTGAGCAGTGAACTGCCGTGTAAGGGAAGGCGATCGACAATTTTCCGGCAGGTGCGGGTAAGGATGGTGCATGCGTATCGCTGTCACGATCTTCCTCACCGACGAGACCATCACCCCGATCCGGCTCGCCCGTGAGCTGGAGCAGCGGGGCTTCGCGGGGCTGTATCTGCCCGAGCACACCCACATCCCCGTGGAGCGGACCACGCCGTACCCGGCGGGCGGGGAGCTGCCGCGCGAGTACGGGCGCACCCTGGACCCGTTCGTCGCGCTCGGTCAGGCCGCCGCCGTCACCGAGCGGCTCGGGCTCGCCACCGGCATCACGCTCGCCGCTCAGCACGACCCGATCGACCTGGCCAAGCAGATCGCCACCCTGGACCACCTCTCCGGTGGCCGCTTCACGCTCGGCGTCGGCTTCGGGTGGAACGTCGAGGAGGCCGCCGACCACGGCGTCGAGTGGCGTACCCGGCGGGAGCTGGTACGGGACCGGATGGCGCTGATGCGGGCGCTGTGGGCGGAGGAACCGACCGCGTACGAGGGCGAGTTCGGCAGCGTCCGGGCCAGCTACGCGTACCCCAAGCCGGCGCAGAAGCCGCGCGGCCCGGTGACCGGCCCGCGCACACTCGTCGGCGGGGCGGCCGGCCCGAAACTGTTCGCCCACATCTGCGAGTACGCCGACGGATGGCTCCCGATCGGCGGACGGGGCCTGTCCGACTCCCTGCCCCGCCTGCGCACGGCCTGGGCGGACGCGGGCCGCGATCCCGAGTCCCTCCAGATCGTCCCGTACGCGGTCCACCCGACCCCGGGCAAGCTCGCCCACTTCGCAGGGCTGGGCATCGAGGAGGTGGTGGTCCAGCTGCCACCGGAGGGAGAGGCGGAGGTCCTGCGGAAGTTGGACGCATACGCCGAGCACTTGTAGACGAGGGGCTGCGGCAACCAACCCTCAGGGGCGCGGGGCTGTATCGATATGCGGCTCCACCGCGTGGGCGCGACCAGCCCCGACGCGCCCGCACCCGCCGACGCACCGCACTCACCGCCCCGGACCGCGCGGAAACAGACGCCCCATATGCTCGAAGGATGACGACTTCCGCGCCCCCCGGAACCGGCCAAGGTCCCACCGAGAACTCCCTCCGCCGCGCCCTCAAACGTGCGAGGGACGGCGTCTCCCTGGACGTCACCGAGGCCGCGGTCCTCCTCCAGGCGCGCGGTGAGCACCTGGAGGACCTGGCCGCCTCGGCCGCCCGGGTCCGGGACGCGGGCCTGGAGGCGGCCGGACGGCCCGGCGTCATCACGTACTCGAAGAGCGTCTTCATCCCGCTGACCCGGCTCTGCCGGGACAAGTGCCACTACTGCACCTTCGTCACCGTCCCCGGCAAGCTCCGCCGCGCCGGACACGGGATGTTCATGTCGCCGGACGAGGTGCTGGACATCGCCCGCAAGGGTGCCGCCCTCGGCTGCAAGGAAGCCCTCATCACCCTCGGCGACAAGCCGGAGGACCGCTGGCCGGAGGCGCGCGAGTGGCTCGACGCACACGGCTACGACGACACGATCGCCTACGTCCGTGCCATCTCCATCCGCATCCTGGAGGAGACCGGACTCCTCCCGCACCTCAATCCCGGGGTCATGACCTGGACCGACTTCCAGCGCCTGAAGCCGGTCGCGCCGTCCATGGGGATGATGCTGGAGACGACGGCGACCCGCCTGTGGTCCGAGCCCGGCGGCCCCCACTACGGCTCCCCGGACAAGGAACCGGCGGTACGCCTGCGCGTCCTGGAGGACGCCGGCCGCTCCTCGGTGCCCTTCACCTCCGGCATCCTCATCGGCATCGGCGAGACCTACGAGGAGCGCGCGGAGTCGCTGTTCGCGCTGCGGAAGATCTCCCGCGCCCACCACGGCATCCAGGAGCTGATCATCCAGAACTTCCGCGCCAAGCCGGACACCGCGATGCGCGGGATGCCGGACGCGGAACTGGACGAACTGGTCGCCACGGTCGCCGTCGCCCGGCACGTCCTCGGCCCGTCCGCCTGTCTCCAGGCGCCGCCGAACCTGGTCGACGCCGAGTACGAGCGTCTCATCGGCGCCGGGATCGACGACTGGGGCGGCATCTCCCCGCTCACCATCGACCACGTGAACCCCGAGCGGCCCTGGCCGCAGATCGAGGAACTCACCGAGAGGTCCCGTGCCGCCGGTTTCGAGCTGCGCGAACGCCTCTGCGTCTACCCCGAGTTCGTACGGCGCGGCGAGCCCTGGCTGGACCCGCGGCTGCGCCCGCACGTGGCGGCGCTCGCCGACCCGGCCACGGGTCTGGCCCGCCCCGACGCGCTGCTGGAGGGGCTGCCCTGGCAGGAGCCGGACGAGGCGTTCACCGCCACCGGCCGCACCGACCTGCACCGCACCATCGACACCGAGGGCCGCACTTCCGACCGCCGCGACGACTTCGACGAGGTCTACGGCGACTGGGACGCCCTGCGCGAGGCCGCCGCCCCCGGGATGGTCCCGGAGCGCATCGACACCGACGTGCGCGAGGCCCTGCGCACGGCGGCCGACGACCCGACGAAGCTGACCGACGCGGAGGCGCTGGCCTTGCTGCACGCCGACGGGCCCGCCCTGGACGCCCTGTGCGGGGTCGCGGACGACGTCCGCAAGTCGGCCGTCGGCGACGACGTGACGTACATCGTCACCCGCAACATCAACTTCACCAACGTCTGCTACACCGGCTGCCGCTTCTGCGCCTTCGCGCAGCGCCGCACCGACGCCGACGCGTACACACTGTCGCTGGAGCAGGTGGCGGACCGCGCCCAGCAGGCGTGGGACGTGGGCGCGGTGGAGGTGTGCATGCAGGGCGGCATCCACCCGGACCTGCCCGGCACGGCGTACTTCGACATAGCGAAGGCGGTCAAGACGCGCGTCCCCGGCATGCACGTGCACGCCTTCTCGCCGATGGAGGTCGTCAACGGCGCGACCCGCACCGGCCTGTCCGTCCGCGAGTGGCTCACCGCGGCCAAGGAAGCCGGCCTGGACACCATCCCGGGGACCGCGGCGGAGATCCTGGACGACGAGGTCCGCTGGATCCTCACCAAGGGCAAGCTGCCGGCGGCGACCTGGATCGAGGTCGTCGAGACGGCGCACGAGCTGGGCATCCGCTCGTCCTCGACGATGATGTACGGGCACGTCGACCAGCCCCGGCACTGGCTGGGGCACCTGCGGACGCTGGCGTCGATCCAGCAGCGCACGGGCGGCTTCACGGAGTTCGTGACGCTGCCGTTCGTGCACACCAACGCGCCGGTCTACCTGGCCGGGATCGCCCGCCCGGGCCCGACGGTCCGCGACAACCGTGCGGTGACGGCGATGGCCCGCCTCCTCCTCCACCCGCACATCCCCAACATCCAGACAAGCTGGGTGAAACTGGGCGCCGAGGGTGCCGCGGAGATGCTCCGCTCCGGGGCGAACGACCTGGGCGGCACGCTGATGGAGGAGACGATCTCCCGCATGGCGGGCTCCTCCTACGGTTCCTACAAGTCGGTCAAGGACCTCATCGCGGTGGCGGAGGCGGCCGGCCGTCCGGCGCGGCCCCGCACGACGCTGTACGGAGAGGTCCCTCAGGAGCGTCGGCGGGCGGCCGAGGCCTCGGACGGGCACCTGCCGGAACTGCTTCCGGTACTGGACTGAGAGGGCCGCGACCGGGCTGGCAGTAGGATGATCCGACCCCCGCTGTCGGGGGTCGGAACTCCGCCCGACCGAGGAGATGCGTACCGGTGCCTGCCCGTCTTCCCTCGTGGGCCTGGGTGACCGGGCTGACCACGGGGGCGATCGCCGTGGTGGCCGTCATGGCCGTACAGGCGGACCAGGGGACCAAGCCCACCGCGTCCGCGAGCCGGCCCAGCGCGTCGGCGACGGCCGACGCGAAGCCGTCGGCCAAGCCCCGGCAGCCGCCCGCGGTACCGGCCGACTCCGGCACCGGCCGCCGTATCGTCTACTCCCTCGGCGACCATCGCGTCTGGCTCGTCGACGCGAGCGACGCCGCGCGCCGCTCCTTCACGGTGTGGCCGGGCACGGTCTCCCCGGACCCCGGCACCTACACGATCGGCACCCGCACGCAGGCCACCACCGGCAGCGACGGCGTGCAGGTCGAGCACGTCATCTACTTCGCCGCCAAGTCCGGCACCTCCATCGCGTTCTCCAACGCGGTCGACGGCTCCTCGCCCCCGCCGGCCGCCTCCGGCACCAGGACCGGCGGCATCCGCGTGAGCAAGAACGACGGCAAGGCGCTGTGGACCTTCGGCACGGCGGGGACGACGGTGCGGGTGGTGGAGTAGCCCGCCGGCCGAGTGCGCCGAGGTCACTCGGAACGACGCTCGTCCTGCCCCGGCAGATGGTTCACCAGCAGGACCATGCCGCTGAGGACGAACACCCGGGTGGCCGCGTCCAGGCCGTTCCAGTCCTCCGACTGCCACATCGCGAACCACTCGCCGCCGATCGCGAGGAAGCCGGCGCCGAAGAGGAGCATGACCATCAGCAGGCCGTAGGTGGAGACGCGGCGGGCTCGGGGGTGGTCGTGGCGGATCCACA
Organism: Streptomyces sp. NPDC052012; assembly: GCF_040689265.1. NCBI lineage: Bacteria > Bacillati > Actinomycetota > Actinomycetes > Kitasatosporales > Streptomycetaceae > Streptomyces > Streptomyces sp. NPDC052012. The sequence continues at coordinate 93,285 of NZ_JBFAXA010000011.1, forward strand.
GCCAGGTGCCGTACAGGAGGACCAGCGCCGCGGCCGTCTCCCAGGCGATGATCGCCACGTACGCCGCGTCCTGGAGCCCTTCGTTCGTGATCGCGCGCCACATCAGGTCGTCGTCCTTGAAGGTCGTGTCCATGGCCAGGACATGCCGGACGAACTCCTGGTTCGTCCCGAAGTCCGTGATGTTGCCGAAGGCGACCAGCGCCATGTAGAGGGCGACGGATGCGGTGAGCAGGGTCGCGGCCAGGGGCAGCGCCCCGCGAGCGGTAGGGGTGGGCATGTCACCTTCCCTTCCCGTGTACGCCCTCACCTCAATCCCCGTGCGCGTGCTGTGGGTCAGAATGGGGCTGTTCAAGTTCCCGGTGCGGAAGGGACGTTCGGGTGGCGGACGCACGGCTGTCGATGCAGCAGCTGATCCAGCGGCGCAGGCGCGCCGGACTCGTCGCCCGCAGCGCCGAACGCGACCTGTTCCGGGCGAACTTCGACACCCCGCCCGAGGACGAGCGCCACCGCTTCCTGTTCCACGTGCACGGCAACGCGGGCGTCGGAAAGACCTTCCTCATCCGCGAGTTCGAGCAGATCGCCCGCGAACGGGGCGCGCTCACGGCGTACGTCGACGAGAGCGCGGGCAGCGTGCCGGAGGCGCTGTCGGTGGTGTGCCGGCAGTTCGCGGCGCAGGGCCGCCGGCTCAAGGAGCTCGACCGCCTCCTCGTCGCCCACCGCGAGCGGCGGCACGAGGCGGAGACCGCCGCCCTCGCCGCACTCGACCCCGCGCCCGGCGCCGGCGCCCCGTCCGCCGGAAGCATGGCCGTGGCCCGCGCCGGACTCGCCAGGCTGGGCCTCGTCCCCGGCGTCGGCGCCTTCGCCGGCGTCCTCGACCCCACCCAGCTCGCCCAGGGCGCCGACCGGCTGCGCACCGGCCTCAGCGCACGCTTCCGCAGCCACGAGGACGTCCAGCTCGTCCTCGCCCCCGAGAGCGTCCTCACCCCGGTCCTGACGCACGAGCTGCGCGAGGCCGCCTCCGCGGCGCCGTGGATCGTCCTGTTCTTCGACACGTACGAGCGCACCGCCCCCTTCCTGGACGGCTGGCTGCACGACGTCATGACCACCGACCGCCACGGCACCCTGCCCGCCACGACCGTCGTCGTCACCGCCGGGCAGCGCCCCCTCGAGCCGACCCGCTGGGCGGGCTTCGCCGACTTCACCACCGCCCTGCTCCTCGAGCCCTTCACGGAGGCGGAGGCGCGCGGCCTGCTCGCCGACCGGGGCGTCACCGCGGAACCCGTGATCCGGGAGGTCCTCCGGCTCACCGGCGGCCTCCCCGTCCTCGTCTCCACCCTCGCCGGCACCCGGCCCACCGTTCCCGACGAGGTGGACGACCCCAGCGCCACGGCCGTCGAGCGGTTCCTGAAGTGGGAACCGGACCAGGTCCGCAGGGCCGCCGCCCTCGCCGGGGCCCTGCCGCGCTGGCTCGACGCCGACGTCTTCCGGGCGGCGGCCGACTGCGACCCCGCTCAGCTCGACGAGCTGTACGCCTGGGTCGGCACGCTGCCCTTCACCGACGAACGCGCGGGCCGGCTCCGCTACCACGACGTCGTGCGCGCGCCGATGCTCCGCCTGCAACGCCGCCGCTCCCCGCGCGGCTGGGCGGAACGCCACCGGCGGCTGGCCGAGCTGTTCCGGCAGTGGCGTGAGGAGACCGAGGCCGCGGGGCGGGGCGCCGGACACCTGTGGACGGACGAGGAGTGGCGTGAGCTGCGGCTCGCCGAGTCCTACCACCGGCTGTGCGGTCGCGAGCCCGGGGCACTGCCGGACTTCCTGAGCGATCTCGTGGACGCCTGCGACGAAGGGGAACCGGTCGCGGGCCGGTGGGTCCAGACGCTGTGGGACGCGGCCCGCGACGCGGAACTGACCGGGGCGGCCGGATGGGGGCAGCGTCTGACGCTCGCCTTCACGGCGGGCGGCACGGAAGCGGTCCTGGAGGAGCTGCTGAGGGGCTCGGGCACCACGTTCGCTCCCCTGCCGCAGCCCGGAGGGGCGACGTACGGCCCCACCCCCGTGCTGCCGCCCGGCGCCGGCGACCCGTACGGCACACCGGCGGCCCCCCGGCCGCAGCGGTCGGCCGAGCCCCCGGACCCGACCAGCCCCTACCCGCCGACGCCGCCGGCACAGCCCGGCACGGCCACCCGCGTCCCCTTCCTGAGACGCCGGCGCAACCCCACCCCACCCCGGACGCCCCACCCCGCCACCGCGTCCACGACTCCCCCCGACGACCGGACCCCGGACACGGCCGGCCCCCCGTGGCCCCGCCCGTCGGACGGCCCGGGCCCGATCCCGGGGGGACCGCCTGCGGCGGGCGAGGAGGCGGACAGGGAGGGGACCCAGGGCACGCGCGTGCCGTGGGGGCCGTCTGCGGCGGATGCCACGGGTCCGATCCCGGGGGGTCCGCTTGCGGCGGGCGAGGAGGCGGACAGGGAGGGGACCCAGGGCACGCGTGTGCCGTGGGGGCCGTCTGCGGCGGATGCCACGGGTCCGATCCCGGGGGGTCCGCTTGCGGCGGGCGAGGAGGCGGACAGGGAGGGGACCCAGGG
>NZ_JBFAXA010000011.1:95970-194642 GCF_040689265.1 Streptomyces sp. NPDC052012
GGCACGCGTGTGCCGTGGGGGCCGTCTGCGGCGGATGCCACGGGTCCGGTTCCTGCGGGTCCGCCTGCGGCGGGCGAGGAGGCGGACGAGGAGGGGACCGGGGACGCGCAGGTGCCGTGGGGCCCGTCCGCGGCGGATGCCACCGGGCCGGTTCCTGCGGGTCCGGCCGAGGCGGACGCGGACGCGTCGCCGGGGGCTCCGGCGGATGCCGTCGGCCGCCCGGTCCCTGCCGGACCGGGCGATGCGGCGGACGCAGAGGAGCGCCCGGGCGTGCAGGTGACCTGGTGGCCGCCCGGGGCGGATGCCACCGGCACGGTTCCGGCCGGGGTGGCAGTGGACGATGTGGCGGACGCGGACGAGGACGAGGGCGAGCGTCCGGGGGTCGCCGTGGCCTGGTGGCTGGACTCGGCGGATGCCGCCGGGCCGGTCTTCGCCGGCGGGTCCGAGCCGGGCGGTGCGGCGGACGTGGAGGAGGACCGGGACGCGGACGAGCCATCGGGAGCGGACGGGCGGCGCGACACCGGAGTGCCCCGGTGGCCGTCCCCGACCGCGTCGATGTCCCCGGTGAACCCCGGCTTCCCTGCCGGTCCGCCGACCCCCGGCACGGACGCCGCACGATGGGCACCCCAGGCGTACCCGCCGAACACCACCGGCCCCGTCACCGGCGTCCCCGCAGGCACGGCAGCCCCGGGCACGGGCGGCGCCCCCTGGTCGTACCCGCCCGAGCCGTCCTACCCGGCGTATCCGCCGCACCCGGTGACCCCGCCGTATCCGGGCGCCGGCGGCGCGGATCCCGCCGGGGACCTCGCGCCCGACGTCGCCGCCCGCGCGCACCGCAGTCGGGCCGTGGCCCGGGCTGTCCGCGGGGAGTACACCGCCGCCGTCGCCGACCTCACCCGCGCGCTTGCCCTCACCCCCGACGACCCCCGCTGCCTCGCCCTGCGCGGCGAGTATCTCCGCACGCTGGGCACCCACGGCGACGCGCTGCGGGACCTGGAGCGGGCGGTGAGGCTCGACCCCGGGCACGACTACGCGTGGGCGTCCCTCGGCGCCGCCCGTCTCGCCCTCGGCGACCCGACCACCGCGCTCGCCGCCCTCGACCGCGCACTCGACCTCAACCCCGACTACCCGTGGGCGCTCATCCGCCGAGCCCGTGCCTGGCGTGCCCTCGGCGCCCCGGACCGCCAGCTGGCCGACCTCGACCGCGCCGTCAGCCTGCAGCCCGACTCCCCGTGGGCCCACTGCGAACGCGGCGACGCGCTCCGCGCCGCCGGCCGCGACGAAGAGGCCCTGGCCGCCTACGACCGGGCCCTCGCCCTCGACCCCGAGTACGCCTCGGCCTACGCGAGCAGAGGAGTGTCCCGTCACAACCTCGGCCGCCACACCGACGCCCTGGCCGACCTGGACCACGCCCTGCGACTGAACCCGCACTACGGGTGGGCGCGGATCCAGCGGGAGGCGATCCGCCGTCACGTCGAGGGCCCGCCCGCCGAACCGCCCGCCTGAACCACCCGTCCCCGTTCGATTACAGTGCTGGGCGTCGTACGTATGGACGGTGCCTGGGAGGTCTGGGTGGGTGCGACTGCCGGGCCCGTGTGGGGGCGCCGTGAGCAGCAGGACTTCCGCAGCCGGGTGCGCGGGACGCTCCTCGGCGTGGCCGTGGGCGACGCGCTGGGCGCACCCGTGGACGGCATGGGCATCGCGGCGATCCGGGAGGCGCACGGCGCGGAGGGCATCGTCGACCTGGCCCCCGCCTACGGCCGCCGAGGCGCCGTCACCCACCACACCCAGCTGACCCTGTTCTCCGTGGACGGCCTGATCCGCGCCCAGGTGCGCCGGGACACCGGCGCCTGGCATCCGCCGACCGATCTGCACCGGGCGTATCTGCGCTGGGCCACCACCCAGCGTGACTGGGGCCCCGACGAGCGCCGCAAGGAGGACGGCTGGCTGGCCCGCGAGGAGTGGCTGTACGCCCGCCGGTCCCCGGCCCGCGCGCTGCTGCTGGGCCTCGGCGACGAGACGATGGGCACGCCGGAGGCACCCAAGAACCCCGGCGAGGCCGGTCCGGAGGCGGCGGCACGTTCCGCGCCGTTCGGTCTGCTCGTCGGCTGGGAGCCCCAGCTGGTGGCCCAGCTCGCCGTGGAGTGCGCGGCCCAGACCCACGGCCACCCGACCGCCTGCCTCGCGGCGGGCGCGTACGCGGTGATCGTGCACGCGCTGGCGCGGGGCGAGAGCGTGGACGCGGCGGTGCAGCAGACCCTCGCGCTGCTGGCGGCGCGCCCCGGCCACCAGCCGGTCTCCGACGCCCTGCAGCACGCGCTCGGCGCGGTACGGCAGGGCATGCCCACGCCGGAGCGGGTGACGCAGCTCATCGGCACCGGCAGCGCGGAGGGCCCCGTGGCCGCCGCCGTCTACTGCACCCTCGTCGGCGAGGACGTCCGGCGTGCCCTGTGCCTGTCCGTCAACCACGACGGTCCCTCCGCCGCGACCGGTGCCCTGACCGGCGGTCTCCTCGGCGCCCTGCACGGCGAGACGGCCCTGCCCCCGGCCTGGCTGGCCGAACTGGAGGGCCGGCCGACCGTCCTGGAACTCGCCGACGACTTCGCGATGGAGATGACCCAGGGCCCCGCCCTGCACGGCCCCGCCGGCTCCTCCCCGGCGTGGCTGGCCCGCTATCCGCGGGGAGCCTGAGCCCACCGCGGGCGGCGTGGAGCCCTCAGCCGGCCGGTGACGGCGTCACGTCGTCCGTGCCGGGAGTGGCCGAGAAGCTGCCGGAAGGACGAGGCGGGGGCGGCCGTCTGCACAGCGGAAGTGTCCTTGTCGTCTGGGAGAGGGAGTCGCGGTCGTCCGGGGAGGGGGAGTCGCGGTCGTCCGGGGAGGGGGAGCCGCGCGGCGGCTGTCACCACGTCAGCCGAGCCGCAGCGCGCTGAGCACGTCCGGGTAGGTGCGGAACAGCCGCGCGCCGGTGCGCCGCAGGACGACGACGGTGATCAGCAGGCCGTAGCCGAGACCCGCCGGCAGTACCAACCAGGCCGAGTCCGTCCCGTGCAGCGCGACGGCGGCGACCACGACCGGGGTGGTCATCAGCGGCCCGGCGAGGGACGCGGCGAAGTTCATCAGGTGGTACGTGCTGCCCTGCCCGGGCGAGCGGCGTGCCGACGAGGTCCATGAAGGCGTCGCCCAGGCCGCGCCCGCCGCGGACCTCGTATCGGTGCCGGAATACGGCGTGCACGGTCGGCCGGAAAAGAAGTGCGGCCCGTCCCCGCGCGCCCTGGGACGCGGGGAACGGGCCGCCTTTTCGGCCGGGTTCCGCTACTGGTCCTTGACCGGTGCCGTGCCCACGACGTCTTCCGCGCCCGGCTGCGCGGGGATCGCCGCCGCGGCCGAGCCGCTGTCGCCGTCCGTGTTGACGGTCTCGATGATCGCCAGGCGTTCCGGGGTGTCCTCCGGCTTGGCGTAGCCGATGAGGACGTAGAGGAGCAGTGAGACGGCGAGCGGGATGGAGACCTGGTACTCCAGGGGGACGCCGCCGTCGACGGCCCAGTGGATGGGGTAGTTGACCAGCCAGAAGGCGAGCAGGCCCGCCGCCCAGCTGGTCAGCGCCGCCGTGGGCCCGGAGCGGCGGAAGGGGCGGAGCAGGCCCAGCATCATCGGAATGGCGATCGGGCCCATCAGCCCGGCCACCCACTTGATGACGACCGTGATGATGTCCTTGAAGGTGGGGGAGTTGACCTGCGTCGCCACCGCCATGGACAGGCCGAGGAAGACCACCGTCGTCACCCGGGCCGCGATCAGCCCCGAACGCTCGCCCCACATGCGTGCCTTCGCCGACAGCACCGGCGCCACGTCCCGGGTGAACACCGCCGCGATGGCGTTGGCGTCCGAGGAGCACATGGCCATCGTGTGGGAGAAGAAGCCGACGATGACCAGGCCCAGCAGACCGTGCGGCAGCAGCTGCTCGGTCATCAGCGCGTACGAGTCGGACCCGTCGCCCTTCTGCGACTCCACCAGCAGCGGCGACATCCACATCGGGTAGAACAGCACCAGCGGCCAGACCAGCCACAGCACCGCCGACAGCCGCGCCGAGCGCTCCGCCTCCTTGGGCGTCGGGGTGGCCATGTAGCGCTGGGCCTGGTTGAGCATGCCGCCGTTGTACTCGAACAGCTTGATGAACAGGAACGCCAGCAGGAACACCGTGCCGTACGGCCCGACCAGCGGTTCCCCGTGCCCCTGGAGCTCGGGCTCGTCCCAGGCGCCGAGGAAGCCGCCGTGGTCGCCGAGTTCCACCACCACCGCGATGAACATCGCGATTCCGGCGAGCAGTTGGATGACGAACTGGCCCAGTTCCGTCAGCGCGTCCGCCCACAGCCCGCCGATCGTGCAGTAGATCCCGGTGACCACGCCGGTGATCAGGATGCCCTGGTTGAGGGAGACACCGGTGAACACCGACAGCAGCGTGGCGATCGCCGCCCACTTGGCGCCCACGTCGACGATCTTCAGCAGCATGCCGGACCAGGCGAGCGCCTGCTGGGTCTTCAGGTCGTAGCGGTTCTTCAGGTACTCGAGCGGTGAGGCCACATGCAGCCGGGAGCGCAGCCGGTTGATGCGCGGCGCGAACAGCTTCGAGCCGATGGCGATGCCGAGGGCGATGGGGAAGGACCAGGTGACGAAGGACGTCACGCCGTAGGTGTAGGCGATGCCCGCGTACCCGGTGAACATCACCGCGCTGTAGCCCGACATGTGGTGGGAGATGCCGGAGAGCCACCACGGCATCCTGCCGCCGGCCGTGAAGAAGTCGCTGACGTTGTCCACCCGCTTGTGCGACCAGACGCCGATGATGACCATCACGGCGAAGTAGCCGATGAGCACCGCCCAGTCGAGACTGTTCATGTCACCCCTTCCAGGCTTCCGAGTTCCGTATGGTGAACGGCTCGCTCATCCTGGGTAGGGGAAAGTGGGCGCGACAAGCGCCTGTCTGGTCAAGAGGAGGTAAAGAAGTTCCGGCAGCTGATCGTCGTTCATGGACGTGAACGACCCGGGAGGTTCAGCGAAGCTCGTCCGGGCAGGGCGTACCGCGCGGCAGCGTGTACGGCGCGGCCAGCCGGTACGTGCCCGGCTCCGGCGCAAGCAGCACCGTCCAGCGGTCGCCGTTCGCGTCCTCCTCCGTCTCCATCAGACAGCCGTTGACGTTCTCGTACGTCCTCGGCTCGCCCTCCGGGCGGTTCTCGGACGCCTCCGTCTCCTGCGGCGGCTTCAGCTTGTTGCCCTCGGCGTCCACGATGCTCAGCCACGGCGAGTACGGGATGCGCACCAGGATCCGCCCGGCCTTCTCCACCCGCATCGTCATCTCGCCCTGCGCGGCCCGCTCCACGACCGCGTTCGGCTCCGCCAGCGGCGTCGGCTCGGTCACCTGGAACAGCTGCCAGTTGGCGTCCCCCCAGATCTGCTTCAGATACGGCAGACCCCGCTGCACCAGCTGCCGCTCCCGCTGGCCGCCGTCACCGTCCGGCTCGTCCTTCGGCAGCACGACGAAGTGCACGGCCCAGCGCTTGAGCCACTCGTGGTAGTTCGCCGAGTTGAGCGTGTCGTCGTAGAAGAGGGGGTTGCGCTCCATGTCGGCCTGGCGGTTCCAGCCGCGGGCCAGATTGACGTACGGCGCGAGCGCGGACGCCTCGCGGTGCGAGCGGGCCGGGACGACCTCCACCCGGCCGCGCTCGGCGCCCACTTCCTGCAACTCGTTCACCAGCGGCGCCAGCTCACGCGCCCAGGACGCGGCCGGCGTGGTGTGCACGATGTCGTCGACCGACTTGAAGCCGATCCACGCGGTGAAGCCCACGAAGGCGATCACGATGGCGTACCACTTGCGGGACTTCGGCACCGCGAACGGCAGCGCGGCCACCAGCACCACCCCCGCGAACAGCATCGCGAGGCGGGTGATGTTGGACCCGATCTGCGAGCTGATGAGCCACACCAGCACGACCCCGAGCCCGTACACCCCGGCCGTGAGCCGCACGGTCCTCCACTCCCGCGGCACGAGGACGACCACCAGGACCGAGTACACCAGCGGCAGGATCACCGAGCCGATGCCCATCGGCTGGGTTCCCGAGAACGGGAACAGCCACGCCGACACGGCCACCACCGCGCTCGGCGCGAGCCCCAGCGCCCATGCCCCCGGCCGCCGCTTCTGCAGGAACAGCGCCACCGCCACGAGCCCCACGAACAGCCCCGCCACCGGCGAGGCCATCGTCGCGAGCGCCGCCAGCGGGGCCGCGCACAGCGCCTTCGCCCAGCGCTTGTACCGCCACCGGTACGGCCAGCAGAAGACCACGGCGACCGCGCCGAGCGCGAACATCGTGCCCAGCCCGAAGGTCACCCGCCCCGAGGCGGCGTTGCACAGCAGCGCGAACACCCCGGCCAGCGCGGCCCACAGGGGATTGCGCACCGCCCGGCTGCGCATCAGCACCAGGGTCAGCAGCCCCGCCGAGACCGTCCCCGCGATCATCATCGTGGTCCGCACACCGAGCAGCGACATCAGATACGGCGACACCACGCTGTACGACACCGGGTGCATCCCGCCGTACCAGGCCAGGTTGTACGCCGAGTCCGGATGCCGGCCGACGAACTCCGCCCAGGCGTCCTGCGCCGCGAGGTCCCCGCCGCTGTTGGCGAACGTGAAGAACCAGACGATGTGCAGCACCCCCGCGAGCCCGGTGACGGACAGCACGGGGTGCCGCAGCATCCGGGCCCGCACGGCGAGCAGGAGGGCTCGGGGGCGCGAGGTGCGGGGTGGGCGGGGGCCGCTGCCGGGCGCGGGCTCCTCAGGGACGGGCTGCCCCGGCGCGGCCCGCTCCGGCCCGGTCTGCCCCGGCGCGGCCCGCTCCGGCCCGGTCTGCCCCGGCGCGGCCCGCTCCGGCCCGGCCTGTTCGGGCGTCGTCTCTCCCGGTGTGCTCTCTCGCCGCGCGGAGTGATGCCGGGCGTCGTCCAGGCCTATTCGCGGGCCGCTCGAACCCGATCCCGGTCCCGGATCGGCGTCGTCGGCGCGTGTCGGCTCCGCTGTGGCCACCTGAAGGCACTCCCCGTGTCCCGTCTTCCGTTCGCTGCCGTGTCCCGTCCGCATCCGTTCCCCACTGCGTCCGGTGACCGGCGACCTGCCCGTTTCGTGACGCTAGCAGACACCCCGCCGGCCGTCGCCCGGGGCGGGCGACGGCCGGCGGGGCGCGTGTCCGCTCCCGCCGTGGGTCAGGCGATGCGCGTCAGCTTGTCCGTGAAGCCGGGCTCCACCATGTCCTCGTGAAGGGCCACCGGCACCTTCACCGCACTGCTCGTGCCGTCCCCCACGGTGAGGGTGCCGACCTTGGTGCCGGCCTTCGCCTGATGCGGCACCTCGTCCGCGGCGAACGTCAGCTTCACCGACAACCCCGCCCAGCCCACGGCCTTCACGTCCTCGGTCACGACGACGGGCGTACGCCCGCCGAGCCCGTCGTCCGCGTACCCGACGACGGTGCCCTTCTTGAGGATCGTCGCCGACTCCAGCGTGTCCTGCGCGGCCCGGATCAGCTGGTCGCCCGCCGCGAGGGCACCGGACAGGATGGTGTTGTCCACGCCGCCCTCGGGCTGGCGCAGCACCGCGCCGACGATCCGCTGGGTCTCGCCGTCGACGTCCTTCTTCGCCGCGAAGACCAGGTTGCCGAGCGCGGAGGTGGTCGTGCCCGTCTTGATGCCGACGACGTCGTTGTGGCCGACCAGCCGGTTCCAGTTGCCGTGCTTGACGCCCTTGTAGTCGATGTACTCCATCATCGCGGCGACCTCGCGGAACGCGGGCTGCTTCATCGCCGCCTTGGCGAGCTTCACCTGGTCCACGGCCGTGCTCACGGTCGTGTTGTTCAGGCCCGACGGGTCCGTGTACGTCGTGTTGGTCATCCCGAGGTCCTTCGCGGCGTCGTTCATCTTCTCGACGAACGCCTTCTCGGAACCGGCGTCCCAGCGTGCGAGCAGCCGGGCGACATTGTTCGCGGACGCGATGAGGATGCTCTCGATCGCCTCCCGCTGGGAGATCTTGTCCCCCGCGGTGACCTTGACGGTGGACTCCTGCCCGGCGTCGGACTGCTCCTCCGCGGTCTTGTCGATGCCGATCATCGGACCCTCGGCGCCGCTCTTGAGCGGGTGGTCGCGCAGGATCAGATACGCCGTCATGACCTTGGCGACACTGGCGATCGGCACGGGCTTCTGCTCGCCGGACGAGCCGAACGTGCCGATGCCCTGGACGTCGAGCGCGGCCTGCCCGTCCGCGGGCCACGGGATGTTCGGCTTGCCGCCCTCGAAGGTGTAGCTGTCCTCGGCGGTGAGGTCGAGCGTGGGCTCCGGGAGCGGGCGCATGTTCTGCACGACCGCGAAGACGATCGCCAGCAGCAGCACCAGGGGCGTCCAGATCTTCACCCGCCGTACGGCCGTCCGCAGCGGGGTCTCCGGCGGCGGCGGGGTGTTGGTCAGCTCGGCCAGCAGGTCCAGCGGCGGCTTCGGCGGCAACGGCTGCTGCGCGGTCCGCTCCGGACCGATCTGCGGCAGCGCGGTGGTCGCATCGGCGGCGGGCTCCCGCGTCTCCTCGCGGACCGGCTTACGGATCCCGGGATCATCCAGCGCCTTGAGCGCGACGAACTTGCTGGTCCGCTCGGACTCGGACTCGCCCTTGTCCCGCTCACCCGTGTCGCCGACCCTGAGCATGGTCGTCGGCTGATCCAGCGCCGGACCGGACCGCACGGTCTTGAACACCGCGGTGGGCTGATCGACCTGCTGCTTACGCTCCCCACCCGCGCCCTTGCCCCCGGCGGCCTCCCGGACGGGACCCTCGCCCTCGCCTCCGGCGCCGGGGCCCTCCTGGGGCGCGCCGTCACCGCCTTGCGGCGCGTCATCGTGGTCGCCGCCACCGGGGGTGTGTGATGCGGCGGCGCGGTCCTCGCCCTTGTCGTCGGCGGCGGGGCCCGCCTGGGGCGCGTCATCGCCGTCGGCGCCACCGCCCTTTGGCGCGTCGGACGCGCCGTCACCGGTGTCGGGTTCGCCGGCGTCCTCGGAGCCGCTGGAGTCGTCGGCGACCTCGGGGGCCTCGGAGGCCTCGGCGTCGTCCCCGGTGTCGGAGTCGTCGGATGCCGTTCCCGAGCGGGCCCCCTGCCCACCGTCCGTCGCCGGCTCGCGGTCGCCCGCCTTCACGCCACCCGCACCGGTCGAAGCGTCCGCGTGACCGCCGGGCCGCTCGTCCCCGCCCTCGCCGGTGGCGTCCGGCCCGGATGGGTTCTCGGCGTCCGCAAGCCCGTCGGTGGCGTCCGTCTCGGGAGCGTTCTCGGCGTCGGTGCCGTCCGCCCCGGCGGCGTCCGGCTCCGCGTCACCTGCCCGCCCGCGGCGCTCGTCCGCGTCGGTGTCGCTGTCGGTGCCCGCCTCGGGTGCGTCGTCCGTGTCGGTGTCGCTGTCGGTGCCCGCGTTGGGTGCGTCGTCCGCGTCGGTGTCGGTGGACTCGGGCGCGTCACTGTCGGCGTTCACGTCGGCATCGGCGGAGTCCGCCTCGGTGGCGGCCGGGGACGTCTCGGGCTCCTCGGTGCCGGCGGCAGCCGTACCGTCGGCCTCCGCGTCCGCCTCCGTCGTCGTGGCGTCCCTGGATGCCTCGGACGCCTCCTCCGTGGGGTCCGCCGACCTGACCCACGCCGCGACCGCGTCCCGCAGACGGCCGTCGCTCTCCGCTGCGGCCTCGTCCTGCCCGGCGGGCGGCGGTGTGTCCCCGGGCTGCTCGGGCTCCTCGGGCGCGTCCCCGGCGTTCTTCGCCTCCGCGTCCGCCGCCCCCCGGACCGACAGCACCTGTGTGGCCGTATCGGCCTTCCCGCGTGAGGAGGGCGACGCGTCACGGGCGACCGCCAATCGGGGGTCGCGCGGCTCCGCGGAACTCCGCGCCTCGGGAACCGGGCCCGCGCTCCCCGACGTCGTTCCTGCCGACGACTCGCGCTGCTTCGACCTGTCGGGGGACTCGCCCGCCACCGATGCCTCCTCCATGCGCCGCACGCCCCGCGTGCGCCAATCGAACCGTGAACCGCCGCCCGCGACACCGCCTCGCAGCGCTGTCCGAACCATGTACCAGTGTCCTGTGTGCGGGCTTACCCCACGCGGTAGACGAGAACGACATACCTACCGGTTCCCTCACGAACCGGTCACGCACCCTCGACAGACCAATGTGAGAGGGGTCACCCTGTCATTCATCCACGCGGGGAGGCATGGATGGGCAGGAGCCGCAGAACACTTCCGGAGGAGCTTCTGCTGCTGGCACTGGACCCGGCCACGGGTACCACTGCACAGCCGCAGTCGCTCGACCTCGGTCTGGCCGGAGCGCAGCTAGTGGAGCTGGCGCTGGCCGGACGGATAGCCCCAGACGGGGATCGTATCGCCGTGGTGGTACCACGGCCGACTGGAGATCCGACACTGGACTGCGCACTGGAGTTGCTGCGAAGGCGCGGCGCCCCTGTGCGTGCCGTCCACTGGATCGGCGGGCCGCGTCTCGGGCTCCGCCAGACCTATCTCTCGCATCTGGAGCGGTGCGGCATGGTGCACGCCGTGGCCGGACAGATGTGCGGGGTGCTGCCGACGACTCGCTACCAGGCGACGGACACCGAGATCAGCCGGGAGATCAGGGCCCGGCTGGACTCCGCGATCCGCACCGGCGTACCGCCGGACCCGCGGACCGCGGCGCTCGCCGCACTGGCGCACGCGGTCGGCCTCGGCAAACACCTGTACCCGGGGAACGAGGGACGCTCGTCCCGCTCCCGGCTGCGGGACCTGATCCGGCACGACCCGATGGGCGGCCTCGTGGCGCACGCCGTGATGGACGTCCAGAACGGCGTGGCGGCACAGCCGCGCCGCAGCCCCGCCTCGGCGGGCCGTCAGGGCGGCCCGGGCGGCAGGGGTGCGGCCGAACCCGCCCGAGGCGTTCCGGCACAACCGCGCCGCGGATCCATGGCGCGCGCCGTGGCTCACTGAGCCCCGGCACCCAAGACCCGGTCACGGGAGCCGCTGTCCGAGCGGGGCGAAGAGAATGCACGCGTTCTCTTCGCCCCGCTCGGCGTGCCCAGAGGCCACTTTCGTTCGCACCCGTCCCGTGAACTGGCGTGTACCCGTCGGATATCGACCGTTTCCCAGCGGCGGCGAGCCCCTTGGTGGCAATCTGCTCAACAGCAGATACGCAAAGTCAGGAAGCAGGCACGCAGCCGGAGGTGCACGTCCCGTGGCGTCCAATGTCAATCCCACCGTCAGGCGGCGCCGGCTGGGCCAGGAGCTGCGCAGGCTCCGCGAGCTCAAGGGCATGACGGCCGAAGAGGTGGCGGAACGGCTGCTGGTGTCGCAGTCGAAGATCAGCCGCCTGGAGAACGGCCGGCGCAGCATCAGCCAGCGCGACGTCCGTGACCTGTGCGGTGTCTACGAGGTGGAAGACCAGCGGATCGTCGAGTCGCTGATGCAGATGGCCAAGGACTCGCGCCAGCAGGGCTGGTGGCACGCCTTCGGCGACATCCCGTACAGCGTCTACATCGGCCTGGAGACGGACGCGGAGTCCCTGAGGGTCTACGAACCGCAGATCATCACCGGCCTGTTGCAGACCCGCGCGTACGCGGAGGCCATCATCCAGGGCGGTTCGCCGGAGGCGTCGGACCAGGAGAACGACAAGCGGGTCGAGGTCCGGCTGCGCCGGCAGAGCCGTATCACCGCCGACAAGGATCCGCTGCGGCTGTGGGTGGTGCTGGACGAAGCGTCACTGCACCGCGTGGTCGGCAGCCGGCAGGTGATGCGGGAACAGCTGGAGCACGTCATGGAGATGAGCCGGCTGCCGCACATCACCGTGCAGGTGCTGCCGTTCGAGGTCGGCGCGCACGCCGGGATCAACGGCCAGTACTCGATCCTGGAGTTCGCCGACGCGGCCGACTCGAGCGTCGTGTACATCGAGGGCGTGACCAGCGACCTGTACCTGGAGAAGCCGCACGACGTGCAGAAGTACACCGTGATGTACGAGCACTTGAGGGCGCAGTCGCTGAACGTGGACGCCTCCCGCCAGCTCGTCGAGCGGATCGCGAAGGAGTACGCGCGCTGAGCTCCCGGCCGGAGTGGGGCGGCATATTACACGGCGGCCCCGTCTGACGGGAAGGCTCACCTGGAATATGCCTCCAGTCGAGTGAAGGACTGCTCCGTAAGAGGATGTTGGCGAGTAGCGTCGATCACGCCAACCACCAGTCGAGGTTGGCGCAATCCGTTCTGCGGGTCCATGCCGGAATGCGCAGCCCGGTGACGCAACTCAGCAACTGGCTACGGAGCGAACATGGCAATTCGTCTGGGCGCCACGGAAGCGTGGAAGACGTCCTCCTACACCAACAACAACGGCGCGTGCGTGATGGTCAGGTCGACCACCGAGGAAGCGCTGGAACTCGGCGACACCAAGGTGCCCGAGGGTCCGAAGCTGGCGTTCCCCGCGGACGCGTGGAGCGCTTTCGTGGCCTCGGTGAAGTCCTAGCAGCACCACCGAAAGAGCCCTCTCGACGAGTCCGCCGTCCTTGCCGAGAGGGCTCGGCGCGTGGCCCGTGCCCCGTCGGCTCAGCTCACGGGAAAGGCCACGTCACACACCGGATCCTCGGCCCCCGCGGCACCCCAGTCGGCGAAGTACACCTCCCGGCACGGCCCCGCCTGGCTCAGCCCCTCCGCGGCCATCCACTCCTCCACCGCCTCGAACGCCGCCAGGATCTGCGGATGCGCCACCTGCGCCTTCGTGATCCGGGTGCGGGCCAGCCGCCGGGCCGGCTCCACCCGTACCGTCGTCTCCCAGGCCCGCCCCCGCTGTTCGGCCCACGCCCGTGCCGCCGCCTCGTCGGCGACCGGCACACACGCCTCCGCAGGGCCGTCGCTCTCCATCGACACCTCGGCGTGATACGCCACGAACGGCGCCCCGGCCACGCCCCCGCACTCCCGGGCGGCCTCCTCCAGCCGCCCCAGCGAGGCCCCGATCCACGCCGGCAACTCGTCCGCCAGCGTGTGCCGCTTCTCGGTGATCAGCACCTGCTCCGGCACGTCCACCGTCTCGACCACGAACTTCCCGTACATCTCGGAGTTCCTCCCCGACAGTCGTCCACGGAGGTACTCGGCGAGCGTCCGCTGCCCGGCGACCCGCGCCTCGACGCCGGCCCAGTAGGCGGCGAGCCGGTCGGCGGCCATGCCGCCGTCGTCGGCGTCGACGACCTCGGCGATCCGGGCGAGCGGCATGTCCAGCTGCCGCAGCAGCGCCACCAGCCGGGCCCGTTCCACCTGCCCGGCCCGGTAGTACCGGTAGCCGGTGGCCGGGTCGACCTGCGCGGGCGCCAGCAGACCCAGCCGGTCGTACAGGCGCAGCGCCTTCGCCGACAGCCGCGCCCGCGCCGCGAACGCCCCGATGCTGAGCAGTTCCTCGTCCACGCCCTCGTCCACGCCGCCATCCTCCGTCGCCGGACGGCCCTCCCGCCCGGCGACACAGACGCTCGGCCCTGCCCCAAGGGCAAGGTCAAGTCGGGCGGGCCGTTCAGGCGAGGGCGCTCTCCACCGCCGCCACGACCTCGTCCGACTCCGGCTCGGTCTGCGGCGCGAACCGGGCGACGACCTTGCCGTCCCGCCCGATCAGGAACTTCTCGAAGTTCCAGCGGATGTCCCCGCTGTGCCCCTCACCGTCGGCGAACCCGACCAGCCGCTCGTACAGCTCATGCCGCCCGGCCCCGTTGACCTCGACCTTCTCGGTCATCGGGAATGTCACGCCGTACGTCGCCGAACAGAACTCGGCGATCTCCTCCGCGCTGCCCGGCTCCTGCCCGAGGAACTGGTTGCAGGGCACCCCGAGCACGGTGAACCCCCGCTCGGCATACCGCTCGTGCAGCCGCTCCAGCCCCGAGTACTGGGGCGTCAGCCCGCACTTGGAGGCCACGTTCACCACGAGCACGACCTGCCCGGCGTACTGCCCGAGCCGCGCGGAACCGCCGCCCAGGGCGTCGATCTCGACATCGAGGGGAGAGGTACCGCTGTTCTCTGCAATCGTCATGCGGGGGATGCTAGCCGTACGCGATGAACGACCCGCGCGCGTGCTGACATCGCCGGTCTCGCCTGCTCGGCCATGGGTACTCCACCGACCTGGAACCAACCGGCGACGCCGCCTGTCTGTTTCGCACTCACCGTCTTGGCGCGCATCACATACGGGCGAGGATCTCCGCCTTCTTGGCCGCGAACTCTTCCTCCGAGAGGATGCCCGCATCCCGCAGCTCCGCCAGCTGCCGCAACTGCTCAACAGGCGCACTCGCCTGCGGCGCGGGGGCCGCCTGAACAGGGGGAGCAGCAACAGGAGGCGCCTGGTCAGGGGAAGGGACCTTTCCCAGCACCAGGTCTGTAAGCAGCGCCTTGATGCCGGGAGCCGAGTCGTGCGGCACACGGAACTCGATCTTGTTACCCGAGGCCACGACCACGACCTTGGTGTACATCAGGCCGTCACGCTTGGTCACCACGCTGGAGATGCTCTTGACCGGGATCATCTCGGTCCCCGCGTCGGAGCTGCGGACCCCCGTGGCCAGGAGCGACGCGCCGCCGGTCAGGAGGCCGGCCGTGAGCTTCTTGGCGCTCATACCGCGGGCTCGGGCCCACTCGACCCGGTCGTGATAGATGGCCACGTCGGCGTTCCTGCCCTCGATGTGGCTCTTGAAGGTCATCAGCGCATTGCTGGACATGAGGTGCTCCTGACTTCGTTGCGGCGTGGTACGTGCCGCCTGCAACTAGACACACGCCGGGAGGGGAAGGTTGTGCGGACACCGGTGGCACGATCCACGGCCGCCCCGAAGCGGTCCTCCTCCACGACCGGATCGGCTCCGTCCCGGGCGGGCCGTCTCTGAGCCGTGCGAGAGTGTCGGATGCCGCAGCCGGCTCTCCTGCTCCTTGAGACGGCCACGGACCGATCTTGATCAGGGCGGCGTTTGCGCGTCATGCCTCTTCACACCGTCCGCACCGGCCCGGGAGGATGGATCTTCCATCTCGCCTGTGTTCCGGGGCCTTCCGGACGTCTCCAACGAAGGAGCCGGCATGAGTGACGTCTACGTGCCTGAGCGAGGAGACCGCTACCACCTCTACGAGGACTGCGCGGACTTGGGCTCCGGACAACTGGGGAACACCACTCAGGGAGTCGGGACGTACAGCGTCACGCCGATGCTTCTCGACCAGGCTGAGGCGCTGAGAAAGACCCTCTGCCGGACTTGCCGCAGGACCGCCGCACCACGCCCGTAGCTCCGTCGGCTCCGCAAACCCGGTGGCGGTCCCGGGGGCTTCCGGGTGAGCATGCAGGTCATGAGCGACCGACCCGTGCGCTGGAGCCAGGCGACCGTGTACCCCGACATGTGGGCCGACCCGGACGACGATCCCCGTAACAGCGATGGGGGCAGTCCGGACGGCGAACTCGCGACGCTTCAGGACTTCCTGACGAACTACCGCATCACGCTGCGCATGAAGTGCGAGGGGCTGGATGCCGGGCAGCTGGCCCGGCGCTCGGTTCCGCCGTCCACGATGTCGCTGCTCGGCCTGCTCCGGCACCTCGCCGAGGTGGAGCGGGACTGGCGCAACTGGATCACCGACGGTGACCCGCTGCCGAAGCTGTACGGCAGGCGTGACGCGGACTTCGACGGGGCCGTCGCCGATCCGGCCGTGGTGGACGCCGCGTACGAGGACCTGGAGCGTGAGCAGGCCGCGACCGACGCCGCCTTGGCCGGGTACGCGGACCTGGGCGAGCGGGTGGGGAAGGACGGCATCACGGTGCGGGAGCTGTTGGTGCACCGGGTCGAGGAGTACGCCCGCCACTGCGGCCACGCCGACCTGCTGCGTGAGTGCGTCGACGGACGGGTGGGCCAGTGACGAGGACCTAGGCGGGCAGCAGCGGCGTGATCGCTCGCTTCAGTTCCGTCTCGGTGATCGCCCCGATCCGTGTCGCCGCGACCCTGCCCTCCGGGTCCACGACGATGGTGAACGGGTACGCGGTGAGGTTGACCAGCCCCTTGGGCAGACGCAGGAGCTGGCGGCCCCGTGGGTCGTGCAGGCTCGGGTAGGCGAGACCCGCCTCCTTCTCGAAGGCGCCGGCTGCCGAGAGGGAGGTGTCCGCGTTCACGCCGACCACCCGCAGGCCCTTGTCGTACAGCTCCTTGTGCACGCGGGACAACCCCGGAGCCTCGGCCCGGCAGGGCGCACACCAGGACGCCCATGCGTTGACCACCACGACCTTCCCGCGCAGCGCCTTGAGGCTCACCCGGCCGCCGTCCACGCTCCTGCCCGAGAGCTCCGGCATCTCCACGCGGTCCGCCCGCGCGTATCTCTTCAAGGGGTCCGGCCCGGAGCTGCCCTCCGGCTGCGGGGGTGGCGAGCAGGCCGCCAGTGCGGCAAGAAGCAGAGCAGCAGCGGCAATGGGGACACGGATGGGCCTCATGAGCAGCGAGCATGTCATCGGCGTCCGGCACGTCACGCAGCCGGGGTGTGTGACGTGCGGGCGGGTCGGTGGCGTGCCGGGCCGCTTGCCATGATGGGGCGATGAACAGTGATCCGGGGGAACGTGACGGTGAGAACGCGCCGAGCAAGGCACTGAGCCTGGGCATCTCGATCGGGCTGTCGCTCGGCACCGCCGTGGGACTGATGCTCGGGCTGACCGCCTTCGACAACATCGGGCTGGGCCTGGCGCTCGGGATGCCGGTCGGCGTCGCGGTGGGGGTCGGTATCGGGAAGGCCAAGGAGAGGGCGGATTGACCCGTCTTCTCCCGCAACGGCAGTGCGACGGCGACGAGTTCACATAGGTTGGGTGCACTGGTCACCGCACACCCACAGGAGGCTCAGCCGTGTCGGAGGACATTTCTCAGGACAGTGCCGGTTTCGAGACACGTGCGCGGATCGATACGACGAGGCCGCACTCGGCGCGGTTCTGGAACTACTTCATCGGCGGCAAGGACAACTACAAGATCGACCGCGAGGTCGGGGACCAGATCAAGGAGATCTTCCCCGGGCTGGTGGACGTCGCCGTCACCAGCCGGCAGTTCCTCGGACGGGCCGTGCGGTATCTCGCCGGTGAGCAGGGAGTACGGCAGTTCCTGGACGTCGGGACGGGGCTGCCGACCGCCGACAACACGCACGAGGTCGCGCAGCGGGTCGCTCCGGACGCGCGGATCGTGTACGTCGACAACGACCCGATCGTGCTGACGCACGCCAACGCGCTGCTGACCAGTACGCCCGAGGGCAGGACCGCGTATCTCGACGCCGATCTCCATGACCCCGAGTCGGTGCTGCGGGCCGCCGCCGGGACGCTCGATTTCTCGCAGCCCGTCGCTCTCATGATCCTCAACACCCTCGGTCATGTCGCCGAGTACGAGGAGGCGCGTGCGCTGGTGCGCCGGCTCATGTCGGGTCTCGCGTCGGGAAGTTACCTGGTGATCTGCGACGGTACGGCCACCAGTGAGCCCATGATCGCGGCTGCGGCGGCGTACAAGGAGAGCGGGGCGGTGCCGTATCACGTGCGGAGTGTGGAGGAGATCGCCGGGCTCTTCGACGGGCTGACGCTGGTGGAGCCGGGTGTGGTGCGGGTGCCGCAGTGGCGTCCGGAGGGCGGGGACGGCGGGCCGTCCGACGTGGACGCGTACTGCGGGGTCGCGCGGAAGGATTAGCCCTCCCCGCTGCAAGGATCAGCCCTTCCCGCTGATGGTCCCCTCACTCGTCCGCCCCGTCGTCTCCGCAGGTCGGCGGGGCGCGGGCGATAATCGGAGCATGGCCTCACCGGTTGCCGGGACGAACGCAGTGCATGAGCGGCTGCGGGGGGATCTTCTTGCCGTCGGCGCGCCGTACGGCCTTGTGCTGGCCGGGGGTGACGCCGTGCGGGCGCATGGGCTGGTGGAGCGGTTCAGCCGGGGTGTGGACGTGGCCACCGAGGACGCCTCGGCGATGGGCGAGATCGTCGACGGGGTGCGGGCGGGGCTGGAGGCGCGCGGGTGGGTGGTGCGGGGTGCGGAGGTCGATCCGCTGGCGGCGCGGCTGGTCGTGCGGGACCCCGCGGGCGGTGAGGAGTGCTGCGTCGATCTTCGCAAGGAGGTGCTGTGGCGGCCGCCGGTGATGACGGAGGCCGGGCCGACGCTCTCCCTCGAGGATCTCGTCGGTACGAAGGTCAGGGCGCTGGCGGATCGGGGGCTGCCCCGTGACCTCGTCGACGTCCACGCCGCCGCGGACCGCTGGAGCCACCTGGAGCTGGAGGAACTCGGACGCCGCCACGCCCCCGAGACCTTCGACCTCACCGAGCTCCAGTTGCGCCTCACCGGCACGGACTGGCTGGACGACACGGAGTTCCGCACCCACGGTCTCGACTACACCGCCCTCGAGAACCTCCGCCGCTGGGCCCAGGAATGGGCCGACGACATCGCGGAACGCCTGCTGGAGGGCGAGATCCCGCAGGACGAGGAGGAGTGACCAGGTTAGGAACGTTTCTCCAGGTCAGCACATTGATCTCATGATCACCTGAGGTGGTGAACCGGCCGGGAATCCGGCAACCGACTGACGCCGATCATGGTTGTCCCGGTGTTCGCAGAAAACACCAGGAGGGGATCACCTTGATCTTGTCGTACGTAGCGCGCCTGACCACCGCACTGGCCGCCGCAGGCACACTCATCTCCACTGTCCCGTCGGCGGCACACGCCTCAGCGGTCGGCTCCGCACCGATCCGCACCTTCGAGTACAGCGTCGGCGGCGCGACGATGAAGGTGCCGACCGGATGCATGTTCACCCACATCATCCGCGGAAGCGGCAGGAAGATCAGCTATCAGAACGCCGGTGTCGACTGCGGGTTCGTGGGCGCTCTCAACAGCGGCTTCTGCAACTGGCGCATCGACTTCGCCTACGCCGACACGAACAACCGCAGTTATCGCATCTCCCGCGGCAAGACCCACCGCGAATGCAAGATCGACCCCATGCGCAGCAACTCTCCCCAGACCTTGCCTCGTTACGGCAAGGCGTGCGCGCATCTTCATGTCAACGGGGTGCGGCGCGTGACGCAGTGCCATCACATCACCAAGTGAGCGAGTCGATCATGACCGAGCAGCAAGGGCAGCGTGTGCAGGTGGCCGATGACGTGCGTCTGCGGCGGGCCGGGGTTGTGGCGTTCGTCGGCGGGCTTGGCGCGGGGCTTGCCTTCTTCGGGTTCTTTCCCGGGTTGCCGCATGTCATCGACTCGGGTGCTGTCCTCGTGTCGCTGGCGGTCGGAGCGCTTGCGCGGTGGGGCTGTCGGGGGTGGCTGGGGAGGAGGGGGGAACGGGGGAGACCTCACGCGTGATCGTGGTCGTGGAGTTGCTGCGGGTCCGCGGGAGTCTGTGGCTTCGCCGGTTTGCCGGCGCGGTGGTCTGCTCGCCACAAGGTTGTTGTGACCGTCAGGGATGTCAGGGCCAGGGTCGTCATCGCTGTTGCCGGGGACGTCAGTTGGGCCAGGGTGCCCGCCAGGGTTGCTGCGAGGGCCTGGAGGGTGAGCATGCCGGAGGAGTGCAGGCCCAGGGCGTGGCCGGTCAGGGTGGCGGGGGTGAGGCTGGTGAGGTGGTGCTGGTGGATCAGGCCGGCGCCGAACCCGATCGAGGCCAGGAGGGCCAGTGCTGCGGCCAGCGGGACGGGTGGCGTGAGGGCGAAGAGGAGGTACGGGGCGGCCAGGAGGACCAGCAGGGGGGTCGCCAGGAGGGCCATGCGGGCGGGCCGCAGGAGGCGGCCGACCGTCACGTCGCCGATCAGCATGCCCGCCGCCGCGCAGGCGAACAGCATGCCCGCTGATCCGGGGGCGTAGGAGACGTAGAGGGCCTCGCAGCCGACGATCAGGCCGTTGGGGATCCACAGGGCCAGATAGACGCGGCGACGGCGCGGGGAGGAGAAGAGGGTGCGGTTCGTCTGCCAGGTGGTACGGACGGTGGCGCGGCCGGTGGCGCGTGGCGGGCGGCGGTTCAGGCCAGCGGCCGACGTCACGGCCGCCGTGAGGTAGAGGGCGGCCGCGAGGAGCAGCGACAGACGCGGGGAGAGGGCCGTCAGCAGCAGCCCGCCGGCCGCGAAGCCGGTGATCTGCATCAGGCCGCTCATCATGTTGAAGAGGGAGCGGCCCAGCAGGTAGGCGTTCTTCGGGAGGATCTCGTTCAGCAGGCCCCAGCGGACTCCCCCGCCCACGGACGCCGTCAGGCCCATGAGCAGCAGCACGGCGAACGCCGCGGGCAGGGGCAGGACGGGGAGGGCCAGCAGGGCGGTGCCGGCCGCGTAGGTCAGGGAGACGACGGTGGTCGCCGCGCGGGGCGGCAGGCGGTCGGCGGCGGACATCAGGAGCGTCGCGCCCAGGACATGGGCGAGGGACGGTCCGAACATGCTCAGGGCGGACAGGAGGGGGAGCCGGTCCGGGCGTGGACCAGCGTGGCCAGGGCCAGGCCGCCCATCGTCTGGGCCACCGTCTGGGCCGACGCGGAGACGAAGAGCGGGGCGAACTCGGGGGTGCGGAAGAGGTCCCTGTAGCTGCGCATGCGGGGAGTCTGAGGAGCGGCGGGGAGCGGTCGTTAATGTTTCGCACGGGCGCGAAAGGTCCGACGGCGCGGGACGAGTCCGACGGGTCCGGGAGGGGGCCGGGATGGGGTGGTGGCAGGTCAGCGCGGACACGCTCGCCGGAAGCCGGTTCGTGTTGTCGCCGCTCGCCGAGACCTTCGCCGGTCTGCGGTTGCTGCACACCGCCGACGCCGCGCACCCCGGTGAGCGGGAGTGGCTCACCGCCCATCTGCCCGCCTACAGACACCTGCTGGCCGACGAGCCCGTGCTCGCGCTGCTCGTGCGGTCCGGGCTCGGGGCGGAGTGGATCGCGGACTTCCTGACGCCGACACCGCGCGGTGGGGAGGGCTTCGAGGAGGAGGTCGCGCGGGTGCGCGCGGTGTCCGGCGCGGACGCCCGCGGGCACCTGCGGCTCTCCCTCGGCGGTCCGCTGCCCGGCGCCCTGGACCGGGACGACCTGCCGGACCTCGCCGCGCGGCTCCTGACGTACGTCTGGCAGGAGGCCGTACGCCCCTGCTGGGAGCGGCGTCGGCGTGTGCTCGAGGCGGATGTCGTCGCGCGGGTCGCGCAGGTCGGGCGCAGTGGCTGGGCGGCGGCGCTGGACGCGCTGCGGCCGGGGACGCGGTGGCTCGGCGGGAACCGGCTCCAGGTGAACCTGCACGAGTTCCCGCCGCGGGAGATCTCCGGTGCCGAGCTGGTGTTCGTGCCGGTGACTCCGCAGCGGGTGGGGTGGGTGTCGTGGGAGGGCAGGGAGCGGTACGCGCTGGTGTATCCGTGCACGGGTGCGCTCGCGGACGGCGGGGGCGGGCCGGCGGCGGTGCCGGTGGGGCTGGGGGCGTTGCTCGGCAGCGCGCGTGCCCGGGTGCTCGTGCTGCTCGCCTCGCCCATGAGTACGAGCCATCTCGTCGCCGTGACCGGGCAGGCGCTCGGCTCGGTGGGCCGGCATCTGCGGGTGCTGCTGGATGCGGGGCTGGTGGAGCGGTGGGGCAGGGCGGGGCGCTCGGTGCTGTACGTGCGGACGGCGGCCGGGGACGTGATGGTGGAGGCGGCGGCGTCGGGGCACGCGGGCCGGGCGGGCGGCGGACGGTGACCGGAGTGGCCCAACCGGTCGCGGGGGCGACAGGGGATGAGGCTCATGTACATCTGTTACATCAATGACATGAGTGATCCGGTGGTTGAATCCATGGCCCAGGTCCGCAGCCACCTCGCCGACGTGATCGAACGCGCTCGCCGGGAGGAAACCCCGACGATCACCACCCGGCGCGGCAGGCATGAAGCTGTCGTGATCGACATCCAGGAGTACCAGCGCCTGCGGCAGATCGCCGAAGAGGCCGAAGAGGCGTGGCTCAACCGGCTGGCCGACGAAGCCGAGTCCGAGGGTACGGAAGGGTCGGTCTCGCTCGAAGAGATGGCCGCCTTGCTCCGGGCCCATGAGGACTGACCGTGGGGCACGTCACGCGCTTCACGCCGTACGCCCAGCGGGACATGCTCAAAATCCCGCGCCCGGATGCCCTGCGTATTCTGTATCGCCTCACTGAACTTCAGAAGGCGATGGACGCGGGTGACACGACTGCGTTCGACATCAAAGCCCTCCAAGGGCTCAACGCTCGTTGGCGCCTCGGGATTGGTGACTACCGCATCGTCTACACCGTCGAGAACGGCCAACTCATCGTGTGGGTCCTGGCCGTCGGCAACCGCCGCGACGTCTACCGCCAGGTTCCGTAGGACTCCACCACACAGCTGGTGTCGGCAGCCCGCCGTGTGACGCAGGAGCACGCGCCCTTCGTTTCGTCTGTCCAGGAGAAGCCCGAGGTCAGCGGCTCGTTGTCGGCGGCATGTGTTTCACTCGCTGGCCATGGACGAACAGGAACTGCTCGACGCCGTTACCTCCTTGGTCCGGCCGGGCGGGCGGGAGTTGGTGTGCGGCCGGTCCGGGCACCCGGCGGGGCATGTATGCCTGGAGGTTTCCGACGCGATCGGCCTGTCCACTCTCGTCAAGGAGTTCAGCCGTTGGTGCGGGCAGCTGCGCAACCTCGTCATGGGCGGTTACGTCGATCCGACGGTGACCGAGCGGACCGGGCTGCCGCTCCTTGTTCCTTTCGCCGGGGAACTGGTCGAGATGCGCGGATGGGCGTCCGGCAATCGGTGGATCGGCTGCGGTGTGATCCGGGCCGGGGACGGCGAACAACTGGTGGTGCTCGTGGCGGAGCGGGCTGCACCGTCGCCGGATGCACCGCCGGAGGGAGCTTCCTGGAGGGACCCTCTTCTCCGTGTCACACGTGGGGACGCACGGGACGCCGCGCGGCCCTGGGCGGCGATCGAAGGGGATGGTCGTACGTGGGTACAGCGAGTGATCGAATTGACCGGGTGGGAACCGCTCGGGATCTCCGTCGACTGGGCGGCGATCGAAGGAGAGCTGGGGGTCCCGCTGCCCGCGGACTACAAGGAGCTCTACGAGGCGTTCGGCGGCGGCGTCTTCAGTGACTCCGTCTACTTTCTGGGGCGCGACGAGGGTGTCTCGTTCGACTTCCTGACACAGTGGCGGGCCTGGCTGTCGGCCGACCAGGACGACAAGTTCGGAGACGTCTCCGCCGTCGACCCCTTCACGATCTACGCGCCGGGCGGCAAGGGGCTGGTCCCCTGGGGCTCCACCGAATGGGCCGACGGGTACTTCTGGCTGATCGACGCCGAGCGGCCCGGCGATTACCCCATCCTTGCGCGGTCCGATGACGGTGACGCATGGCACCGGTACGACATGTCCACCTCTGAGTTCCTCTACCGCATCCTTGCCGATGCCGATTTTCGACCTTTCGGCATCGCGCAGTACGACCTCGCCGCGACGTTCACTCCCAGCTCCGGCGGCCCCTTCGAGGGCCGGCCGCTCTGACGAGAGACGCAGGCCGTCTCACGTTCGCAGTGGATGTCAGCGCGTCTGGATCGCTATCTGGACCGGCTCCAGCGCCATCAGCCGGGGGATCGCCGCCCGGATCGCTGGGGGCGGCTGCTGCGCTTGGTCCTCGTCGCTTCAGTCGCCGGATCCGTCAAGGGCCTGCCATGGACCACGAACTTCGCCCTCGGCCTCGCCGCCCTGTGGCTCCTGTCCGCGATCTGTATCGGGCTGCGCCTGCCCGATGCCGCCATCCCGGTCAAGCCCGAGCCGGACGCCCCCGAGCGAAGAAGACCGACTTCCCGCCCTCGTCCCGGACGGGCACAACCGGCAACCGCACCTGGGTGGGCAAGCTCCCCGCTCCCAAGTAGCCCCGTCCCAAGTAGCCCCGTAACGACCTGCACCTATCCCATACACGCGGACCGGGCGTAGCAGTACGATCCGGGCCTCGCGCAGTCCTGGGGGACACCATGTTCAAGAGATGGCAAGTCATCGTCGGCTCGTTGGTCGTCGTGGTCGCAGTGGCTCTTGGGGGCTGGCTGCTCTTCCGGCCGACGTACGACGATGTCGTCGAGGACTGCATCGCCGCAATCGAGGAGCGGCCGAAGGGCGACCGCAGCAAGCCGGAGGCCTGCGACGGCGTGAAGGAGGACGACTACTCGCTGATCGACTTCCATGAGCACCTCGACGACCAAGGCGTCTGGAACGAAGACGGCAGTGTGAACCTGGAGAACCTGCTGGAGGACCCGGACGATCAGCCGTAGCCGCTGACTGCACCCGTAGTTGCATTCCCACCCGCGCGGGGGCCATGTGCGTACCCACACACGTCCGCGCAGGGCGCCAACCTGAATCGCTCACCCTGTGCGGGTTGCTGCTGGCTGCTCTCTCTGCGCGGACCCGTTCGTCACAAAACAGACACAACGCAAACATCGTACGTACACACACAGCATCCTGGCCCCTCAGTAACCATCCCTGGGGGACGAACCATGCGCATCCGCTACACCATCGGCGCCCTCACCGCCGCAGCACTGCTCACCCTCACCGCCTGCGAAGGCACCGAGGACACCGGCAGCAGTAAGCCCGACACCTCCAGCCAAGAGGCCAACGACCAGGCCAAGACGGACATCGAGCCGAGCCCCGAGGCCGAGACCGCCGAGAGCGACACGGCCGGCGACACCGACACCGATACCGGAGCCGCCGAGACGGCGGAGCTCCCCGACCTAGTCGGCATGGACCTCCAGGCCGCACAAGACGAAGCGCAAGGCGCCGGCTTCTACTTCCTCGACGACCAGGACGCCAGCGGCCAGAACCGCCTCCAGGTCCTGGACCGCAACTGGGTCGTGTGCAGCCAGGAGCCCGAAGCCGGCACCCACCCCACGGACACCAAGGTGACCCTGTTCGCGGTCAAGGACACCGAGAGCTGCTGACCCACCCCTGATCTGGCCCGGCCGTTCTCCCCGTACGGTCGGGCCTTCTTCATGCCCGGAGGTGACCATGGGCCTCAACGGCGGCCACCGCCCGGTCACCGAAGAGGACAGCCAGACCGTACGCCGCCTCGCCGCACAGGGCCTCGGACGGGACGCCATCGCCGTGGCCACCGAGGCCCGCTTACGGTCCACCTGATCTACGACATGCTCGACGACTCCCGGCATGTCGTGCACGAACTCCCGCAGATCACCCGGTGGGTGGCGTGCGGCATCGACTACGGCACCACGAACGACTTCGTGGCGCTCCTGGTCGGCATCGGAGGTGGACTCTATATGGACTCTGGGTACGAACAAGGCCCCCCGTTCGAATAAACGAAGGGCCCTGCATTGCTCTGACCTGCGGCGCAAGCTGTGCCCCCGGCAGGATTCGAACCTGCGACACCCGCTTTAGGAGAGCGGTGCTCTATCCCCTGAGCTACGAAGGCAGGCCATGGTGGTGGCCCGTGGTCGTGGTGACCACAGGCGTCAGGGTACCGGATGGCTCGTCGTGGGGTGGGGGGTCAGGTCAGGGGGATCGGGGTGAAGCGGCCGGCGGTGTGGAGGTCGGTTTCGATGGCGGTGACGGTCTCGCGGAGGGCGGGGAGGAGGCGGGCCCTGCAGGAGTCCGTCGTGTGGCGGGAGACGTGGGTGGAGATGTTCACCGCGGCGATCGTTGTGCCCGTGCGGTCGTGGACAGGGACCGCCAGGGAGCGCAAGCCCTCCTCCCACTCCTCGTCGACCAGGGCGTAGCCCTGGGAGTGGATGGTGGCGAGGGTCCGGGTCAGGGTGGAGGGGTCCGTGATCGTGCGGGGGGTCAGGGGGCGGAGGGGGCCCAGTGTGCGGTGCTCCGGCGGGGTCGCGGACAGGAGGACCCGGCCCAGGGAGGTCGCGTAGGCGGGGAGGCGGGTGCCCACCGTGATGTTCACGCTCATGACGCGGGGCGTGGACGCCCTCGCCGTGTACTGGATCTCCTCGCCCGGTTCCACCAGGATCGCCAGCGACGCCGACTCCTGGGTGCGGTGCGCCAGCGCGGTGAGGTGGGGCTGGGCGATGCGGGGGAGAGTGGTGCGGGACAGGGGAGGGAAGCCGAGGCCGAGGACCCGGGGGGTCAGGCGGAAGCGGTTCTCCTCGGCCCTCACCAAGCCCTCGTGCTCGTACGTGAGCAGGGCTCGGCGGGCCGTTGCTCTCGCCAGGCCCGTCGCCTTCGCGACGTCCGACTGGGTGAGCTCCGGCCTGCCTTCGTCGAACGCGGTGAGTACGGTCAGGCCGCGCGCCAGCGATTCCACGAAGTCGCGGCCCAGTTCCTGTTTGGACGCCGTCGTCCAGGTCGCCAGGTTCGAGGGGGACGTCCCGGGGGAGGGGGGCGGGGCCGTGCGCAGGGTGTTCTCCATGGCGGACACGGCCGTGCGCAGGTGGGGGAGGAGCGAGGCGCGCAGGTCCTGTGCGGTGTGGCGGCTCGTGTGGCTCACCACGCTCGCCACGCACGCGATCCGGCCCGTCGCGGGATCCCGTACGGGTACCGAGACCGCCACCAGGCCCGGTTCGATCAGCTGGTCGTCCAGGGCCCAGCCGTTCCTCGCCGCTTCCGCCGTACGGCGCTCGAAGTCCGTGTCGGGAGCTTCGTGTTCGCGGGGTGGGACCGCCGGGAAGGTGCGGTCCGTCGGGTCCGCCGACATCCGCTCCCGCCACGCCGCCCAGTCCTGCCCCGTCCATTCCGTCGCGAACAGCGGGCCCGGGGCCGTGCGTTCGGCCGGGAGCAGGTCACCGATGCGGAAGCTCAGGGACATGGCGCGGCGACGGGTCGCCTGGTGGATGAAGCGGATGCCGTCGCGGTCGGCGACCGCCAGCGACACCGACTCGTCCAACTCGTCGGCCAGGGCGTCCGCGTGGCCGGACAGCAGTGACGGCAGGCGCAGGGCGGCCAGGTAGGCGTTGCCCAGTTCCATCAGGCGGGGGGCCAGCGTGACGTCCCGGCCGTCCACGCGGACGTAGCCCATGCGGGCGAGGGTGGACGTGATCCGGTCGACGGTGGAGCGGGCGAGACCCGTGGACCGTTCCAGCGCGCTCAGGCTCAGCGTCCCGTCGGGTGCGTCCGTCAGACGGCGCAGTACGGCGATCCCGCGGAGCAGCGGCGTGACCGCCTCGGGCGGGGCATCACCCCGTCGGCCCGCGCCGAGCCGGCCGGGGTCGCCGGGCTCCTCCCGGAGGTCACCGGGCTCCTCCCGGGGGGCGTCCTGCGTGGTCTTGGCGGGCATCGGTTCTCCGGTACGGCGATCGCGGCAGGCCTACGGTAGTCCGCTCGGCGCCGCCCACCCGCGTCTGTACGCCGGTACCGGGCCGGTGCTGCCGGTACGCCGGTGTACGGCCCCTTCCCCCTCACCTCAGTCCCGTGCCTCCACGCCCTCCTCCCGGGAAACCCGCACACGGAATTCCCCACTGCCCCGCACCTCCCCCTCCGCGTCCTCCCCGCCTTCTCCGTCTTCCCCCGCCGCTTCCGCCCGCGCCTCCGGCACCTCCACCACCGTCACCCGCACCCCTTTCCCCCGGTCCACGAAGCTCTGCCCCTGCCTGAACGGCGCGTCCGACAGTTCCGCGTGGACGTTCGGGCTGCGGGTGCAGCCGCCGCTGTCGCGCTGGGCGTCGTAGACGGTGATCGGGCCCATGCCGGTGTCCACGTTCGCGTCGACCTTGTAGATCAGGACGCCGGGGCGGCACACGGCCTCGTCGTTGCCTGCCTGGGTGCGGACCTCGACGGCGTACCCGGTCCGGCCGTCCAGCGGTACGAAGACGAGCTTGGGGCCGCCCTCCCGGGCCAGCGGGGTGAGGGTGTACTCCCTGGTGCCCCGGCCGGCCGCGCAGTGGACCTGGGACGCGTCCAGCCAGCCCAGCTTCCACTTGTGCCAGGCGAGGAGATCGTTGTTGGCGCCCCAGTCCTCGCTCATGATGTCCCAGTGGCCGACCGCGCCGCCGCCCTCGGAGGTGTAGAGGTCGGGCAGGCCGAAGACGTGGCCGTTCTCGTGCGGCAGCACGCGGTAGCCGGTGTCGCCGTAGGTCCCGGAGCCGTCGTCCTGGCGGGAGTAGACGAAGGAGGCGTTGGCGACCGGGACGCCGTCCGCGGTCGGGGCTTGGCTGTTGCCGGCGAAGGTGACGGACAGGACCGTGTCGAGGGCGGACGGGCCCGCGTTGGGGGTCACCAGCACGTTCAGCAGGTCGTACTCCTGGAAGTCCACCTTGGGGTCGGCTGCCTCCACGATGTCGCGGACCAGTTCGCGGTAGCCGGGGTCGAAGGGGGCGCCGCGCTCTATGCCGTAGGCGCGGAACGACTTGGGCATGCGCAGCCAGTCGGGGACGGGGATCTCGGGGCGGTAGTCAAGGCGGCGGTAGGAGCTGGTGCGGAACCACTGCTGGGTCTTCGGGAAGAACTCCCGGTAGCGGTCGAGGGCGTCACCCTCGCCGGGAGCGTCGGAGAAGTCGATCATCAGCGTGAGGGCGCGGACCGTGCCGGTGGAGCGGGTGTAGCCGGGTGCCGTCGGGATGCCCTCGGACATCTGGACCTCGCGGGTGCTGCTGATCAGGCAGGGGCCGTGCGCGGAGGTGCGGGACAGGACGCTCGGGACGGCTCCGGATCCGGCACCGGAGGCCGAGGCGCCGGGGGAGAGGCGGCTGTTGCCCGCCGAGGTGCTGACGGCGAGGGTCAGGGCGGTCACGCATGCCAGGGCGGCCAGGCGGCGCGGGGATATGGCGCGTCTGCTCGGCTGCGGCTGCATGCGGGGACCTCCGCTCCACACGGCAGCCGCCGGTCTCCGGCTGCACCCTCTCGATCACCCTGCGTCGCCGGGTGCGCGGGCGCTCGCTGGAGAGGCCGATCGTGCGGTTTCCAGCCGGTAGCTTGTGATTCAGGTCACAAGAAGATTTCCCGAGGGAGGGAAATAACCGGGGACGCTCTCCCCGTTTAGACCTGTGTCCGCGCGAAACGGGGAGCCTCTCCCCGGATCGCCACACCGAAGCAGCAACCACAGGAGCGCACCGTGCAGACCGCAACCCCCGTAGCGCGCAAGGCGCCCCGGCCGCGCGCCGACGCCCTGCGCAACCGGGAGCGGATCGTCACCGCCGCCCGGGAGATGTTCGTCGTGTCCGGCCCGGACGTGCCGCTCGACGAGATCGCCCGCCGGGCCGGCGTGGGCAACGCCACGGTGTACCGCAACTTCCCCGATCGCGACGCGCTCGTGCGCGAGGTCGTCTGTTCCGTGATGGACCGTACGGCTGAGGCGGCCGAGCAGGCGCTCGCGGAGACCGGGGACGCCTTCGAGGCCCTGGAGCGCTTCGCGCACACCGCCGCCGACGAGCGGATCAGCGCGCTGTGCCCGATGGTCTCCAGCACCTTCGACCAGCACCACCCCGATCTGGAGGAGGCCCGGCGGCGCGTCGAGAACCTCGTCGTACGGCTGATGGACCGCGCCAAGGCGGCCGGTCAGCTCCGTGGCGACGTGGAGTTCGGCGATCTGCTGGTCGGTATCTCCCAGCTGAGCCGGCCCCCGGCCGGTACCGGTTGCGAGAACTCCGACCGCTTCGACCGCTTCGTCCACCGGCATGTGCAGCTGCTCCTGGACGGGATGCGGGCCCCGGCCCCGTCCGTCCTGCCGGGCACCGCCGTCACCATGGAGGATCTGCGCCGGCCCTGACCTGGCACTGACGAGTCCCGACCGAGTCCCGACCGCATACCGACGCCCTTGGCCGTCAGCGCTGACGAGGGCTGACAAGAGCTGACGAGCCTCTCCTTCACGACGCCCTTTTTCTCCACCCAGTCCCGAAATTTCCGTCACGAAGTCCCGAAGTGGGTACCCCCATGTCTCAAACAGCCGCGAAGGCTCCGGACAGCACCCTCGGTGCTGTCGATCCCAACCGCTGGAAAGCGCTCGTCTTCATCGCGCTCGCCCAGCTGATGGTGGTCCTCGACGCCACCATCGTGAACATCGCCCTGCCCTCCGCCCAGCAGGACCTGGGCATCTCGGACGGCAACCGCCAGTGGGTGGTCACCGCGTACGCCCTCGCCTTCGGCGGTCTCCTCCTCTTCGGCGGCCGGATCGCCGACCTGTGGGGCCGCAAGCGCACCTTCGTCCTCGGTCTGGCCGGCTTCGCCGCCGCCTCCGCGCTGGGCGGCGCGGCCACCAACGAGGCGATGATGTTCGGCTCCCGCGCCCTGCAGGGTGTCTTCGGCGCGCTGCTCGCGCCCGCCGCGCTGTCGCTGCTCGCCGTGATGTTCACCGACGGCAAGGAGCGCGCCAAGGCGTTCGGCATCTACGGAGCGATCGCCGGTGGCGGTGGCGCCGTCGGCCTGATCCTCGGCGGTTTCCTCACCGAGTACCTCGACTGGCGCTGGACGTTCTTCGTGAACATCCCGTTCGCCGTGGTCGCCGCGGCCGGTGCGTACTTCGTCATCCGTGAGCCGAAGGGCGGCCGCAACCGCTCGCCGCTCGACGTCCCCGGTGTGGTGCTGTCCACCCTCGGTCTGGTCGCGCTGGTCTACGGCTTCACCCGGGCCGAGTCCGACGGCTGGAGCGACGCCGTGACGGTCGCGATGTTCGTGGCGTCCGCGGTGCTGCTGCTCGCCTTCGTCGTCGTCGAGTCCAGGGTCAAGGCGCCGCTGCTGCCGCTGCGCGTGGTCACCGAGCGCAACCGGGGTGGGGTCTACCTCTCGCTCGGCCTCGCGATCATCGCGATGTTCGGTCTGTTCCTGTTCCTGACCTACTACCTGCAGATCGTCAAGGGCTACTCGCCGGTCAAGACCGGTTTCGCCTTCCTCCCGATGATCGCGGGCATGATCACGGGCTCCACCCAGATCGGCACCCGGCTGATGACCCGGGTCGCGCCCCGGCTGCTGATGGGTCCGGGCTTCCTGGTCGCCGCGCTCGGCATGCTGCTGCTGACCCAGCTGGAGATCGGCTCCTCGTACGCGGCCCTGCTGCTGCCGGCGATGCTGCTGCTCGGCCTCGGCATGGGTACGGCGTTCATGCCGGCCATGTCCCTGGCCACCCTGGGCGTCGAGCCCCGGGACTCCGGTGTCGCCTCCGCGATGGTCAACACCTCGCAGCAGGTGGGCGGCGCGATCGGTACGGCCCTGCTGAACACGATCGCCGCCTCGGCCACCACGTCCTACCTCGCCGACCACCTCGGCGGTGCCACGAGCCGGTCCCAGCAGCAGCTGGTCCAGCTGGAGGCCATGGTGCAGGGCTACACCAGCGCGATCTGGTTCGCCGTCGGCATCCTCGTCGTGGCCGCGGTCATCGCGCTGACCTTCGTCAACGCCGGCCGTCCGGGCACCACCGCGGTCACCGGGTCCGCCGAGACCGCCGACGACGAGGTGGCGGTGCCGGTCGTCGCCCACTGACACCGGTCACCGTCCCAGGGGAACCCCTTCGGGCCCCGCGTACGGACGAGGAGGGGACGCCTCGCCCGTACGCCTCCCGGACCTGCCCCGGCTGTCGCGTCTAGCGCAGCCAGGGCAGGTCCGCACCCGCTTCCTTCGGCTGGAGTCCCTCGGCGACGATCCGCATGATCTCGCCGAGGGACTTCTGCTGTTCCGGGGTGAGCCGGTCGAAGACCGCCTGGCGTACCGCCGCCACGTGGCCCGGCGCGGTCCGGCGCAGCACCTCGTAGCCCTCGTCGGTGAGCACCGCGAACTGGCCCCGTTTGTCGGAGGGGCAGTTCTCGCGGCGCACCCAGCCGTGCTTCTCCAGGCGGGCGACCGCGTGCGAGAGGCGGGAGCGGGTGATCTTCGCGTGCATGGCCAGTTCCGTCATCCGCAGCCGCCGCCGCGGGGACTCGGCCAGCTTCACCAGCAGGCCGTAGTAGACGTGCGGCATTCCCGCGTCGTGCTGGAGCTGGCGGTCGAGATAGTCCTCCAGGAGGGTCGTGGCCTCGATGTACGAGCGCCAGACGCCTTGCTCCCGGTCGGTGAGCCAGCGGGGTTCCTCGGTGGGTGCGGAAGCGGGTGCCGTGTTCATGTATCCACTCTACGGGGCCACTTCTTGAACTTTAAACAAAGCTCTCGTAAGGTCGAGGGAGGAAGTTTAGAGTTGAAGTAAGTCCGGGAGTGCCCGGAGGGAGCCGCCGTCATGACCGCCGTGATCCGGGACCGTATGCCCGCCCTCTACCTCAGCCACGGCGCCCCGCCCCTGGCCGACGACCCCGTGTGGCCCGGCGAACTGGCCGCCTGGTCGGCCGGGCTGCCCCGCCCGAAGGCGATCCTCGTCGTCTCCGCCCACTGGGAGGAGGCCCCCCTCGCCCTCGGCGCCACCACCACGGTCCCGCTCGTCTACGACTTCTGGGGCTTCCCGGAGCACTACTACCAGGTGACCTACGGCGCCCCCGGCGCGCCGGCCCTCGCGGACTCCGTGCGCAAGCTGCTGCGCGCCCCCGGCCTCCCGGTGCAGGACGTGCCCGACCGGGGCCTCGACCACGGCGCCTACGTCCCCCTCGTCGAGATGTACCCCGAGG
This sequence comes from Streptomyces sp. NPDC052012, assembly GCF_040689265.1. Lineage (NCBI taxonomy): Bacteria > Bacillati > Actinomycetota > Actinomycetes > Kitasatosporales > Streptomycetaceae > Streptomyces > Streptomyces sp. NPDC052012. The sequence goes on from NZ_JBFAXA010000011.1 coordinate 128,413, forward strand.
CCGACCTCCCCGTGCTCCAGGTCTCCATGCCGACGCTGGACCCGGTCCGGCTGCTGGAGATCGGGCGCAGGCTCGCCCCGCTGCGCGACGAGGGCGTCCTGATCATCGGCTCGGGCTTCTTCACCCACAACCTGGCCGCACTGCGGCAGGGCGGCGTCCCCGCCTGGTCGGCGGAGTTCGACGACTGGGGGCGGCGGGCCCTGGAGTCCGGCGACGTGGACGCCCTGCTCGACTTCACCCGCAAGTCCCCGGCGGGCCTGCTCGCCCACCCGCGCACCGAGCACTTCGCCCCGCTGTTCGTGACCATGGGCGCCGCCGACGCGGCCGGTGACCTCGGGGAACAGAAGTCCGTGATCGACGGGTTCTGGATGGGGCTGGCGAAACGCTCCGTGCAGTTCGGCTGAGCGCCGTTGCCACGGACGCCGGATCGGCGCCCGTGGCAACCATCAGGCCGTACGGGCCGTCTAGCAGGGTGGGAGAGCGGCCGAGGGCGGTGCTCCGCCCGGGTGAAGACCGCCGGGTCGAAGATGATCGGCGTCTTCCGTACGCAGTGGCTGTACGGGCCGGTCAGGGGCCGGACGCACGCCCTCCGTCCCCCGCCTGACCTGGACCTCTGCGGGCTCGGACGGCACCGCGCCGAGCGTGTGGCCGGACAGGGTACTGCATGATCAGAAAAATTGTGGGGCGGGTTGGGAATTCTGTCCCGATTCCAGTCGTTGTTTCGCACGGATGCCGGGCACCCGAGCAGAGTCCGAGCAAGACCCTGAAGCACGTGCCGAGCGTCCGCAGGACCACCCGCTGACCTCACCATCGCAAGGGAGCACGCATGGCAACCCGCGCCGTCGCCCGTCGCCAGTCCGCCACCGGCGGGACGGCCGACTCGGCAAGCAGTGTTCGCGCCCATGGCGGCGAGATCGCCGATCGGGACCTGGTCGGGATGTATCTCGACGAGATCGCGCGCACGCCGCTGCTCGACGCCGCCAAGGAGGTCGAGCTGTCCCAGATCATCGAAGCGGGTGTGTTCGCGCAGCAGATCCTCGACGGGTACGAGGAGAACAAGGCCGGAGCCACCCAGGAGGAGCTCCAGGCCCTGGTCGACGAGGCCGAGCGGGCCAAGGACATCTTCATCCGCTCCAACCTGCGCCTTGTCGTCGCCGTGGCCCGCCGCTACCCCCGCAGCGGTCTGCCCCTCCTCGACCTGATCCAGGAGGGCAACGCCGGCCTGGTCCGCGCGGTCGAGAAGTTCGACTACCGCAAGGGCTTCAAGTTCTCGACGTACGCGACCTGGTGGATCCGTCAGGCCATCACGCGCTCGATAGCCGACCAGTCCCGCACCATCCGTCTCCCCGTCCACCTGGTCGAGGAGCTCGGCCGGATCCGGCGCGTGCAGCGCGAGTTCAACCGCGAGCACGGCCGGGACCCGGAGCCCGCGGAGATCGCCGCCGAGCTCGGCTCCACGCCGGAGCGCGTGACCGACGTGCTCGACTGGGCCCGCGACCCGGTCTCGCTGAACATGTCGGTGGACGACGAGGGCGAGACCCAGTTCGGAGACCTGCTGGAGGACACCTCGGCGGTGTCGCCGGAGCAGTCGGTGCTGACCCTGCTGCGCAGCGAGGAACTGGACGACCTCATCGGCCGCCTCGACCAGCGCACGGCGTCGATCATCAAGATGCGGTACGGCATCGAGGACGGCCGGGAGCGCACGCTGACCGAGGTCGGCAAGGAGCACGGCCTGACGCGTGAGCGCATCCGCCAGATCGAGAAGCACGCGCTGCTGGAGCTGAAGAAGCTGGCCCGCGACACCGGCTTCGACGCCGCCGCGTAACGCCCGTGGTGCGGCGGACCGGCGCGCACGGCGTGCGCCGGGTGGCGAAAGACCGCGCAAACATTGGCGGTTCCGCGCCGCTTCAACCCGATGGGCCTTGGGAACAAGAATTCAGGGCCCAGGAGTTCGGGCCCGGTTCGAACCCGTTCGGACCGAATCCGAGCCCCGTGGCCTCCACCGGTGGTCGTGCGCACCCGCGGCCCCTCGAACCACGTCCCGACGCACAACCCCCCCGGCGCCGGGACTTCCCAAGCCGGGCTTCGGCGCCCTTCCCCCCGGGCGCCGGGCCCGGCTTCCTCATGCGCGGACCGGGCCGTCGTCCCGCCGGGGCGTCGCTGGAGAGCGGGCCACCCCGAACCTGAACCCCGGGGTGGCCCGCCAGATGGCAGATTGTGCCACATGGGCATAGCCTGCCGGGCGTGACCAGCACCACCACCCCCACCCCGCTGTCGCTCACCGAGCGGCGCAAGGCGGAGACGCGTATGGCGATCGCCCGTGCCGCCGCCGGTCTCTTCGTCCGCCGGGGCCTCAGAGCCACTCGCGCGGAGGACATCGCCCAGGCGGCGGGCATCGCCCCGCGCACCTTCTACCGGTACTTCGCCACCAAGGAGGAGGCCGTCGCCCCGCTCTACGAGGCGGGGGCGCGGCGCTGGGCGGAGGCGGTGCGGGCGGCGCCGGCCGGGGCGTCCGTGCCGGAGGCGCTCGAAGGCGCCGTGCGCCATACGCTGACGCCCGGGGTGGGTGTGTCGGCGGCGTCCTGGGAGTGGATGCGCACGTTGATCCGGCTGGCGGAGACGGAGCCTGCGCTGCGCAAGGTGTGGGCGGAGGTCTGCCAGGCGTCGGAGCGGAACCTGGCGGAGGTTCTGGCCGAACGGATGACGGGGCATCAACTCCCCGGAGGCTTCGACAACGTTGCCGTCGCTGCGCGGCTCCGGTTCGCTGCGGCCGTCGCAAGTGCGGCTGTGCGGACGGCCGTCGAGGGGTGGGCGGCGGGGGATGCGCCTGCGCAGGGGGTGGAAGGGCCGGCGGAGTCGGCGGTGCGGAATCTTGCGGCTCTGCGCGGTTTTCCCTGGGGGGAGTTGGGCGACGCCTAAGAGCTCGGGGGTTCTGTTTCGTGGCGGGTGCGGGTGAGTTGTGGATGCTCGCGCAGTTCCCCGCGCCCCTGGGGGCGCGTCGCGGCGGCCGCTCGTTTCAAGCGGGCGCCCAACTCTCCTGCTGCTTCTGCCAGTTCTCTCGGGGACTGGATCGTGAAGTCGAAGCCCAGCATGGCCAGGCGTACCGCCATCCACTCCTTGCCGTCGCTCACCGTGGCCCGCAGCCGGCAGCTCTGCTCGTCCACGGGCTCCGGTGTGCCCAGCCAGCCGGGGAGCCTGGCCGCGACGGTCCGCGCCGGTGCGGCGAAGGTGACGTCGAGGTCGTACGAGTCCTGCCGGCGCTGCATGGAGCGCCGTAGGTACTCCGCCGCGCTGCCCGTGGGCAGCTCCCTGGGCGTGAAGCGCGCGCCGGTCGCGAACGGCTCGCTCACCCGGTCGACGCGGAACGTGCGCCAGTCGGCGCGATCGAGGTCATAGGCGACGAGGTACCAGCGCCGTCCGGTCGACACCAGCCGGTACGGCTCGGTGACGCGCCGGGACTCGGTGCCGTCGGCGGCGCGGTAGGCGAACCGCAGCCGCTCGTGGCCGGCGACCGTCGAGGCCATCACGGTCAGCGTCTCGGGCGCGATCGTCGGACCGTCGCCGCTGGTCAGCGGGGTGGTCGCGGCCTGGAGGGTGCTGACCCGGTGGCGCAGCCGGCTCGGCAGCACCTGCTCCAGCTTCGCCAGCGCCCGCACGGACGCCTCGTCGACACCCTCCAGGGCGTGCCCCGCCCCGGCGCGCAGCCCGACCGCGATCGCCACCGCCTCCTCGTCGTCCAGTACGAGTGGGGGCATCGCCTTGCCCGCGACCAGCCGGTAGCCGCCGTCCGCGCCCAGGGTCGCCTGCACGGGATAGCCGAGCTCACGCAGCCGGTCGATGTCCCGCCGGACCGTGCGCCGGGACACCCCGAGCCGTTCGGCGAGCTCACCGCCGGGCCATTCGCGGGGCGTCTGGAGGAGGGAGAGGAGCTGGAGCAGCCGCGCTGGTGTGTCCGTAGTCATGGTTCCGAGGATGCCGCAGATCTAGGACACGACTTGACCTATACGGGTCCTAGCGTGAAGGCATGAACCTCACCGACACCCAGCCCGTCGCGGGCGACCGCCGCCGCTGGTTCGCGCTGGCGATCGTGATGACCGCGGCCTTCATGGACCTCGTGGACGTCACGATCGTCAATGTCGCGATCCCGTCGATCCAGCGCTCCGAGGGCGCCACCTTCAGCCAGATCCAGTGGATCACCGCCGGCTACGCGCTGGCGTTCGCCGCCGGGCTCGTCACCGGCGGGCGGCTCGGTGACATCCACGGCCGCAAGCGGATCTTCCTCATCGGCATCGGCGGCTTCACCCTCGCCTCCGCGCTGTGCGGTTTCGCCGTGAACCCGGAGATGCTGGTCGCCTCCCGCATCCTGCAGGGCGCCATGGCGGCGCTGATGGTGCCTCAGGTGCTGTCGATCGTGCACGCGACCTTCCCGGCTCACGAACGCGGCAAGGTGTTCGGGCTGTTCGGCGCGATCGTCGGCCTCGGCGCGGTGTCCGGTCCGCTGCTGGGCGCGCTGCTGACGGAGTGGAACCTCTTCGGGCTCGAGTGGCGGCCGATCTTCCTGATCAACCTGCCCGTCGGCATCGCGGGCCTGATCCTCGGCAGCCGGTTCATCACCGAGTCCAAGGCGCCGCGTGCCCTGAAGCTGGACCTGGTCGGCGTCGCGCTGGTGACGCTGGGCCTGCTGATGGTGATCTACCCGCTCACCCGTGGCGAGGAACTGGGCTGGCCGGTGTGGGGATACGTCTCGATGGCCGGCGCGGTCGTGGTCCTCGCGGCGCTGGTGGCCTACGAGCGCCGCAAGAGCGCCCGGGACGGCTCCCCGCTGATCGAGCTGTCGCTGTTCAGGGTGAAGAGCTTCGCGGCGGGCATCGCCGTGCAGACGGTGTTCGGGATCGCTCTCGGCATCTTCTTCCTGGTCTGGACGCTGTACATGCAGACCGGCCTGGGCTGGAGCGCGCTGCGGGCCGGGCTGACCGGTGTGCCGTTCTCCGTCGCCGTCTCCGCGGCGGCCGGGATGTCGGTGCAGCTGCTGGTGCCGCGCTACGGACGCAAGGTGCTCCAGGCCGGTGCGCTGGTAATGGCGGCCGGGGTGCTGCTCTACATCTGGGAGTCCGAGCGCTACGGCCTCGGCATCACCTCCTGGCAGATGGCGCTCCCGCTCGTGGTCATGGGCGTCGGCATGGGCCTGATCGTGGCTCCGCTGACGGACGCGGTGCTCTCCGAGGTGCCGCGGGAGCACGCCGGCTCGGCGTCGGGGCTGATCAACACGGTGCAGCAGATGGGCAACGCGCTCGGGCTCGGCCTGGTGTCGGTGGTGTTCTTCGGTGTGATCGACGAGCGGCTCACCCCGGCCGAGGTGGGCCCGGCCTTCGCGGACGGCTTCCAGCACGCGCTGGGCTGGGTGGCCGCGGTGATGGGCCTGATCTTCCTGCTGATGTTCGCGCTGCCGAAGCGCCCGGCGCAGCACGTCGAGGGCGCGGGCGAGGACACGCCGGTGGCGGAGAAGGAGCCGGCACTCGTGTCCTGAGCCACCTCGTCGTGAGGGAAGGGCCCGGCACCCGGAGGGGTGCCGGGCCCTCGGCGTGTCCGAGCAGATGGCGGACACAATCGGACGTCCATTCATGCCCGGTTGCCCCCGAGAGTGTTTACTTTCCGGACATACGGGCGTAGCCTCCGAGCGAAACCACACGTTCGGGCATCGTCGGAGGCGAGCGGACATGTATGCACCGGAGCGGCAGCAGGAGATCCTGCGGCTGGCCCGCGACAGCGGCCGGGTGGACGTGATCTCGCTGGCCGAGGAGTTCCAGGTGACCGCGGAGACGATCCGCCGGGACCTCAAGGCCCTCGACCGCGCGGGACTGGTCCGCCGGGTGCACGGCGGCGCGATCCCGGTCGGCCGCATCGACTTCGAGCCGGACCTCGCCGAGCGCGAGACCACCGCCGCCGACGAGAAGGACCGGATCGCCAAGGCCGCCCTCGCGGAAGTGCCGGTCGAGGGCACGGTGATCGTCGACGCCGGCACCACGGCGGCGCGGCTCGCCGCGTCCATCCCGCTGGAGCACTCCCTCACCGTCGTCACCCACAGCCTGCCCATCGCCGCCCGCCTCGCCGACCACCCCGGCATCCAGCTGCACCTGGTCGGGGGGCGTGTACGGCACCGGACGCGCGCCGCCGTCGACGCCTGGGCGCTGCGCGCGTACGGCGAGATCCGGGCCGACGTGCTGTTCGTGGCGGCCAACGGCTTCTCCGTCGAGCACGGCCTGACCACCCCCGACCTCGCCGAGGCGGCGGTGAAACGCGCGGCCGTCGCCGCCGCCCGCCGCGTGGTGCTGCTCGCCGACTCCAGCAAGCACGGCCAGGAGCACTTCGCCCGCTTCGGCGACCTGAGCGACGTGGACCTGCTGATCACCGACAGCGGGCTCAGCCCGCAGGACGCCGCCGCGATCGAGCGCGGCGGCACGGAAGTAGTGCGCGCATGATCCTCACCGTCACCCCCAACCCCTCCCTGGACCGCACCTACGAGGTCCCCTCCCTGGACCGCGGCGAGGTCGTCCGGGCCACCGGCGAGCGCATGGACCCCGGCGGCAAGGGAGTCAACGTCTCGCGCGCCGTCGCCGCCGCAGGCCGGCGCACCGTGGCGGTGCTCCCGCTGGGCGGCGCCCCGGGCGCGGTGGTCGCCGAGCTGCTGCACGGGCAGGGCATCGAGGTCGCCCCGGTCCCGGTCGCCGGGGCCACCCGCTCCAACATCGCCCTCGCCGAAGCGGACGGCGTCCTCACGAAGATCAACGCGCCGGGACCGGAGCTGAGCCCGAGGGAGCAGGAGCTGCTCCTGGAGACCGTGCGCCGGGAGTCCGCCGGCGCGGACTGGATCGCCTGCTGCGGCAGCCTGCCCCGCGGACTCGCCCCCTCCTGGTACGCGGAACTGGTCGCACGGGCGCACACCGCCGGCGTACGCATCGCCCTGGACACCTCCGGGGCGGCGCTGCTCGCCGCCCTGCGCGAGGGGCCCGACGTGGTCAAGCCCAACGCCGAGGAACTCGCGGACGCGGTCGGACGCCCCCTGGCCACCGTCGGCGACGCCCTGAAGGCCGCGGAGGAACTGCGCGGCCTCGGCGCGCGGGCCGTGCTGGCGAGCCTCGGCGCCGACGGCCAGCTCCTCGTGGACGACGCCGGCTGCTGGTACGGCAGCGCCCGCGTCGACGCCGTACGCAGCAACGTCGGGGCCGGTGACGCCTCCCTCGCCGGGTTCCTGATCGCCGGCGGACGCGGACCGGAGGCGCTCGCCTCGGCCGTCGCCCACGGCGCCGCCGCCGTGCGGCTGCCCGGCAGCGTGATGCCGGCGCCGGACGACCTGCACCCGGCGGCGGTCACGGTCACGGATCAGGTGCCGGCCGACCGCCCGCTGAAGGAGCCGGTGTCATGAGCCGCCGCCGTCACCGGACCCCCGTCCCCCTCGCCGTCCCCGTCCCCGTTCTTCCCCTCCCCCTCCCCGTCCCCACCCCCGCCCACTCCACCGCACGGGCGATACGCGAGCTAAGGAGCCCGCGATGAGCGACATGATCACCGAGGAACTCGTCGATCTCGATCTGTCCGCCGACACCAAGGAAGCGGCGGCGCGCGCCCTCGCCGAGCGCATGGTCGCCCTGGGCCGGGTGACCGACCTCGAGGGTTTCCTCGCCGACGTGGCCGCCCGCGAAGCCCAGATGCCGACCGGCCTCGACGGCGGCATCGGCATCCCGCACTGCCGCAGCGAGCATGTCACCGAGCCGACGCTGGCCTTCGGGCGCAGCGCCGCCGGGATCGACTTCGGCGCGGCGGACGGCCCCGCCGACCTGATCTTCCTCATCGCCGCACCGGCCGGCGCCGACGACGCCCATCTGACGATCCTGTCGTCGCTGGCCCGGCAGCTGATGAACGCCGAGTTCACCGACGCGCTGAGGTCGGCCGTGAACGCGGCGGACGCGGCGGCGCTGATCCGCGGCGAGGAGCCGCAGGCGCCGGCGGACACCGGTGCGACAGACTCCGTGGCGGCACCGGTGGCGGCCTCCGCCGGTTCCGCCACGGACACCCACGGTTCCGCCCCGGGCACCGCCGGTTCCACCGCCCCGGGCACCGGTGACGCCGAGACCGTGGCCGAGGCGGCTGAGGAGAACCGCCCCTTCCGGATCGTCGCCGTCACCTCCTGCCCGACCGGTATCGCCCACACCTACATGGCGGCCGAGTCGCTGGAGAACGCCGGCCGCCAGGCGGGCGTCGAGATCACCGTCGAGACGCAGGGCTCGGCAGGCTTCACCCGGCTCGACCCGGCCGTGATCGCCGCGGCCGACGGCGTGATCTTCGCCCATGACGTGGCCGTACGCGAGAAGGACCGCTTCGCGGGCAAGCCCACCGTCGACACCGGCGTCAAGGCGGCCATCAACCGCCCCGCCGAGCTGATCGCCGAGGTCCGGGGGAAGGCGGAGCGAGGCGAGGTGACGGCCGCCACCGCATCCGGGCCGTCCGCCGGTACGCCCGTGGAGCGCGCCGGCGGCTCCGGCGAGGGCTACGGCACCAGGCTGCGCAAGTGGCTGATGTCCGGCGTCAGCTACATGGTCCCGTTCGTCGCAGCGGGCGGTCTGCTCATCGCCCTCGGCTTCGCCATCGGCGGCTACGAGATCAACAAGGCGCCCTCGGTGATGGACCACTTCGTGTGGACCCAGGCCGACAGCTGGGGTGCGCTGCTCTTCCAGATCGGCGGCGTCGCCTTCGGCTTCCTCGTCCCGGTCCTGGCCGGCTACATCGCCTACGGCATGGCCGACCGGCCCGGTCTCGTGCCCGGCTTCGTCGGCGGCGCGATCTCGCTCACCATCAACGCCGGCTTCCTCGGCGGCCTGGCCGCCGGTCTGATCGCGGGTGCCGTGGTGCTGGCGATCCAGCGGGTGCGGATACCGGCGGCCCTGCGCGGCATCATGCCGGTCGTGGTGATTCCGCTGATCTCCTCGGCGATCGTCGGATTCCTGATGTTCGTGGTGATCGGCAAGCCCATCGCGTCCGCGCAGAAGGCCATGACCGACTGGCTGAACGGCCTCACCGGCGCCAACGCCATCCTGCTCGGCGCGCTGCTCGGCCTGATGATGTGCTTCGACCTGGGCGGACCGGTCAACAAGGTCGCCTACACCTTCGCCACGGCCGGCATCGCGGTCGCCTCCCCGAGCGACTCGGCGATGAAGATCATGGCCGCGGTGATGGCGGCCGGCATGGTGCCGCCGCTGGCGATGGCCCTGGCCACCACGGTCCGCGGCAGGCTCTTCAACCAGACCGAACGCGAGAACGGCAAGGCCGCCTGGGTCCTGGGCGCCTCCTTCATCTCCGAGGGCGCGATCCCGTTCGCCGCGGCCGACCCGCTGCGGGTGATCCCGGCGTCGATGGCCGGCGGCGCGGTCACCGGGGCCCTGTCGATGGCCTTCGGCGCCACGCTGCGCGCCCCGCACGGCGGCATCTTCGTGGTCCCGCTGATCGGCAACCCGCTCCTCTACCTGGTCGCCATCGCCGCGGGCGTCTGTGTCACGGCGGCCCTGGTGATCGTCCTCAAGGGCCTGCGCAAGCCGGCCCCGGGAGCCGGTGCCACGGGTCCCGGCGAGGCCACCCCGGCCTCGGCGACGGCGGCGAAGCAGGCGGTGGCCGCCTAGCACCGCGGAACGCGTGGGACTCACGCCGGGTTCGCGCCGACTGCGAGATACATCACCCTCATCACGGTCCGGGGTTCATATCCCGGACCGTGGTGTGTACTGGGGCGCATGCCTGAGCACGACTCGATCCTGAGGGTGACGGGCCTCGGAGCCCTCGCCCTGGCGGCCATCGCCTGCGCGGCGGGAGTGGCCGGCGTTCTACGCCGCGGCCTGGGCCGAGGGCGGGGGCGGCGCGTACGGGCGGTGGAGCCCGAGGCCGCCGTCCCGCGGCCCGTACGGCATACGGGCCGGAGGATCGCCGCGATCCCCGGCCAGCGCCGGACGGGCCCACGAGCGGAGGCCGTACGCCTCACCCCGGAGGAGCGCGACGCCTTCGCGGGCCTGGTGCGACGCTTCGGTGAGGGCGGCTGACGCGAGGCCGGCCCCGAGCCCGTGCCGGCGGCCCGGGCGGTCAGACGATCCGTGCCGCCCGCCGCTCCATCGCGTCCCGGGCCGCGTCCTCGGTGACGTACACCTCGCACATGTGCCGGCCGTCCGGCGTGGCCGTGTGCTCGACCTCCCACAGGGAGACCTCCACGCCGTCGCACAGCAGGAACGCGTGCTCGTAGAGCGAGAAGCACAGCCCCGAGCGCCCCGCGCGCAGCGGCCGTCCGAACGCCTGCGTGATCTGGTGCGCGAACGCCGTGGCCAGCAGCGCTGCCGTCTCCGCGCCCGGCCGGTCCGCGTTCTCGGCCCGGCGCAGTAAACGGCGCGCGTGGTCCGCCGAGTCGTCCGGCACGTAGGCGTGCCGGGGCGCGCACACCGAGGACAGCTGAACCGTCACCGGCAGTTCGAAGTCCGGGGCGTCCGGCGACAGCGGCAGCCGGGCCGTGGCGGTGCGCAACTCCTCCTCGTCCACATACACCTCGTGCTGGGGCTCGCCGCCCGGAGCGGTGTTGTGGACCAGCTCCCAGAGCGTGAGCGCGGAGCCGTCGGAGAGCAGCCAGGTGTGCCGGTACGTCTCCTGGTGCAGGCCCGCACTGTGGTGCGCGGAGTGCAGCGAGGCGTCGTGCGCCAGCGCGCAGTCCAGGCGCCGTATCGTCTCGTCCGGCAGCTCGAAGGAGTTCAGGGTGCGGCCGAGGAGCCGCGTGAGGTGCTCCTCCGGGGACTCGGGCGAGTCGGCGGATTCGTACGCTGCCGTCTCGTACGGAACGCTCAAGGTTTCTCCCGGCGTCGCTGCATGTCACCTTGTGGGTGCATACCGTAGCCCCTCGGTCGGACATCATGTCCGGGAACCGAGAAAACGTACGGAGAGAAAGACGAACGGGCCGCCCGGAAGGTTCCCGAGCGACCCGAAGCGACGTCAAACCGACCTGGTCAGGCGTGAGTTGACCGAGAAACCCTCGGCCCTCCTCGACTCAGACCGCGCTCCCCGCGACCCACTGACCCCACTCCATGTTCCAGCCGTTGAGCCCGTTGTCCGGCGCGACCGTGGTGTCGGCCGAGTTCTTGACGATCACGACGTCCCCGACGAGGGAGTTGTCGTAGAACCACTTGCCGGGGGTGCTGCCCTGGGCGCCCTGCGCGTCCTGCAGGCCGATGCAGCCGTGGCTGGTGCCCTGCCGGCCGAAGGGTGGATTGCCCTTGTTGTACCAGTAGTTGCCGTGGATGAAGGTGCCGCTCCTGGTCAGCCGCATGGCGTGCGGCACATCCGGGATGTCGTACTCCGAGCCCATGCCGACCGTCTGGCTGTTCATCCGCGTCCGGACGAACTTCTCCGAGATCACCATTTGCCCGTTGTACGTCGTGTGCTGAGGGTCGCCCGCCGAGATGGGCACGGACTTGATCGTCCTGCCGTCCCGTACGACCGTCATGGTCTGCGTGTTCGCGTCCACCGTGGACACCTGCGAGCGGCCCACGGTGAAGGTCACCGTCTTCTTCTGCACGCCGTGGACGCCGTCCGCGCCCTCCACACCGTCCAGGTCGATCTTCATGGTGACCTTGGCGCCGGCCTTCCAGTACTCCCGGGGCCGGAAGTCGAGCCGCTGGGAGCCGAACCAGTGCCCGACCACCTTCTGCCCGCTGCTGGAGGTGACGGAGATGTGCGACTGCACGGCCTTCTTGTCGGTGATCGCCTTGTCGAAGGTGAACGACACCGGCATGCCGACGCCGACCGTGGTGCCGACGTCCGGCGTGTACGTGCCGATGAAGCTGCCCGCCGGGGTGACCGTGGTGAACACCGAGTCGGCGGCGGCGGTCCGGCCGTCGCCGTCCTTCGCCGTGGCCGCTATCCGGTACTTGGTCCCGCGCTCCAGCTGCTCCTTCGGCTTCCAAGCAGCGCCGTCGCCGGAGATCTCGCCGGGCACCGCCTCACCGGTCCCCGCCACGGTCATCCTCACGTCCGTCAGCCGGCCGCCGCTGACCTTCACACCGGTGGAGTTGATGGACGCTCCCGTCGAGCCGTCCTTCGCCGAGATCGCTATCTTCGCGACAGAGGTGTCCGCCGCTCCCCGTCCTCCCTTGCCGTCCTTGTCGCTGTCGGCGTTCGCGCTGCCGCCGCAGGCGGTGAGGGTGAGGGTGCCGACCAGCAGGGCGGCACAGGCCACCACCACGCGCCGCGCTGCAATGTCCGGCCTTGTCACGGGCTGCTCCAGGTTCAGTCGATGTGGGTGATCCGCTCCAGTACGTGAACCAAGAGGGGCCCCGCCCCGCCCCGGGTTCCATCGACCACCGATGAGCAGCACCACGGTGACAGAACCGCGACAATCACCTCGCCCGCGCAGCGAACGGCCGGTCAGCCACCGCCGTACAGCTCCCCGTACGACGGCCACTCCCCGCCCGGTCCCGACACCGGGGCGGCGGCTCGCACCGCCTGGACGATCGCCCGCGTCACCATGTCCGCGCCCGCCACCAGGAGTTCGTTCAGGGCGAGGGGGTTCGCTCGGTCGAGGTGGTGACGGCCCGTGGCCAGGGCGAAGACCGTGTCGCCGTCGTTGAGGAGGTGGACCGGGCGTACCGCGCGGGCGATGCCGTCGTGGGACGTGCCGGCGAGTTTCTGCGCCTGGGCCCGGGTCAGGTCCGCGTCGGTGGCGACCACCGCGAGCGTGGTGTTGAGCGGCGGCGGTGCGTTCCGCTCGGCCAGCTCCGCGAGCCGTCGCCGCGCGGCCGCGTGCACCTCCGCCTCCGGGTGGCGCACCCGGCCCCCGGACAACTCCCCGTACAGCGCCCCCGTCTCCGGATCCACCGCCGACCCCACCGCGTTGGCCACCACCAGCGCGGCCACCGTGAACCCCGACTCCAGCACGATGCTCGCCGTGCCGACGCCGCCCTTCACGAGCCCGACCACGGCCCCCGTGCCGGCGCCCACGCAGCCCTGCTCCACCGGTGCCCCGGGCTCGCTCGCCGCTGCCGCCTCCACCGCCGCTCGACCGGTGGCCGCGTCCGGCCGGGCCCGGAAGTCGCCGCCCCGGCCCAGGTCGAAGACGCAGGCGGCCGGCACCACCGGCACGACATGCGCGGGGTCCGCGCCGACCCGCACCCCGCGCCCCCGCTCCTCCAGCCAGGCCATCACCCCGGAGGCCGCGTCGAGGCCGTACGCGCTGCCGCCGGTCAGCACGATCGCCTCGACCTTCTGCACGAGATTGCGCGGATCGAGCGCGTCGGTCTCCTTGGTGCCGGGGCCGCCGCCCCGGACATCCACGGCGGCCACCGCCCCGCCCTCGGGCGCCAGCACCACCGTGGTGCCGGTGAGCCAACCGCCGCCGTCACGCGTCGCGTGCCCCACCCTCAGGCCGGCCACATCGGTCAGTGCGTCAACTGTCATGGGCTCAGTGTCGTGCAAGCACCGGGCAGGCACCGCTCCGGGCACCCCGTCCCAGGGCCGTACCCTGGGACGTATGAGCACTGCCCCCGATCCCGAGCCGCGCGAGCCGAAGCCCGCGCTGGTCTTCGACGATCCGCTGGACCAGCAGACCTCGGACGACACCGACCGCGGGTGGGGCGAGCGTCCGTCCGGCGACAGCGCGTCCGATCTCAGGCGTTTCCTCGACGAGAAGCCGCCCCACCACATCTGACGCCCGGCTACGCCTCTCCTCGGCCCGCCCCGCGCTGCGAGACCAGTTCGTCGCGGATCTCCTTGAGCACCTCGAGCTCCGTCACCTCGACGAGCTCCTTCGCGCCCTCCCTCGCCTTCCTGCGGTCCTCCACCCGGGCCAGATACTTCGCCATCGGCAGCACCATCAGGAAGTACACGACCGCCGCGGTGATCACGAACTGGAGCGTGGCACCGAGCACCGAACCCCACAGGATCCGCACCCCCGTGGCCGCGTCGCCGGTGCCCTCGCAGGGGCCCTTGAGGCAGGAGCTGTAGCTGTCCAGGTTCTTGGTGCCGAAGGCGCCGACCAGCGGGTTGATCACGCCCTTCACGACCGCGTTGACGATGTTGGTGAAGGCCGCGCCGATCACCACCGCGACGGCCAGATCGACGACGTTTCCGCGCATCAGGAAGGCCTTGAAGCCCTGCCACACGGATTCCTTCTTCTCGCTCACCTCGAGGCCCCATCTCACGTACGCGGTGCGTGCAACAAAACGCTCCGCAACCTACGTCAACGGCGTGCGGACCTGTCCAATCGCGTCGCTCCCACGGGGGACTTGACACCCGGGCAGAGATCGAAAAGGCATGAGAAGTCGGGAGAGCACGACCGTTCAGCACAGGGTCACCGCCAGCCGTGCCGTGGCGCTCGCGCCGGCGAGGCCGGCCGCCACGGCACGCGGCACGGAGAGCACCACCAGCGCACCGCCCTCACCCGGCCCCTCCTCCACCGGTTCCGGGACCTCGCTCACCCGCGCCCCGCGGGCGACCACGCGGGCCTCACCGCCGGTCGCCGTCTCCTCGGCGGCGATCACGTCGACGCGGTCGCCCGGCCGCAGCAGCCGGACCGTGGCCGCGTCGGCGATCCGCACGGGCGCCGTGACCAGCGCGCCCGCGCGCCGCGCCCGCAGCGCGGCACGCTCGCCCGTGGCCGCGGAGGCCGCGCGGGCGGACGGCGAACGGTCGGGGTGCCCGCGCGACCGGTCGGTGTCACGGGGCCCCGCCGCGACGAGCGCCGCCGCCGTCACCGCGAGACCCACGGCCACGGCCCGCCTCCTGTGCCGTACCAGCCGGGGGGACCGCAGCAGCCCGACGCGCACCCGCACCGGAGCGAAGTGCGGCACCTCGCAGGGCGGAGGGACGTCCGCGCCGGGAGGCATGGGCGCGAGGCCCGCGGGAGCGGAGGAGCAGAGCGAGGAGGAACGAGACGACACGGGGACCACCACCTGGCGACGAGGGATCGGCTTGCGACCCCCACGATGCGGCCTCGCGCCGCTCCCCGCAGGGCCCTGTGGACGCACGCCGGCCTGTGGACAACCCGCTCACCCGAACGAGCCGTTCCACATCCCCGCCAACCTCACGCCCCACGCCTACGGCAGCACGAACCCCGGATCCATCCCCCCGAGCGCCGACCTGCACAGACAGTCACGCTCCTCGCTGACCGGCAGCGCAGCCACCGCGTCGAACAGCACCCCCCGCAGCCGGTCCACGTTCGCCGCGAACACCCGCAGCACCTCGTCGTGCGAGACGCCCTCGCCGGTCTCCGCGCCCGCGTCCAGATCGGTGACCAGGGTCAGGGAGGTGTAGCAGAGCTCCAGCTCACGGGCGAGCGCCGCCTCGGGGTGGCCGGTCATGCCGACCACCGACCAGCCCTGCGCCTGGTGCCACAGCGACTCCGCACGGGTGGAGAAGCGCGGCCCCTCGACCACGACCAGCGTGCCCCCGTCCACCGCCTCCCAGCCGCGCCCGCGCGCCGCCTTCAGCGCCGCCGCCCGGCCGGTCGGGCAGTAGGGGTCGGCCAGCGACACGTGCACCACGTTCGGCACGGTGCCGTCGGGCAGCGGCAGTCCGTCGAAGTAGGTGCCGACCCGGGACTTCGTACGGTCCACCAGCTGGTCCGGGACCAGCAGCGTGCCCGGCCCGTACTCGGGGCGCAGTCCGCCCACCGCGCACGGTCCGAGGACCTGGCGCACGCCCACCGAGCGCAGCGCCCACAGGTTGGCCCGGTAGTTGATCCGGTGCGGCGGCAGATGGTGGCCGCGCCCGTGCCGGGGGAGGAAGGCGACCCGCCGGCCGGCCACCTCGCCGAGGAAGAGGGAGTCGCTGGGCGCCCCGTAGGGGGTGTCCACCTGGACCTCGGTGACGTCGTCGAGGAAGGAGTAGAAGCCGGAGCCGCCGATCACACCGATCTCGGCCGCCGGCACGGAAGCGTTCGCCGTGTTCGCCATGCTCCGCACCCTAACCGCCCCCACGAACGCCGAAGACCCCGTCGTCGTGGTCGTACGACGACGGGGTCCCGCAGCTGTGCGGCCTTACGCGGCGGTGGTGCTGGTGGAGCTGCTGCTCGTCGAGGACGAGGAGGAGGACGACGAGGACGAGCTCGACCCGGAGTCCGAGGAAGAGGACGACGAGGTCGACGACTTCGACGCCGGGGAGCTGCTCGAGGACGAGCCGCGGCTGTCGTTGCGGTAGAAGCCGGAGCCCTTGAAGACAATGCCGACCGCCGAGAACACCTTCTTCAGGCGACCCTTGCAGCTGGGGCACTCGGTCAGGGCGTCGTCGGTGAACTTCTGCACCGCCTCGAGGCCCTCGCCGCACTCGGTGCACTGGTACTGATAGGTGGGCACTGTCTTCCTCCTGGCACTCTCACTCGATGAGTGCTAACGACGAACCATAGTGACTCATTCCCAGCGTTCAGTCCACTGCGACGGGCGAGCGGTGACCGACGCCACGTGCGACGGTGCGCCCGCGCGGGGCCGGCACCAGCCGTGACCGCAGGGCCAGGAGGGTCACCAGGGCGAGTACGGTCCCGCCCATCGGCACCAGGAACCCGGCGCCGCTCCACAGCCGGTCCTCCAGCTGTCCGGCGAGGGTGACGGCGGCCGCCTGGCCGAGCGCGACCGCGCCGGTGAGCCAGGTGAACGCCTCGGTGCGGGCCCCCGCCGGCACCAGGTCCTCGACGATCGTGTAGCCGGTGATCAGGGCGGGCGCGATGCACATGCCGACCAGCAGGCCGAGCCCGGCGAGCAGGAGGGCCGAGTGGGCCGTCCACAGGGCCGACGCGGTCAGCGCGAGCGCCGCGTACCCGAGGACGAGGCGCCGCTGCGGAGCCACCTTCCAGGCGATGGCGCCGCAGGCGATCCCGGAGAGCATGTTGCCCGCGGCGAACACGCCGTACAGCACCCCGTTGAGTCCGGGTTCGCCGATCGACTCCGTGAACGCGGCCAGGGACACCTGCATGCCGCCGAAGACGGAACCGATGCCGAGGAACGTCACGATCAGCACCCGTACTCCGGGGACACGCAGCGCGGAGGCGTGCTCCACGCGTGCGTGCCCGTCGACGCCGACCGGCGGCTGGGTGCGCTTCTGGGCGGCGAACAGCAGACCGCCGATCAGCGTCAGCGCGGCCTCGGTGACCAGGCCGGCGGCCGGGTCGACGGCCGTGCACAGCGCAGTGGCCAGCAGCGGGCCCACCACGAAGGTCAGCTCGTCGGTGACGGACTCGAAGGCCGCCGCGGTGGTCATCAGCGGAGAGCCCTTGAGCGTCACGCCCCAGCGCGCGCGCACCATGGGCCCGATCTGCGGCACCGAGGCGCCCGTGGGCACGGCGGCGGCGAACAGCGCCCACAGAGGGGCGTCGGACAGCGCGAGCGCGGTCAGGGTGAGGCCCGCCGCGGTGTGCACCAGGACGCCGGGGATCAGCACGGCGCGCTGCCCGTACCGGTCGGCGAGCCGGCCGCTGTAGGGGGCGAACAGCGCCATGGAGACGCCGGTGGCGGCCGCTACGGCGCCGGCCGCGCCGTAGGAGCCGGTGGTGTGCTGCACCAGCAGCACGATGGAGAGGGTCAGCATCGCGAACGGCTGGCGTGCCGCGAAGCCGGGGAGCAGGAACGTCCAGGCGCCGCGCGTGCGCAGCAGGCGGCCGTATCCCGGGCGGGAGGTGGCAGCAGCCGAGTTCTTCGACGTGGTGACCGTGGATGCCACGGCCCGTGCCTTTCTGCTGCCTGGTAGCGCAGGCCCGTTGTGCGGGCGCGCCGAGAGCTGTCCTCTTGCGCTGACTGCGGTAGATACCGGTGCCACAGCTCAGGGCGTGCCGGCCGCCATACGGTCGCGCCAGCTCTGCATCAGGCAGAGTTGGTTTGATCTGGGTTCCTCTGCATGGTACAGGGACCTACAGGGATCAAGGGGCGCGCCCGTTCTCCCCGCCGTCGGTCCCGAGCCAGCCGGCCAGCTTGCCGCCGTGGCCGACCGCGCGCAGGCGCCGTTCGGCGGCGTCCCGTACCGGGTCGGTGGCGACCACCAGGAGCTCGTCGCCGCGCCGCAGCACGGTCGTCGGGAGCGGCACGAACGACTTCCCGTCGCGGACGATGAGGGTGACGGCGGAACCGGCCGGCAGGCGCAGCTCGGCCACCTCCACACCGTGCATCCTCGACCCCTCGGGGATGGCGACCGACAGCAGGTGCCCGCGCAGCCGCTCCAGGGGCGCGGACTCGATGCCGAGGTCGGCGGCCTCGTCCTCCTGGCCCAGATGCAGCTTGCGGGCCAGCCACGGCAGCGTCGGCCCCTGGATGAGGGTGTAGACGACGACCAGGACGAAGACGATGTTGAAGATCTTCCGGCTGGCGGCGACGCCCTCCACCATCGGGATCGTCGCCAGGATGATGGGCACGGCTCCGCGCAGCCCCGCCCAGGACATCAGCGTCTGCTCCCGCCAGGGCACCCGGAACGGCAGCAGGCACAGCACGACGCTGAGCGGCCGGGCCGCCATGGTCAGCACCAGCCCGATGACCAGTGCGGGCACGATGTCGTCGCCCAGCTCACTCGGCGTGACCAGCAGGCCGAGCAGGACGAACATGCCGATCTGGGCGATCCAGCCGAGCCCCTCGGCGAAGCCGCGGGTGGCCGGCCAGTGCGGCAGCCGGGCGTTGCCCAGCACCATCGAGGCGAGATAGACCGCGAGGAATCCGCTGCCGTGGGCCATGGCGCCGGCCGCGTAGGCGCCGACGGCGATGGCCATCACGGCGATCGGGTACAGGCCGGAGGCGGGCAGGGCCACATGGCGCAGCCCCCAGGCGCCGAGCCAGCCCACCGTGACGCCGATCGCGGCGCCGATGGCCAGCTCCATCGCTATGACACCGAGCAGGACGTACCAGTGGTCGATGGGTCCGGCCGTGGAGAAGGAGACCACCAGGATGACCACGGGAGCGTCGTTGAAGCCGGACTCGGCCTCCAGCGTGCCCGTCACACGGGCCGGGAGGGGGATCCTGCGCAGCACCGAGAAGACGGCCGCGGCGTCGGTCGAGGACACCACCGCGCCGATGATGAGCGCCTGACGCCACTCCAGCCCGATCAGGTAGTGCGCGGCCGTCGCCGTGAGGCCGACGCTGACCGCGACGCCGGCCAGGGCCAGCGCGGAGGCCGCGGGCAGGGCGGGTCTGATCTCTTTCCACTTGGTGCCCAGACCACCTTCGGCCAGGATCACGACCAGCGCCGCGTACCCGATGACCTGCGTCAGCTCGGCGTTGTCGAAGTGGATGTCGCCGATGCCGTCCTGGCCCATGGCGATGCCGATGCCCAGGTAGACGAGCAGGCTGGGGAGCCCGCTGCGCGAGGAGATCCGGACCGCTGCGACGGCGACGAGCAGGACGAGCGAGCAGACGAGCAGGAGCTGGTTGAGGTGGTGGACAGTCAGCGGCCGTTCCCTTCCCTGGCAAACTACTTCGTTACCTTACCTAACTCTTGACGATTTCTTGACGCTCGCGGGGGCAGCATCGAACGCCGGTCCGGGCCGGTTCCCGACTCCCCGTCCAGGGGCACGAGGCCCTGCGCCTATCGTTGCTCCAGCGCTCAGTTAAAAGCACAGCCCGACCTGCCGCTCGCGTTAGGACAGCAAGGACAGCGATGCCCACCGACACCACCGCCTCCACGGGTCAGCAGCCCGGCACGTCCGGCAGGAAAAGCAGGAAAAGGGGTCGCAAAGCCCGTCTGATCGTGCTCGTCCTGGTGCTGGCCCTGATCGGCGGTGTGGTCTACGGGGCGTACTGGTCCATCAGCACCGTGCGGGCCTCCTTCCCGCAGACCAAGGGCTCGATCACCCTGCAGGGCCTCAGCGGCACCGTCGACGTCAAGCGCGACGGGCACGGCATCCCGCAGATCTACGCGTCCTCCGACGAGGACCTCTTCATGGCGCAGGGCTACGTCCAGGCGCAGGACCGGTTCTACGAGATGGACGTCCGCCGGCACATGACCGCCGGGCGCCTGTCGGAGATGTTCGGCAAGAGCCAGATCGACAGCGACGAGTTCCTGCGCACGCTCGGCTGGCACCGGATCGCGCAGGAGGAGTACGACGAGAAGCTCTCCCCGGAGACGAAGAAGTACCTCCAGGCGTACGCCAAGGGGGTCAACGCCTACCTGGACGGCAAGGAGGGCGAGGAGATCTCCCTGGAGTACGCGGCACTGGGCTTCGAGAACGACTACAAGCCCGGGGCATGGACGCCGGTCGACTCCGTGGCGTGGCTGAAGGCGATGGCCTGGGACCTGCGCGGCAACATGCAGGACGAGATCGACCGCGCCCTGATGACCAGCCGCCTCGGCCCCCAGCAGATCGCCGACCTGTACCCGGAGTACCCGTACGGCCGGAACAAGCCGGTCATCCAGGAGGGCCAGTACAACGAGCTCACCGGGACGTACGAGCAGGGCGAGGGCACGGGCGGCACGGGCACCGGAACCGGAACAGGGACGGGCACCGGAACCGGCACGGGCACCGGGACCGGCACGGGCACCGGGACCGGGACAGGCGCAGGCACCGGAACCGGCACCGGCTCCGGCACCGGCGGATCCGCGCTGGAGAGCCAGCTCACCGGTCTCCAGGAGGTCCTGGAGGACCTGCCCACCGCCGTCGGCATCAACGGCGACGGCATCGGCTCCAACTCCTGGGTCGTCTCCGGCGACCACACCATCACCGGCAAGCCGCTGCTCGCCAACGACCCGCACCTGTCGGCCTCGCTGCCGTCCGTCTGGTACCAGATGGGCCTGCACTGCCGCAGCGTCTCGGCCAAGTGCCAGTACGACGTCGCCGGCTACACCTTCGCGGGCATGCCCGGCGTGGTCATCGGCCACAACCAGGACATCGCCTGGGGCCTGACCAACTCCGGCGTCGACGTCACGGACCTCTACCTGGAGAAGATCACCGGCGACGGCTACCAGGTCGACGGCAAGATCAAGCCGTTCAGGACGCGCGAGGAGACCATCGAGGTCGCCGGCGGCCGGGCCGAGAAGATCGTCGTCCGGGAGACCGACAACGGCCCCCTGCTGTCCGACCGCAGCGACGAACTGGTGAAGGTCGGCAAGAAGGCCACCGTCGACAGCGCCGCCCCCGACCGCGGCGACGGCTACGGCGTCGCCCTGCGCTGGACCGCCCTGGACCCCGGCCGCACCATGGACTCCGTCTTCGCCATGAACCGCGCGAAGAACTGGGACGACTTCCGCGAGGCCGCCCAGCTGTTCGAGGTGCCCTCGCAGAACCTGATCTACGCGGACACCGACGACAACATCGGCTACACCCTGCCCGGGAAGATCCCCACGCGGGCGCAGAAGCACGACGGCTCGATCCCGGCCCCCGGCTGGGACTCCGACTACCGCTGGACCGGCTGGATCGACCAGGACGCGCTGCCCTACGAGTACAACCCCGAGCGCGGCTACATCGTCACCGCCAACCAGGCCGTCGTCGGCAAGGACTACCCGTACACGCTGACCACCGACTGGGGCTACGGCGCCCGCAGCCAGCGCATCACCGACCTGATCCAGTCGAAGATCAAGGACGGCGGCAAGATCTCCACCGACGACATGCGGCAGATGCAGCTGGACAACCAGAGCTCCATCGCCAAGCTGCTGGTGCCCGAGCTGCTCAAGATCGACACTGGGGACAAGGACGTCCGCGAGGCGCAGAAGCTGCTGGAGGGCTGGGACTACACCCAGGACGCCGACTCGGCCGCCGCCGCGTACTTCAACTCGGTGTGGCGCAACATCCTCAAGCTGGCCTTCGGCAACAAGCTGCCCAAGGAGCTGCGGGTCGAGGGCCAGTGCCTGTGGGTCGACCCGGTCAACACCACCGGGCCCGCCGACGAGGCCGGCAAGGTCCGCGAGTGCGGCCAGCGCGAGCCGGACCAGGCGCAGCCGGACGGCGGCGACCGCTGGTTCGAGGTCGTCCGCAATCTGATGGACGACGAGGACAGCGACTGGTGGAAGACCCCCAAGGCGGGCACCCGTCCCCCCGCGGAGAACCGTGACGAGCTGTTCAAGCGCGCCATGATCGACGCCCGCTGGGAGCTGACCGCCAAGCTCGGCAAGGACATCGACACCTGGAGCTGGGGCCGGCTGCACCGCCTGTTCCTGAAGAACCAGACCCTCGGCACCGAGGGGCCCGGTCTCCTCCAGCGGGTCCTCAACCGCGGCCCGTGGAAGCTCGGCGGCGGCGAGGCGACCGTCAACGCGACCGGCTGGAACGCCGCGGGCGGCTACGGCGTCGTCTGGGTGCCGTCGATGCGGATGGTGGTCAACCTCGGCGACCTCGACAAGTCCCGCTGGATCAACCTCACCGGCGCCTCCGGGCACGCCTACAGCGCCCACTACGTCGACCAGACGGACAAGTGGGCCGAGGGTGAGCTGCTGGACTGGTCGTTCTCCGACAGGGCGGTCGAGGACAGCACGAGCGACACGCTGCTGCTCAAGCCGTAAGCCCGCCCGGCACGCATCCGTCCGCACGAGAAGGGGCCTCCACGCGCGCGTGGAGGCCCCTTTCGCTCGCGTCGCCGGGGACCCTCAGCCGAACCGCCGTACCCCCGAAGGCGTCACCGCCGCGTGCACCGGCCGGTCGTGCGGCTCCTCGGGGACGCGCTCGACGACCTCGGAGTCGTAGAGCAGCACCACCAGCGCCGGGTGCGCGCCCGCGCGTTCCAGCCGGGCGAGGACCCGGTCGTAGGAGCCGCCGCCGCGCCCCAGCCGCATCCCGCGCCTGTCGACGGCGAGGCCCGGCAGCAGCACGACATCCGCCTCCAGGACGGCGTCCGGCCCGAGCGGCGCCCCGCCGGGTTCGAAGAGATGCATCTTCCCGCCGTGCTTGACGGGCGCGAGGGAGCCCTCGCCCGCGTACAGGCCCCAGTCCAGGTCGTTGTCCGGGAGCAGCGCGGGCAGCAGCACCCGCACCCCCCGCGTGCGCAGCGCGTCCAGCAGCGCGCGGGTGCCTGGCTCGCTCCCCACGGAGACGTACGCCGCCACCGTGCGCGCCTGCGCCAGCTCGGGCAGGGCGAGCGCCTGCCCGGCCAGCGCCGCCGCGGCCTCCCGTACGTCATCCGCCGTCAACCTGTTCCTCATCGCGGCGATTTCCCGCCGCAACACGCGCTTGTCAGGCTCTCCGCTGCCGTCGTTGTGTCTCAAGATTGTCCCCGTACCGTTCCAATATGCTCATATGAGCGGTAGGTAACCGGAGCGGCAGATTCCCTGCAATCGCACCGGATATGGTGTCGGGCATGATTCAGTCGCACCCTCGGATCAGCAAGGCTGTCATCCCCGCAGCAGGCCTGGGCACCCGGTTCCTGCCGGCCACCAAGGCCACCCCCAAGGAAATGCTGCCGGTCGTCGACAAGCCGGCGATCCAGTACGTGGTCGAAGAGGCCGTCACGGCCGGGCTCGACGACGTCCTCATGGTCACAGGCCGCAACAAGCGCCCCCTGGAGGACCACTTCGACCGCAACTACGAACTGGAGTCCGCCCTCGAGAAGAAGGGCGACGCCGAGCGCCTCGCCAAGGTCCAGGAGTCCAGCGACCTCGCGACCATGCACTACGTCCGCCAGGGCGACCCCAAGGGCCTCGGCCACGCCGTCCTGTGCGCCGCCCCGCACGTCGGCGACGAGCCCTTCGCGGTCCTCCTCGGTGACGACCTGATCGACCCGCGCGACCCGCTGCTGAAGCGGATGATCGAGGTGCAGGCGCAGTACGGCGGCAGCGTCATCGCCCTCATGGAGGTGGCCCGGGAGCAGATCCACCTCTACGGCTCCGCCGCCGTCGAGACCACCGAGGACGCCGACGTCGTCCGGGTCGGCGGCCTCGTCGAGAAGCCCGACCCCGCCGACGCGCCGTCCAACCTCGCCATCATCGGCCGTTACGTCCTCGACCCGGCCGTCTTCGAGATACTGCGGCAGACCGAGCCCGGCCGTGGCGGCGAGATCCAGCTCACGGACGCGCTGCAGAAGCTCGCGGCCGACGAGAAGATCGGCGGCCCGGTGCACGGCGTCGTCTTCAAGGGCCGCCGCTATGACACCGGCGACCGCGGCGACTACCTGCGTGCCATTGTCAGACTCGCGTGCGAACGTGAAGACCTGGGCCCGGACTTCCGGACCTGGCTCCACCGTTATGTCACCGAGGAGATGCAGCAAAGTTGAGCACTGCCGCGCCCCGCACCGCAGGCCCGGACCACCTCTGGTCGGTGGACGAGCACCTGGACGACATCCTCAGCACCGTCCGCCCGCTCGAACCCATCGAACTGCACCTCCTCGACGCCCAGGGCTGCGTCCTGGTCGAGGACATCACGGTCCCGGTCTCCCTGCCCCCCTTCGACAACAGTTCGATGGACGGGTACGCGGTGCGGGTCGCGGACGTCGCGGGCGCGAGCGAGCGCTACCCGGCGGCCCTCGAGGTCGTCGGGGACGTCGCGGCAGGACAGTCGGAGCTGCTGCACGTGGGCCCCGGCCAGGCCGCCCGCATCATGACCGGCGCCCCGCTCCCGCCCGGCGCCGAGACCGTCGTCCCCGTGGAGTGGACCGACGGCGGCCTTGGAGAAGGACCGGCCGCCGGCATGCGCGCCCGCGCCCTCGCCCCCGAGTCGGCCACCGGCCAGGTGCTGGTGTACCGCCCGGCCGAGCCCCGCGCGCATGTCCGCGCGAAGGGCAGCGACGTGAAGGCGGGCGACCGCGCGCTCCAGGCCGGCACCGTGCTCGGCCCGCCGCAGATCTCCCTGCTCGCCGCGATCGGCCGCGGCACGGTGCGGGTACGCCCGCGCCCGCGCGTGGTGGTGCTCTCCACCGGCAGCGAACTCGTCCAGCCCGACGAGGAGCTGCGACCGGGTCAGATCTACGACTCCAACAGCTTCGCCCTCACCGCCGCGGCTCGCGACGCCGGCGCCATCGCCTACCGCGTGGGCGCGGTCGCGGACGACGCCGACACCCTGCGGGACGCCATCGAGGACCAGCTGGTCCGCGCCGACCTGATGGTCACCACCGGCGGCGTGAGCGTCGGGGCGTACGACGTCGTCAAGGAGGCCCTGTCGTACGCCGGTGACGAGGACGAGCCGGGCAGCGGCGTCGAGTTCCGCAAGCTCGCCATGCAGCCGGGCAAGCCGCAGGGCTTCGGCTCCATCGGCCCCGACCACACCCCGCTGCTCGCGCTCCCCGGCAACCCGGTCTCCTCCTACGTCTCCTTCGAGCTGTTCGTCCGCCCCGCCATCCGCACACTCATGGGCCTTGCCGACGTCCACCGGCCGAGAACCCGCGCGACACTGTCCGCACCGGGGCCGCTGACCTCGCCGAAGGGCCGCCGCCAGTTCCTGCGCGGCCGGTACGCCGACGGCGCCGTGACCCCGGTCGGCGGCGCCGGATCCCACCTGGTGGCCGCCCTCGCGCGGGCGAACGCGCTGATCGTCGTCCCCGAGGACGTCGAGTCCGTCCGGCCCGGCACCGACGTCGAGGTGGTCCTGCTCGGCTGAGCCCCGTCGCTTGGAGGTACCGTGTCGCGCACAGCAGGCCCGCGCGCCGCACCGCGACGGGCCCGGACCGGGAGCGCCGAGCAGCATGACAGTGCCTTCCCGGGGGAAGACCCCCGGATCCTCTGAACCATCCGAGCAGCATCACCTGACCCACATCGACGAGGCGGGCGCGGCCCGCATGGTCGACGTGTCCGGTAAGGACGTCACCGCGCGCACCGCCCGCGCCACCGGCCGTGTCCTGGTCTCGCCCCGCGTGATCGAGCTGCTGCGCGGCGAGGGCGTGCCGAAGGGCGACGCCCTGGCCACCGCGCGGATCGCGGGCATCATGGGCGCCAAACGCACCCCCGACCTGATCCCGCTGTGCCACCCGTTGTCGGTGTCCGGTGTGAAACTGGATCTGTCGGTCGCGGACGACGCGGTGGAGATCGCGGCCACCGTGAAGACCACGGACCGCACGGGCGTCGAGATGGAGGCGCTCACCGCGGTCTCGGTCGCCGCGCTCACCGTGATCGACATGGTCAAGGCGGTCGACAAGAAGGCGGTCATCACGGACGTGCGGGTGGAGGAGAAGACGGGCGGGAAGTCGGGCGACTGGAGCAGGGCATGAGCTATCGGGCGCTCGTGATCACCGCGTCCAACCGCGCCGCGGCCGGGGTCTACGAGGACAAGGGCGGCCCGCTGATCGCCGACGGCCTGAAGCGCTTCGGCTTCGCCGTCGACGGCCCGCAGGTCGTCCCCGACGGCGACCCCGTGGAGGCCGCCCTGCGCGCGGGTGCCGAGGCGGGGTACGACGTCATCGTGACCACCGGCGGCACCGGCATCTCGCCCACCGACCGCACCCCGGAGGCCACCCGGCGGGTGATCGACCACGAGGTGCCCGGCATCGCGGAGGCCATCCGCGCGTACGGCCGGGACAAGGTGCCGACGGCGGCGCTGTCCCGGGGCCTGGCCGGGGTCGCGGGCAGCACGCTGATCGTGAACCTGCCCGGCTCGAGCGGAGGCGTGAAGGACGGCCTCGCCGTACTGGAGCCCCTGTTGAAGCACGCCGTGGACCAGGTGCGCGGCGGGGACCACCCCAGACCCGGCGCGGGTAGCGGGGGTGCGAGCTGAACAGCCCCTCCTGGCCCGTGGAGCTGGTGGACGGAGACGTCGTCCTCCGGCCGATAAAGCTGCGCGACCAGCGGGCCTGGCGCGAGGTCAACCGGCGCAACCGCGACTGGCTGCGGCCCTGGGAGGCGACCATCCCGCCGCCCACGCCGTCCGGTCCGGTCGCGCACCGGCCGACCTACCGTCAGATGGTCCGCCATCTGCGGTCGGAGGCGAACGCGGGCCGGATGCTGCCGTTCGTCATCGAGTACCAGGGGCGTCTCGTCGGCCAGTTGACGGTCGCCGGGATCACCTGGGGTTCGATGTGCTCGGGGCACGTCGGCTACTGGGTGGACGAGGCGGTGGCCGGGCGCGGGGTGATGCCGACGGCGGTCGCCCTCGTCGTCGACCACTGTTTCCGCACCGTCGGACTGCACCGCATCGAGGTCTGCATTCGCCCGGAGAACGGCCCCAGCCGCAGAGTCGTCGAGAAACTCGGATTCCGCGAAGAGGGGTTGCGTCCGCGATATCTCCACATCGACGGAGCCTGGCGCGACCATCTCGTCTTCGCGCTCACGGCGGAGGAAGTCCCCGAGGGGCTCCTCAGCCGCTGGCACCGCGCACGTGCCCGCGACGAGCGGCGCGACCCGGGTATCCGGCACCATCCCGGAAATTGAATAAACGTTCGAAATTGATCGGGTGGCGACCGAGTCAAGGCGGGGAATTCCCGTCCCGGATGGTCGGCTGATCGCATCGGTCACAAGAAAAGTTCGAAATATCAGCCAGATCGTGCGACACACCGGCCCAATTGGCAGATGGCGTCATGCAAACCCCTCTACCGTGTGAGGCGTGAGCAGCAGCGGCCTCATCTACGCAGTCATCGTCGGGGCCTGGGCCGCCTACTTGGTGCCGATGTGGCTCCGTAGGCAGGACGAGCTGAACGAGGCCCGTCCGACGGAACGCTTCAGCACCGCCATCCGACTGCTGTCCGGACGGGCGGGCATGGAGCGCCGGTACGCCAAGGACCTGCGGGCGCGCTCCGCCGAGGACGGGGAGCAGGACGCCCACGACCCGGACGCGGTCACCGACTCGGTGGACGTCCGGGCCTTCGCCGTGTCCCAGACCCGCCGGGAGACCCGGGCGTCCGTACCCCAGCCGGAACCCGGCCCCGAGCCGGCGGCCGACGGGACGCGCGAGCGCACGGCCCGCGGGGTCCCCGCCGCCGAGGCGCCCCGCCCGCGGGTCCCGGCAGCCCGGCACGGATCCGCGGCCGAACGGGCGGAGCGGGCCGAACGAGCCGAGCGGGCCGAGCAGGCTGAGCGGGTCGAGCGAGCCGAACGGGCCGAGAGAGCCGCCCAGCGTGCGCAGAAGGCCCGAGCGGCGCAGGCCGCCGCAGCACGCGCCCGGCGCTCGAAGGTGCTCGCACGCCGCAGGCGCACCACCACCATGCTCTTCCTCGCGTTCACCCTGGGCGCGATCGTCGCGGCGGTCGGCGGGCTCGCGTTCCTGTGGGCGCCGGGGGTGCCCGCCGTGCTGCTCAGCGCGTACATCGCGTACCTGCGCTCCCAGGAGCGCCGCCGCTTCGCCTACCAGATGGACCGCAGACAGGCCGAGGCCGCGGCCCGGCGCCTGCGTGACCGGAGCCGCCAGCCGCGCAGGCGCGCCGCGGTGGACGAGGCGGACCCGGACGAACCGGAGGGCCCCGCGTCCGGTTCCCACCCGGCGCCCGACCAGGCCCCCGACCCCGACCTCTCGGCCCTCGCCGCCGGCCGTCGCGCCCTCGTCGAGCAGACCGACCACGCCGAGTGGGTGGACCAGCAGCGCGAGCGCCAGCGCCGCCCCGGCCAGGGCGGCGACAGCTGGGACCCGGTCCCCGTTCCGCTCCCGACGTACGTGACGGCCCCGGTCGCCCCGCGCGCCACCAGCGACGTGGACCTGGGCGCGCCGGACACGTGGAGCTCGGCCCGGTCGAGCGCGGTCGCACCGGAGGAGGCGCCGGCCTCCGCGGAGCCGTCCCGGCCGGACCCGGCGGACACCGACGACCGGCCGGACGACGGCGCCCGCAGTGACGTCCGCCGCGCGGCCTCGGCCCGCCGCGCCCGGGAGCGCGGGCGTACCCCGCTGTTCGACCAGTACGAGGACGGGGAGCACCGGCGGGCCGCCAACGAGTAGCCCGAACCCCCAGGTCGGCCCCGGCCGACAACGGATTTTTGAGCACCCCGATGGGGATGCTAAAGTTTCACTCGTTGCAAGGGCCTGTGGCGCAGTCCGGTAGCGCACCTCGTTCGCATCGAGGGGGCCAGGGGTTCAAATCCCCTCAGGTCCACCGCAGCTGAAAGCCCCCGCCGAGAAATCGGCGGGGGCTTCTTCGTGTTGGCGGGCCTACGCCGTGGGCTGCTGCAGCGGCTTGGCGTAGCAGCGGCTGTCCTCGTGGAAGCGGTAGTAGCCGAAGGGCTCGCAGGGCTCGTAGCCGCTGGAGGTGTACAGGGCTATGGCCTCCGGCTGCTTCGTGCCCGTCTCCAGGACCATGCGGAGGCGGCCGGCCGCGCGGGCGTCCTCCTCCAGGGCGGCCAGGATGCGGCGGGCCAGGCCCCGGCCGCGCATCTGCTCGATCACGTACATGCGCTTCAGCTCGGCGTCGCCGTCCCGGTTGCCCTCACCGTTGGCGTTCTGGGTCCGCCAGCCGCCGGAGGCCACGGGGGTGTCGTTCTCGTCGTAGGCGATGAGGTAGATGCCGTTCGGGGGCCGGAAGTCCGCGGGGTCCATGGGCGTGGCGTCGCCGCCGTCGCCGTATCGGACGTGGTACTCGGCCTGGACCTCGTCGTTCAGCTTGACGGCGTCGGGGTGGTCGTAGGGGACCCGGCGGATATTCATGCTGAGTACCGTATATCAATCCATGAGGTGGTGGCAGGGGCCTGTCCAGTGTGCCGGTATCGTGCCGGGGTGTTCACTGTGACCTCCGTCAATGTCAATGGGCTGCGGGCCGCCGCCAGGAAGGGCTTCGTGGAGTGGCTCGCCGGGACCTCCGCCGATGTGCTGTGCCTGCAGGAGGTGCGTGCGGAGCCGGAGCAGCTGCCCGAGGCGGTGCGGGC
The DNA here is from genome assembly GCF_040689265.1 of Streptomyces sp. NPDC052012. NCBI lineage: Bacteria > Bacillati > Actinomycetota > Actinomycetes > Kitasatosporales > Streptomycetaceae > Streptomyces > Streptomyces sp. NPDC052012. Next base: position 158,086 of record NZ_JBFAXA010000011.1, read on the forward strand.
GCCCGAGGGCTGGCATGTCGTGCATGCGCCGGCCGCCGCAAAGGGGCGGGCCGGGGTGTCGCTGTACAGCCGGCGTGAGCCGGATCACGTACGGGTCGGGTTCGGGTCGGCCGAGTTCGACGGCAGTGGGCGCTACGTGGAGATGGACCTGCCCGGCCTCACCGTCGCCTCGCTGTATCTGCCGTCCGGGGAGGTCGGTACCGAGCGGCAGGAGGAGAAGGTCAGGTTCATGGGGGAGTTCCTCGCCCACCTCAAGGGGCTGCGCGAGCGGGCCGCCGCCGAGGGGCGGGAGGTGCTCGTCTGCGGCGACTGGAACATCGCCCACGACAAGGCCGACCTGAAGAACTGGCGGGGCAACACCAAGAACTCCGGCTTCCTGCCGGAGGAGCGGGAGTGGCTCTCGCGGGTCTACGACCCGGCCGACGGCGGCTACGTCGATGTCGTACGGGCCCTGCATCCGGACCTGGACGGGCCGTACAGCTGGTGGTCGTACCGGGGGCGGGCCTTCGACAACGACACGGGCTGGCGCATCGACTACCAGGTGGCCACTCCGGGGCTCGCCGCGCGTGCCGTCAAGGCGTACGTCGAGCGGGCGGCCACGCACGCCGAGCGCTGGTCGGACCACGCACCGGTGACCGTCGTCTACGACAGGGCCTAGGGGGTGCCCGCAAAGTCCCGCCTGCCCTGCGACGCCCGGCACGCCCTCTCGCCGCACCGGGCGGACACCCGAGTACAACCAGTACGCGGATGTCCGCCCGGCACACCGAGAGCACGCACCGGACGCCGCAGGGCCCGCCCTTCGGGCGGACGACGCGACTTTGCGGACACCCCCTAGGGGGCGCCCCCCTGGTCCTGCTTGCGCAGCCGCCGGTCCATGGCCAGGGACAGCTCCGCGTCCACCACGCTGCGGGCCAGGGGGCGCAGGCGGTGCAGGGCCTCCTCCGGGGCGTGACGCAGGATCAGGCCGGCGAAGAGATCGGCGAGGGCGTCCGCGTGGGTGCGGACCTCCTTGCCGGCGCGCAGGACCTCGGCGAGCGGGATGCCCTCGCGGACCAGCGCGGAGGAGACGTCCAGCAGGCGGCGGCTGATGTGGACGATCTCCTCGCCGTCGGTGCCGAGGTAGCCGAGGTCCATCGCCGCGGCCAGGTTCTCCGGGGTGACCTCGCCGGCGAAGCGGTCGGCGAGCTCCTCGGGGGTGAGGCGGACCGGGGTCTCGTCGGTGGGGGGCTCCATGCCGAGGAGTTCGCCGACGTCGCGGCCGTGGTCGAAGGCCTCGGCCAGCTCCGCTATGCCGTTCAGGGTGTGGCCGCGCTCCAGGAGGGCGGTGATCGTGCGCAGGCGGGCCAGGTGGTGGTCGTCGTACCAGGCGATACGGCCCTCGCGGCGCGGTGGCGGGATCAGCTTGCGTTCGCGGTAGAAGCGCAGGGTGCGCACGCTGATGCCGGCCAGTCGCGCCAGCTCCTCCATGCGGTACTCGCGCCGCTCGCCCGATCCCTCGTTGTCCTCTGCATCCTCTGCCACGTCAGCAGCCTAGGGCGTACCGCCGGTAACTTTCCTCGCGTGCCCCCTACCCATGAGTATGTCCCTGCTCTACTCTCCCCATTGCGCCAGTGTTCACTGGCAGGGTTCTGAGCGATGCGTGGAGGCTTCGGGATGGCCGAGTACGAACACGAGCATGTACGGGTCGCGGTGGTCGGGTCCGGGTTCGGCGGGCTGGGTGCCGCCGTCCGGCTGCGGCGCGAGGGGATCACCGACTTCGTCGTCCTGGAGCGGGCGAGCAGCGTCGGCGGCACCTGGCGGGACAACAGTTATCCCGGGTGCGCCTGTGACGTGCCCTCGCACCTCTACTCCTTCTCCTTCGCGCCCAACCCCGACTGGCCGCGCTCCTTCTCCGGGCAGGAGCACATCCGCGCCTACCTGGAGCACGTCACCGACACCTTCGGGCTGCGCCCCCACATCCGCTTCGACTCGGAGGTGAAGCGGATGGTGTGGGACACCGAGCGGCTGCGGTGGGAGATCGAGACCAGCAGCGGGAGCCTCAGCGCGGATGTCGTCGTCTCCGCCACCGGGCCGCTGTCCGACCCCAAGGTGCCGGACATCCCGGGGCTCGACACCTTCCCCGGCAAGGTCTTCCACTCCGCCCGCTGGGACCACGACTACGACCTGCGCGGCAAGCGGGTCGCGATGGTCGGCACGGGGGCCTCGGCCATCCAGATCGTGCCGTCCATCCAGCCCCAGGTCTCGCGGCTCACCCTCTTCCAGCGCACCCCGGCCTGGGTTCTGCCGCGCGTCGACCGGCCCATCAGCGGCGCCGAGCGCGCCCTGCACCGGGCGCTGCCCTTCACCACCCAGCTGCGCCGCGGACTGCTGTGGGGCATCAGGGAGTTGCAGGTCCAGGCGTTCACCAAGCACCCCGGCGAGCTCGGCTTCGTGGAGCAGCTGGCCAAGCGCAACATGGCCCGCGCCATCAAGGACCCGGCCCTGCGCGCCAAGCTCACCCCCGACTACCGCATCGGCTGCAAGCGGATCCTGCTGTCCAGCACGTACTATCCGGCGCTCGCGCAGCCCAACGTCGACGTGGTCGCGAGCGGGCTGAGCGAGGTGCGCGGATCGACCGTCGTGGCCGCCGACGGGACCGAGGCCGAGGTCGACGCCATCGTGTTCGGCACCGGGTTCCATGTGACCGACATGCCCATCGCCGAGCGGGTCGTCGGCGCCGAGGGCAAGACCCTCGCCGAGACCTGGGCGGGCGGCATGCAGGCCCTGCGCGGTGCGTCGGCCGCCGGATTCCCCAACTGGATGACGATCATCGGGCCCAACACGGGCCTCGGGAACTCCTCCATGATCCTCATGATCGAGTCCCAGCTGAACTACATGGCCGACTACCTCCGCCAGCTCGACGTCCTCGGTGGCCGGGCCGCCCTCGACGCCCGCCCCAGCGCCGTACGCGCCTGGAACCACCGCGTGCAGGAGCGGATGAAGCGCACGGTGTGGAACACCGGCGGCTGCACCAGCTGGTACCTCGACGAGAACGGGCGCAACACCACCATCTGGCCCGGCACGACCAGTGAGTTCCGGCGGGCGACCCGGCGGGTGGACCTCGCCGAGTACGCCGTCCTGCGCGAGCCCGCGAAGCAGCCGGCCGCCGAGCAGCCGGCCGCCGAGCAGCCGGCCGCCGAGCAGCCGGCCGCCGAGCAGCCGGCCGCCGTCCCGCAGGAGAACGCCGAGGTGACCGCGTGAGCCGGCTGACCCACGTCACCTCGGGGCCGTACGCCCCGCCGCCCGCCGCCCGTGAACTGACCGCCGTCTCCGCCGACGGCTCCCGGCTGCACGTGGAGGTGCACGGCTCCGACGACGCGCCCGCCGTGGTCCTGGCCCACGGCTGGACTTGCTCGACCGCCTTCTGGGCCGCGCAGATCCGCGAACTGGCCGCCGACCACCGTGTCATCGCCTACGACCAGCGCGGCCACGGCCGCAGTCCCGCCAGTCCCCTGTGCTCCCGCGAGGCCCTCGCCGACGACCTGGAGGCGGTGCTGGCCGCCGCCCTGGCGCCGGGCGAACGGGCCGTGATCGCCGGGCACTCCATGGGCGGTATGGCCATCATGGCGGCTTCCACCCGGCCGACGTTCCGTGAGCACGCCGCGGCCGTCCTGCTGTGCAGCACGGGCGGTTCACGGCTGGTCGCCGAGTCGACCGTGCTGCCGCTGCGCCCGGGGCGGGTGCGGACGTGGCTGACCAAGCGCGTCCTCGGCTCGCGCGCCCCGCTCGGACCGGTCACGGCCCTGTCCCGCCGCATCCTCAAGTACGGCACCATGGGCCCCGCTTCGGCCCCGCACATGGTGGACGCCTGCGCCCGCATCGTGCACGCCTGCCCCACGCGCGTGCGGTACGCCTGGTCGCAGCTGTTCGAGCCGCTCGATCTCGGCGACGCGGTGCGCGAGTTGAGAGTGCCGACCGAGGTCGTCGCCGGTGCCGCGGACCGGCTGACGCCGCCCGTGCACGCGCGGACCATCGCCGCCGCGCTGCCCGAGTGCCTCGGACTCACCGAACTTCCCGGCATCGGCCACATGACGCCGATCGAGGCGCCCGACCTGGTCACCGGGAAGATACGGGCCCTCGTCGCCGATCACATCAACCCCGTACCCGCCGAACCCCCCGTACCCGCCGAGGAGAGCGCATGAGCAGGGTCAGTCTCGAAGGTCAGGTCGCCGTCGTCACCGGAGCGGCGCGCGGGGTGGGCGAGTTGCTCGCCCGCAAGCTGTCCGCACGCGGGGTGAAGGTGGCGCTGGTGGGGCTGGAGCCGGACGCCCTCAAGCAGGTTTCCGCCCGGCTGCACAGCGAGAGCGACCACTGGTACGCCGATGTCACCGACGCCGAGGCCATGGCGCGGGTCGCCGGTGAGGTCAAGGAACGCTTCGGCAAGGTCGACATCGTGGTCGCCAACGCCGGTGTGGCGACCGGGGGTCCGTTCATCGACTCCGATCCGGAGGCCTGGCGGCGGGTGATCGAGGTCAACCTGATCGGGTCGGCGGTCACCGCGCGTGCGTTCCTGCCGCTGCTCGTCGAGTCCCGCGGCTATCTGCTGCAGATAGCCTCGCTCGCCGCGATCACGCCGGCGCCGATGATGACCGCGTACTGCGCGTCCAAGTCCGGTGTGGAGGCGTACGCGCACAGCCTGCGCGCCGAGGTCGGGTACCGCGGGGTGAAGGTCGGCGTCGGGTATCTGTCGTGGACCGACACCGACATGGTGCGCGGGGCCGATCAGGACGAGGTCATGCGGGAGTTGCGGCAGCGGCTGCCGTGGCCGTCCAACAAGACCTATCCGCTGGGTCCGGCGGTGGACCGGATCGTGGCCGGGATCGAGCGGCGCTCCAGCCATGTGTACGGGCAGTGGTGGCTGCGCGGGATGCAGGGGGTGCGCGGCTATCTGCCCGCCGTCATAGGGACGGTGGGGCAGCGCGAGATGCGGCGCTTCGCGGACCGGCTGGACGGCATGCGCATCGGCCTGGTCGGGGCGGGCGGCAACGCCGACGAGCAGCACAGGACTTCGACTACGCTCCGTAAGTGATCGACATGCGCAGGGTCACCGTCCGTGTGAATCTGGTCGAGCCAGATCCCCTCACCCCCCACGGGAGTGAACCCACATGGGTATGAAGGACCAGTTCCAGGAGAAGACCGAGCAGTTCAAGGAGCAGGCCAAGCAGCGGACCCAGCAGGGTCGGCAGGGTCAGCAGGGCCAGCCGGGCCAGCCGGGCCGCGAGCAGCAGCAGCGTGGTCGTCGTCGTGACGACGAGATGGACCCGCAGCAGCGGGAGTCCGAGGAGCGGTTCGACCGTGACTACGACGTGTAGCGGTTGGCTTTAGCCGAACGCGAGCGGGGCGCCCTTCGATTGACGGGCGCCCCGCTTTTGTGTTGCTGTTCCCGACCCCTCCTCACGAGCGGGGCGGTAGTTTCGGTCTTGATCTGTCCGGTACGTGGGAGTAGTCCGGCGGTGTTGCAGGCGGGTTGGTTTCCAGGAGGTCCAGGGCGAGGCGTACCGCGTCGTCGAGTTGGGCGTAGCGGCCCTCTGCCCAGTCCAGAGGGGTGCGGAGGGCCTCGAGGTCGGGGGTGACGCCCTTGTTCTCCACGGACCAGCCGTACGCGTCGAACCAGGCCGCGTTCATGGGGACCGTGATCACCGTGCCGTCGCCGAGGCGGTGGCGGCCGGTCATGCCGACCACGCCGCCCCAGGTGCGCTGCCCGACCACCGGGCCCAGCCGGAGCAGTTTGAAGGCGGCCGTGATCATGTCGCCGTCGGAGCTGGTCGCCTCGTCCGCGAGGGCCACCACCGGGCCGCGCGGGGCGTTGGAGGTGTACGACACCGGCTGGGCGTCGCGGGTGAGGTCCCAGCCGAGGATGGTGCGGGTCAGCTTCTCGATGACGAGTTCGCTGATGTGGCCGCCCGCGTTGCCGCGGACGTCGACGATGAGGGCCGGGCGGGACACCTCCATGCGCAGATCGCGGTTGAACTGTGCCCAGCCGGAGCCGCCCATGTCGGGGATGTGCAGATAGCCGCACCGGCCGCCGCTCAACTCCCGTACCACCTCGCGGCGTTTGGTCACCCAGTCCTGGTAGCGCAGGGGGCGTTCGTCGATCAGAGGGACGACGGCGACCCTGCGGGGCGGACCCTCGCCCTCGGCGGGCCGGAAGGTCAGCTCGACCGTCGTGCCGCCCGCGCCGGCGAGCAGCGGGTACGGGCCCGCCACCGGGTCGACCGGGCGGCCGTCGACATGGGTGAGGACCGCGCCGTCGCGGATGCCGGTGCCGGCCAGCGGGGAGCGGGCCCGGGAGTCGGAGGAGTCGCCGGGCAGGATGCGCTTGATGGTCCAGCCGCCGTCGCGGTGGACGAGGTTGGCGCCGAGCAGGCCCTGGGGGCGGCGGTAGTGCGGGGGACCCTCGTTGCGGCGGGCGGCGGTGACGTAGGCGTGGGAGGTGCCGAGTTCGCCGAGGACCTCGCGCAGCAGGTCCGCGAACTCGTCGGGGGAGGCGACGCGTTCGACCAGCGGGCGGTACTGCGCGAGAACCGCGTCCCAGTCGATGCCGCACATGCCGGGATCCCAGAAGTAGGCGCGGATCAGCCGGCCGGCCTCCTCGTACGCGCCGCGCCACTCGGCGGGCGGGTCGACCTCGTGCAGGATGCGCCGCAGGTCGATCCACACCGTGGAGTCGCTGTCACCGGCCTCGGTGGCGGGCACCGCGCGCAGGTCGCCCTCGTCGAGGACGACCAGGCGGGTCCCGTCGCCGCTGACCGCGAACAGGTCGAGGTGCTGGACGAGTTCGGACTTCTTCGCCTTGGTGATGGTGAAGTGCTCCAGCGTCGGCCGGCCGCTGGTGTCGTCCGGGTTGGCGAACGTCTCGCCGAGCGCGCCCGAGATCGGCCAGCGCAGCCACACCAGTCCGCAGCCCGCGACCGGGCGCAGCGCGGAGTACTTGGACGCGGCGACCGGGAACGGGGTGACCCTGCTCTCCAGCCCCTCGACCTCGACGGTCACCGCACCGCTCTCCTCGCCCTCCTCCGCCTCCACCGGGTCCAGGCCACCTGCGGCCGGACGGCCCTCGGGGTTCAGGGCGAAGGGAGAGGGCGTCGCCGAGGACAGCGGCACCAGATACGGGCGGCAGCCCAGCGGGAAGGACAGATCGCCGGTGTGCACGTCGTACACGGGGTCGAAACCGCGCCAGGACAGGAAGGCGAGATAGCGGCCGTCCCGGGTGAAGACGGGGTTCTCGTCCTCGAAGCGGCCGTCGGTGACGTCGACGATGAGACGGTCCTTGATGCGGGCCAGTTTGATCTGCCGCAGCGAGCGGCCGATGCCGGGGTGCGACCACGTCAGCCAGCTGCCGTCCGGGGAGAACGCCAGGTCCCGCACCGGCCCGTTGACGGAGCGGATCAGCTCGGTGACCTCGCCGTACGCCTGCTTCTCCCCGGCCGCCTCCCCGCCGGCCGTCTCCCCGCCCTCGCCCGTGTCCTCGCCGACGCCGACCAGCAGCAGCCGTCCGTCGTGCGAGGCGACCGCCAGCCGCTCGCCCTCGGGGTCGGCGACCATTTCCAGCACCCGGCCCAGCCGGCCCGAGGCCAGTCGCCGGGGAGCGCGCTGGCCGCTCGCCCTCGGCAGGGAGGCGATCTCGATGGCGTCGTCGCCCTCGGCGTCCGTCACATACGCCACCTGTCCGCTCGCGCCGAGCATCTCGGGCAGCCGCACCCGTACGCCGGGGACGTCGACGAGGGTGCGGGCCGGGCCGTCGCGGTGGGTGAGCCAGTACAGGCTGCCGCGGACGACGACGGCACTGGCCCGGCCGGTCTCGTCCACCGAGATGCCGTCCAGGTGCTGGGCGGCGGGCACCTGGTAGGGGCGCCGGCCGGCCCGCGGCCCGCTCAGCCGCACCTCCAGCCTGCGCGGCGCCGAGCCGGGGGACAGGTCGTCGACGATCCACAGGTCGCCGGCGCACTGATAGACGACACGGCGGCCGTCGGTGGAGGCGGCGCGGGCGTAGAAGGCGTCGTGGTCGGTGTGCCGGCGCAGGTCGGAGCCGTCGTACGCGCACGAGTAGAGGTTGCCGACGCCCTCGTGGTCGGAGAGGAAGGCGATCCGGCCGCCGACGAACATCGGGGACTCGAGATGCCCGTCGATGCCCTCCAGCAGCCGGTGCCCGTGGAGCCACAGCCTGCCCGTGGCGCCGCCCCGGTAGCGCTTCCAGGAGGCGGGTTCGTGCGGCGGCGTGCCGGTGAGCAGCAGCGTCCTGCGCTCGCCGTCGAGGTCGGCGACCTGGATGTCGGCCACCGGCCCCCAGGGCAGCTTGCGGCCCGGGCTGCCGTCGCAGGTGAGCTTGTAGGCCCAGGTGAAGTGCGAGAAGGGCTCGCCGTGCGAGGTGACGGCGAGGATCTCGGCGTGCCCGTCGCCGTCGGGGGGCGCCCAGCCGCAGACCTGGGTGTCGGTGCTGCCCCAGTACGACAGCCGGCGGCCCGGACCGCCGTCCACCGGGACCAGATGGACCTCGGGGTCGAGGCTGCGCCAGCTGGTGTACGCGATGTGGCGCCCGTCGGGGGAGAAGCGGGGCGGGCCGAGCTTGGTGCGGTCCACGGTGAGCCGCCAGGCCCGGCCGGGACCGTCGAGCGGGGCGAGCCAGAGGTCGTCCTCGGTCACGAAGCACAGCAGGTCGTCGTTGAGATGCGGCAGGCGCAGATAGCTCACCTCCCCATGCTTTTCCGGGTGGCGGACCCGGGCAACTCGTGTGCGCACGTGACCCAGCACACGTACGAAACGGTTTCGTTTCCCTAAGGGCTGGGGTACCTTTGTGGTGTACGAAACCGTGTCGTTCGGCAGACGGCGGCGCGGCAGGCACCCGGAGCTGAGAGGTGAGCGGGATGACGGACGTAGCGGCACCGCGCCGCAGCCGGATCACCCCCGAGCGCGAGGCCGAGCTGTACGCGGCCGTGCTCGACCTGCTCCGCGAGGTCGGCTACGACGCCCTCACGATGGACGCCGTGGCCGCCCGCACCCGGTCCAGCAAGGCCACCCTCTACCGCCAGTGGGGCGGCAAGGCCGAGCTGGTGGTGAAGGCGATGCGCAGCCAGAAGCCGGGCAGCATGGCGGACATCGACACCGGTTCGCTGCGGGGCGACCTGCACGCGATCGTCGCCCGCGAGGACGACTGCGCCATGGAACAGAACGCAGCGCTGATGCGGGCCCTGGCCATGGCCGTGCACATGAACCCGGATCTGCGCCAGGCGTTCAAGGAACTACTGGTCGAACCGGAGATGGAGGAGTTCCGGCGGATCGTCCGGCGGGCGGTCGACCGGGGCGAGGTCCGCTCCGACAACCCGGCGCTGGACTACATGGTGCACATGCTCGTCGGCGCGTTCGCCACCCGGACGCTCATCGACGACCTGCCGCCGACGCGGGAGTTCCTCACCTCGTACATCGACGCCGTGGTCCTCCCCGCCCTCGGCGTCCCCCTTCACTGACCGTCCCCCAGTCAGCCACTCCACGCACCTGACGTCACCGCTCTCGTCGTCGGGCTGATCCACCCTGCCCCGAAGAACCCACGACCTGACCGGGAGTACGCCCTCGTGGCCACTTTCCTCTACCGACTCGGCCGGTTCGCCTTCAGGCGACGGCACTTCGTAGCCCTGTTCTGGGTGGCGCTGCTGACGCTCGCGGGCGTCGGCGCGGCCGGCGCTCCCGCCGCCGGCACCACCTCCTTCTCCATCCCCGGCACCGAGGCCCAGAAGGCCTTCGACCTGCTGGAGGAACGCTTCCCCGGCGCCAGCGCCGACGGGGCGACCGCCCGCGTCGTCTTCAAGGCGCCCGCCGGCGAGAAGATGACGGACGCCGAGAACAAGGCGACCGTCACCGAGACCGTCAAGGAGCTCTCCGACGGCTCCGAGGTCGCCGCCGTCACCAACCCCTACCAGGGCGGCGGCGTCAGCCAGGACGGGACCATCGCCTACGCCTCGGTCAGCTACAAGGTCTCCGGCATGGAGCTGGCGGACTCCTCCCGCGACGCGCTGGAAGGCGCCGCCGAGGACGCCCGTGACGCCGGGCTGACCGTGGAGATCGGCGGTGACGCCCTCCAGGCCATGCCGCACACCGGAGCCGCCGAGATCATCGGCATAGGCATCGCCGCGGTCGTCCTGGTCATCACCTTCGGCTCGCTGCTCGCCGCCGGGCTGCCGCTGCTCACCGCGATCATCGGCGTGGGCATCGGGGTCGCGAGCATCACCGCGCTGGCCTCCACCCTCGACCTGGGCTCCACCACGTCGACCCTGGCCACGATGATCGGCCTCGCGGTCGGCATCGACTACGCGCTGTTCGTCGTCTCCCGCTACCGCGCGGAGCTGGCCGAGGGCCGTGAGCGCGAGGAGGCGGCCGGACGGGCCGTCGGCACGGCGGGCTCCGCCGTGGTCTTCGCCGGGCTCACGGTCGTCATCGCCCTGGTCGGCCTGTCCGTCGTCAACATCCCGATGCTGACCAAGATGGGCATCGCCGCCGCGGGCACCGTCGCCATCGCCGTCCTGATCGCCCTCACCATGATCCCGGCGCTGCTCGGCTACGCGGGCCGCCGGGTCCGCCCGGCCGGCCGGAAGAGCAAGCTGCTCGGCGGCGGGCGCGAGAAGCACAAGGAGGGCGAGGACGGCGAGCAGCGCCCGAACATGGGCACCCGCTGGGCCCGCTTCGTCGTCCGCCGCCCCGTGGCGGTGCTCCTGCTCGGTGTCGTCGGCCTCGGAGCCGCGGCCGTCCCGGCGTCCTCCCTGGAACTGGGTCTGCCCGACGACGGCTCCCAGCCGACGTCCACCACCCAGCGCCGCGCCTACGACCTGCTCTCCGAGGGCTTCGGCCCCGGCTTCAACGGCCCGCTGATGGTCGTCGTCGACGCCAAGGACAGCGACGACCCGCAGACGGTCTTCCGGCAGACCGGCGAGGACATCAAGGCCCTCGACAACGTGGTGACGGTGACCCCGGCCCAGCCCAACAAGGCCGGCGACACGGCCACGATCACGGTGATCCCGGACGCCAAGCCGTCCTCGGTGACGACCGAGGAACTCGTCCACGACATCCGTGACGCGGGGGCGGACATCAAGGCCGGCTCCGACGCGGAGGTCCTGGTCACCGGGGCCACGGCGATGAACATCGACGTGTCGCAGAAGCTCAACGACGCGCTGGTGCCGTATCTGATCCTGGTCGTCGGTCTGGCCTTCCTCCTCCTGATCGTGGTCTTCCGCTCGATCCTCGTCCCGCTGAAGGCGGCCCTCGGCTTCCTGCTGTCCGTGCTGGCGGCGCTGGGCGCGGTGGTCGCGGTCTTCCAGTGGGGCTGGCTGTCCGGCCTGATGGGCGTGGAGGAGACCGGCCCGGTCATGTCGATGATGCCGATCTTCATGGTCGGTGTGGTCTTCGGCCTCGCCATGGACTACGAGGTGTTCCTCGTGACCCGGATGCGGGAGGCCTACGTCCACGGCGAGACGCCCGGCCAGGCCGTGGTGACCGGCTTCAAGCACGGCGCCCGGGTGGTGACGGCCGCGGCGGTCATCATGATCGCGGTGTTCTCCGGCTTCATCGGCTCCAGCGAGTCGATGGTCAAGATGATCGGCTTCGGACTCGCGGTCGCCGTCTTCTTCGACGCGTTCGTCGTCCGCATGGCGATCGTCCCGGCGGTGCTGGCGCTGCTCGGCAGGAAGGCCTGGTGGCTGCCGAAGTGGCTGGACCGGATCCTGCCCAACGTCGACGTCGAGGGCGAGGGCCTGCGCACGGACGACGACAAGAAGGACGAGGACAGGGAGCTGGTCCGGGTCTGACCGGCCACTCCTGAACCAGACCAGCCGGTGAGGGCTCCGTGGGGACGGGGCGCCCTCACCGGCTTTCTTCATGCCGGCGGGGCGAACACGTTCCGCTCGGTGACGTCTGTGAGGATGCGGGCCGCGGCGCAGAAGTCGTTGTCGTCGTGCAGGACCACCAGGCCGTGGTGGGCAGCCGTTGCGCAGACCAGCCAGTCGACGGCGGAGAGGCTCCGGTGCTGCCCGCGCTGGGCGAGCCGGTGCTGCCCGGCCTCGATCCAGCGCCATGCGCCTTTCGGCACGGTGACGTCCGGATACAGGTCAGCGAACATCGCAGCCATGTGGTCGTACTCGTCGAGTGTCCGCGCAGACTGCAGGAACTCCGTGCGCTGTGCCGCGCAGGAGCCGATGGCCCCGTCCTCCAGCTCGTGCATCCAGACGTTGTTGAGCCTCTTGTCTCGCTGGAGCCGCCAGACAGCGGTCGAGTCGGCGAGATAACGGATCACGGTCAGGCGACGCCCTTCTTCGTGCGGCCCTCGTCCGGCAGGCCCTTCTCCGCCGCGTGACGACGCCAGAAGCTGTCCTCGTCCCACTCCTGGGCCATCTCGAGATACCGCAGCCGGGCCTCGGTGCGCCGCCGACGCTCGGCGTATTCCCGCAGTGCCAGGTTGACCATCTCCTTCTTGGTCTTGGCACCGGACAGCTTCATCGCCTCGGCAAGAGCCTCGTCGTCGATGTCGATCTGAGTGGCGGACATGGGTGCACCTCCCTGAGATGTGCTTCATACAAAGGTATCCCATGCTTCGTACATCCCGCCCTCTCTTGCACGTCCCTTCCTCCGCAAGCCCGGCCAGTAGTTCTTCCATGCGCTCGGAGACGTCACTCCGCCCGCTGTCACCTGCGCCCGCGGAGTGAAAGGCGCGTGGGACACCGGCTGCTGGATTCGCCATGCGCAGCTCGGCCCAGACTGTCTTGCGTGGGCACGGCCCCGGTGTCGTGCCCCAGCGGTCGGCCAGGGTGTCCACGAGCACGAGGCCCCGGCCGGACTCGGCGTCGGGTGCGGTGGTGCGGTCGAGGTGGGGCAGGCGGTCGCCGCGTGTGTCCGTGACCTCGATACGGAGGGTGCCGGCCACGACGTAGAGCGTCAGACGGAAGTCACGGCCGGCCGCGCGGCCGTGCGTCGTCGCGTTGGCGGCCAGCTCGCCGACGATCAGCTCCGCCGGTTCCAACGGCAGCCCCCAGGTGCGCAGTTGCTCCCGGGCAAGGAGCCGCGCCAGGCGGGCGCCGCGCGGAGTGGGGGACAGCAGCACGCTGAAGTTGCGGATGGTGTGGGTGAGTTCGTTTTCAGGGGCAATCATCTCGCCGTTCATGTCACTCAGAGTGCAGGCTACGACTTCTCTGGGTGAGTGATCGCTCCTGTGCGTAGTGGAACTGTCCGGGCTTTGTCTCGTGCTGTCTCGGCTGTCTCGGGGGTTGGTCAGGGTACGGCTGCACGGTGGAGGTGGGCATGAACGAGGTCGCGGACGAGGCCGGTTGGGACGTCGAGCCCGGGGACGAGATCGAGCCGCTGGTGCAGGCGGTGGGGCGGCTGCTGAAGGTGTGCCGGGAAGCGGCGGGGATACGGGCCGCCGAGTTCGCCGAGGTCATGGGGTACGGCGAGGACATGATCCGCAAGATCGAGCGGGGGCAGCGGCTTCCGAGACCGGAGTTCCTGGACCGGGCGGACGATGTGCTGGGGGCGCAGAGGCATGTCAGGGCCTTCAAGAAGGACATGGAGAAGGCTCGGTATCCGAAGAAGGTGCGGGAGCTGGCAGAGCTGGAGGGGCGGGCCGTGGAGATGTTGCTGTACGGCACTCACAACCTCCATGGCCTCTTGCAGACGCCCGAGTACGCGCGAGCCCTGTTCAGGTCGAGGCAGCCCGCGCTCAGTGAAGATGTCGTGGAGCGCGAGACTGCCGCACGCATGGCTCGGAAGGCCGTCTTCGAGCGGGTGCCCGCGCCGACGCTCAGCTTCGTCCAGGAACACGTGACGCTCGAATGGCCATACGGTGGGAAGATGGTGCTGCGCCGACAACTTGAATACCTCGTGGAAGTAGCGCAGTTGCGGAGCGTCACGCTACAGGTCATGCCGACCGACTGTGAGGAGAACGCCGGAGCGGCGGGGCTGATCCAAGTGCTGAAGTTCGCCGACGGTACGGCGATCGGACGTTCCACCGGCATGTTCAACGCCCGCCCGGTCGAGAACCCCAGGGATCTCCACCTCCTTGAACTGCGCTATGGCATGATCCGGGCGCAGGCTCTCCCGCCGAGGGAGTCGCTGGTCTTCATCGAGCGAGCACTGGGGAGACTATGAGCACCGCCGAACTCCACTGGTTCAAGAGCAATTACAGCGACAGCAGTGAACCCGGCGACTGCGTCGAAGTGGCCAGCACCCCCGCCACCATCCACATCCGCGACTCCAAGCGACCCGAGTCCGCACACCTGACCGTCGCTCACACCACGTGGGCAGACTTCCTCCCGTACGTCACGAAGTGACCGTCGGGCCGCCCGCTTCTTTGCCAGTGTCGTGCTTCCACGCCAACACGGGGGAGAAGCGTGCGGGCGGCCGGAGAGGAGCCCGGGGGGCCGGCAGGTTTGCGATGTGGGTTCGTTGAGTGGCTGGGCCGGTGTGTGCGGTGCGCGCTCCCGCCTCGCCTGCACGCCGGGTGGGGAATGGGGGGCTGGGAGGGTGAAGTCGAACCCCCGAGCGGCTCAGTGGGACTTCAGCGGAGTGAAGTAGGAGTTGTCCTCGGGCACTCCGTCGCGTTCGGCGCCGTCGTCGTCGCGGTAGCGCCACTCGAAGGGCAGGCCATGAGCGGTTTCGGAGTCCGGCCCGCTCATGAGTTGGAAATGTAGGTGGGGTTCGGAGGAGTTGCCGGAGTTGCCGCATTCGGCCAGCTGCTGGCCTGCGGACACCCGGTCCCCCACGGCAACACGGAGGGAGCCGCGCTTCAGATGGGCCAAGCCCGCGTACACGCTCTCCCCGAGTTCCAGGATGACGTAGTTGCCCCAGAGATGGCGAGGCCATCCCAGGCTGCGGACGAAGCCCTCCAGGTACAGATAGATGAAGCCCGGCAGTGAAGTACGGCAGAAGTGGTCGCGCTGACGGTCGGTAGTCGCCACGACCACACCGTCTCCCGGGGCCAGAACAGGGCTGCCAAAAGCCGGGTAGTGGTGGGGACGTTTGCCGAGCGGCCAGAGCCAGCGGAACGAGGGCGTGGCTTCCCCGGTCGGGTGGCATGCCAGATCGATGGCATACGTCTGTGCGTGGCTGTGTGTGTGGCTGGGGACCTTCGTGGCGGGACCGTTGATGGCCTGCCAGCGTCCGCTGACGGGCACATCGACCGGGATCGGTGACTGTCCTTGCGGTGGACGCTGGTTGCGCCACATTCCCCAGCGCATCAACCCGCCAAGCAGCAGAAGGGTGACCCCCGTGTACCACAACGGGCCCGGCCCCTGGCCGTTCACGAGAATGCAGAGGGCTCCGGCAGCAAGGAACAGGCCATGGCGCTTCCACAGGGAGATCGGCAAGAGTGCACCTCGTTCGTTGGATACCGCGGCGATTCGATGCTGGTTGGGGAAGTCAGTTCTCGTTGGTGGGCCCGGTGACGGTGGGCCGATAGGCCTGGCGTGCGTTGACCTCGACCGATCCGGGACCGCAGATCTGGGTGGTTCCGTGGATGACCAGCTTCGCGCGTGAGGGCAGAAGTCCCCGGCTCGGTCCACCGTTGTCCTGCCGCGACGACTGTCTCGCTCGACACTCGACGCCGCTGACGGACGGGGCTTCGTCGGCGGATGCCGGCGCCGCGGGGACCAGTGTCAGGTCGGCAGCGGCAGCGATAGCGGGCACTGTTCGGACGAGCGTGCGCATCAGATGAACTCCTGATCCGGTTTCGGGGACAGGGCGGGTGAGGTCCGTATGCCGTGGTGACGTCGAAGTGCGGAGAGGGCGGCGAGGTGGCCGCACATGCCGTGGACGGACGGGCCCGGCGGTGTTGAGGCCGAGCACAGGTACACGCCGGGCAGGGGCGTGGTGTAAGGATCCCGGCGCAGGGTCGGGCGGGCCAGGCTCTGACGCAGGGTCAGTGCGCCGGATGCGATGTGCCCGCCGACGTAGTTCGGGTTGTACGTGGCGTATTGGGCTGCCGAAAGGCCGCGAGAGGCGATGATCGTGTCCGTGAATCCGGGGGCGTATTCCTCGATACGTGCGCGGATCATCTCGACTGGGTGGCGGGTGTCTCCGTTGGGCACGTGGGCGTAGGCCCACACCGGGCGCTTATGGCCAGAGGCCCGTGTCGGGTCGGTGACCGCCGGGTCGACGACCAGCATGAACGGGTCGGGGATCTGTTGGCCTGCGGCGGTCGCGGTCTCCTGGCGGATGATGTCGGTGTGTGGGCCGCCGACGTGTACGGTGCCGGCTTGCCCCAAGAGGGGGTTGGTCCACGGGATGGGTTCGCTGACCAGGAAGTCGGCCTTGGCCGCGCCTGGGCCGTAGCGGTAGCGGCGCAAGGCGCGGCGGTACGCCGCCGGGAGCCGGTCGCCGGCAATGGTGAGGAATTCGGTGGGGCTCACGTCCAGGAGGACGAGGGGGACGTTGCCCAGTTCCGCCAGGTCCTTGACGTGGTGGCCGGTGTGAAAGGTGCCGCCATGGGCGGTGATGTCGGCGATGAGTGCGTCGGCGATGCGGATGCTTCCGCCTTCTGGCAGTGGCCAGCCGCTGGCGTGGGCGGTGTGGGCCAGGAGCAGGGCCACCGCCGCCGATGCCAGCGACGGCAGTTTCCCGACGGCGTGGGCGGCCACGCCTGTCAGCAGGGCTCTGGCCTCCACGGTGGTGAACGGCGTGCGGTTCGTGGCGAGGGCCATGATCCGGGGCGCCAGAAGCGCCGGCACACGGAGGTACCGCGGCAGGGAGCGCAGGTCGGAGAGGAACAGGTCGACGACAGCGGTGGACCGGTCTGCGAGCGGGCCCAGCAAGCGTGACCAGCGCGGCCCGTCTGCGCCGAGGTGTTCGGCGGTGCATGCGAGGCTTCGCCAGGCCGCCGCCGCGTGTCCGCCGGGCAGGGGGTGGGCGTAGGGGATGTCGGGCTGGAGCAGGCGGACGCCGCGCGTAGGCAGGTCGAAGGACCGGAAGAACGCGGACGCGGCGGCCATCGGGTGGACTGCCGAGCAGATGTCGTGGACGACAGAGCTGTCGAAGAGCGACATCGAGCGCAGGCCGCCGCCTGGGGTGTCGGCCTGTTCGTGCAGGACCACTTTGAGCCCGGCTCTGGCTAGGGTAACGGCGGCGGCGAGTCCGTTGGGGCCCGTGCCCACGATCGCGGCATCGGTCACCTCACACCTCCCCCTGCGGGGGTCATCTGTCCGCTGGCGAGGCTTTGGTACGTCGTGTCGCTCTCCATCAGTTCGCTGTGGGTGCCTGTGGCACGTAGCTTTCCGGCCTCGATGACGAGGAGGCGGTCCGCGCCGATGGTGGTGGAGAGGCGGTGGGCGATGGTGAGGACGAGGCACCGCGTGCCGATGTCGGCGATGGCCGCACGGAGCGCGGTCTCGGAGTCGGAGTCGAGGTGCGAGGTGGCTTCGTCCAGCAGGAGGACGTCCGGGCGGGTGAGGAGGGCACGGGCGATGGCAAGGCGCTGACGCTGCCCGCCGGACAATCCGATCCCTCCCTCGCCCAAAGAGGTGTCCAGGCCGTCCGGCAGAGCGCTGACGACGTCGGTGAGGTGAGCTGCGGACAGGGCTTCGTCGATATCCGCGGCCGTGGCGGCGGGGCAAGCGTAGGTGAGGTTCTCCCTGACGGTCCCGCGCATCAAGGGGGCATCCTGCTCGACGAGGCCGATCCGGGATCGTAGTTCGTCCAGGCGCATGGCTCCTATGTCCGTGCCCCCCAGGCGGATCGTGCCCTCGTCGGGCGTCTGGAAGCGCTCGATGAGCTGGAACAGAGTGGTCTTGCCTGCCCCGGAAGCACCCACGATCGCGATGACGCCGGTGGGAGGCAGCGCGAACGACACCCCGGTCAGGGCGGGAGCGGAGGTGTCGCCGTAGGAGAACGCGACGCCCTCGAACTCGACGGCGCTCGCTCCCGCAGCAGGTATCGGAGCCGAGGCGCCTTCGGTGGACTCCGTCTCGATGTGGGCCAGTTCTTTGACCCGGTCGATCGCGGCCCGGCCCTGCTGGATCTCCCCGAGTGACATGAACAGCATCACCAGAGGGGACACCAGGTAGAAGAGGTACATGATGAACGCGGTGAGGTCCTCGATGGGCAGCGCACCCGTGGCAGTGCGGGACATGCCCCAGGCGATGACTACGGCGAGGGACACCTGGGTGCCCACGTTCATGGCGGGCATCAGCATGGCCGAGAGACGAGTGACACGGATGCCGCTGAGTCGCGCGGCATCCGCCAGCTCTCCGATCCGTTCGGCTTCGCGCTCTTCGGCGCGGGAGGCCTTCACCGTTGTGAGGGCACCCAGGACCCGCAGGAGCGCCGATCCGTAGTCGCTCGTGTCCTGGCGGTTCGTCACCGCGACCTTGCGCACGGCTCGCGCCAGGGCGAGCCCGATCACCGAAGCCGCGCCGAGGCAGCCTGCAGTGGCCAGCAGCATCCGCCAGTCGAGCCAGAGCATGACGCCGACACAGCCGATGACCGTGAAGCCAGAAGTGATCATCTGGGATACGGAAGAGGACAGTGCGACGCGCGCCAGGGAGGTGTCGGCGACGGTGCGGGTGAAGATGTCGCCGTGTTCGAGCCGATGGAAGGCGCGGATACGGGCGTGCAAGAGACGCCCGGTGAGGGTGGCCCGCAGGTCGAAGACCATGTTCTCGCCGGCTCGCCCGATGAGATAGAAGTGCGTGGCGGCCAGCAGCGCGTCTGCGACGAAGAGCCCGGCAAGCAGCAGGATCGGCTGCACGGTCGGCTCGTCCACGGCCACCGCTTCGATCAAGTCACCGATGAGCAACGGTTGTAGAAGCGTCGCGGCCGTACCGAGCAAGCCCAGCAGGATTCCCACGCCGAGCAGTGTGCGGTGGCGGCGGACGACGGCAGATAAATTCACCTCCTGCTCCTGCCGAAGGCGATGGCGGCGATCACGGCGATGCTGCCGCCGAAGATGAGGCTCTTGGCCCAGGTGGCCCGGGTGAGTTCGCCGCCGTCGCGGAAGACCGTCAGCATGACCGGTACCGCAACGATGAAGGCGACGACGAAAGACACCACTCGGTTGGTTGTCACCATGATTCCCTTCCGTGGTTGTGGCGTGGACGCGGGTGGTTCAGCCCCCGCTCACGCGCCCTTCCGATAGGTGGCGAGGAACATCGGGTACTGGGATGTGTAGGAAGACAACTGCCAGTCGGCATAGCGGGCTTCGGGAGTGAGGCCGGCCGCGGTGGCATAGGCGTCGACCTCGTCCGGGGTCGTAAGGCGGGCGAGTTCGCTTCCGACGCGGGTGGTCCCGTCGGCTTCGTACCAGACGTGGGAGCACTGCCAGAGGTCGGATCCGGGGGGAAGGGTCGAGTGTGTCTGAAGGCCTGTGCCAGGTTCCGGGTACGGGGTGAACAGGGTGATCCGTGCGAGCCCCTCGTGCATCGCCTCGACGGCCGGCCGGTTGCCGGTCTCGATCACCAGTCGGCCCTCCGGGGCCAGGAGTTCCGCCGCCTGCTGCACGGCCTTCTGCTGGTCCTCTGGGGTCAGGAGCATGGACAGAATCCCGCAGACCGCGTAGACGAGTGCGTAGCCGCGATTGTCGCTGTAGGTGCGGATGTCGGCGTGGACACCTGTCACTTCCCCGCTTCCGGGATCGTCGGCCAGCAGCGCCAGCATCTCCGGTGAGGAGTCGAGGCCGACGATGCGGCCCACCTTCTGGGAGAGCGGGATGGCGATGCGGCCGGTTCCGACGCCGAATTCCAGGGTGCCCTGATCCGGATCCGGATGGAGGCGGGCGAGTGTCTCCGCTGTGGTGAGGGCGTTGGCGTCCTTGGGGAAGAGGCGGTCATACCAGGTGGCGAACTGCTTGCCGTAACCGAGGTCGTCCACGTGACCATTCATCTGCTTGTGTCCTTACCAGGCTTTGGGCGGAGGTCACCCCTGTCAGGGGCTTTGGCTGGCGACGCCCCGCGCGGTGGCAGGGCGCCGCAGCACACCGTTGTGGTGGTTGGACCCGTCGCTAGGCGGCAGCCAGGTGCTGCGGAGCCGACGCCTTCATCGGCGTGTACGGCGAAATGAAGAGGGTCTCCGGCTGCTCGCTGCGGTCGTGCCCCGCGGCGCGGACCACCGCGAACTGGAATCCCTTCACCGCCTCCTCGCCCTGCTCCTCGCGGACGGTGCGGCGGATGAACTCGACCAACAGTTGGTAGGAGGACAGCTGCTGGGCCTGCCGGACTCCGCCCTTCTGCGCCTCCTGCAGGATGGCAGTGCAGATGTCGAAGACCGCCTTCTCCGGACGACGGGAGGCGAACCAGAACGCTTGGTACAGCTTCCGAGGCGCGATCATCTCGATCTCGCGCCACTCGCTGGTCTCGCCGTCCAGATCAAGGGTCCGGTAGGTGTAGTGGAAGTCGTGGACCGCCGGGTTCGGGGCGAAGAACTTCCAGTTCGGCACCATGGAGAAGAGGTCCCTGGTGCGAGCGCGGTCGAAGACGAGGTGCGGATGCTGCGCGGCCAGTGTCGTCACCAGCATGCCCGCTCCCACCCATCGCGCGAGGGAACCGGGCCCAGTGAACGTGTCCTTGAGGAGGGCTCCAGGCTTCACCGTTCAGAACCTCCCTCGTGGGCGGCCACCGCATCGGCCTCGTCGCTTCGGCGCCCTGCCGCCAGGAACTCCGTCATGAGCTGAGCCGCCTGATGCGCATAGCGCGCCTCGGTCAGCATGGAGTCGTGATCGGCCCCCTCGATGACTTCGACCCCACCCCGCTCGCCATGACCTTGATGAGCCCGAGCCAGCTCGTTGTACAGCAAGAACTGCTCCGGGTCCTGGTCCACGGTCTGCTGCGCGGCGATGATCAGCGGGGGTGTGGTGAGCGGTTCAATGGCCCCCGTGAACTCGGTGAACTCCTTCTCGACGGCGAGCCACTCCCGCTTGCCAGCGATCCACAGCCGGGCGTCGGTGTACTGCGCGAACACCTTCTCGCGGTACGCCGGGGGCAGCCTGTCGACCCAGCCGGGCCGGCTCATCAAAATCCCGGTCCCCAGCCGGGTATAGCGGGCCACGTGGGCCAGCGTGACTCGAAGGTCCTTCGCTCCAGCACGCTGACGGTCTGAACGCTGCAGTTCCGCAGGGTGCGACGGATCGAGATAGACAAGACCCGCCAATCGCTCCGGTATGCGCTGAGCGAGTCGTCGGATCAGCTCCCCTCCCAAGGAGTGCCCGACCAGGACGACCTTGCGGTTCTCCGGTACGACGGCGCATACCAGGTCTTCCAGGTCGTCGACTGATTCTGCCAGCTCGTAGGGTGCCTTGCTGTTGCGGCGGCTCGCCGCGTAGCCCGCCCGTGCATAGGAGACGACGGCGTGCTCCGAGCCGTGCGCGAACCGTTCGGTGATCCACGCGAAGTGCTCCGATGTGGAGGCCAGTCCCGCGCAGAACACCAGGACTGGAGCGTCCGAATCCGGACCCCCTGTTTCGTACACGAGCTCGTTGCCGTGCCGGGTCACGAGCTTCCGAGATGTGGGCCAGCCCTCGAGAACGATGGCTCGGCGCTGCGCGGCGACTGTGACACTGGCGGCGACACCGCCTGCCAGCAGCAGGGCCGCGGCTTTGGCCACCCGGTCGTCACGTCCTGTGACCGAAGGGTGAGCCTTGGGCGCCGTGGTGTAGGCGACCATCGGATGCATCGCGGGAAACGCCGTCATGAACCGTCCGAGCCCCATGACGAATGCGTTGGCCACGTGAAAGCTGGCGGCCGCAGCCAGGAACGGGCGTGTGAAGCGGCCACCGGCCACGTAGACGAGCGGGAAGAGGCACTCCATCGCCAAGGTCGCGTGCTGAACGGCCTTGGAGGCCTTCGGATGGCGTTGCGTCAGGCGGTAGATCGGCTCAGAACCGTAAGTCCGTGTCCGCATCACTCCGGGAAGGGCCGTTCCATCCCGCCATTTGTCACCCACCAGCTTGACCCAGCCGGAGATAGCGTAGGACATGCTCGCTTGTACGCCGATGTACCACAGGAGGGCGTCTTGAGTTTCTGGCTTCTTTGCCAGCCGCGTCACGCCGGTCACGCTTTGCACGAGGTTCGCCACCTGGTCCGACCCGTCGGTCCCATAACGATGGCGAGCTTGCAGAAGACAGCTTGTGCCGCTCAGAAATAGGTTCCCAGCGCCGCGCCACCGGGAATTTCCCGGCAAGAGCATGCCGACACTGACTGCGGCTCGCGTCGCATGCAGGGCCAGCGTTACTTTCTTTCTGCTTACAACATTCGCGACCTTCCGGAGGGCTACGTTCCTGGCCTCCGGGGTCCTCTTCATGATCTCCCAGTCGTTCAACCCGCCGGGATCCATGTGCCTGTGCTGGTCCATGTACTCAAGAGAAGAGGACAGTGTTGTCAGCGCCGCCAACCTCTCCGATACCCCTAACGCCCTTCCTCGGGAAATCGGCACAGGGCCGAAAATTGCCGAGCCGATCTTGTTCAGGTATTTCAAGATTCCTCCTGGCTGGCCAGCGGGTCGGTTAACATAGGAAAGCTGTCGGGCCGCGATTGGCGCGCGGCCCGACAGCTTCGTCGCACCAGCGGGATTCACTCCACAGGTGCCGTTACAGGCCTGCGATCAGCACGCAGGCGTCGGGTGGGACCCTCAGCCGGCCGCGCGCCCAGCCTCGTAGGCACCGACCACCGCGGCACCTGCGGCCAACCCGCCGCCCGCGTAGGGGCACAGCGCCACGACGCTCGGAGTGAAGGCCACCGGCATCATTCGCACGACCTTGTCGCTCTCCACCTCGGACAGGGTTGGCGACGCGGCGTTGCGCGCGCTCTCTGTGATCTGGTTCATCGAGATC
This sequence comes from Streptomyces sp. NPDC052012, assembly GCF_040689265.1. NCBI lineage: Bacteria > Bacillati > Actinomycetota > Actinomycetes > Kitasatosporales > Streptomycetaceae > Streptomyces > Streptomyces sp. NPDC052012. The sequence goes on from NZ_JBFAXA010000011.1 coordinate 180,911, forward strand.
TCCCCGCCTCAGCCGAAGATGCGCCCGGTGACGTAGGCGCCGACGGGGATGGTGAACGCCACCGCCGCCGCCCCGATCTTGGCACCCGCCGGAATGGCTACGACGGCCGCAGGGGTGGCCATGATCGGCGTGCCGTCAGCCTTGGCCATACCATCCTTGAGAGAGGGTATCTCCTGCGCGTTCATGAAGGCTGCTATCTCAGCCATGACACTCTCCTTTTCGGCTCAATCCATTGGCTGGATGTTCCCGCAACGAAAAACAGATCCCCCGTGATGCGGTTGCCGAAATGATCGGAAGATGAGTGCCGCGCAAAAATAATCTTCGCGCACACGCCAGGCTGAAAATGCAATGCGGACAGCCGGGCGGGAACTTCCGTGAAAATAGAAAGTTACCGCACGTAGCCCCCGTGTCATTACGTCACTGCTTCAGCATGGTGATCATTGCTCGCTCCCCGTTGCGCTACCAACTATAGAAACCATCTGCTCGGAAGAGTCAAGAAGGCGATGAATGGCGCACGTCACACTGGATCAGGTGACTCCAGAGAGAGAAGCTCCGCTCCACGTAAAAGGGTCCATGTGTGGCTGAAAATCTTCACGGGCCCTTTAACGTCTTCCATCCTGTTTGACCAGGGAGTCTTTGCGGTTATCCGTTAGGAGGTGCTCCACTCGAACATGGCCTGAATCTGGTTCTGATCAACCCGTCCGATATCACCCCTGATTGCCGCGGACGCAACCTTGCGATCAAAATGGCGAAATTTGATCTGCGCGAAAAGTCCAGTCTGAAAATAGTGGCGGGCGCGTTCCTCGTTGGATCACACGCTTTCCGGGCCGCACGTCCGCTCCCGAGGGGCTACAACGGCGGACCGACGGTGCCTCGCAAACCCGGTCGCCTGTACCGTACATGCGCCGCTACGGTGCCTTCATGAGCGCGAGCAATGGCAGCATCCACGTCCACCCTCGTTTCGCCGAGGCGCTCGAGGGGCTGGGGCTCGGGGACGTGATTCCACAGGTCCGCCGGTTTCCCGACGCCACCCGCACCGCCGCCGAGGCAGCCGCCGCGATCGGCTGCGAGCTGAGCCAGATCTGCAAGTCGCTGATCTTCGCCGCGGACGGCGAGCCGGTGCTGGTGCTGATGGACGGGGCGTCCCGGGTCGACGTCGAGCGGGTCCGGCAGGAGCTCGGCGCGCAGAAGGTCACCCGGGCCAAGGCCGACGTCGTACGGGAGACGACCGGGTACGCCATCGGCGGCGTGCCCCCCTTCGGTCACCGGACGGCCACCCGCGTCCTCGCCGACCGCTCGCTGCTCGACCACGACCTCGTGTGGGCCGCGGCCGGCACCCCGTACACCGTCTTCCCGATGGAGCCCAAGACGCTGATCGCCCACGCCGGCGGCACCCTGGTGGACGTGCGCGAGCGCCACTCGTGACCCCGCTGGTCACCGCGGCGGTGCTGCTCGCCGCGGTCACCCACGCCGGCTGGAACGCCCTGGCGCACCGCATCACCGACAAACTCGCCGGCTTCGCCCTGATCTCCGGTGGCGGGCTGCTGATCGGGCTGGCGCTGACGCCGTTCGTGGCGTTCCCGGCGGCCGGCGCCTGGCCGTATCTGCTGGCCTCGGCCGCCATCCACATCGCCTACTACGCGCTGCTGATGCGGTCCTTCGAACTGGGCGACTTCGGCCAGGCCTACCCCATCGCCCGGGGCAGCGCGCCCCTGGTCGTCGCGGTCCTCGCCGCCGTGTTCGCGCACGAGGTGCCCGACGGCCGGGCCGCCGCCGGGATCGCCGTCTCCTGCGCAGGGCTGACCGGCGTGGCCCTGTGGGGCCTGCGCGGACACCGGCCCGACTGGGCGGCGATCGGGGCGGCACTGGCGACCGGACTGACGATTGCCGCGTACACGGTGGTCGACGGCCTGGGCGTACGCGCCTCCGGCTCCTCCCTCGGCTATATCGCCTGGCTCATGACGGTCCAGGGCACGGTCATCCCGGCCTACGTCCTGTGGCGCCGGCGCGGCGGAACCGCGGCCCTGCTGCGGCCCTACGCCCGCCTCGGCCTGCTCGGCGCCGCCCTGTCCGTCGCCGCGTACGCCCTCGTCCTGTGGGCCCAGACCCGCGCACCGCTGGCCGCGATCGCGGCCCTGCGCGAGTCGTCGATCATCGTCGGCGCGGTGATCGGGGCGCTGTTCTTCAAGGAGCGGTTCGGCGCGCCGCGGATCGCGGCGGCCGGGCTGCTGGTCGTCGGGATCGGGCTGATGCTGCACGCCGGCTAGGCGTTCGAGACGCCCGGGTTCGTCCTTTTCGCCGTGCACGGCGGGTGCGGAGGCGGGGTGCGAGGCGCACCCTGGAAGTAGGTCTTCCGGAGGTGATCGTCATGATGCACACCGCTGTGGGATGGCATGTCGAGCTGGAGTTCATGGAGGACGACACGCACACGCGTGCGGTCGCGATGGTCCGGTTGCCCGACGGGTCCGAGATCCGGGCGCACGGACACGCGACGCGGCACCACACCGACGCGAATCAGCCCAGGGTCGGGGAGGAGGTCGCCGGGGCCCGGGCGTTGAACGAACTGGCGATGCAGCTGCTCACCAAGGCGCACGACGAGATCGACCAGGCGTCGGGGCGGATCTCGCACCCGATCCACGTCTGAGCGTTCAGCCGCCGAGCGCGCTGCGCACCGCCCGCACCAGTGCCTGCGCCCGCGGGTCCGCCGTCACCGTCCTGCGGAAGCCGTTGGTGACATAGCCGAAGGCGATGCCGGTCTCCGGGTCGGCGAAGCCGAGGGAGCCGCCGCGGCCGGGGTGGCCGAAGGAGCCGGGCGCCAGGAAGGGCGAGGCGCTGCCGTGCAGCATGTAGCCGAGGCCGAAGCGGGTGCCCACGACCAGGACCCGGTCCGGGCCCGCCGACTCCTCGGCGCGGGCGAGATCCACGGTGGCCGCGTCCAGCAGCCGTACGCCGTCGACCGGCCCGATCAGTGACGCGTAGAAGCGGGCCAGTCCGTCCGCCGTCGCGATCCCGTTGGCGGCGGGCAGCGCCGCCGCGCGGAACGCCGGGTCGTTCTGGTCGGGGAAGGGCGTGATCGCGGCGAAGGCCCGGCGGGTGAGGGAGTCCGGGTCGGCGTACGCCTCGGTGACCGCACGCTTGGGGCGGGCACGGAGCACACCGGCGGGCTCGGGTCCGTCGACACGGCCGACCCGTCCGACCCGGTGCGCCTGCGCGTCCGGGAGCCCGACCCACAGGTCCAGGCCCAGCGGGCCGGCGATCTCGTCCGCGATCCACTCGCCGGAGCCCCGGCCCGTCACGCGCCGCACCAGCTCGTCGACCAGCCAGCCGTAGGTCAGGGCGTGGTAGCCGTGGTCCGTGCCCGGCTCCCACACGGGCGCCTGGGCGGCGACCGCCTCGGCGGCGCGCCGCGGGTCGGCGGCCTCCTGCGGGGTCAGCGGCCGGTCGAGCACGGGCAGCCCGGCGCGGTGGTTCAGCACGTGCCGGACGAGCACCTTCTCCTTGCCGTGCGCCTTGAACTCGGGCCAGTAGTGGCCGACCGGCGCGTCCAGGTCCAGCTCGCCGCGCTGGTGCAGCAGCAGGAGGACGGCGGCGGCGACGCCCTTGGTCGCCGAGCGCACGACCTGGGCGGTGTCCCGCTGCCACGGCGCGCTGCCGTCGGCGCCGTGGGTGCCGTCCGCGCCGTCCGCGCGGTCGACGTACTTCGTCCCGGCCCACAGATCGACGGCCTTGACCCCGTCCCGGTAGACGGCGACCGCCGCGCCCCGCTCCCCGAGCGCCTGGAAGTTCCGTACGAACGCGTCCCGAACGGGTTCAAAACCCTCGGCCACTGTGCCGTGCACGTCCACCACGTCGTAGGCCCCTTCCGATGCGATGCGACAGCCGCCTGTGACAGTGGGTGCAACGGCCCCCGTCCGCCTGCGATTCCTGGGCGGCGCTAGCCGAGGACAATCGTTACGTCGATGTTGCCGCGGGTGGCGTTGGAGTACGGACACACCTCGTGGGCCGCGTCCACGAGCTTCGCGGCGAGGCCCGCGTCGAGGACCGGCAGGGAGACGCTCAGGGCGACCGCGAGGCCGTAGCCGCGCTGTCTGTTGGGGCCGATGCCGACCTTCGCGGCGACCGTGGATCCGGTGAGGTCGTAGCCGGCGCGGTTGCCGACGAGGATCAGGGCGTTGTGGAAGCAGGAGCTGAATCCGGCCGCGAACAGCTGCTCCGGGTTGGTGCCGTTGCCGTCGCCGCCCAGCTCCGGGGGCATCGCGACCTTCAGGTCGATCCGGCCGTCCTGGCTGGTGACATACCCGTCCCGGCCGCCGTGGGCGGTGGCCTCGGCGACATACATGATCTTCGTCGGGCGGGTGTCGGTGTCGGTGGCGGCAGCGGTGCCGTCGGTCATGGGCTGGCCTTCCCCGAGTCATGAGCGCACAACTACATCGTGCACAAGGTACTGGCCAGTAGCTCCCGGTTCTCCATCAGGGGGTGGCAACCGCGGGTAACCCCGGATCAGCGGGCGCGCTCCGCCGCCGCCTCCGCTCTCCGCGCCAGCTGCCACAGTTCCTCGCGCAGCCGCGCGACCTCGGCGCCCTCCAGTTCGGTCGCCGCCAGCAGGGCCCCCGGCACCCGGGCCGCCCGCTCCCGCAGCTCCTCGGCGCGCCCCGTCGGCGCGACCAGCACCGACCGCTCGTCGTGCGCCGCGCGCTCCCTGCGCACCAGACCCGCGCCCTCCAGGCGCTTCAGCAGCGGCGACACCGTGCCGTAGTCGAGGCGCAGGGCCGCGGCCAGGTCCTTGACGGTCGTCTCCCCGCGCTCCCACAGCACCAGCAGCACCAGATACTGCGGATACGTCAGGCCCAGCTCGTCGAGGAGCGGGCGGTACGCGGCCGTCACCGCCCGCTGGGCGGCGTACAGCGCGAAGCACAACTGCTCGTCGAGCAGCAGTGAGCCCTCGGTCCCCTCGTCGTTCGTCACGCGCCCATTGTCACGGACGCGCCGAGCCGGTCGGCACCGAGCGCGGGTCGAAGCCGAACGGCAGCTCGAGGCGGTGGGCGCGCATCAGCTCGTCGTCGGCGAGGAGATCCGCCGTGGGACCGTCCGCCGCGATCGTGCCGTCGCTGAGGATCAGCGAGCGCGGGCAGAGCTCCAGCGCGTAGGGCAGGTCGTGGGTGACCATCAGGACGGTGACGTCCAGGGAGCGCAGGATGTCGGCCAGTTCGCGGCGGGAGGCGGGGTCCAGGTTGGACGACGGCTCGTCGAGCACCAGGATCTCCGGCTCCATGGCCAGCACGGTCGCCACGGCGACCCGGCGCCGCTGCCCGAAGGACAGATGGTGCGGAGGGCGGTCCTTGAACTCCCGCATGCCGACCAGGTCCAGCGCCCGGTCCACCCGCTCCTCCAGCTCGGGCCCCTTCATCCCGGCCGCCGCCGGACCGAACGCCACGTCCTCCCGCACGGTCGGCATGAACAGCTGGTCGTCGGGGTCCTGGAAGACGATGCCGACCCGGCGCCGGATCTCCGCCATGTGCCGCTTGCCCACGGGCAGCCCGGCCACCTTCACCGTGCCCGTGCCGCCGGTGAGGATGCCGTTGAGGTGCAGCACGAGCGTGGTCTTCCCGGCGCCGTTCGGGCCGAGCAGCGCGACCCGCTCGCCGCGGGCGATCGAGAAGTCCACACCGAACAGGGCCTGATGGCCGTCGGGATAGGCGAAGGCGAGGCCGGAGACCTCCAGCGAAGCAGTACTCACAGCACCCATCCCAGCAGACAGACGACGAGGGCGGCAGCGGGCAGGGCGAGCGCGTACGACCACTGCGCCCGGGAGGCGGTCGCCTCGTCGATCACCGGCATGGCGCCGGAGTAGCCCCGGCTGACCATCGCCAGGTGCACCCTCTCCCCCCGCTCGTAGGAGCGGATGAACAGCGCGCCCGCCGACTTCGCGAGCACCCCCCAGTGCTTCACCCCGCTCGCCTCGAAGCCGCGGGACTCACGGGCGATCCGCATGCGCCGCATCTCGTCGGTGATCACATCGCCGTAGCGGATCATGAAGGAGGCGATCTGCACCAGCAGCGGCGGCAGCCTCAGGCGCTGCAGGCCGAGCAGCAGCTCGCGCAGCTCGGTCGTGGCGGCGAGCAGCACCGAGGCGGCGACGCCCAGCGTGCCCTTGGCCAGCACGTTCCAGGCGCCCCACAGCCCGTTCACGCTCAGCGACAGCCCGAGGACGCCGATCCGCTCGCCCTCCGCCACGAACGGCAGCAGCACCGCGAAGGCGACGAAGGGCACCTCGATGAGCAGCCGCCTGAGCAGGAATCCGGCCGGGACGCGGGCCGCGTACGCGACGAGGCCGAGCAGCCCTGCGTACACCGCGAACGCCCACATGGCCTCGCGCGGCGTCGACACCACGACCACCACGAAGGCGAACACCGCGGCGAGCTTGGTGTGCGGCGGCAGCGCGTGCACGGGGGAGTGCCCGTGCCGGTACAGCCGGTGGGCGTGCCCGGCTCCCATGTCAGACGGTCGTGTTCGTGTGCGCGGGCGAGGTGGCGCCGGTCGCGTCGGGGCCGGTCCCGCCGGTCCGCCGCCTGCGCACGGCCCAGAACACGCCGGTGCCCGCGACGACCGTGACACCGACACCGATCACACCCGCGAGCCCGCCGGACAGCCGGGCGTCGTCGACGTCCTTGACGCCGTAGTCGGCGAGCGGGGAGTCGGCGTACGCGTGCTCCTCCGCCTTCTTGTCGATGCCGTGGTCGGTGGCGACCTTCTCCAGCCCGTCCGGGTCGGCGGAGGCGTAGAAGCTGACGAAACCGGCGAGGACCAGCGAGGTCACCAGGCCGGCGATCCAGACCCTGCGCGGGGAGCGGGCCGCGGCCGGCGCCGGCTCCGGCTCGGCGTCCGGGGCGTCGACCAGCTCGCCGTTCACCCGCAGCTTGAGCTTCTGCTTCAGCCCGCGCGCGCCGTGCACCAGGTCGGGGCGCACGGCGACGACGGCGCCGACGGTCAGGGCCGTGATCACGGCCTCGCCGATGCCGATCAGGATGTGCACGCCCACCATCGCGCCGGCGACCTTGCCGATCGAGACGTCGGTGGTGCCGCCGACCGCGTACAGCAGCGTGAAGACGACCGCGGAGGCCGGGACGGAGACCAGGGCGGCGACGAAGGACGCGGCGGTCACCGAGCGGCGGGTGCGCGGCAGCACCTTCACGAGCCCCCGGAACAGGGCGTACGCGACGACCGCCGTCGTGATCGCCATAGTGGTGATGTTGACGCCGAGCGCGGTCAGACCGCCGTCGGCGAAGAGGAACGCCTGCATCAGCAGGACGACGGACACGCACAGGACGCCCGTGTACGGGCCGACGAGTATCGCGGCCAGCGCGCCGCCGAGCAGATGGCCGCTGGTCCCCGCCGCGACGGGGAAGTTCAGCATCTGCACGGCGAAGATGAACGCCGCCACGAGACCGGCCAGCGGGGCCGTGCGCTCGTCGAGTTCCCTGCGCGCTCCGCGCAGGCTCACGGCGATGGCGCCGGCGGCGAGCACTCCGGCCGCTGCGGAGATGGGGGCGTCGATGAATCCGTCAGGTGCGTGCACGGGTTCGATGATGAGGGCAGTTGCAAGGTACTTGCAAGAGCGAGCCCTTGTCGTATCGCACATGTGAGATGCCTCCCGGACGGGCCACCGCAAGGCTTCCTCCGCCGGGAGGCGGAATCCGGGGATTGTGCGACGCTGGACAGGGGGCGCAAGGACAGCTTCCGCGGGGGTGGCGCACCGTAAAGGGGCCTACCGATGTCCGTAGTCGAGCAGTACGCACGCGCCCACGTCATCAGCGACGCCCCGCCGGAGGACGACCGGCCCGTCCGCGTCGTCCTGCGCTACGACCCCGAGCGGGACCCCCGCTGCGTCCGCGTCGGGCTGCCGGGAGCCGGGGTGCCCGAGTGGACCGTCGACCGTGAACTGCTGGAGCGTGGCCTCACCGCGCCGGCCGGCAGCGGCGAGGTGCGGGTGTGGCCGTGCGGCCGGGTCCAGGCCGTACTGGAGTTCCACACCGCGCAGGGCGTGTCCGTGGTGCAGTTCGAGACGAAGGCCCTGACCCGGTTCCTGCGGCGGACCTACGCCGCCGCCGCGGAACCGGTGCCGCACTGAGGCCGGGCGGTGCTCAGCCGCCGCTCTTGAGCAGGGACGCCACGATCGGCCCGGCCGTCGAGCCGCCGTGCCCGGCCGCCTGCACGACACCCGCCGCCGCCAGATCCCCGTGGTACGCGGTGAACCAGCCGTTGGGCTTCTTCTGCCCGTCGACCTCCGCCGAGCCGGTCTTGGCGCCGCTGTCACCGCCCACCCCGGCCATCGCCTCCGCCGCCGTGCCGTAGGACGCGGTGTACGCCATCAGCTCGCGCAGCTGCGCCAGCGTGTCCGCCGACATGGTGCGCGCGGCCGTCGCCAGCTTGCGCCCGTCGACCTCGGGCGAGACCAGGTAGGGCTGCCGGAACACGCCCGACTTCACGGTCGCCGCCACCGACGCCATGTTCAGCGGGTTCATCCGCACCCCGCCCTGGCCGATCAGGGACGCCGCCATGGGGGCCGCCGACTGCACGGGCACCGCGCCGTCGAAGGACGACACACCGATCTGCCAGTTGTTCATCGCCAGCCCGAACACCTGCTGGGCCTGCTTGGTCAGGTCGTCGTTCTCCAGCTCGGGCGCCTGGCTGATGAAGGCCGTGTTGCAGGAGCGGGCGAAGCTCGCCTTGAACGTGCCGTTCTTGATCTCGAACCTGTCGTCGTTCTGGAACTTCCAGCCGCCGTAGCTGAAGTACTTCGGACACGGATGCTGCTTGTCGTTCGAGGCCAGGCCCTTCTCGATCAGCAGCGAGGAGGTGATCACCTTCATCGTGGAACCGGGTGCGAGCGAGCCCTGGAAGGCGGTGTTGAAGCCGTGCGAGGAGTTCGCCACGGCCAGGATCTCGCCGGTCGAGGGGCGCAGCACGACCACCGACGCACGGTCCTTCTTCGCCACCTGCTCCTCGGCGGCGGCCTGCAACGACGGGCTCAGCGTCGTCTTCACCGTGCCGGGCGTGCCCTCGCTCAGCTCCAGCACGGTCTTGTCGGCGAGCTCGGCCTTCTTCGACGCCTTGCCGCGCACGACCCGCAGCTCCACGCCGGCCTCGCCGCCCGCCTTCTTGCCGTACTTCTCGCGCAGCCCGTCCAGGACCGACCCGAGCGACGGGTACTCGGCGGTGGTCAGCTCGCCGCCGTCCCGGTCCAGCGCCTTCACCGGCGGGGTGCCGGAGGCGCCGGTGACCAGCTTGTCGCCGTCCTTCAGCTCCGGGTGGACGACGGACGGCTGCCAGTCGACGCGCGGTTCGCCGTCCCCGGCCCGGCGGACGACGGTCAGCGCGCTGTCGTACGTCAGCGGCTCACTGAGGTCCTCGTACGTCACCGTGCCCTTCACGGAGAAGGGGACCTTGCCGCCGGAGGCGGTGCCCGGGGTGAGGGTGACGTCCTCGACGCGGGCGTCCTCGGCGTAGCTCTTGAGCAGGGCGGTGGCGGCCTTCGGGTCGTCGGTGGCGGCGGCGGCCTCGCTCACCTTGCCGTCCTGCCAGGCGGTGAGGAAGCGGCGGGCGGTGTCGGTGACCTCGGCCGGCGTGAGCGGGCCGGTCCTGACGTCCTTCGCCTGCTGGGCGGTCGACGTGCCGCGGGCGCCGTCCTCGGCGGCGGCGCCCCCGCCCAACAGCGCGTAGGCGCCGACCCCGGCGCCTGCGACGACCACGGCGATCACCCCGCCGAGCACCGCGGGTCTCGTCCTGCCTCGCTCGGCGACGCGCCTTCTGTTCCCCACTGCCTCTGGTTCCTCCACACTCATCCGCCGGGCTCACGTGTCCCTGTGGTGGCCGACGTGTAGCCAACGACGGCCACCACCCTAGAGTCCCGGCCTGTGCGCGGCCCGTTCAGCCGCCCGCTCGTAGCACGGCTGCGACAATCGGCCCGGCCGCGTCGCCGCCGTGCCCGCCCTGCTGCACCATCGCCGCCGCGGCCACATCACCCCGGAAGCCGGTGAACCAGCTGTCCGAGGTGGCGTTGCCGGCCACCTCCGCCGAGCCGGTCTTCGCACCGATGTCCCCGCCGAGCCCGGACATGGCCTGCGCGGCGGTGCCCTGGGTCGCGGTGAGCCGCATCATCTGCTTGAGCTGGGCCGCGGTGCTCGCCGGCAGCCCCTTCGCCTGCGCCAGCTGCCGGTCGTCGAGCTCCGGGGAGACCAGGTAGGGCTGGCGGAAGGTGCCGGTGATCGCGGTGGCCGTGACCGACGCCATGTTCAGCGGGTTCATCTGCACCTGCCCCTGACCGATGGCGTTCGCGGCACGGTCCGGGCCGCTCACCGCCGGGACGCTGCCGTCGAAGGAGACGATGCCGGTCTTCCAGTCGCCCCGGCCGAGCCCGAACCGCTCCTCGGCCTCCTGGGTGAGCGAGGCGTCGGTGAGCGGCTCCTCGTCGACGAGCTTGATGAAGGCGGTGTTGCACGAACGCAGGAAGCTGTTGGCGAGGGTGGCGCCGTCGTTCGGCTGCATGCCGGTCAGGTTCTTGAAGGTCTGGCTCTGCCACGTGGCCGTGGGCGGGCAGGGAGCGGGGCCGTTCATCGAGGTCACACCGTTGTCGATGAGCATCGCAGCGGTGATGATCTTCATGGTGGAGCCGGGGGCGACCTTGCCCTGGAAGGCCGCGTTGAACCCGTCCTCGCGGTGGTTGGCCACCGCCAGCACCTCACCGGTGCTCGGCTTCACGGCCACCACGGACGACTCGGCGTACTGCTTCACCGCCTTCTCGGCGGCGGCCTGCACGCCGGCGCTGAGCGTCGTGCGCAGCTTGCCGGGCTTCCCCTCGGCCAGGGTCACCAGCGGGGTGTCGGCCGCGGTCGCCGGGTCGGCGTGCCGGATCACCAGCTCGACGCCGGGCGTGCCGCCCGCCTCGGCGCCGTAGCGCTCGCGCAGGGTGTCCAGGACGGGGCCGAGCGAGGGGTACTTCTCCTTCGTCAGCACCGTGCCGTCCCGGCCCACCGCCTCGATGGGCGGCTTGGCGGACTCCTCGGTCACGAGGGTGTCGCCGTCCTTCAGCTCCGGGTGCACGACGGACGGCTGCCAGTCCACCAGCGCCCGCCCGGTGGTCTTCCCGCGCACGACAGTCAGCTCACTGTCGTAGCTCAGGGGCTTGGAGACGCCGTCGTGGCTGACGGTGGCCTTCACGCTGAACGGCACGGTGGTGCCGGTGGCCTTGCCGGGCGTGATGCGCACGTCGGAGATGTGCGCCTCCTCGCCGTAGGCGGACAGCAGCGTCCCGGCCGCCGCGGCGTTGTTCGTGTGCGCCGCCGCCTGCGTCGCCTGTCCCTGCTCCCAGGCCGCGAAGAATTTCCCGGTCGTCTCCGCGACCTCGTCCTCGTCAGGCGTCCCGGTCTTCGGCGCCGACGCGCTCGACCCGCTTCCCCCGCCGCCGCTCACCGCCGACACGATGTTGTAGGCGCCGTAGCCGGCGCCGCCGACCATCACCGTGAACACACCACCGATGACGGCGGCCTTGACCCCCTTGCCCATCGGGCGATCCCCTCCCACGTCGAACCCCCCACGTCGCTTGAACGTGTTCAGAAAGCCCGACGCGTGAGCACTTTACGCAGAGGGGGCACGGACCGGCGCGTCTGTTTCCGTTTGGTGGCCGAACAGAGATCCACAAGGCGGTGGGTGGGTCGAGGTGGCGCCAATCTGGCGCCGAGTGGTGCCAGGTGGCGCCGTGAGGTGGAGCTCGCGCGCCTGTGGTGCCGCGAGGGGCGGTGGTGATGTCATCGAATGTGTGCAGGTCAGGAGGGTGCCCCTTGACTGACGGCCGGACGTCGCCAGCCTCGGGCTTGCGTATAGCGCCACTATGGTGCCATGATGGCGTCATGGATCTCACCCCGTATGTCGACACCCTCCGCCGCGAACTCGCGGTGGCCGCCGAGGCCGGCGGTGACGAAGCCCGTGAGCTGGCCGAGCGCCTCACCGCTCCCCTGGAGTCGGCGACCCGGCTGACGCTGCTCAACGTGCTCTCCGCCGCCATGGACGAGATCACCCGCGAACTCGCCCCCGGCTCGGTCGACGTACGGCTGCGCGGGCTCGACCCCGACTTCGTGGTGACGCCGCCGCCCACCGACGCCGGTGACCTCGCGGAGCCGGTCGCACCCGTCGAGCCGCTCAAGGCGCAGGCGCCCGCCGAGGGCGACGAGGGCGGCACCGCCCGCGTCAATCTGCGGCTGCCGGCCCACCTCAAGGCGCGCGCCGAGGAGGCCGCCAGCCGCGAGGGCCTGTCGGTCAACGCGTGGCTGGTGCGGGCCGTGTCGGCCGCGGTCGACGGCGGCACCCGGCCGCGTACGACGGAGAAGGCCAGGACCATCGGACAGAGCTTCACCGGCTGGGTGCGCTGACCGCGCCCGCCGCTTCCTTCCCACCACGTCCCACCAGCGGGGACGACCCCAAGACCCAAGAGGACGGGACAGCCATGCCTTCTTTCGACACGCCCGGACCGATCTCGGTCACCGCGCACGTGGACGCCGGTTCCCTCCAGTTCACCGCGGGCGACCGCACCGACACCGTCGTCGAGGTGCGGCCCCGCGACCCGAAGAAGGACCTGGACGTGCGGACCGCCGACCAGACCGAGGTCACGTACGCGAGCGGGGTCCTGACGGTCCGGACGCCCAAGCCCAGCCTTTTCGGTCTCGGCCGCACCGGCGTCGTGGACGTGACGGTCGACCTGCCCACGGGCTCCCGCGTCGACGCCACCGGTGCGTGGTCCCAGGTGCTCGGCGAGGGCCGGCTCGGCGAGGTCGACGTGAAGACCTCGAGCGGTGACGTCCGCCTCGACGCGACCGGTCCGCTGAAGCTGACCGCCGCGCACGGCTCCATCACCGTGGACCGCGTCGAGGGCCCGGCCGAGATCACCACCAGCTCCGGCAGCCTGCGCGTCGGCGTCGTCGACGGCCCGGCTGTCCTGAAGAACTCCCACGGCACCACGATCGTCGGCGCCGCGACCGGCGAACTGCGCGTGAACGGTGTCAACGGCGACGTCGACATCGCGCGTGCCGAGGACTCGGTCACGGCCACCAATGTGCACGGTGCGCTGCGCGTGGGCGAAGTGGTCCGCGGCACCGTCCAGTTGGAGACGAACCACGGTGGCGTCGAGGTCGGCGTCCGCGAGGGCACGGCCGCGTGGCTCGACGTCAGCTCGGGTCGCGGTCAGGTGCGCAACACGCTCACCGCGTCCGAGGCCCCGGGGGACAGCGAGGAGACCGTCAAGATCCGCGCCCGAACCCGCTACGGCAACATCGACATCCGCCGCGCCAGGGCCTGAGCGCCCTTCTCCTCCATCCCCCACTCCTCATTCACTTCAGCCTTTCGGACTTCGATTGGGAGGGCACCATGCCTTCATCTGTCATGCCCACGTCCAGAAATGGGAACGGTGACGGTCGTCCGTCGTCCCCGGCCGCCATCTCCGCCGTCGGTCTGCGCAAGTCCTACGGCGACAAGCTGGTCCTCGACGGCATCGACCTGCGCATCCCGGCCGGGTCGGTGTTCGCCCTGCTGGGCCCGAACGGGGCGGGCAAGACGACCGCGGTGAAGATCCTCTCCACGTTGATCACGGCGGACGGCGGTCAGGCGCAGGTCGCCGGCCACGACCTGGCCCGTGAGGCGCAGGCGGTCCGGGCCGCGATCGGGGTCACCGGCCAGTTCTCGG
>NZ_JBFAXA010000012.1:0-191854 GCF_040689265.1 Streptomyces sp. NPDC052012
CGCCCCCCCTTCGCCCGGCCCCCCCCCGCCTACAACCTGCCTACCCCAACCGCGTTCTTTAAATTGTGCGCGCCCCTCATGGGTTCCGGTGGCCGGAACCCCACAATGGGTTCCGGCCACTCTCCGCTGTACGGCGGTGCCGTAGGGGTGCCGCCGTGAACAAGGCGCCGCAGCCGCCGTGTTCGGGACGTCAGGAGCCCTTCGGCCTGACGACCACATCGCTGGCGCAGGAGACCTTGCCCTTCGAGGTCGGGCAGCTCTGCGCCGACTCGTTGACGATGTGGACCTTCCCGAGCGAGTCGGTGGTCATCCGGTACTCGGCCACCTGCACACAGCGGATGGTGCCCTTGCCGTCGTCGACGCACTTGTTGCTGGGGCCCTCGCCCGCCACGGCCTGACCGGCGCCGAGGCCGATCAGCGCGAGGCTTCCGAGCACTCCCGCTGCCGCTGCGATCTTCTTCGAACTGAACATCTACCTATTCCTTTGACGGTCGTCCCCAACGCGCGGGGACGACGGAGTCGTGCCGGGTGCCTTGACGGCAACGAGCCGGGCAGGCCCGGAGCCCGAACACGAAGTTCGAGTTCCGCGGCCTGCCTGGGTCGTCTGGAGGTGCTTAGTCCTCCTCGCCACCGACGGTGAAGCTCGTGGCGCAGGTGACGGACGACTCCTCGCTGTTGTCCTGCTGCGACAGGCCGAGGATGGCCAGCGACAGGTTGATGTCGTCGATGTTGATCAGACCCGTGGTCGAGTCGTTCTGCTGGCACGACTGGGTCTGCTTGTTGTTCAGCTCGACCTGCGGGTCGTCACCAGCGTGGCCGACACCGGCGCCCAGGAAGCTGACACTGCCGAGCATGGCCATGACGACCGCGGCCTTCTGGTACTTGCGCATTACTTCTCCATTCTCGAGTCGACACAGCCCGCGATGAACTGGTCGCTGTTTCCGCCGCCAAAATTAGGCGACGCCCGGGGAAATTGAGTACGTGAAACGCCGAACCGCGGAGCGCCATTAAAAAGGAACCCGTTGGCGCCATTGTGTATTCATAAAATCTGCCAATCGGCTGGCGGACGGAAATCCGCCGACCGGCCGGGCAGGCCCGGCCCCGGACACGAGAGTCCGGGTTCCGAGGCCTGCCCCATCACTGAACCAGTGATCACTTGCCGAGCTTGAAGCCCTGGACGCAGTGCAGAGCCTCGGACTCGCTGTTGTCCTGGCTGGACAGACCCAGCAGAGCGCCGACACCGACGTTGACGTCGTCCACGTTGACGAGGCCCAGGGCGCTGTCGTTCTGCGAGCAGCTCTGCGACTGCTTGTTGTCGAGCTTGAACGCCGGGTCGTCACCGGCGTGGCCGACGCCGGCGCCCAGGAAGCTGACGCTGCCGAGCATGGCCATGACGACCGCGGCCTTCTGGTACTTGCGCATTACCTCTCCGTTCTCGAGTAGACACGAACCGTGATGGATCGGTCACGTGCAGTGAGTAACGTAGGCGAGGTGCGCAACTTTGAACAGGCGAAACGCCCAATAACGTAGTTTTCCTGTGAATGGGCACGTCATAGGACCGTAGGGCCGGTATCAAATGGCCGAGTTCCGGGCGGGCCACCGAGCCCTCCTGCGGGCCGTCTATTTCAAAAGGGTGATGCGCGGGAGATCACCGTGACCCGTCCGCGTGCGGCGCGTTGAGCGGGGAGTGCGGATGCGCGTCATGCATCTGCGCTTTACCGAATCAGTTAGGAGAACGTGATGTCTCGCATCGCGAAGGCTGCCACTGTCGCTCTCGGCACGGGTGCCGTGGTCCTCAGCGGGGCTGCTATGGCCTCGGCGGACGCCGGCGCCAAGGGTGCGGCGGTCCACTCGCCCGGCGTCATCTCGGGCAACGTGGTCCAGGCCCCGATCCACGTGCCGATCAACGTGTGCGGCAACACGGTCACCGGGATCGGTGCCCTGAACCCGGCCATCGGCAACACCTGCATCAACGACAGCGGCAAGAAGAAGTAGCACCGACGCCTGTCGCAACCCTCAAGAGCCCCGGCCGCCCGAGCGCCGGGGCTCTTCGCATGCCGGCCGCCCTCGATCAGGGCGAGGCGCACAGCAAACGGCCCCCGGTTCGCACCGGGGGCCGATCGCCGCGTGTTGTCGGATCTCAGGCGTGCAGCCCCACGTCACCGTGCACCGGCTTCGCCTCGTTCACGACGGCCGCCGCTTCCTTCATCGTGCCGAGGACCGAGGCGTCCTGCTCGCCGTTGAGGACGTTCGTCTCCTGCGACAGCGGCATCATCTCGAAGGGGATGCCGGTGCGCAGGCCGGTGTCCAGGCCGGTGGAGGCCAGGTCGCGGGAGCCCTCGGCGGCGTAGGCGGGCGCGGCCACCGTGGCGGCGATCAGGGATCCGGCAAGAACGGCGGCAGCCTTCAGGGACTTCATCGTGTTCCTTTCTTCGGCAACGCAGGTCGCCGGAGGGGAATGTGTCGCCCTGTCTAACGATCCCTGGCCGGACCGGAAACCGGGACGCCCCAGATTGACGAGTCCTCATATGAGATCAGCGCGGCGTCACCTCACGTGTCACGAGGCCGGCATCAGCACCACCGAGGTCTGCGGGGTGAGGGCGGGGAGGGTGGTGGCCGTCGCCGTCGGCGTGGTGGTCACCGTGCTCGACGTGGCCGTGTCGGTGGTCGACGCGGCGAGGTCGGGGTCGGTCACGGCTTCGATGAGCGCGTCCACTTCGGCGAGCAGTTGGTCGATGAACTCGTCGAGCGAGTCGAACGAGTCGACCTCCGTGTCGGCCAGCGCGTCCTCGGCCGCGGTCTCGGCGGCCTCCGCCGCCTCGTCGGCCGCGTCCTCGGCCGCGTCCGCCGCCGTGTCCTCCGTCACCACGTCGGTCGTGTCGTCAGTGGTGTCCGTGGTCTCCGTGGTGCCCGCGGTCGCGGCGTCCTCGGTGAGGCCCGGGAGCAGCAGGTCGAGGATGCCCCCGAGGAGGTCCAGCAGGCCGCCCAGCAGGTCGTTCGTGAGCTCGGCGTCGGCGGCGGGCAGCAGTACTCCGGTCGCCGTGGTCGTCGTCGGCTCCGTCGGGACGAGGGTGACCACCGGCTGCTCGTCGGCGGCGGCCTTCCTCAGCGCGTCCTTCGCGGCCTCGCCCAGTTTGCGCATCTCGGCGGGAGACAGGGTGGTCCGGTCCTGCTGAAGCACCGCCTCCATCAGGTCGACGACCGGAGTGAGCGGCCCCGCCTGGGCGTCGAGCTTCTCGACGCGCGCCAGCAGCGCGTCGGCGCCGGGGAGCGCCGCGGCCGGTGCCGCGACCTTGCTGCGCTCATGGACCGGGTCTGCCGCCAGGGCGGCGGGGCCGGTGATCCCGACCAGGAGGGCGGCGCACAGTGCGCTGAGTGCGAGGCGCCGTGCAGGCAGAGCGCGCATGGGCAGTTCCTTTCGAGGGGCTTCGGATCCTGAACCCACCGTGAGAGCGCCCCGGACACCCCGCAACCGATCATGGGCCTTTCGGATTGTCACCGGTCACCCCATTGCCCGTACCGCCTGATGAGCGGCCGCGTCGCCGCCACCTGACCCGGGTCGCGCGGGAGTCCCGGGTTTCACGATTCCAACACACTTGCCGTTGTTCATTGAGTTTCAGTGAATTTGTCCGGTTGGTGACTAGAGTTGCGAACCTCCCGACGCATCCCTCACGGGCGGACGCATCGCACTCGTCCCCGCTGCTGCCTGCCGCCGCCATCTGCTTGACGAAAGGCTCCGACGGTCATGCGCCAATCCCTGGGTCAGCTGCTTCGCCATGCGACGGTGGGCGTGCTCACCCTTGCCGCGGTATGGGCGTCCTGCGGCTCCCCCGCCGCCGCCCCGGCTCCCGAGGCCGACAGCATCGCGTTCGACCCCAGGCATCGCGCGGTCCAGCACGGCGGCATCGTGCGCGCGGCGAACTCCTCCATCACCTGCCGCCCGCGCCAGTCGCCGTGTTCGGACGTACGCGACGGTGCGGCCGGGGTGAACGGCGACTTCGACATGTACTACATCGACGTCGACAGCGACCCGAACACCTACAACTCCTCCCGCGCGGAGGTCCGTCTGCCCACTGGCTCGCGGGTGACGTACGCGCGCCTGTACTGGGGCGGCAATCTGCGCGTCGGCGAGCAGAAGCCGGCGGCGGACAACGGCCGGGTTCTCATCGCCGAACCCGGCGGCGACTACAAGGAAGTGCTCGCCGACACGGTCGTCGGACACCGTGTGGCCGACGACGCCGACGCCTTCCAGGCCTCGGCGGACGTCACCTCGCTGGTGCGCGACAGCGGAGCCGGTCTCTACACCGTGGCGCAGGTCAACGTGGCCGCCGGGCAGTCCGCCGCGGGCGCCTGGGGCGGCTGGACGCTGGTGGTGATGTACGAGAACGCGGCGGAACCGCTGCGGCAGCTCGCCCTGTGGGACGGCTTCGCCGCGCTGCGCTCCCGCGGCGGCGAGGAACTCAAGCTCTCCGGCCTGAACATCGCCGACGGCGCGCCCGGCCAGGTGGGCCTGGTCGCGTACAACGGCGACCGCGGCACCACCGGCGACTCGCTCGTCGTGACCGGCCCCTCCGGCTCCGCCGCGCTCGGCAACGGCGCCAACCCGGGCGGCGACGTCCTCAACTCCACCATCAGCGGCCCCGGCACGGGCTCCCCGGCCCGGGTCCCGGCGTACGCCAACACCCTCGGCTACGACTCCGACGTGTTCGACGTCGGCCGGGGTGTGCTCGGCGCCGGTGACCAGGCGGCCCTGCGGCTCACCTCCGCCACGGACGCGGCGTGGGCCGGCGTCCTGTTCATCGCCGCCGACGCCCGGCAGTGAACGCGCCGCCGGCCGATCCGAACGCCTTCGTCAACGCCATCGTCAGCGCCTTCGTCAGCGAGGAAGCCCTCACCATGGACCTGCCGTCCTCCTCCGGTCGCCGTCCGCGTGTCCTGCACCTCACGCAACCGGTGGACGGCGGAGTCGCCCGCGTCGTGGCGGACCTGGTGCGGGCCCAGCTCGCGGACGGCCTCGAGGCCGTCGTGGCCTGCCCGGACAGCGACCTCACCACCCGGCTGCGGGCGCTCGGCGCGCACGTACGGCCCTGGCAGGCGACGCGGTCGCCCGGTGCCTCGCTGGCGCGGGAGGTGCGAGCGCTCGCCCGGCTGATCGATGAGGTGCGCCCGGACCTGGTGCACGCGCACAGCGCGAAGGCCGGACTCGCCGGGCGGCTCGCGGTGCGCGGCCGGATCCCGACCGTGTTCCAGCCGCACGCCTGGTCGTTCGAGGCGGTCGGCGGGACCACCGCCGCGCTCGCGCTGCGGTGGGAGCGGTGGGGGGCGCGCTGGGCCGCGCGGACGGTGTGCGTGAGCGAGGCGGAACGCGCGACCGGAGCGGCCGCCAAAATCGCCGGCCGGTGGACCGTCGTCCCCAACGGCATCGACCCCGAGCGCTTCCGCCCGGCGCGCGCCGACGCCGTACGGGCCACGCTCGCCCCGCTCGCCGGACTGCCCCCGCACGCCCCCCTCGTCGTCTGTGTGGGGCGGCTGTGCCGGCAGAAGGGCCAGGACGTGCTGCTGCGAGCCTGGGACGCCGTCGTGCGCCAGGTCCCCGACGCGCGTCTCGTCCTGGTCGGCGACGGGCCCGACCGTGACCGGCTGCGGGCGTGCGCGCCCCGCTCCGTGGTGTTCGCGGGGGCCGTCGGGGACACCGCCCCCTGGTACCAGGCCGCCGATCTCGTCGTGCTGCCGTCCCGCTGGGAGGGCATGGCCCTCGCCCCGCTGGAGGCGATGGCCTGCGGGCGGCCCGTGGTGGTCACCGACGTCGACGGCGCGCGGGAGAGCCTGCCACCGACTTTCGCCCCCGGCTGTCTGGTCCCGCCGGAGAACGCCGCCGAACTGGCCCGTGCCGTCGGCGAGCTGCTGCGCGACCAGCCGTTGCGCGCGGCCCTCGGCGACGGGGGCCGCGCGCATGTGCTGGCCCTGCACGACGTACGGCACACCACCAAGGCGGTCACAGACGTCTACCGCGACCTGCTCGGCACCTGGCCCACCGCGAGATGGACGCGCCCGTCCCGGGCCGGCACGGGTGTCCGTCCGTCGGAGCGGAGCCGGGAGCGGAGCGCCGGGGCCCATCGGACCACACAGCGCGTCGAGCCATCCGAGCACAGGGAGTCCATCCACTCGTGACCGCCGAACGTACCGTGCCCTCCCCCGGCGTATCGCCACGGGAGCACGGATTCTCATCCGTCTCCGTCATGCCGAAACCCGGCACCGACACCACTTCCGATCCCACGACCGGCGGCACCGGTTTCCGGCTGCCCGCCGCGGGGCGTCCGGCGCGGCCGGTCTCGCCGCTGCCGCTGCTCGCCGCCGACGCCGCCGCGGCGCTGCCGGCCGCGCTGGCGCTCGCCGATGCGCGGCGTCATCTCCTGTTCGTCGCGCTGCTGTTCGGCGCGACGCTGCTGCTGCGCCCGCGTGACCGCAGACCACCGGTACCGGGACTGCTGGAGGAACTGCCCGCCGTGTGCGGGCGGATCGCCGTGGCCTGGCTGGCGTCCGCCGCGCTGTGGGCGGCGTACCGGCCGGAGCTCGCGCCGGCCGCCGGCACCGTACTGGCGGGTCTCGCCCTGCAGGCGGTGGCGTGCTGTGTGCTGCGGGCCGCCGTGCACGGGCGGCGGCGGGCCGCGCTGCTGCGGCATCCACAGACCGCTCTCGTGATCGGACCGGCGGCGACCGCGCAGCGCGTGGCCGCCGCCGTGCTGCGTCACCCGCGCTGCGGGGTGCGGCCCGTGGGGATCGTCGCCGAGCAGCCGGACGGCACCGAGGGGATCCCGGTGCTGCGGACCGGCGAGGAGGTCGAGCGCGCGGTCATCCAGAACGGGGTGCGGGCGGTGCTGGCCGTGCATCCCTCGGTACGCGCCGACCAGGGGCCGCTGCTGCGCACGCTGGCCGAGTCGGGATGCGTGATCTGGGAGGTCGACGCCGACGTGCCGGCGTATCCGGCACACGAGCGGCTGGCCGGGTTCTCCTGCCGGCGGCTGGACTTCTCCCCGGCGCGGGCGGGCAGCGTGGGCAAGCGGGTCCTCGACATCCTGGTGTCGGGGTCGCTGCTGCTCGTGGTCAGTCCGCTGCTGCTGGCGTGCGCGCTGACGCTGCGGATCAGCGACGGGCCCGGGGTGGTGTTCCGGCAGGAGCGCATCGGGCGCGACGGCCGGCCGTTCACGCTGCTGAAGTTCCGCACGCACCGGCCGGTCGACGAGCACGAGTCGGCGACGCGGTGGAGCGTGGCCAACGAGAACGAGATGCGCCGGTTCTGCCGCATGCTGCGGCGCACCTCGCTGGACGAGCTGCTCCAGCTGTGGAACGTGCTGCGCGGCGACATGAGCCTGGTCGGGCCGCGGCCCGAACGCCCGTACTTCGTGGCGCAGTTCAGCCAGACCTACCCGGGTTACGCGGCCCGCCACCGGATGCGGACCGGCATCACCGGGCTCGCCCAGATCCACGGGCTGCGCGGCGACACCTCGATCGAGGACCGCGCCCGGTTCGACAACGCCTACATCGACGACTGGTCGCTGTGGCAGGACGTCTGCATCCTGCTGCGCACCGCCGCCACGCTGGTACGGCCGACGGGGAGCTGACAGAACGTGCGTCACGCCCTCCCGCTCCCGCGCCGGGCGGCCGAACGGGTGCCGGTCCTGCCCCTGGTGGCGGTGATCGCCCTGCTGGCCGTGCCGCACACGGGGGACGGCGCCGGGCCCGCGGACGCGGTCTCCGGGCTGCTGGTGGTGTACTGCGTGATCCTGCTGCTGCGCGAGCGGCGGCGCCCGCTGTCGCCCGTCGCGGCGCTCGTGCTGGGCCTGCCGGTGGTGGGCCTGGCGCTCGCCGCCATGGGGGCCTCCTCGGCGACGGCCGGGCTCACCGGTCTGGGCCGCTATCTGCAGGTCTTCGTGCTGGTCCCGGCGGCCGTGCTGGTGCTGCTGCGGCATCGGGCCGACTTCCGGGTGCTGGCCTGGGCGTTCGTGGGGCTCGCGGGGTGGCAGGGGGCGCTCGGTGTGCACCAGTACGTCACCGGGACCGGTGCCTCGTACCAGGGCGAGCCCATCCGGGCGGTCGGCACGTTCGGGGCGCAGGACGTGATGGGCATGGCCTCGGTGGTCGCGCTCGGCGTGGTGTGCGCCGTGGGGCTCGCCCTGGGGCGTGCGCCGCGGTGGCAGCGGGCGACCGCCGCGGGGTGCGCGGTGGCGCTGCTGCTGCCGCTCGCGCTGTCGTTCAGCCGGGGCGCCTGGATCGCGACGGCGCTGACCTGCGCGGTGCAGCTGGCGCTCGCCGGGCTGCGGCGCGCGGTGAAGACGGCCGCGGCCGTGGTCGCCGCGGGTGTCGTCCTGATGGGTGGCTTCGGCGTCGGCACGGCGCAGCTGCAGGAGCGGATCGACAGCATCGGGCAGGTCACCGACGCACCCGACCAGTCCGTCGTGGACCGCTACGCCCTGTGGGCGTCGGCCACCGGCATGTGGGGCGAACACCCGCTGACCGGCGTGGGGCTGAAGGGCTTCCCCGAGTACCGCGACGGACACGCCACGCTGGCGCTGTCGTCGGGCAGCGACATCGAGGGCGCGGGCGAGGCGTACCACCGGCAGGCGCTGCTGTCGCCGCACAGCATGTATCTGCTGGTGCTGAGCGAGCAGGGCCTGATCGGGCTGCTCACCCTCGCCGGCGGCTGGCTGGCGCTGCTGGTGTGCGGTCTGCGCCGGCTGCTGCTGGTCCGCCGCCGCGGCTCCGGCACGGACTGCGGCCTGATCGCCTGCGGCCTGCTGATCTGGCTCCTGACCGACTTCGTCTACGGCGACATCGGCGGCCCCTCGACGGTCCTGACGGCCATGGCTCTCGGCCTCGCGGCCTGGTGGGCGCTGGCCGGTGTGCCGCGCGACGCCGCACTGCCGCACGACGAGGCAACCGCACGCATCGAGGAGGCCGTGTCCCGATGACGGTGGTCCCTTCACGCACTCCGGACAGCCCGGGCACGTCCGATCGCCCCGAACGCCGTGGCGAGGCATCCGTCGGCACGGAAGCGGGCACCCCCGCACGCCGGGAACCCGCAACCGGCCGCTCCGGGGTGCCGGGCCCCGGAAACGTGGACCCGGCAACCGGCCGCTCCGGAGGGCCCGGCCCCGCGACCCGCGGCCCGGGAACCGAACACCCCGCAGCGCACGGCCCGGCGACCGACCGCCTCACACCCGACGGCCGCCCCTGCCCCGACTTCCCCGCGGGCGACGAGTCCCCGGACCCGACCCCGCGGGCGGACACCACGGCGGTCGCCGTGCCGGGGGCGCGGAGTGGGAAGGCCGGTGGCGCCGAGCAGGCCACGACCTCGGGGAAGTTCCTTCGCCGGGCCACTCTGGTCACCGCGGCGCTGTCCGTCGGTGGGTCGTTGCTCGGGCTGGTGCGGGATCAGTCGCTGGCGCGGCTGTTCGGGGCAGGGAGCGACACCGACGCGTTTCTGGTGGCGTGGACCGTGCCGGAGGTGGCGGCCACGCTGCTGATCGAGGACGGGCTGGCGATCGCGCTGATCCCGGCGTTCAGCATGGCGCTGGCCCGCCGTGCGCGGGGCGTGCCCGGTGATCCCGTGCGCGCCCTGGTCGCCGCCACGCTGCCCCGGTTGTGCCTCGCCTTCGCCGCCGTGGCCGCGCTCGTCGCCATCGCGGCTCCCCTGCTGGTGCGGGCGCTCGCCCCCGGGCTGCCCGACCCCCGCCTCGCCGTCGACTGCACCCGGCTCACCGCGATCAGCCTGCTGGCCTTCGGTCTCGCCGGGTACTGCAGCGCCGCCCTGCGCGCCCACCGCAGCTTCTTCGCGCCCGCGGCCATCTACATCGCGTACAACACCGGCATCGTCGCCGCGATGTTCCTGCTGGGCGACGCGTGGGGCGTGCGGTCGGCCGCGGTGGGGGTCGCGGTGGGCGGCGTGCTGATGGTGGTCGTCCAGCTGCCGTCGCTGTGGCGGCATCTGACGTCCCGTACGTCCGCGGTCGTCGACACCCCCGAGGCCGGCGACGACGTGCGGGAGCGGACGGTGCGGCTCGCGCTCATCGCGGCCGTGCTGCTGTTCGCGCTGTGCCGTCAGTCGCAGGTCCTCGTCGAACGCTTCCTCGCCTCCTCCCTGCCCGCCGGGGCCATCTCGCACCTCAACTACGCGCAGAAGGTCGCCCAGATCCCGATGACGCTGTCGCTGATGGTGTGCACCGTCACCTTCCCGGTGGTGGCACGCGCTCTCGCGGACGGCGACGGCGAACGGGCCCGCCGCCGCGTGGAGCGGGATCTCGTCCTGGCCTCCTGCGTGGTGCTGCTGGGCATGTGCGCGGTGCTGGCCTGCGCCCCGCAGATCATCGAACTGCTCTTCCAGCGCGGCGCGTTCACCGCGAGCGACACGGTCGCGACGGCCGAGGTCATGCGCGTCTACGCCCTCGGGCTGCTGGCCCAGACCCTGGTGGGCGCCCTGGTCCGCTCCTACTTCTCGGCGGGCCGGCCCTGCTGGTACCCCCTGGCGGTGATGTTCGCGGGCGTCGTCGCCACGTCCCTGATCGGCGCCGCGACCGTACGGCCGTGGGGGGTGGCGGGGATCGCCGCCGCCAACGCCTTCGGCATCACCGTCACCGCCGCCCTGCTGCTCGCCGGTCTGCGCACGGGCCGGCGCGGCGGCAGCCCGTACGGCGTCTCGATCCGGCTGAGGAAGGTCCTCGCCGAGCTGAGCCGGCCCGTGCTGGCCGCGGTCTGCGCGACCGCCGCCGGGACGTTCGTCGCGAGCCGGCTCGAATCCCCGGCAGCGGGCCTCGCCGCCGGCTGTCTGACCGTCACCGCAGTCTTCGTCTCCCTCGCCTGGGCCCTCGGCATCCAGGGTTTCGCATCCGCACTGCGCCCCGTACGCGCCGTCACACGAAAGCTGACTCATGGCCGCTTCCGTTGATTCCGTCACCACCGACAGACCCGGCAGACCCTCCGCCCCTCACCGGGGGCCCGTTCCGTGGGTCGCCATGTACCACTCCGTGGGCGACTGCTCGGACGATCCGTACCGCATCACCGTCACCCCCGAGCGGCTCGGCCGGCAGCTGGCCTGGCTGCGCCGGCGCGGTCTGCGCGGCGTGTCCGTGGCCGACCTGCTCGCCGCCCGCGCCCGCGGCGAGGGCCGCGACCTGGTCGGGCTCACCTTCGACGACGGCTACGTCGACTTCCTCACCGGCGCCCTGCCGCTGCTGCGCCGCTGGAACTGCGGCGCCACCCTCTTCGTCCTGCCCGGACGGCTCGGCGGCGACAACGCCTGGGACCCGCTGGGTCCGCGCAAGCCGCTGCTGACCGCGGCCGGCATCCGGCAGGCGGCCCAGGAGGGCGTGGAGATCGGCTCCCACGGACTGACCCACGTCGACCTCACCAAGGCGGACGATCTCACCCTGAAGGCGGAGGTCGCCGAGAGCCGCGCGCTGCTGGCGGAGCTGACCGGCGCGCCGGTCGACGGCTTCTGCTACCCGTACGGCACGGTCGACCCGCGCGCCGTCCAGGCGGTGCGGGAGGCGGGCTACCGCTACGCCTGCGCCATCGACCCCGGCCCGCTGACCGGTCCGCTCGCGCTGCCGCGCATCCACGTCGGCCAGAACGACACGGCCTGGCGGATGCTCCTCAAACTCCGGCTGCACCGGCTGCGCCGGCGCCCGGCGAAGGGGCTGTGACATGAGGGCCCTGCACATCATCACCGGCCTCGGCGTCGGCGGCGCCGAGCAGCAGCTCCGCCTGCTGCTGCGTCACCTGCCCGTCGAGTGCGACGTGGTGACGCTCACCAACCCCGGCGCGGTCGCCGACGGTCTCGCCGCCGACGGGGTCCGCGTCACGCATCTCGGCATGCACGGCAACCGCGACCTCACCGCCCTGCCGCGCCTGGTCCGCACCATCCGCGCGGGCGGCTACGACCTGGTGCACACGCACCTGTACCGGGCCTGTGTCTACGGCCGGCTCGCCGCGCGGATGGCGGGGGTGCGGGCCGTGGTGGCCACCGAACACTCCCTCGGCGACACCCAGATGGAGGGCCGCCGTCTGACGTCCGGGGTGCGTGCGCTGTACCTCGCCAGCGAGCGGCTCGGCTCGGCGACGGTGGCGGTGTCCGCCGCGGTCGCCGACCGCCTGAAGCGCTGGGGGGTGCCCGCGCCGCGCATCGAGGTCGTCCCGAACGGGATCGACCTGGACGGCTTCCGCTTCGACCCGGAACGCCGCGAGAGCACCCGGCGCCGGCTCGGCCTGCCCGAGGACGCGTTCGTCGTCGGCGGCATCGGCCGGCTCACCCCCGGCAAGCGGTTCGACGTCCTCGTCCAGGCGCTCACCCGGCTCCCGGCGGACTACTGGCTGCTGCTGGTGGGCGGCGGCCCCGAGGAGCACGTCCTGCGCCGCACGGCGCAGGAGGCGGGCGTGGCCGGACGGGTGCTGTTCACCGGCGAACGCCCCTACGTCGCCGACGGCTCACCGGGTCCCGATCTGCCGTCACTCACCAGCGCCATGGACCTGTTCGCCTCCCCGTCCGAGGACGAGGCCTTCGGCCTGGCGGCGGTGGAGGCGCTGGCCTCGGGCCTGCCGGTGCTGTACGCCGCCTGCCCGGCGATCGAGGACCTGCCGCCGTCGGCCGCCACCGGCGCCCGGCGGGTGCGGGGCGGACCGGAGGCGTACGCCCGCGCGATCGCCGAGGTGCGCGGGGCGGGCCCGCGGCCGCGCACGGTCCCGGAGGCCGCGCACCGCTACAGCATCACCCGCAACGCGGCCCGCCTGATGGACGTGTACGCGGCAGCCGTGTCCGGTCCCGGGACGCACGTGACCGAGCCGGTGTCGCTGCCCCTTCCCTCACCCCCGTCGGCCCCCTCATCGCACTCATCCCTCTCTTCCCACGGAGCAAGCTCCTCATGACCGACTCCCCGACCCGTCAGCGCCGTCTGTCCCTGGCTCGTGTCAGGGCGCTGCCGTCCTGGTCCGTGCTCGCGGCCGGCACCCTCGTCGGCGGACTGCTCGGCGGCGCGTACGGCCTGCTGACGCCCACGACGTACACGGCCACCAGTTACGTCGTCGCCGTGCCGACCTCGAAGTCCACCCCGGACGCCGCCCGCGGCTTCGCGCAGGCGTACGGCCGGGTGGCGACGCAGCTGGCGGTGCTCGGGGACGCACAGGTGTGGGCGGGGGTGCCGGTGCGGACGCTGCAGGACAGTGTGCGCGCGGCGACCTCGCCCGACGCGCCGATGGTGGCCCTGTCGGCCACCTCCTCCCAGCCGGGCCGGGCCGTCGACATGGCCAACGCGGTCTCGCGCGCGCTGACGCAGCACGCCGAGCACACCCGGGGCAGCACCCAGGTGCGGCTGGTGCAGTTCTCGCGGGCGGTCAGGCCGAGCGAGCCGACGTCCGCGTCGCCGGGCGTGACCGCCCTGGTGGGTGCGAGCGCCGGCGGGCTGCTGGGCGGTCTGGCCCTGCTGGCGCGGCCGAGGCGAGCCGGCCGGGACGACGAGGCCGTCCCGGCCGCCTCGGTGCCCGGCCCGGCCACCGCCGCCGATGCGCACGGCCAGCGGTGATCGCGGTGCCGGCCGGGCCGGCGGCGGGTGCTCTACCACCAGGTGAACCGGATGCAGAGCTTTCCGCCGAGCCAGTGCTCCACCCAGTCGCCCAGGTCCAGCTCCGAGCAGTTCTGGGGCTCGGGCGTGACGGGCGCCTCCGGGGTGGGCGTGGGTGTGGGCGTCGGGACCGGGTTCGCGGGATCGGTACGGCCGGAGAGGACGGACCGGTAGACGCGCGAGGACTCGGGGTTGGCGTCGCACTGCCACACCCCGTGCGGGCAGTAGTCGGTGATCGTGTTGTAGAGCGGCTTGTGCTCGGTGATCCAGGCGAGCATGCGCCGCATGTACTCGGGATTGTCGCCGTTGCGGAACAGACCCCATTCCGGGTACGAAATGGGCTTCCCGTGCGCCTTCGCGAATTCCACGTGTTCCTGAAGGCCGTAGGGCTCGCTCACCTGCTGGTCGAACGACATTCCGGCGGGCTGGTCGTAGGAATCCATTCCGACGATGTCGACCGTGTCGTCCCCCGGGTAGCACTCGGTCCAGGGGACGGCGTCCCGGCCACGGCTCGGCGTGAAGTCGAACTTGAAATTCTGGCCCGGCACCGCACGCATCGTGGTGACGATCCGCTTCCAGTACGTCTTCCACGCCTGAGGGTCCGGCCCGCAGCGGTGGGTGTACGTGGTGCCGTTCATCTCCCAGCCGAGCACGATCACCGTGTCCGGCACCTTCAGCCGGACCAGCCGCTCGGCGAGGGCGCGGAAGTGGTGGTCGAAGTCCCCGGCCGCGCCCCGCCGCACCAGCTGGCGCACCTCGTGGTCGGGCACGCCCTCCTCGTTGCGGGCCTGCATGGGGACGTTGAGGACGAGCGTCCGGTCGGACTTCTCGTTCCGCCAGCGGGCCCACGCCTCGAGGAAGTGGGCCCTTCCCTCGATGTCGCTCCAGTGGTTGCCGGGCAGGTAGGTGTGCCCGACGGTGAGCTCGGTGCCGCCCAGCCAGCGGCTGAACTGGTCCATACGGACCACCCCCCGGCCGTCGGAGGCGAGGAAGACGCCGAAGGGCGGGATCTCCTTGCCCGGCGCCCGGTCGGCCGACTCGGGCAGCAGCGGCACGGGGGCGGCGGGCGGGCTCGTCGGGGCGGCGGACAGCTCGGGGGTCGCGGTGGCGCCCGGGCCGGGGGCGCGGGCGTCGTCGGTGGGCACCACCTCCGCGTCCACGCCCATGACGAGACCGGACACCAGGGCGGCGGACACGGCGATCGTCGCCAGGCCCCTGGCCTGCCTGCGCTTCCGGACCCGCTTGTCGTGAGGGGCCATGTCTGCTCCTTGGGTCGGGTCGGTCGCGTTCGATCGGTCACGTTATTGACGCACAGTCACATGAAAGTCAGTCACAGGAGATCCATGGGCGCCACTGTCGTTGCGGCTTTCGAGTGCCGTTCTCGCCCGTGCGGGTGAGCGAACGAAATGAAACCGCCCCGGTGAAAAGCCGCCAGGCCTCCCTTCGAAGAAAGCGAGAATGCGTGTCGCTGCTCGACACCGGTGTCCCGGCCGTGGTGCTGCGGACCGACCGGAATCCCTTTCACCACGGAACGCTGGGCGCCGTGCGTTCCCTCGGCAGGGCGGGTGTCCCCGTGCATGTCGTCGCGGATGTGACGGGCAGTCCGGTCGGCCGGTCGCGCTATATGAGCCGGTTGCACCCCCCGCCGCCCCCGGGGGCGTCCGACGACGCCCTGCTCGCCGTGCTGCGCCGGGTGGCCGACGGCATCGGGCGGCCCGCCGTGCTGGTGGCGATGGACGACGCCTGCGCGCTCGCCGTGGCCCGCCTGCGCGAGAGGCTCGCGTCCTCCTACCTGTTGCCGGAGATGCCGGACGCGCTGGCCGAACGGGTCGCGGACAAGGCCGAGTTGGCCGCGGTGTGCGAATCCGCCGGCCTTCCGCATCCGCGGACGCTGGTCCCGGACAGCCCGGTGCGCGCCGCCGACGACGCGCGACGGCTGGGGCTGCCGGTGGTGGCGAAGTGGAGCCGGCCCTGGCTGCTGCCGGCCGGCAGCGGACTGCGCAGCACCCAGCTGGTGCACTCCGCGCAGCAGGCCCGTCAGCTGTACGAACGCAGCGAGGAGGCGGGCAGTCCGCTGCTGCTGCAGGAGTTCCTGCCGCCGGGGCCGGACCGCGACTGGTTCTTCCACGGCTACGCCGACCGCACCGGCGCCGTGCGCGCGGGCGGACCGGGCCGCAAGCAGCTGGCGTGGCCGCGCGGTGCGGGACTGACCGCGGTGGGCCGCTGGACGCCCAACCCCGAGGTGCGGGAACTGGCCGAGCGGCTCACCGGAGCGCTCGGCTACCGCGGCATCCTCGACCTGGACTTCCGGCGCTGCGGCAGCACGGGCCGCTACCACCTGCTCGACTTCAACCCGCGCCCCGGCGCCCAGTTCCGGCTGTTCACGGACAGCGCCGGCGTGGACGTCGTACGGGCGCTGCACCTGGATCTGACGGGCCGTGCGCTGCCGGACGGGGAGCAGAGGGCCGGGCGGGAGTTCGTGGTGGAGAACTACGCGCCGCTCGCCGCTCTGCGCGGCGCGCCGGGCGGGCGTGAACTCGCGTGGTACGCCCCGGACGACCGCGGTCCCGGATGGGCGATGTGGGCCCTGTGGTGCCGCCATGTGTCCGGCCGCCTGCGGCAGCGGCTGATCCCGAGGCCGGCCGCGCCGGTCACTCCCCTGATTCCCCGGGCGGCCTCGCCCTTGCCGACCGACAACGAGAAAGCGAGCAGTTGATGATGTACGACCTTCTGGTGGTGGGCGCCGGTCCCTACGGGCTGTCGATCGCGGCGCACGCCGCGTCCGCCGGGCTGAGCCTCAGGGTGTTCGGCCGGCCCATGGCGTCGTGGCGCGACCACATGCCCGGCGGCATGTTCCTGAAGTCGGAGCCGTGGGCGTCCAACCTGTCGGATCCGGCGGGCCGCTGGCGGCTGGACGTGTACTGCGCGGAGAACGGGTTGACGGCACGTCACGCGCACCCGATTCCCGTGGAGGCGTTCGCCGAGTACGGCCTGTGGTTCGCCAAGCACGCGGTACCGGACGTGGACGAGCGCACGATCACCCGCCTGGCGTCCGTGCCGGGCGGTTTCCTCGCGGTCACCGAGGACGGCCAGGAGCTGCACGCGCGGACGGTGGCGCTGGCGGTCGGTGTGATGCCGTTCATCGAGGTGCCGCAGGCGCTGCGCGGTCTGCACCCGGCGCTGGTGACCCACAGCAGCCACCACAGCGACCTCGACCAGTTCCGCGGCAAGGACGTCACGGTGATCGGGGGCGGCCAGGCGGCTCTGGAGACGGCGGCGCTGCTCGCCGAACAGGGAACGCGGGTGCGGGTGCTGGCGCGGGCGGACCGGCTGGTGTGGAACGACATGCCGCCGGCCTGGGAGCGCCCGTGGTGGCAGTCCGCCCGCTCCCCGCACAGCGGGCTCGGCCCCGGCTGGAAGAACTGGTTCTACTCCGAGCGTCCCGGCCTGTTCCGGCGGCTGCCCGAGTCGACCCGGGCGCGCATCGCGGCGACGGCGCTGGGTCCGGCGGGCGCCTGGTGGGTGCGGGACCGGGTGGAGCGTGCGGTGGAGGTGGTGCCGGGCCACGAGGTCACGGCGGCCTGCGCGGTGCCGGGCGGCGTACGTCTGGACACGGTGAGCCGTGACGGCGCGGTGCGCTCGCTGGAGACCGAGCACGTCATCGCGGCCACGGGGTTCAAGGCCCGCTGCGACCGGCTGGGGCTGCTCGCGCCCGAGCTGCGCGGGAGCCTGGCCACGCTGCCCGACGGCTCCCCGGAGGTGGGCCGCACCTTCGAGTCCTCGCACCCCGGCCTGTTCATGGCGGGCCTGGTCACCGCGTCGGGCTTCGGCCCGGCGATGCGCTTCGTCCACGGGGCGACGTTCACGGCCTCGACCCTCGTCCAGGGCGTACGGCGCCGGCTCCGCTCGACCCCGGCCCGCGGCACGGTCCCTCTCCCCTCGGGCGCCGACCGCGCCGAGACCCGGGCCCCGGTGACCCGCTGACCGGAGCCCCGCGGGGACACACCAAGGGCCGCCGACGGAACGCACTTCCGTCGGCGGCCCTCCGCCTGCACCCCCACCGCCGCGCCGCGAGCCCACACGACGCTCCCGGCGCCTCGGGGCAGGCCCGCCCGGCGCACCCGGCCTCTCGGTACCCGCCCGCGCGGCGAACCCGCCGTCTCGGGGCATGACAACGCCCCCGTCCGGCGTGGCCACCCGGGGTGGCGGTGTCGGAGCGGGGGCGTGGTCGGCTGCCGTGGGCCGTGGGGCCGGACCGGGAGGTCGGCGCCCGGTGCCTGTCGGCTGGGCGCGGAGCGGCTAGGCGCGGGACGCGGCGCGTCCACGGCGGTAGAGCACGGCGCCGCCGAGGAGCAGGGCCGCGCCGGCCGCCGAGGCGGTGAGGATGCCGTCGCTGCCGGTCTCCGCCAGGTGGGGCCCTTCGGGCTCCTCCTCCTCGACCGCGGGGGGCTCGACGACCCGCGTGGTCGGCGGCTTGTGCTTGGCGGGCGGAGTCTTGGTCTCCTCGTCGGGCTTGTCCGGCGTGGAGACGCTGTTCTCGCAGTAGTTGTCGTACGCCGTGTTGAACACGCCCACGACGTCGATGTTGTTGCCGCACACGTTGATGGGCGCGTGGATCGGCAGCTGGATCAGGTTGCCGGACAGCACACCGGGCGAGCCCTCGGCGACACCCACCGCCTGGTGGCCGCCGTCCTTGGACTTGCCGCCCTCGGAGGAGTTGACGCAGGTGTTGTCGCTCGTCTCGTTGAACAGTCCGGCACCGGCGACGTTGTTGCCGCACACGTTCACCGGGGCGTGGACCGGCACCTGGACGTTGTTGCCGGACGCGACACCGGGCGAGCCCTTGGCGCTGCCCACCGCCTGCGCGCCGCCGCCGGAGCTGCCGTGCTCGGCGGACTTCGAGGAGGAACCGGACGAAGAGGCGGATGCGGACGAGGCGTCGGACGAGGACTTCTCGGACGCGTGCGAGGTGTTGGCGCACACGTTCCCGGCCGCTTCATTGAGCGCGCCGACCGCACCGACGGTGTTGCCGCACACGTTCACCGGCGCCTCGACCGGCACCTGGACGTTGTTCCCGGACAGCACGCCGGGAGAGTCCTCGGCGGCTCCCACCGCCTCCGAGTCGGCGAGGGCCGGGGCACCGTACAGGGACAGAATGCCCGTGGCGGCGGCCGCCGCGAACACTCCCCTGCTCAGGGTCTGTCGCAATGTCGTTGTCTTCCTGCTTGAAGAATGGGAAAGCCGGCCTTGGCAAGAAGGCCGACCTGCGGAGGCCGGCCTTCTCGTGGCGTCGCATGCCCTACTTCTTCATCAACCCGATGCGCAGGAATCGGTTGCGCAGGTTCACCCGGTTGGCCCGCACCGGGTGCCGCACGGTGGACGGGTCAGTGGACGGGTCAGGACACCACGTCCTTGCGGGCGAAACCGCGGAAGGCCAGGGCGAACAGCACGAGGGCGTAGGTGACGGAGATCGCCGCGCCCTGGACCATCCCGGACCACTCGGGGGTGGGCTGTACGGCGTCCACCCAGGCGAACTGCCAGTGCGCGGGCAGGAAGTCCCGCCAGTGGCCGAGCGCGGTGACCGCGTCCAGCACATTGCCCACGATGGTCAGGCCGACCGCACCGCCGACCGCGCCCAGCGGGGCGTCGGTGCGGGTGGACAGCCAGAAGGCGAGCCCGGCGGTGACCAGCTGGGAGACGAAGAGGTATGCCACCACCACGAGCAGCCGCTGGGCGGCCGTACCGGCGTCGAGCACGCCGCCGGTGGGGATCCGCAGCGGACCCCAGCCGTAGGCGGCGGTGCCGACGGCGAGCGCGACCAGCGGCAGCAGCACCATCGCGGCGAGGCTGAGGCCCAGTCCGACGAGCAGCTTCGACCACAGCAGCCGCATCCGGGGCACGGGCGCGGCCAGCAGATAGCGCAGGGACGACCAGCTCGCCTCCGAGGCGACCGTGTCCCCGCAGAACAGGGCGACGGGGATGACCAGCAGGAAGCCCGCCGAGACGAAGAGGTTCACGGCGGCGAAGTTGGCGCCGGACGCGGTGGCCGTGTCCATCAGGGTGATGCGGTCGCCACGGCCGTCCGGCTCGCCGCCGATGGCGAAGGCGACGGCCAGCACGAAGGGCAGGGCGGCGAGGATCCCGAACATGACCAGCGTGCGGCGGCGCTTGAGCTGACGGACCAGCTCCACCCGCAGGGGCAGCGTGCGGCCCGCCCGGTAGCCGGAGGCGACCTCCGGGTGGTCGGTGAGCGTGCTGCTCATGCCGAGCCTCCGATCAGGGTGAGGAAGGCGTCCTCCAGGCGGCGGTGGGGGCCGACGGACCGCACGGGCACCTCCAGGCGTACGAGTTCGGCGACCAGGTGCTCCGCGCTGCCGTCGGCGTCGAGCCGCACCAGGAGCCCGTCGTCGGTGCGTACGGCCGAGGCCACACCGGTCAGGGCGGCGACCTTCTCGACGACCGGCTCCTCCGGGGCCGTGGGCGTGCCGACGAGCAGCATGTCCCCGGAGCCCACGATCTCGGCGACCGGGCCCGCCTGGACGAGCCGGCCGCGGTCCATCACGACGAGGTGGGTGCAGGTCTGCTCGACCTCCGCCAGCAGATGGCTGGAGACGATCACCGTGCGCCCTGCGGCGGCGTAACGGATCATCACCTCGCGCATCTCGCGGATCTGGGGCGGGTCGAGGCCGTTGGTCGGTTCGTCGAGGATGAGCAGGTCGGGCAGGCCGAGCATGGCCTGGGCGATGGCGAGGCGCTGGCGCATGCCCTGGGAGTAGGTGCGCACCGCGCGGGCCAGCGCGTCGCCGAGTCCGGCGATGCGCAGGGCCTCGTCGAGGTGGGCGTCCTCGGGCGGGCGGCCGGTGGCCCTCCAGTACAGCTCCAGGTTCTCCCGGCCGGACAGGTGCGGCAGGAAACCGGCGCCCTCGACGAAGGCGCCGACCCGGGAGAGCACGGGGGCGCCGGGGCGGATCGCGTGGCCGAAGACGCGGATCTCGCCGTCGTCGGGCCGGATCAGCCCCATCAGCATGCGCAGGGTGGTGGTCTTGCCGGCTCCGTTGGGCCCGAGGAGGCCGAGGACCTGGCCCCGCTCGACGCGGAAGGAGAGGTCCTTGACGGCGTACCGGTCGGCGGACCGGGCGTAGCGCTTGCTCAGGCCGGTGATCTGGAGCGGTACGTCGGTGAGCGCGGGGTCGGGGGCGGTGGCCCGGGTGCGGCGGCGGCCGGTGAGGATCAGGGCGAGGGCGGTCACGGCCGCGGCGAGGGGCAGCCACCACACCCAGGCGGGCAGCGGGGCCGCGGCGGTGGTGACGCCGGGCGCGGTCGGCACCGTCAGGTCGCTCTTCAGGGAAACGGTGTAGGCCGCAGGGGCGGCCGGGGAGGCGTAGCCGAGGTCGGTGGAGGCGAGGACGAGGCGCAGGCGGTGGCCCTTGTCGACCTCGTGGTCGACGGCCGGGAGCGTGAGCGTGACGTCCTTGCCCTTCTCGGCGTCCGCGACGCGGATCGGCGTGACCAGTTGCGAGGGCAGTACCTGCTGCCGTCCGTCCGGGCCGACGTCGTAGACCTTGGCGAACAGCACCGCGTCGTCGCTGGTCGAGGTCACGTGCACGGTGACCGTCGGCGATCCGGTGATGCGCAGGTCGCGGGCGAGGGGTGCGGACTCGAAGCGGGCGTGCTGGCCGGGGAAGTCGAGGGAGACACCGACGCCGAGCGAGGACAGCTGGGACAGGCCGTTGGAGCCGCCGAGTCCGGGGAGGGCGGAGACGGCGGGCGGGCCGCCACCGGCCGGGTTGTCGAAGGTCTGTTCGCGTCCGGTGAGCGGGATCGGCCGGGGTCCGCTGTCCAGGCCCGGGTAGCGGTCCGAGCCGGCGCCGCGGAGCTGGGCCTGGCCGTCGGTGGAGTCGACGCCTCCGGTGCGGGTGACGCGGAAGGCGGGCCCGGTGCCGGCCGTCTCGTCGCCCTTGAGGTGGCGGTCGAACCAGGCCCGGACGCGGTCCTGGACGCGGGCGGTCTCCGGGTCGCCGCCGTCGTGGCCGCCCGCGATCCAGTCGACGGCCACGGGGGCGCCGTTGCCGCGGATGGCCTTGGCTGCCGCGTCGGACTGGCCGAGCGGGAAGAGGGAGTCGGACTGGCCCTGCACGAGGAGGGTGGGGACGTCGATGCGGTCGGCGACGGCGGACGGTGAGCGTTCCTCCAGCAGCCGGCGGGCCTCGGCGTCGGGGATGCCGGACTCGGCGACCCGCTCGTACATCCGGCACAGCGCGGGCTCGAACTGCTCGCAGCCGCCGCCGGAGTTGACGAAGATGCCGGCCCACAGCTTCTTGAACACGCCGTTCGGGAACAGGGCGTCGGCGAGGTCGAAGTAGGTGACGGCCGGAGCGATGGCGTCGATCCGGTCGTCGTGTCCGGCGGTGAGCAGGGCGACGGCGCCGGCGTAGGAGGCGCCGGCGATGCCGACGCGCGGGTCGCCGGCCTTGTCGAGACGGACCTCGGGCTGCTCGGCCAGCCAGTCGACGAGCCGGGAGGCATCGGCGACCTCGCCCTTCGGATCGTTCAGCCCGATCTTGCCGGTGGACCTGCCGAATCCGCGAGCGGACCAGGTGAGCACCGCGTATCCGTCGCGTGCGAGGTCCTCGGCCTGCTCGCGCACATCGTCCTTGCTGCCGCCGAAGCCGTGCCCGAGCAGGACGGCGGGGCGGCGGCCGGCGGGGCCCGCGGTGAAGTACGAGGTGTCGACGCGCACTCCGTCGCCCATGGCCATGACCCGGTCGGCGCGTTTGACGGCGGGCGGCTCGTCCGAGGCGACGGCGCTCCACGTCCCGGCACCGGCGAGTACGACGACGGCGGCCGCGGCGGCGAGGGCCTGTCGGGGCCGTCGTGACCGGAACCACCGCGTCCCGGGCAGTCGAAGATCCATGCGACAACCGTACGGGGTGATTCTGTGCCCCCGTGGCGACCGGGGACCGAACTTCGGCACCTCCCCGGGGCGTACGCGGCCGGTCGCCCGTACCGCGTCCGTGGTAGTTAGAGGCGGCGAGAGGGCGTGCCGGGCGTCGCGACGCCGCGGAGACCCTCAGAAGCCCCCTGGGGTGTCCGTGCGGGTGTCCTCGGGCAGCGTCACCAGCCAGCGGGTGGCGGTGCGGGGGCGGAGGTAGAGGGCCCAGTAGAGGGTGGCGGCCGCGGTGATGCCGCCGGTCCACAGCAGGTGGACGGGGTCCTGCTGGGTGAGGACGTAGCCGAGGACCACGATCAGCAGGGCCGGGACGGCGGGCCACAGCGGCATGCGCCAGGCGGGGGCGTGGCGGTGGGCGCCGCGGCGCGAGAGCAGGGCGGCTACGGCCACGAGCAGGTACATGCCGGTGACGGAGACGCCGGTGACGCCGTACAGGGTGTCGAGGTTGACGAAGCACAGGGCGGCGCCGGGGACGCCGACCGCGAGGGTGGCGACCCAGGGGGAGCCGAAGCGGCCGAGCTTGGCGAAGACGTTGTTCACCGGCTCGGGCCAGGCCTTGTCGCGGGCGGAGGCGAACAGGACGCGCGAGTTCTGGATGACCATCACGATGCCGGCGTTGATGATCGCCAGCGCCACGCACAGGCTGACGAAGGTGCCGACGGCGGAGTTGGACCAGGCGGTGACCATCGAGGAGATGTCGCCGCCGGTCAGCTCGGCCAGGTCGGAGGCGCCGAGGGTGATGGCGACGACCGGGACGAGGATGATCACGGCGGAGATGCCGAGGGTGGCCAGCACGGTCCGGGCGACGTTGCGGCGCGGGTTCTCCAGTTCCTCGGAGAGGTAGACGGCGGTGGAGAAGCCCTGGGTGATGAACAGGGCGATGGCGAGCCCGGAGACGACCAGCAGGGCGGTGACGGCGTCGGGGCCGCCGTCCGGGCCGGCCACCTCCATCGAGGCGAGGCTGCCGAGGCCGCGCTCGCTGTGGGCGAAGCCCAGGACGGCGACGACCGCCGCCGCGATGACCTCGAGGACGAGGAAGACGCCGGTGATCCAGGCGTTGGCGCGCAGGTCGAGCAGACCGGCGAGGGTGGCGAGCAGCATCACGGCGGCGCCCGCCATGGAGGGGTCGAGGTGGACGACCGGTTCGAGGTAGTCGGCCGTGCCCATCGCGATCACCGGCGGGACGATCATCACGACCAGCAGCGACAGCACGAAGACCAGCCAGCCCGCGAGCCGCCCGGCCAGCGTGGAGACCATCGCGTACTCGCCGCCCGCGCTCGGGACCAGCGTGCCCAGCTCCGAGTAGCAGAACGCCACGGCCACGCACAGCAGCGAGCCGATGGCGATGGTGAGGGCGGTGGCGGTGCCGAGGGAGCCGAGCAGGTCGGGGACCACCACGAAGAGCGTGGACGCGGGCGTCACGCACGACAGGGTGAGGAGAGTACCGCCCACGACCCCGATGGAGCGCTTGAGCTTCTGGGGGCTGTTCGGGGCCTGAGGAAGGGTGGCCTCGACAGGGCGGAGCGTGTCGGTCATGCGGCGGTTCCGATCGACTCGTGCAGCGGCGCGAAGAACTGGCGAGCATCGAACACCGACGAAAAGTGATGCGTCAATGGGTGTCTTGCCGCGAAATCCGCAGCGAGCAAGGGCTTACGCTGTCGTTTATCGCAGCAACGGGCCCGGAGTCACCGCGCATCGGCCGGGTGCGGGAACCGCAGCGGACCCCCGCAAAAAAATGAGGCCGTCCGCATAACGGACGGCCTCATCAGGCGCACATCAGGGTGCGCGGTGACGCTCAGTGATTGCGCGGGAAGCCCAGGTCGACGCCCGCCGGGGCGTCCGCCGGGTCCGGCCAGCGGGTGGTGACGACCTTGCCGCGGGTGTAGAAGTGCGTGCCGTCGTTGCCGTAGATGTGGTGGTCGCCGAAGAGGGAGTCCTTCCAGCCGCCGAAGGAGTGGTAGCCCACGGGGACCGGGATCGGGACGTTCACGCCGACCATGCCGGCCTCGACCTCCAGCTGGAAGCGGCGGGCGGCGCCGCCGTCCCGGGTGAAGATCGCGGTGCCGTTGCCGAACGGCGAGGCGTTGATGAGGTCCAGCGCCTCCTCGTACGTCTCGGCGCGCAGCACGCACAGGACGGGGCCGAAGATCTCGTCCTGGTACGCCTTCGCCGACGTCGGCACCTTGTCGAGCAGGGAGATGCCGATCCAGTGGCCGTCCTCGTGGCCGTCGACCGTGTAGCCGGTGCCGTCCAGGACGACCTCGCAGCCCTCGGCCGCCGCGCCCTCGACGTAGGAGGCGACCTTGTCGCGGTGGGCCTTGGTGATCAGCGGGCCCATCTCGGAGGTCGGGTCGTCGCCGGGGCCGATCTTGATCTTCTCGGCGCGCTCGCGGATCTTCTCCACCAGCTCGTCGCCGATCGCGCCCACGGCGACGACCGCGGAGATCGCCATGCAGCGCTCACCGGCCGAGCCGTAGGCGGCGGAGACGGCCGCGTCGGCCGCCGCGTCCAGGTCGGCGTCCGGCAGCACCAGCATGTGGTTCTTGGCGCCGCCGAGGGCCTGCACGCGCTTGCCGTTGGCAGAGGCGGTGGTGTGGATGTAGCGGGCGATCGGGGTGGAGCCGACGAAGGAGACCGCCTTGACGTCGGGGTGCTCCAGGAGCCGGTCGACGGCCACCTTGTCGCCGTGGACGACGTTGAACACGCCGTCGGGCAGCCCGGCCTCGGCCAGCAGCTCGGCGATGCGGACGGACGCCGACGGGTCCTTCTCGCTGGGCTTGAGCACGAAGGTGTTGCCGCAGGCGATGGCGATGGGGAACATCCACATCGGCACCATCGCCGGGAAGTTGAACGGCGTGATGCCGGCGACCACGCCGAGCGGCTGGCGGATGGACGCCACGTCGACGCGGCTGGCGACCTGCGTGGACAGCTCGCCCTTGAGCTGCACGTTGATCCCGCAGGCCAGGTCGACGATCTCCAGGCCGCGGGCGACCTCGCCGAGGGCGTCGGAGTGCACCTTGCCGTGCTCGGCGGTGATCAGCTCGGCGATCTCGTCGCGGTGCGCGTCCAGCAGCGCGCGGAACTTGAACAGGACCGTGGTGCGCTGGGCGAGCGAGGACTGGCCCCAGCTCAGGAACGCCTCCTTGGCGGCGGCGACCGCGGCGTCCACCTCCTCGACGGAGGCGAAGGCGACCTTGGTGGTGACCTCGCCGGTCGCCGGGTTCGTCACCGGACCGTAGGTACCCGAGGCGCCTTCGGCGGTCTTGCCGCCGATCCAGTGGTTGACGATCTTCGTCATGACCGAGAACTCCTTCACAGATGGCGGCGTCGGGTGGAGACGTGCCGTTCGTACAGCTCACGTGCCTTGACCGCGGACGGGCGTGTCGCGGTCTCGGCCACAGGTACATCCCACCAGGCCTGCGCGGGAGGCGCGCCCGACACAGTGTCGGTCGTTTTGGTCTCCACGTAGACACATGTGGGAGTGTCGGCGGCCCGCGCCTCGGCGAGGGCGTCCCGCAGACCGGCGACGGTCCGCGCGCGCAGCACCCGCATCCCGAGGCTGGCCGCGTTCGCGGCGAGATCCACCGGCAGCGGCGGCCCGGTGTAGGTGCCGTCGTCGGACGGGAAGCGGTACGCGGTGCCGAACCGCTCGCCGCCGACCGACTCGGACAGGCCGCCGATGGAGGCGTACCCGTGGTTCTGCAGGATCACGACCTTGATCGCGATGCCCTCCTGCACGGCGGTCACGATCTCGGTGGGCATCATCAGATACGTGCCGTCGCCGACCAGCGCCCACACCGGCCGCTCGGGTGCCGCGAGCCGCACCCCGATGGCGGCGGGGATCTCGTATCCCATGCAGGAGTAGCCGTACTCCAGGTGGTACTGGTCGCGGGAGCGGGCGCGCCACAGCTTGTGCAGGTCGCCGGGGAGGGAACCGGCCGCGTTGACGACGATGTCCGTCTCGTCGACCAGGCTGTCCAGGACGCCGAGGACCTGCGGCTGGGTGGGCCGGACGTCCGGCTCGTCGGCCTCGTAGCACGCGTCGACGCGCTGCTCCCAGCGCTCCTTGTCCTCCGTGTACTCGGCGGCGTAGGCGGCGGCGACCCGGTGGCCGTGCATCGCCAGCGCCTCGGTCAGCTCCGCGAGGCCGCTGCGGGCGTCCGCGATCAGCGGGGTCCCGGCGAGCTTGTGGCCGTCGAAGGGGGCGATGTTGAGGTTGAGGAAGCGGACGTCCGGGTGCTGGAAGAGGGTTCCGGAGGCGGTGGTGAAGTCGGTGTAGCGGGTGCCGACACCGATCACCAGGTCGGCGGTGCGGGCGAGTTCGCAGGCGGTGGCCGTGCCGGTGTGGCCGATGCCGCCGACGTCCTGGGGGTGGTCGAAGCGCAGGGACCCCTTGCCGGCCTGGGTGGAGGCGACCGGTATGCCGGTGGCCGCGGCGAACTCGGCGAGGACCTCCTCGGCGCGGCTGTGGTGCACTCCGCCGCCGGCGATCAGCAGGGGGCGGCGGGCGGCACGGATCGCGGTGACCGCCTCGGCGAGCTCCGCGGGGTCGGCGCCGGGGCGGCGCACGGCCCAGGTGCGCTCGGCGAAGAACTCCGCCGGCCAGTCGTACGCCTCGGCCTGCACGTCCTGCGGCAGGGCGAGGGTGACGGCGCCCGTCTCCACCGGGTCGGTGAGCACGCGCATGGCGTTCAGCGCGGCCGGGATCAGGGCCTCGGGGCGGGTGATCCGGTCGAAGTACCTCGACACCGGGCGCAGACAGTCGTTGACGGAGACGTCGCCCGCGTACGGCACCTCCAGCTGCTGGAGCACCGGGTCGGCGGGGCGGGTGGCGAAGACGTCACCGGGGAGGAGCAGCACCGGTAGGTGGTTGATCGTGGCGAGGGCGGCACCGGTGACGAGGTTGGTGGCGCCCGGCCCGATGGAGGTGGTGACGGCGTGTGCGGCCAGCCGGTTCGACTGGCGGGCGTAACCGACCGCCGCGTGCACCATGGCCTGTTCATTGCGGCCC
This sequence comes from Streptomyces sp. NPDC052012, assembly GCF_040689265.1. Classification (NCBI taxonomy): domain Bacteria; kingdom Bacillati; phylum Actinomycetota; class Actinomycetes; order Kitasatosporales; family Streptomycetaceae; genus Streptomyces; species Streptomyces sp. NPDC052012. The sequence goes on from NZ_JBFAXA010000012.1 coordinate 27,572, forward strand.
TGGTGGTACGGCATGACGTCGGCGTACTCGACGAGTGCCTGGCCGATCCCGGCGACGTTGCCATGGCCGAGGATGCCCCAGGTGGCGTCGATCAGCCTGCGGCGCAGGCCGTCCCGCTCCGTGTACTGGGCGGCGAGGAAGCGGACGAGTGCCTGGGCGACGGTGAGCCGCGTGGTCGAGGTGTGCGCCGTCATCGGGTAACCCCCTGTGCTGTCGGCGTGGGCCGGGTGGAAGCAGAACCGCGCCGGGGTATACGCGCGGGCGGCCCGCCGCGTTCGTGGGGTGCGGGAGCCCTCCGGCGCGGGGCCGAAGCGGGCGGGGAGTCGTCGCTCGCACTTCGCTCCTGCCAAAGCAAAGCGGCCTCCCGCGCCGGAGGTGATCGGTGCCTGGGCGCGCGTCCCGTTCGTACGGCCCTCCCCCGGTTTCTAGCCCGGGAGCGAGGCGCTGTCAATGTTTTGTCCAGACATACGGACCAGTTCTCGTCACGCCTGTCACAAACACCTCGGCCCTGTCACACATGTCGCGCCTGCGCGGGGCTTGTGTCACACCCGCCGCACAGCCCCTGCCCCGATCCCGGCCGATGTCGTTCACCGGGCACAACGCTTGGTGATCGCCAGCGCAGCACCCGGCTCCCCCTGACGGCCGCCCCCGGCCGCCGCCGTGGTCTGCGCGGGGAGGTACGACGCATGACCGACCGACGGCTGTGGTCCTACAAGGACATCGCTGCGCACATCAAGGTGCAGCCGGACACCGTGCGCTCCTACCGCAAGCACGGCCTGCTGCCCCCGCCCGACCATGTCGAGGGAGGCAAGCCCTATTGGTACCCGGACACGGTCCGGGCCTGGGTGGCGTCGCGGCCGGGGAACCGTGGCCGCAGACAGCTCTGACCGGCCATCTCAGAAGCAGACAGCTCTGACCGGCCGCCTTCGAAAATGATGCTGTGCCCCACCCGCGTGTGTGGGGCACAGCGCGTCGCACGGGACTTCTCCCCGACCGGGAGTGGGCCGCGCTCAGCTCCAGGGCTCGATGACCGTGACGCCCGCGCCGCTGCCGCCGCCCATCGACGCGAGGGCCTCCGGCGCCGCGGCCAGGGGGATGGCCGACGTCGTCAGCAGATCGGGACGCAGCACGCCCGAGCGGACCAGCTCCAGCATGCCCGGGTAGGTGTGGGCCGCCATGCCGTGACTGCCGAGGAGTTCCAGCTCCAGGGCGACGGCCCGGGCCATCGGCACCGGGGTCGTCCCGTCCGGGGAGGGCAGCAGGCCCACCTGGACGTGCCGGCCGCGGCGGCGCAGGCCGTTCACCGACGCGGCGCAGGTCGCCGGGGAACCGAGGGCGTCCAGCGAGAGATGCGCGCCGCCGCCTGTCAGCTCCAGGATCTCCGCCGCCGTGTCCGGGGTGCGGGTGCCGTCCACGCACGCGGCGGCACCGAACTTCCGCGCCAGCTCCAGGGCACCGGCCGACACGTCCACGGCGACCACCCGCGCGCCCGAGGCCGCCGCGATCATCACCGCCGACAGGCCCACGCCCCCGCAGCCGTGCACCGCCACCCACTCGCCCGCCGCCAACCGGCCCTGCTGCACGACGGCCCGGAACGCCGTCGCGAAGCGGCAGCCGAGGGAGGCGGCGGTGGCGAAGGACATGTCGTCCGGGATCGCCACGAGGTTCACATCGGCGTGGTCGAGCGCCACGTACTGCGCGAACGAGCCCCAGTGCGTGAAGCCCGGCTGGGTCTGCCGCTCGCACACCTGCTGGTCGCCCGCCGCACAGGCGGCGCAGGTCCCGCAGGCACAGACGAAGGGCACGGTGACCCGGTCGCCGGGCCCCCAGCGGGTCACCCGGGCACCGACCGACTCGACGACACCGGCCAGTTCGTGGCCGGGCACATGCGGCAGCGTGATGTCCGGGTCGTGGCCCATCCAGCCGTGCCAGTCGCTGCGGCACAGGCCGGTGGCCCCGACCCGCACCACGACCCCGTGTTCGGCCGGCTCCGGGTCCGCCACCTCACGCACCTCGGCGGTCTCCCCGTACCGCTCGAACACCACAGCCTTCACGCGCCTCGCCTTTCCTCGCCGGTTCCGGGATCGCGGCGCCCCGCGGACGCCCGCCCCGCCCGAGTCTCACACGGGCACCGGCTCCTTCTCCGTGGAGGGCCGGGCCGGCTCCCCCTCGCTCAGCCCGAACCGCTCGTGGAACCGCCGCAGCGGTGCCGGGGCCCACCAGGTGGCGCGGCCCGTGAGCCGCATGACCGACGGGACGAGGAGGCTGCGGACGATCATCGCGTCCATGAGCACGGCCAGCGCGATGCCGAGGCCCAGCATCTTGGTGTTGGTCACGCGTGAGGTGCCGATCGCGACCATGACCACCGCCAGGATGACCGCCGCCGCGGTGATCAGCCCGCCGGTGCGCTGCAGGCCGTGCCGGACCGCCTGGTCGTGGTCGCCGGTCTTCTCGTACTCCTCCTTGATGCGGGACAGCAGGAACACGCCGTAGTCCATGGAGAGCCCGAAGGCCACGCAGAACATCAGGACCGGCAGGGTCGTCTCGATGGAGCCGGGGCTGGTGAAGCCGAGCAGGCCGGACAGGTGGCCGTCCTGGAAGACCCACACCACCGCTCCGAACATCGCGGTCAGGCTGAGCGCGTTGAGCACCACCGCCTGGACGGGTATCAGCACGCTGCCGGTGAGCAGGAACACCAGCAGCAGGGTGACCAGGACGATGAAGACGGCCGCCAGGGGCAGTTGCTCCGCGATGGCGTCCTTGGAGTCGACCAGGACGGCCGCCGCGCCGGTCACCTTGGTGTCGAACGGCGCGTCCACCGCGCGCAGTTCACCCACCAGCCGCTGAGCGGGGTCGTCCACGGCCTCCCCCTCGGGCAGCACGGTGAAGTAGGCCGCGTCGCCCTTCACCAGCGGCCCGTCGACCCGTACGACATCGGGCAGGGCGGCTATGCGCTCCTTGTAGGCCGCGTACTGCGCCTCGGTCGCGCGGCCCTCGGCGAGGACCTCCAGGCCGCCGCCGGGACTGCCCGGGAAGCCCTCGCGGATGTGCTGCTGCGCTATGTGCGACTCGGCGCTGGAGGGCAGTTGCCGGTCGTCGGCGGTACCGAACTTCACGCCGAGGAAGGGCAGTCCGAGCAGCACCAGCACGGCGGTGGTGCCCAGGGCGAAGAAGGGGGCGCGGCGCATCACGAGCCGGGCGGTGCGGCCCCAGGCTGCGCCTTCCTCCACGGCGGCCTTCTCCGCGGCCGTCTCCGCGGCCGTCTCCGGGGTCCTGTCCGGGCGTCCGCGCCGGAACAGCCGCCTGAGGTCGAGGGAGTTGACCCGGTGGCCGAGGAGCACCAGGGCGGCGGGGAGCAGGATCAGCGCGGCCGCGGCGGCCAGCAGCACCACCGCTATCCCGGCGTAGGCGAAGGACCGCAGGAAGTACTGCGGGAAGAGCAGCATCGCGGCGAGGGACACGGCGACCGTGAGCGCGGAGAACAGCACCGTGCGGCCGGCCGTGCGCAGCGTGGCGCCCACGGCGGTCAGCGGGTCGGCGCCCGTGGACAGCTCCTCACGGAAGCGGCGGACGATGAACAGGGCGTAGTCGATGGCGAGCCCGAGGCCGAGCGCGGTGGTGAGGTTCATCGCGAAGACCGACACATCGGTGAACTCGGTGAGTCCGCGCAGGATCGCGTTGGTGCCCAGGATGGCGACGATGCCGATACCGAGGGGCAGCAGGGCCGCGACCGCGCTGCCGAAGACCATCACCAGCAGGACGAGCGTCACCGGCAGGGCGATCATCTCGGCCCTCAGCAGGTCCTCCTGGATGATCGTCTGCATCTCGTGCCGCACGGCGACCGGGCCGCCGACGCTGACGTCGACCGCGCCGCGCTCGCCCCGGTAGGAGGGCGCTATGCGGTCCAGGGTCTCGTTCATCGTCGTCTCGTCGCCCGTGATGCGGGCGGCGATCAGCGCTTCGTGACCGTCCCCGGCGCGCAGGGCGGGCGAGCCGGACTGCCAGTAGGAGCCGACGCCGGTCACTCCCTCCTCCCTCGCCAGCCGCTCGGCGAGCCGCTTCGCCTCCGCGGCGACGGCCGGGTCGTCGACCGAGGCCCCGCCCGCGTCCACGAGCAGCAGGAAGTTGGGCTGGGAGTCGGGGAACTCGCGCTCCAGAGCCTTGGTCGCATACGTGGACTCGGCGTCCGGGTCTTCCCAGCCGCCGCTGCCCATGCGGTCGGCGACCCCGCTGCCGGCCAGCACGGCGAGCACGGTGAGGACGAGGGCGGCCAGCAGCGACAGGCGGGGCCTGGCGGTGACGAGCCGTGTCCAGCCCCCGATCCTCGGCGGCTTGTTGACTTCGGTCATCTTGCGCTGTCCCCTTCACCATGAAGTCCACGCTGTGACATGGCCATAGACTGGCAAACACGAGAGATCGCTCGCGTTTCACCAGAATGCGAGTGACCGCTCGCGTTTGTCAATCGCTTACCGAGAACTGGGGACAACCACGTGCCCGCCAAGACCGAGAAACCAGGGAAAGAGCAGCCTCGCCGCCGCCAGGCCCGCGGCGAGCGGCGCATCGCCCAGCTCCTCGAGGCGGCGGCGTCCGTCTTCTGCACGACCGGCTACGCGGCCGCCAGCACCAACGCGATCGCCCGCGAGGCGGGCGTCTCGCCCGGCACGCTGTATCAGTTCTTCCCGAACAAGGAAGCGATCGCCATCGAGCTGGGCGAGCGCCTGATGCACGAGATGCGCCAGACGTACGGCGAGGCCCTCGCCCCGGTCGACCCCGCCACACCCCTGGAGGAGGCGATCGAGGCGGCCGTGGACCGCTTCATCGACTTCAACTGCCGCCATCCGGTCTTCTTCACGCTGATGCACGGCTCCGACATCCCCGGCCGCATGGCCGAGGAGCACGACGCCCTGCACGCGACGCTGATCGGCAGGGTCGAGGCCCTGCTCGCTCCGTTCCTGCCGGACGCCCCGGCGGCGGACGTGCGCCGCACCGCCGAGGTGTGCGTGGGGATCTACAAGGCCGGCCTGGAACTGGTCCTCACCCATGAGGGCGCCGAGCGCGAGGCCTACGTACGCGAACTGAAGAACGTCCTCATCCGGTACCTCGACCCGCTGGTCGTGGACTAATACCCCCTAGGGGTATAGTGTGGGTGGTGTGGCCCCCATGGGGCCCCTCGACCCCATACGCCTCGACGAGGAGTAACGACATGACCTCCCAGACCGACACCCAGGGAACCGTCACCACCGTCTACAAGGTGAGCGGGATGAGCTGCGGGCACTGCGAGGGTGCCGTCTCCGGTGAGATCTCCGAGATTCCCGGGGTCAGCTCGGTGAAGGCTGTCGCGTCCACCGGTGAGGTGACCGTGGTCTCTGCGGCACCGTTGGAGGAGGCGGCGGTGCGCTCCGCGGTGGACGAGGCCGGGTTCGAGCTGGTGGGCGAGGTCGCCTGAGAGCTCGGGAGCTTCTGCCGTCGGGCGGGTGCGGGTCCGTTGTGGTTGTTCGCGCAGTTCCCCGCGCCCCTGAGGTTGCGCACCTGACCCGGCGTTCGTATCGCACTGGAGTTTTGGCCGTGATCAGCACCACCGCCGCCCGGCAGGACGCCCAGCAGGCGGCCTCCGAGGTCGAGCTGCTCATCGGCGGGATGACCTGTGCCTCCTGCGCGGCCCGGGTCGAGAAGAAGCTGAACCGGATGGACGGCGTCTTTGCCACGGTGAACTACGCGACGGAGAAGGCCCGGATCACCTACCCGGCGGGCACCGCGGTCGACGACCTGATCGCCACCGTGGTGAAGACCGGCTACACCGCCGAACTGCCGGCGCCCGCGCAGGAGGAAACCCAGGCCCCGGTAGAGGACCCGGAGCTCGTCACCCTGCGCCGGCGCCTGCAGGTCTCCGTGCTGCTCGCCCTGCCCGTCGTCCTGCTGGCCATGATCCCCGCCCTCCAGTTCGACAACTGGCAGTGGCTCTCGCTCACCCTCGCCGCACCCGTCGTGGTCTGGGGAGCGCTGCCCTTCCACCGGGCCGCCTGGACCAACCTCCGGCACGGCGCGGCCACCATGGACACGCTGGTCTCGGTCGGCACGCTCGCCGCGTTCGGCTGGTCGTTGTGGGCGCTGTTCCTCGGCGACGCGGGCATGCCCGGCATGCGTCACCCCTTCGAACTGACCATCTCCCGCACCGACGGCGCGTCCACGATCTATCTTGAGGTCGCGGCCGGCGTCACTGCGTTCATCCTGCTCGGCCGCTATCTGGAGGCCCGCTCCAAGCGCCGCGCGGGCGCGGCCCTGCGGGCCCTGATGGAGCTGGGCGCCAAGGACGTGGCCGTCCTGCGCGACGGACGCGAGGTGCGGATCCCGGCGGAGCGGCTGGCCGTGGGCGACCGGTTCGTGGTGCGGCCCGGAGAGAAGATCGCCACCGACGGCACGGTGGTCGAGGGCTCCTCCGCCGTCGACGTCTCCATGCTGACCGGCGAGTCGGTCCCGGTCGACGTCACCGTCGGCGACACCGTCACGGGTGCCACCGTCAACGCGGGCGGCCGGCTGGTCGTCGAGGCCACGCGCGTGGGCGCCGACACACAGCTCGCGCGGATGGCGCGGCTGGTGGAGGAGGCCCAGAACGGCAAGGCGGAGGTGCAGCGCCTGGCCGACCGGATCGCCGGGGTCTTCGTGCCCGTGGTGCTGCTGATCGCGGCCGGCACGTTCGGGCTGTGGCTCGGCGCCACCAGCGACACCGTGGCCGCGTTCACCGCGGCCGTCGCCGTGCTGATCATCGCCTGCCCGTGCGCCCTCGGGCTCGCCACACCGACCGCGCTGATGGTCGGCACCGGCCGCGGCGCCCAGCTCGGCATCCTCATCAAGGGCCCCGAGGTCCTGGAGTCGACCCGCCGTATCGACACGATCGTCCTGGACAAGACCGGCACGGTCACCACCGGCCGCATGACCCTCCAGGACGTGTACGCCGCCGAGGGCACCGACGAGCAGCAGCTGCTGCGGCTCGCGGGCGCCCTGGAGCACGCCTCGGAGCACCCCGTCGCCCGTGCGATCGCCGCGGGCGCCGAGGAACAGGTGGGCGCGCTGCCGCCGGCCGAGCACTTCGAGAACGTCCCCGGCCGGGGCGTACGCGGACGTGTGGACGGCCATGAGGTGACCGTCGGGCGCCTGTACGACACACTCCCGCCCGAGCTCGCTCGCGCCCGCACGGAGGCCGAGAGCGCCGGGCGTACGGCCGTGGTGGTCGCGTGGGACGGAGCGGCACGCGGGGTGCTCGCCGTCGCGGACGCGATCAAGGAGACCAGCGCGCAGGCCGTGCGTGAGCTGCGCGCCCTCGGTCTCACACCGGTGCTGCTGACCGGCGACAACCGGACGGTGGCCGAGGCGGTGGCCCGCAGCGTGGGCGTCGACGAGGTGATCGCGGAGGTGCTGCCCGAGGACAAGGTCGAGGCCGTGAAGCGACTGCGGGCCGAGGGCCGCACGGTCGCGATGGTCGGCGACGGCGTCAACGACGCGGCGGCGCTCGCCACCGCCGATCTGGGCCTGGCGATGGGCACCGGCACGGACGCGGCGATCGAGGCGGGTGATCTGACGCTGGTGCGCGGGGACCTGCGGGTGGCGGCGGACGCGATCCGGCTGTCCCGCAGGACACTCGCCACGATCAAGGGCAATCTGGTGTGGGCGTTCGGCTACAACGTGGCCGCGTTGCCGCTCGCGGCGGCCGGACTGCTCAATCCGATGATCGCCGGGGCTGCGATGGCCTTCTCCTCGGTGTTCGTGGTGACGAACAGCCTGCGCCTGCGCGCATTTCATTGAGGACTCAACCGGTGAGTAACCCTGGAGTCCGGTAGGACACTCACATAAGCTCTTCACAAGGCGCTCGCATCATCCTTACGCTTGAGTCCCGCCAGCGGTATGCGGTCTCTTGCGTATCAAACGGACAGATGCAAGAGACGCAGATCACAGTGATGTGAACGTAACCATCGAAGGGGTTCGAAGGTCTAAGTTGGCGATGTCGGGCAGCGTCTTGGGGGGCGCTACCTGGCATCTGGGAATGTCTTGGGGGACTTTCCCAGAGATTGCGTTGCCGGGGCACGTACACACCGGGGAGCTTTGAGCGGCCCTCCCGACCGTGTGCTGTCCCGGCAGACCGCAGCGATTCAGGCGCTGTCCTCACAGACGCCCGGCCGGATCCCGTGGGGGGAATCCGCACCGGGACATGGGAAGGCGCCCTGGTCGTCGGCCCGTGGGGGGACTGGCGATTAGGGCGCCTTCTTCTTATGCGGTTGTACAGCGTGCGGTTGTACAGCGCGCCCCAAGGGGGCGCGGGGAACTGCGCGACCAGCCACAAGCCGGCCAGCAGTCGCCCACACCCCTTCAGCGACGGACACTCAGGCGCACGGCGCCCCCACCGGCAGGTGTCAGCGCTCCTCGACCGGGACGAAGTCGCGCTCGACGACGCCCGTGTAGATCTGGCGCGGGCGCCCGATGCGGGAGCCCGGCTCCTTGATCATCTCGTGCCACTGGGCGATCCAGCCCGGCAGCCGGCCGAGGGCGAACAGGACCGTGAACATCTCGGTCGGGAAGCCCATGGCCCGGTAGATCAGGCCGGTGTAGAAGTCGACGTTCGGGTAGAGGCTGCGCGAGACGAAGTAGTCGTCGGAGAGCGCGTGCTCCTCCAGCTTCAGCGCGATGTCCAGCAGCTCGTCGGACTTGCCGAGGGCGGACAGGACGTCGTGCGCGGCGGCCTTGATGATCTTGGCGCGCGGGTCGAAGTTCTTGTAGACCCGGTGGCCGAAGCCCATCAGGCGGACGCCGTCCTCCTTGTTCTTCACCTTGCGGATGAAGGAGTCGACGTCACCGCCGGAGTCGCGGATGCCCTCGAGCATCTCCAGCACCGACTGGTTGGCGCCGCCGTGCAGCGGGCCCCACAGGGCGTTGATGCCGGCGGAGATCGAGGCGAACATGTTCGCCTGCGAGGAGCCGACCAGGCGGACCGTGGAGGTCGAACAGTTCTGCTCGTGGTCCGCGTGCAGGATGAGCAGCTTGTCCAGCGCGGAGACCACGATCGGGTCGAGCTCGTACTCCTGGGCGGGGACCGAGAAGGTCATGCGCAGGAAGTTCTCGACGTAGCCCAGGTCGTTGCGCGGGTAGACGAACGGGTGACCGATCGACTTCTTGTACGCGTAGGCGGCGATCGTCGGGAGCTTGGCGAGCAGCCGGATCGTCGAGAGGTTGCGCTGCGTCTCGTCGAACGGGTTGTGGCTGTCCTGATAGAACGTGGACAGCGCCGACACGACCGAGGACAGCATGGCCATCGGGTGGGCGTCGCGCGGGAAGCCCTTGTAGAAGTTCTTGACGTCCTCGTGCAGCAGGGTGTGCTGCGTGATGTCGTTCTTGAACGTCGAGAGCTCGTCGACGGTCGGCAGCTCGCCGTTGATCAGCAGGTAGGCGACCTCCAGGAAGGTGGAGCGCTCGGCCAGCTGCTCGATCGGGTAGCCGCGGTACCGGAGGATGCCCGCCTCGCCGTCCAGATAGGTAATGGCGGATTTGTAGGCGGCGGTGTTGCCGTAGCCGCTGTCCAGCGTCACCAGACCGGTCTGGGCTCGGAGCTTCCCGATGTCGAAGCCCTTGTCACCGACGGTGCTGTCGATCACCGGGTAGGTGTACTCACCGTCGCCGTACCGCAGTACTACAGAGTTGTCGCTCACGTCTTCCCTCACCGACGTAGTGCCTCATCTTCGAGGTGCCCTGACTGTCTCTACCATCCCCCACTTGGCTCAGGAGAGTGCACTCGGGGTCGACCATCGGGCCTATCGGCGGCACTGAGTGCCGCCAACTTGCCCATCCTGCCCCCTGTGTTCCCCTTCCGGAAGTGCTCTGTGACCTTTGCGACTCGTTTGATCGATCATTTTTTTGTGTCGCGGACCTCACAGCCCCGGGACGGGCCCCGGAGAGGCGGAACCGGATGCGGAACCCGAGAGGCGGAAGTCCAGCGCCGTGCAGCGCCGGCCCGCCGAGACCGTACGCACTGCCTGTCCGATCGCCTTGCGGGAGCCGACGAGGACGACCAGGCGTTTGGCCCGGGTGACCGCCGTGTACAGCAGGTTGCGCTGGAGCATCATCCACGCGCCCGTGGTCACCGGGATGACGACCGCCGGGTACTCGCTGCCCTGGGAGCGGTGGATGGTCACCGCGTAGGCGTGCGCCAGTTCGTCGAGTTCGTCGAACTCGTACGGCACCTCCTCGTCCTCGTCCGTCAGCACCGTCAGGCGCTGGTCGACCGGGTCGAGTGAGGTGACCACACCCACGGTGCCGTTGAAGACCCCGTTCTTGCCCTTCTCGTAATTGTTGCGAATCTGGGTGACCTTGTCGCCGACGCGGAAGACCCGGCCGCCGAAACGCTTCTCGGGCAGGTCCGGGCGGCCCGGGGTGATGGCCTGCTGGAGCAGCCCGTTCAGCGTGCCCGCACCGGCCGGCCCGCGGTGCATGGGTGCGAGAACCTGCACGTCACGGCGCGGGTCGAGACCGAACTTCGCGGGGATGCGGCGGGCCGCGACATCCACGGTCAGCCGCCCGGCCTCCTCGGTGTCGTCCTCGACGAAGAGGAAGAAGTCCTTCATGCCGTCGGTGACCGGGTGCTGCCCGGCGTTGATGCGGTGCGCGTTGGTGACGACGCCGGACTGCTGGGCCTGGCGGAAGACGCGGGTGAGGCGGACGGCGGGGACGGGGCTGCCGTCGGCGAGGAGGTCGCGGAGCACCTCCCCGGCGCCGACGCTGGGCAGCTGGTCGACGTCGCCCACGAAGAGGAGATGGGCGCCGGGGAGCACCGCCTTGACCAGCTTGTTGGCGAGGAGGAGGTCCAGCATGGATGCCTCGTCGACCACGACGAGATCGGCGTCCAGCGGGCGGTCGGCGTCGTAGGCCGCGTCACCGCCGGGCTTCAGCTCCAGCAGGCGGTGGACGGTGGAGGCCTCGGCGCCGGTCAGCTCGGCGAGCCGCTTGGCCGCGCGACCGGTCGGGGCGGCGAGCACCACCTTGGCCTTCTTCGCGCGGGCCAGCTCCACGACCGAGCGCACGGTGAAGGACTTGCCGCAGCCGGGACCGCCGGTGAGGACGGCGACCTTCTCGGTGAGCGCGAGCTTGACGGCGGCTTCCTGCTCGGGGGCGAGGTCGGCGCCGGTGCGGCCCTTGAGCCACGTCAGCGCCTTGTCCCAGGCGACGTCCCGGAAGGCCGGCATCCGGTCCTCGTCCGTCCGCAGCAGGCGCAGGAGGCGGTGGGAGAGGGCGACCTCGGCGCGGTGGAAGGGCACGAGGTAGACGGCGGTGACGGGGTCCGAGCCGCCGTCGGGGGCGGGCACCTTCTCCCGTACGACACCGGGGTCCTCGCCGTCCTCGGGCTGGGCGGCCAGCTCGGCGAGGCACTCGATGACCAGGCCCGTGTCGACCTGGAGCAGCTTCACCGCGTCGGCGATCAGCTTCTCCTCCGGGAGATAGCAGTGCCCCTGGTCGGTGGACTGCGACAGGGCGTACTGAAGCCCCGCCTTCACCCGCTCCGGGCTGTCGTGCGGGATGCCGACGGACTGGGCGATCTTGTCGGCGGTGAGGAAGCCGATGCCCCAGACGTCGGCGGCGAGGCGGTACGGCTGGTTCTTCACGACGGAGATCGAGGCGTCGCCGTACTTCTTGTAGATCCGCACGGCGATGGACGTCGACACCTCGACGGTCTGGAGGAACAGCATCACCTCCTTGATCGCCTTCTGCTCCTCCCAGGCGTCGGCGATCTTCTTGGTCCGCTTGGGGCCGAGCCCCGGGACCTCGATCAGCCGCTTCGGCTCCTCCTCGATGATCTTCAGGGTGTCCATGCCGAAGTGCTGGGTGATGCGGTCGGCGAAGACGGGCCCGATGCCCTTGACCAGCCCGGAGCCGAGATAACGCCGGATGCCCTGGACGGTGGCCGGGAGGACGGTCGTGTAGTTCTCCACGTGGAACTGCTTGCCGTACTGCGGGTGGGACCCCCAGCGCCCCTCCATCCGCAGCGACTCCCCCACCTGCGCACCGAGCAGCGCACCGACGACGGTGAGGAGATCACCGGCACCTCTGCCGGTGTCGACACGGGCGACCGTGTAGCCGTTCTCCTCGTTGGCGTAGGTGATGCGCTCGAGCACCCCTTCGAGCGTGGCGAGCCGCCGCTCGCCGGGGGCCGCTGCGGACTGGTCGGTCATGATCCGACGGTAGCGGGGAGGTGTGACAGAGGGGGTGGGCCATGGCATTCACAGGGTGACCTTGCCCCTCTTCGTCTCCGCGCGTCCGAGGAAACGGGCAGGATCGCGGTGGACAATGCGGGCGCAGCCGAGGGAGTACGGGAGTGCGCATGAACGACTACGACCTCCTCGTCGTGGGGTCGGCCAACGCCGATCTGGTGATCGGCGTGGAGCGGCGGCCGGGGGCCGGGGAGACGGTGCTGGGGTCCGATCTGGCCGTGCATCCCGGGGGGAAGGGGGCCAACCAGGCCGTTGCCGCCGCCCGGCTCGGTGCCCGTACCGCCCTGCTCGCGCGGGTCGGTGACGACGGGCACGGGCGGCTGCTGCTGGACTCGCTGCGGGCGGCCGGGGTGGACACGGTGGGCGTGCTGGTCGGCGGGGCGCCGACCGGGGTCGCACTGATCACGGTGGATCCGTCCGGGGACAACAGCATCGTCGTCTCACCGGGGGCGAACGGCCGGCTGACGCCGGGGGACGTGCGGGCGGCCGGGAGCCTGTTCCACGCCTCCCGGGTGGTGTCCGTGCAGCTCGAGATCCCGCTGGAGACGGTCGTCGAAGTGGTGCGGAGCCTGGCCCCGGACAGCCGGTTCGTGCTGAACCCCTCGCCTCCTCGCCCCCTGCCGCGCGAGGTGCTGGACGCGTGCGATCCGCTCATCGTCAACGAGCACGAGGCCAAGGTGATCCTGGGCGACGCGCGTGTGAGCGACCGGGCCGAGGACTGGGCCCGGCTGCTGCTCGCCAAGGGGCCGCGCTCGGTGGTGGTGACGCTGGGGGGTGAGGGCGCGCTGGTGGCCGACAAGGGGGGTGTCTCCCGGGTGCCGTCCGTGCCCGTGCGCCCCGTGGACACCACCGGCGCCGGTGATGCCTTCACCGCCGCGCTGGCCTGGCGGCTGGGGAGGGGCGAGGCGCTCGAGGAGGCCGCGGCGTACGCGGTGCGGGTCGGGGCGGCGACCGTCACCAGGAAAGGCGCCCAGGACTCGTTCCCGACACAGGCCGACCTCGCGGCCCTGTGAAACGAAGGGCGGCAAACTTCGAGGGGGCCCGGTCCGTCGACCGGGCCCCCTCGGTTTCCTCCCCCGTCAGAACCCCCAAGCCCCCCCGGGTCCCCCTCCAGAAGTTCTGACATCAAGTACGACCCGCAAGGTGGGGGAAGGGTTGCACGGTCACTTCGAGAAATTTTTCCGGCCCTTCCCCCGCTCCCTTTTCTCCTCCCCTTCTCGTCCCTATCTCGTCCCTTTCTCGTCCCCTTCTCCTCCCTCGATCCCTACGCGGCGTGCTCCACGAAGCGCCGGGCCGTCTCGGCGAGGACCTCGCGGCCGTCCCTCGCCCACAGGGGGTCGTTGAAGAGTTCGACCTCGATCGGCCCGGTGTACCCGGCCGCCTCCACGTATCCGCGCCACGCGCGCATGTCGATCGCGCCGTCGCCGATCTGGCCGCGGCCGTTGAGGACGCCCTCGGGCAGCGGGGTGATCCAGTCGGCGAGCTGGAAGGTGTGGATGCGGCCCCCCGCACCCGCCCGGGCGATCTGTTCCGGTGCCCGGTCGTCCCACCAGATGTGGTACGTGTCCACGGTCACGCCGACCTGGTGGGCCGGGAAGCGTTCGGCGAGGTCGAGGGCCTGGGCCAGGGTGGAGACCACGCAGCGGTCGGAGGCGAACATGGGGTGCAGCGGCTCGATGGCCAGCTTCACTCCGTGCTGCTCGGCGTAGGGGCCCAGCTCGGCGAGGGCGTCGGCGATGCGTTCGCGGGCGCCGTGCAGGTCCTTGGAGCCGGCCGGGAGGCCGCCCGAGACCAGCACCAGGACGTCCGTGCCCAGCGTCGCCGCCTCGTCCACGGCGCGGCGGTTGTCCGCGAGGGCGGCGGCCCGCTCGGCCGGGTCGATCGCCGTCAGGAAGCCGCCGCGGCACAGGGTGGTCACCGCCAGGCCCGCGTCGCGGACCAGCTTCGCCGCCGCCTCCACGCCGTACGCCTGGACCGGTTCGCGCCACAGGCCCACGCCGGGGACGCCCAGGTCACGGCAGGCGTCGACGAGGTCCGGCAGCGACAGCTGCTTGACCGTCATCTGGTTGATGCTGAAACGCGCGAGAGCGGTCACGGCGTCACTCCGTACAGGTTCAGCAGGGTCCTCATCCGTTCCTCGGCGAGCTTCGGGTCCGGGAACAGGCCGAGGCCGTCGGCGAGTTCGTAGGCGCGGGCGAAGTGCGGCAGGGAACGGGCGGACTGCAGGCCGCCGACCATCGTGAAGTGCGACTGGTGGCCCGCGAGCCAGGCCAGGAACACCACGCCCGTCTTGTAGAAGCGGGTCGGGGCCTGGAAGAGGTGGCGGGAGAGCTCGACGGTGGGGTCGAGGAGGGACCGGAAGCCGTCCACGTTCCCCGTGTCCAGGACCCGTACCGCCTCCGCCGCCAGCGGGCCCAGCGGGTCGAAGATGCCCAGCAGGGCGTGGCTGAAGCCCCGCTCGTCGCCCGCGATCAGCTCGGGGTAGTGGAAGTCGTCGCCGGTGTAGCAGCGCACGCCCTGGGGCAGCCGGCGCCTCAGGTCGATCTCGCGCTGGGCGTCCAGCAGGGAGACCTTGATGCCGTCGACCTTGTCCGGGTGCGCGGAGATCACCTCCAGGAAGGTGTCCGTCGCCGCGTCCAGGTCGGCGGAGCCCCAGTAGCCCTCCAGCGCCGGGTCGAACATCGGGCCGAGCCAGTGCAGGATCACCGGTTCGGCGGACTGGCGCAGCAGGTGGCCGTAGGTCTCCAGGTAGTCCTCGGGGCCCTTCGCCGTCGCGGCCAGGGCCCGGGAGGCCATCAGGATGGGCTGTGCGCCCGCCTCCTCGACGACGGCGAGCTGTTCCTCGTACGCGGCGCGGACCTCGGCGAGGGTCCCGCCGGTGATCTGATCGGTGCCCACGCCGCAGGCGATGCGGCCGCCGACCGCCTTCGCCTCCGCCGCCGACCGGCGGATCAGCTCGGCCGCGCCCGCCCAGTCCAGGCCCATGCCTCGCTGGGCGGTGTCCATGGCCTCGGCGACACCGAGGCCGTGGGACCACAGGTGGCGGCGGAAGGCGAGGGTGGCGTCCCAGTCGACGGCGGCGGGCGAGTCGGGCGAGACGTCCGCGTACGGGTCGGCGACGACGTGGGCGGCGGAGAAGACCGTACGGGAGGAGAAAGCGCTTCCCGGGTGGACGGTCAGGGGCTCGGTGCGCGGCTCGTAGGTGCGCAGACGGCCGTGGGCGTCGGGCAGTCGGATGGTCACAGGGCGATCTCCGGTACGTCGAGGCGGCGGCCCTCCGCGGAGGACTTCAGGCCCAGCTCGGCGAGCTGGACGCCGCGGGCGCCGGCCAGCAGGTCCCAGTGGTAGGGGGCGTCGGTGTGGACGTGCTTGAGGAACAGCTCCCACTGGGCCTTGAAGCCGTTGTCGAACTCCTGGTTGTCGGGGACCTCCTGCCACTGGTCGCGGAAGACCTCGGTGGCGGGGATGTCGGGGTTCCAGACGGGCTTGGGGGTCGCGGAGCGGTGCTGGACGCGGCAGTTGCGCAGGCCCGCCACGGCGGAGCCCTCGGTACCGTCGACCTGGAACTCGACGAGCTCGTCGCGGTTGACGCGCACCGCCCAGGAGGAGTTGATCTGGGCGATCGTGCCGCCGTCGAGCTCGAAGATGCCGTAGGCGGCGTCGTCGGCGGTGGCGTCGTAGGGCTTGCCGTTCTCGTCCCAGCGCTGGGGGATGTGGGTGGCGGTGAGGGCCTGGACGGACCTCACGCGGCCGAACAGCTCGTGCAGGACGTACTCCCAGTGCGGGAACATGTCGACGACGATGCCGCCGCCGTCCTCCGCGCGGTAGTTCCAGGACGGGCGCTGGGCCTCCTGCCAGTCGCCCTCGAAGACCCAGTAGCCGAACTCGCCGCGCACGGACAGGATGCGGCCGAAGAAGCCGCCGTCGATGAGCCGCTTGAGCTTGAGCAGGCCGGGGAGGAACAGCTTGTCCTGGACGACGCCGTGCTTGATGCCGGCCGCGTTCGCGAGGCGGGCGAGCTCCAGGGCGCCGTCCAGGCCGGTGGCGGTGGGCTTCTCGGTGTAGATGTGCTTGCCGGCGGCGATCGCCTTCTTCAGGGCTTCCTCGCGGGCGGAGGTGACCTGGGCGTCGAAGTAGATGTCGACGGTCTCGTCGGCGAGGACGGCGTCGAGGTCGGTGGAGATGTGCTCCAGGCCGTGCCGCTCGGCGAGCGCCCTCAGCGCGTGCTCGCGGCGGCCGACGAGGATCGGCTCGGGCCACAGCACCGTGCCGTCGCCGAGGTCGAGACCGCCCTGTTCGCGCAGGGCCAGGATGGAGCGGACGAGGTGCTGCCGGTAGCCCATGCGCCCGGTCACACCGTTCATGGCGATACGCACCGTCTTGCGTGTCACGTCATTCCCTTCGTACGCGGTCTGCGCGCCGCGTACGTCCCACTGGTG
The DNA here is from genome assembly GCF_040689265.1 of Streptomyces sp. NPDC052012. NCBI lineage: Bacteria > Bacillati > Actinomycetota > Actinomycetes > Kitasatosporales > Streptomycetaceae > Streptomyces > Streptomyces sp. NPDC052012. The sequence goes on from NZ_JBFAXA010000012.1 coordinate 44,259, forward strand.
AACGTGACAGCAAGCGCTTTCTATCCAAGGAGAAGCTAGCCTCTGATGCGGGGTGTGGACAAGACCAATGCGAGTCCGACTTGTTCGAGGGGGCGAACAACGGAGCGTGTGGCCTTAAGGTCTGGTCGAAACCCGGTCCGTACGGTGGAACGCGCGAGGCGGAGGACTTGACATGACGGTGACTCTGGCGGACGTTGCTGCCCGCGCGCAGGTCTCCCCCGCGACGGTGTCGCGCGTGCTGAACGGCAACTATCCGGTGGCGGCGTCCACGCGGGAGCGGGTGCTGAAGGCCGTGGACGAGCTGGACTACGTGCTGAACGGCCCCGCCAGCGCGCTGGCCGCGGCGACGTCGGACCTGGTGGGGATCCTGGTGAACGACATCGCCGACCCGTTCTTCGGGATCATGGCGAGCGCGATCCAGTCCGAGATCGGGGGGCCGGGCGGGCGCGCGGGCGGGGAGCGGCTGGCGGTCGTGTGCAACACGGGTGGGTCGCCGGAGCGGGAGCTGACGTATCTCACGCTGTTGCAGCGGCAGCGGGCGGCGGCGGTGGTGCTGACCGGTGGGGCGATCGAGGACGCGGCGCACAAGGCGGCGATGGACGCGAAGCTGCGGAAGCTGACGGAGGCGGGGACACGGGTGGTGCTGTGCGGGCGGCCGCCGGCGCCGGAGACCGGGGCGATCGCGCTGGCCTTCGACAACCGTGGGGGCGGGCAGGAGCTCGCGGAGCATCTGATCGGGCTGGGGCATCGGAGGATGGGGTACATCGCCGGGCCGGAGGAGCGGACCACGACGCGGCACCGGCTGGAGGGGCATCGGGCCGCGCTGGCCGCGCACGGGATCGAGGAGGATCCGCGGTGGACCGTGCACGAGCGGTACGACCGGCGGTCCGGGTACGAGGCGACGCTGGAACTGCTGCGCAGGGACTCGTCGTTGACGGCGGTCGTCGCCGCGAACGACTCCGTCGCGCTGGGGGCGTGTGCGGCGCTGCGGGACTCGGGGCGGTCGATTCCCGGGGATGTGTCGGTGGCCGGCTTCGATGATCTTCCGTTCAGCATCGACGCGGTGCCGGCGCTGACGACGGTGCGGTTGCCGTTGGCGGAGGCGGGGGCTCGGGCGGGGCGGATCGCGATGGGGCGGGAGGAGCCGCCGCCGGGTGGGATCGCTTCGGTGCGGGGGGAGTTGATGGTGCGGGGGTCCTCCGGGGTGCCGCGGGATTGAGGGTGCGGGTGTGCCGCCCCAGCTGCGCGACTGCCGCGGAATCACGTACCACCGTCTCCGAGGAGAGGGTGACGGGGGCGGCCGACCCGGCTAGGCTCGGAGGCAGGTATCTCTGACTGAGTCAGAGATACAGTCCCGGGGCCCGTGCCCAGTCGAATCTCTGCGGGGCGATCATGACCGTTCAGGACGTTCGCGCCTTCAACCGCTTCTACACCAACCTCATCGGCGCCCTCGACTACAGCCGGCAGCTGTACGTCCCGTACACCCTGACCGAGGCGCGCGTGCTGTACGAGCTCGCGCACTCGCCCCGTACGGACGCCGCCGACCTGCGTGGCGAGCTCGGGCTCGACGCCGGGTATCTGAGCCGGATCCTGAACAGGTTCGAGGGGGACGGGCTGATCGAGCGCGTGCCCTCGCCGGAGGATCCGCGCAGGCGGCGGGTCAGTCTCACCGCTCTCGGGCGGGAGACCGCCGCCCTGCTCGCCGAGCGGTCGAACGCGGCCGTCGGCTCCCTGCTGGCCACCGTCCCGGCGTCGGAACGCCCCCGTCTCGCCGAGGCCATGCGGACCATTCGCGAGCTTCTGTCCGAGGGGGCACGGCAGCCCGGCCGCGAGGACGTCGTCCTGCGCGAGCCCGGCCCGGGTGACCTGGGGTGGATCGTGCAGCGCAACGGCGCGTCGTACGCGGCCGAGTACGGGTGGAACGCCGACTACGAGGGGCTCGTCGCCCGGATCGTCGCCGACTACGCCCAGGATCACGACCCCCACCTGGAGCGGGTGTGGATCGCCGAGCTGGACGGGCGTCGTGTGGGGTGTGTGATGTGCGTACGGGACGAGGCGCCCGCCACCGCCCGGCTGCGGCTGCTGCTGGTGGAGCCGGAGGCGAGGGGGCTGGGGATCGGGGACCGGCTGGTCGGCGCGGTCGTCGATTTCGCCCGCGGCGTCGGCTACCGGGAGCTGACGCTGTGGACCAACGACGTCCTCGCCGCCGCCCGCCGCATCTACCAGCGGCACGGCTTCGCCCTGGTCGACGAGAAGCCGCACCGCTCCTTCGGCAAGGACCTGGTCGGCCAGGACTGGCGGCTGGACCTGCGTGCGACACCGGAGTGAGAGGGGGCTGCCGGCGGGCGGGGTCGCGGGTAGGGTCCGGACTATGAAGCTGGCGTTCTCCACCCTCGGTGTCCCCGGCCTGCCCGTGACCGATGTGCTGCGCCTCGCGACCGCGCACGGCTATCACGGCATCGAACTGCGCGCCCACCCCGAGGAACCCGTCCACTCGGGCCTCACTCCCACCGAACGGGCCGATGTCGCCGCCGAGTTCAAGGCGGCCGGCGTCGAGATCCTGGGCCTCGGCGGTTACCCCAAGGTCGCGGCGCCCTGCGACGACGAGATCGTGCTCACCGAGGTCCGCGCCCTGCTGGAGCTGGCCCGCGACCTGGGCGCCCCGTGCGTCAGGGTCTTCCCCGGCGGCACTGCGGAGCAGAGCCCCGAGGAGGCCGACGCGACCGCCGCCCGGCGGCTGGGCACGGCCGCCGAGTACGCCGCCGACCTCGGCGTACGCATCCTGCTGGAGACCCACGACTCGCACCGCACCGGCGCGGACGCGATGCGGATCCTCGGCCTGGTCGGTCATCGCCAGGTCGGTGCGCTGTGGGACGTGATGCACACCTGGCTGGGCGGCGAGCAGCCCGCGGAGACCTTCGCGGCGCTCTCCCCGCACCTCGGCTACGTCCAGGTCAAGGACATCGCCTCCCCCGACGACACCACGCCCCTCGCCCTCGGCACGGGCATCCTGCCGCTGACCGAGTGCGTGGAGGTCCTGTCCCGGCACGGCTGGGACGGCTGGCTGTGCTGGGAGTACGAGAAGCGCTGGTACCCGGACGCCGCCGCGCTCCCCGACCTGCTCGGCGCCGGGCGTGAGCATCTGGCGCGGCTGCTCAACGACTCGGCGTGAGGCCGGCCGCCGCGGGCTGAGTCTCCGGCGGCGGGGCGCTCGCCCGGTGTCGCGGCAGCGTGATGGAGGCGAGCGCCACCCCGCCGACCAGCAGGGCCGCCGCGCACCAGCGCAGCGGGGTCATCGACTCGGCCAGGAACAGGGCGGCCGAGGACATGCCGAAGACCGGCACGAGCAGTGAGAACGGGGCGACCGTCGAGGCGGGGTGGCGGTGCAGCAGCCAGCCCCAGGCGCCGAAGCCGAAGACGGTGGTCACCCAGGCGACGTACAGCACCGTGCCCGCGCCCTGCCAGTCCAGTGCGCGCAGCGCCGCCAGGTCCCGGGAGGGGCCCTCCACGGCGAGGGACAGGGCCAGCAGGGGCAGCACCGGGACGGCGCTCACCCAGACCATGAAGTTCAGGGCGTCCGGAGGTGCGGCCCTGCGGGTCAGGACATTGGAGGCGCCCCAGCAGGCCGCCGCCGCGATCACCAGGGCGAAGGCGGTCAGGGGGCCGGAGGTGCCCTCCTCGACGGCGGCGACACCGATGCCGGCGAGCGCCACGGCCATGCCCAGCAGGCGGAGGCGGCTGGGGCGTTCCCCCAGGGCCGCGAAGGCGAACAGGGCGGTGAACACCGCCTGGACCTGGAGCACCAGGGAGGACAGCCCGGCCGGCATCCCCGCGTCCATGCCCACGAACAGCAGGCCGAACTTGGCCACGCCGAGGGTCAGTCCGACCGCGACGACCCACGTCCACGCGACCTTCGGACGGCCGACGAGGAACACGGCGGGCAGGGCCGCGGCGAGGAAGCGCAGGGCGGAGAAGAGCAGCGGCGGGAAGTGGTCGAGGCCGATCTCGATGACGGTGAAGTTCACACCCCAGACGGCGGCGACGAGGACGGCGAGCAAGACATGGGTCGGGCGCATGCACCGAGGATCACCGCAACCGACCCTTCAGGACCAGCGACGATTCCTGCATGGTTGGATGAAGCAGCTCTCAACATTCAGGGGGAGAGGTCATGCTCGATCTGCAACGTCTGCGCGCCCTGCACGCCGTCTCCGTCCACGGCACGGTGGGGGCGGCGGCCGTGGCGCTCGGGTATACCTCCTCCGCCGTGTCCCAGCAGATCGCCAAGCTGGAGCGGGAGACCAGGACGGTGCTGCTCGAGCGGGAGGGCCGGGGCGTACGGCTGACCGACGAGGCGCATCAACTGGTCGCCGCGGCACGGGAGTTGCTGGCGATCGTGGAGCGGGCCGAGACGGAGCTGGAGGAGCGGCGCGGGGTGCCGGCCGGACGGTTGACCGTGGCGGCGTTCCCGTCGGCGGCGCGGGGGCTGATGCCGCCGGTGCTGGCGGATCTGGCGCGGCGTCATCCCGCCCTGGACACCCGGCTCAGCGAGATCGACCCTCATCTGTCGGTGGATCTGGTGGCCAAGGGGGCGGTCGATCTCGTGGTCGCGCACGACTGGGACATCGCGCCGCTTCCGGCCCCCTCCGGGGTGGAACAGGCGGTCATCGGGGACGACCTGTGCGATCTGCTCGTACCCGAGGGGCATCCCTTCGCCGGCCGGGCGGCGGTGCGGCGGGAGGAACTGGGCGGTGAGCGGTGGATCTGCCAGCCGCCGGGGCGGGTCTGCCACGAGTGGCTGGTGCGCACGCTGCGGGCGGCCGGGCACGAGCCGGAGATCGTCCACCAGGCCGACGAGAACCCGACCCTGGTCGCGCTGGTCGCCGCCGGGCTCGGTGTCGCCCTGATCCCCCGCCTGGGCCGCGGCCCGCTCCCCGAGGGCGTCGTCGAGGTCCCGCTCGACCCCATGCCCGTACGCCGCCTGTACGCCCTGTGGCGCACCGGAGCCGCCCGCCGCCCGGCCATCGCCGAGACGGTCCGCACCCTGCGCGCGCACTGGCCACAGGTGTCCTCCCGGGCTGCGCGCTGAGCGCCGGCAGGACCATCAAGGCGACCGCGCCCCCGGCTCCCCGGCCCCACCCGTCCGCCCCGCCGTGACGCCCCGCGCGCCCGGTCACCGACCAACACACCACCCCACCAACCCCACCCGCACCCCTGCTCCCAACTTCCGGAAATCCGCCGCACCCCGGGAACCCAGCCCCACCCCCGCCCGTCCAACTCCCGAGTTGCCGGACGAGTCTCCGTGGCGCGGTGTCGGCTTCGCTGCTGGCTGCGATCGCTGACCCACCCTCTCCGCCGCGCCACGGCCGGCAGCACGCCGCCATCGGCGCGCCCCCCTCCAACTGCGCCGATGGCGGCCCCTCGTTGGTTACTGTGCATTCCCTTGACTGGCAGAAACTTCCCGGATATTGGTGACCTCTTGGAAGTTTCCTTCAGCGGATCCCCGCGGATCATCTCCGGAAGGAGTGCACGTGCCCGACAGCAGCACGGGAAGCACGGGAAACACCGCTCGTCCGTCCAGACGCACCGTCCTCGCCGCCACGGCGGGCGTCACCACCGCTCTGGCCGCCGGCGGCACCGTCCACGCGGCGGCCGGCGGCCCCGACACCCGCCACGACGCCGCCCTGCGCGCCCTCATCTCCCGGATGACCCTGGAGGAGAAGGTCGGCCAGCTGTTCGTGATGCGGGTCTACGGCCACTCCGCCACCGCACCGGACCAGGCCGACATCGACGCCAACCTCAAGGAGATCGGCGTCCGCACCGCCGCCGAACTGCTCGCCAAGTACCGCGTGGGCGGCATCATCTACTTCGCCTGGGCGCACAACACCCGCGAGCCGCATCAGATCGCGGATCTGTCCAACGGCATCCAGAAGGCGTCCCTGGACCTGCCGCGCGGACTGCCGGTGCTCATCTCGACCGACCAGGAGCACGGGATAGTCGCCCGCGTGGGCGAGCCCGCCACCCTCTTCCCGGGCGCCATGGCGATCGGCGCGGGCGGATCGCGGTCCGATGCGCGCAGTCTCGGGCGGATCGCCGGGCGGGAGTTGCGCGCCCTGGGCATCCGGCAGAACTACTCCCCCGTGGCCGACGTCAACGTCAACCCGGCCAACCCCGTCATCGGCGTACGGTCCTTCGGCTCCGTGCCGGAGGCGGTCGGTTCCCTGGTCGCGGCGGAGGTCAAGGGCTACCAGTCGTCCGGCGTCGCCTCGACGGCCAAGCACTTCCCCGGACACGGCGACACCAAGGACGACAGCCACGCCAAGCTGCCGTACATCCACCACACCCGCGAGCAGTGGGAGCAGCTGGACGCCCCGCCGTTCCGGGCCGCGATCGCCGCGGGCATCGACTCGATCATGACCGCGCACATCGTCGTCCCGGCCCTCGACGCGGCCGAGGACCCGGCCACCCTGTCCCGCCCGATCATGACCGGCATCCTGCGCGAGGAGCTCGGCTACGACGGTGTGGTGGTGACCGACTCCCTCGGCATGGAGGGCGTGCGGACGAAGTACGGCGACGACCGGGTGCCGGTGCTGGCGCTGAAGGCGGGCGTGGACCAGCTGCTCAACCCGCCCTCCCTGGAGGTGGCCTGGAACGCCGTGCTCAAGGCGGTGCAGGACGGCGAGCTGACCGAGGCCCGGCTCGACGAATCGATCCTGCGCATCCTGCGGTTGAAGACCAGGCTCGGGCTGTTCAAGGACCCGTACGTCTCCCACGAGGGCGTGGACCGCACGGTCGGGACCCGCTCCCACCTCGCCTCCGCCGACCGGATGGCCGAGCGGACGACCACACTCCTGGTCAACGAGAACCAGCTCCTCCCCCTGTCCCGGCGGCGGCACGGCAAGCTGCTGGTCGTCGGCGCCGATCCGGCCTCCCCGTCCGGCACGACGGGACCGCCGACCGGTGTGCTCGCGGGCGCGCTGACCGAGCTGGGCTTCACCGCGACGGCCCTGTCCACGGGCACGGCACCCTCGGCGGCGACCATCGCCAAGGCGGTCGCGGCGGCCCGGGACGCCGACGCGGTGATCGTCGGGACGTACAACGTCTCGGCGACCAGCAGCCAGAAGACGCTCGTCGAGCAGCTGCTCGCCACCGGGAGACCGGTCGTGGCGGTGGCGATCCGCAACCCGTACGACGTGGCCCATCTGCCCGGCGTGCCGGCGTACGTGGCGGCGTACTCGTGGACCGACGTCGAACTGCGGGCGGCGGCCCGGGTGATCGCCGGCAAGGTGGACCCGCGCGGGGAGCTGCCGGTGCCGGTGCAGCGGGCCGACGATCCGGCGGCGGTGCTGTTCCCCGTCGGGCACGGGCTGCGGTACCGGTGACACCGGCGCACCTACGCATCCCGGCGTAGCCCGCGTACGCCGCACACCCGGCGCACCACCCCCAAGGTGCGCAAACCACCCCGTATGTCTGGCGTGACCCGCCGCGGCGGGTCACGCTGGGCGGGGGTGTCCGGGGGGATGCTATGCAGGTGAGAAGTCATGTGGGGGCGTTGTGCGCGCTCGTGGCGCTGCTGACGGGCTGCCAGAGCGCGCCGGGCGGCGGTGGCGGGGAGGACGGCCGCCTGGGCGAACGGACGGCCGCGACGGCATCGCCGGCGCCGACCCGGCCGTCCGGGTACGGGGCGGTGTTCCTCGCGGTCGGCGAGTGCAGCTCGTTCGGCCGCACCAGCTTCACCGAGGTGTCCTGCGGCGGTGAACGGGCGGCGGCCCGCGTGATCGCGCGGCACGACGGGACCATGAGGGACGGGCCCCGCTGCCCGGGCACCACCGACTTCGTGCTGCACATCAGCGAGCAGCGCCCCTCCTCCGACGAGGACGGCGACGGGGCGGTGCCGCGCGGCTACGCCTGTATGCGCAACCTCCAGCCGCCGCACCCGGGCGATCCGGGCGGCGGGGGCGGGCCGCGCACCATCGTCGGCGACTGCGTCTACCGCCTGGACGACGGCAAGGTGCGCGAGACCGCCTGCGACGGCAAGGGCGAGCGCAAGCCGGAGTACACAGTGACGAAGGCCGTGGACGCCCGGTCGAAGTGCCCGGCGTCCACGGCCCTGTATGTCCGGCTCGGCGGCACGTCACCGGTGGGCTGCGCCCGGCCGGTGTAGTGCCGCGCGGCTGTTACGGCCGCAGCGTCCGCTCGTGCTCGGCGCCGCGCTTGTCCAGCTTGGCGTCGAACTTCGCGAGCGGCTTCGCCGCCGCCGGGTTCTCCTGGACCGCGCTCGGCGTGACGTCCGCCCAGTCGAGGATGCGGGCCGTGGCGAGCGCCTTCTCCTCGGGGACCAGACCGGCCACGTTGGCACCGTGGTTCATACCGGGGGCGGTCAGGACGTAGGAGTCACGCGCGCCGTGTCCGAGGCGGAACGGCTCGGCGCCCCACGGGTCGTTCTCGCCGTAGACGAACAGCATCTGCCGGGCGTTGTGACGGACCCAGGTGTCGACGTCCCGCATGGCCCACGGCTCGAACTTCATCGGGATGGAGCGGGGCACGAAGTTGCGCGGCGGCTGGTAGCCGTAGCGGATGTACTTCTTCTCGATGTGCGGGAAGTGGATGGTGGGCGCGCCCAGCTGGGTGCCGGCCTGGTAGTAGTACGGCGTGTACTGGCCGAGACCCTGGTCGGTGTAGAAGGAGAAGCCGGAGATCGTGTCGATCGAGGTCCAGATCTCGTCGTCGGTGGCGTTCTTCGCGTCCGCCGGGATGCTGTCGCAGTCCTTCAGGGTGCTGTACTGCCAGAAGCCCCACACGTAGTCGAGGACGACGGCCTCGTAGGCGCGGTCGAGGCTGCCGATGGTGTCGAAGGTGTAGTCGTTCTCGGCGGCGTAGGCCTCGTACTTCTTCTTCAGCGCCTCGCGGCGCACCAGCGCCTCGCGCTGCACGCCGTTGAGGCGGTCGCGGCACTCCTCGGTGCCGACCTTCGCGAAGAAGCGGTCGTAGGCCGAGTCCTCCTTGTTCACCACGTCGTTGGGGGCGACGTAGGCGACCACGCCGTCCATGTCACGCGGGTAGAAGCGCTCGTAGTAGGTGGCGGTCATGCCGCCCTTGGAGCCGCCGGTGGAGATCCAGTTCTCGGAGTAGATCTTCTTCAGCGCCTTGAAGATGCGGTGCTGGTCGCTGGCGGCCTGCCAGATGTCCAGCTTGGACCAGTCGGCCGGCTCGGGCCGGGACGGGGTGAAGAAGCGGTACTCCATGGAGACCTGGTTGCCGTCCACGATCTGGGTCGGCTCGCTGCGGCGGGGCGTGGTGGAGACGTTGTAGCCGCTGGTGTAGAAGACGGTCGGCCGGCTGACGTCCTTGTGCAGCACGGTGATGCGCTGCTGGAACGTGCCCTTGGAGGGGCGGCGGTGGTCGACCGGCTGGGTGTAGTTGAGGACGAAGAAGCGGTAGCCGGTGTACGGCTTCTCCTCGACCAGGCTCATGCCGGGTATGGAGAGCAGTCTGTCCTTGATGTCGGTGGTGCTGCTGTCGGTGGTGCCGGTGGCCTCCGGCTCGGCGGCGGTGGCCGCTCCCGCCGTGCTCATGGTGCCTATGAGCACCGTGAGCGCCAGCAGCCATCTGAGCGCCTTGCGCATGCGCACTCCCCTGTGAGACATATGTGCGCCGGAAGCTAGCGGACCAACTCCCCGCAGCACCAGGGGACATAGGGAAAACCCTATGCGGCACGGGGACTTCAGCAGAGGATCCAGCCCGAGCTGACCGAGCCGGCGCCGACCCTGCCCTTCACCCAGACGCAGCGGCGCCCCGCGTGCACGGTCACCGGGCCCGCGTGGCGCTTGTAGCGGCCCTCGTCGACGACCGGACGGCCGCCGCGCGCCCGGACGCTGACCGACATGAGCCGCTTGGCGCCGGGCTTCCCGGCGAGGGTCACGGCACAGACGTAGCCGCCGCGCTTGTAGACGACGACGGTGCCGGTGGAGAACGGCAGGGTGCGCACCTTGCGTCCGGGGCAGAGCGCGGCGGCGTGCGCCTCGGCGGGAGCGGCGACCGCGAGCAGCCCGGAGGCGGTCAGTACGGCCAGACCGAGCGCGAGTCGCCGGCGTATCGCTCCACTGCCCACAGTCGTCCCTCCCGTACCGCGCCCGGCGCGTCCAACGGCGTACGGGTGTACGGACGCATGACGTAGGCGGAACGGTTGCGCGGCCGTTACGAAAGCACCGCCGCGGTGTCCTCACCGACGAACGTCCGCCACAACTCGGCGTACTTCCCGCCGCGTTGCAGCAGTTCGTCGTGCGTGCCGTCCTCGGCGACGCGGCCGTCGTCCATGACGACGACGCGGTCCGCGCGGGCGGCCGTGGTCAGGCGGTGGGCGACGATCAAGGTGGTGCGCGCGTAAGCGCTCGTTGAGGGGTGGTGGTCGGGCGACGGGTGGGCGGTGCGGCGGTCGGCCAGGCGGTCGGTGGCCTGGTTGACCTGGGCCTCGGTGGCGAGATCCAGGGCGGCCGTCGCCTCGTCGAGGAGCAGGATGTCCGGGTCGACCAGTTCGGCGCGGGCGAGCGCGATCAGCTGGCGCTGGCCCGCGGAGAGGTTGCGGCCGCGCTCGGCGACCTCGTGGAGGTAGCCGCCCTCCAGCGTGGCGATCATCTCGTGCGCGCCGACCGCGCGGGCCGCGGCCTCCACCTCGGCGTCGGTGGCGTCCGGGCGGCCGTAGGCGATGGCGTCGCGGACGGTGCCGGGGAACAGGTACGCCTCCTGCGGGACCACGCCGAGGCGGTGCCGGTACGCGGTGAGGTCGAGGTCCCTGAGGTCCGTGCCGTCGACGGTGACCCGGCCGCCGGTGGGGTCGTAGAACCGGGCGACCAGCTTGACCAGGGTGGACTTGCCGGCGCCGGTCTCGCCGACGAAGGCGACGGTCTGCCCGGCGGGGATGCGCAGGTCGATGGCGCGCAGGGCCGCTTCCTTCTCGTCGGCGCCGCCGTACGTGAAGTGCACGTCCTCGAAGGCGATCTCGCCGCGCAGCGCGGGCACGCCGAGGGGCTTGGCCGCGGGCCCGGTGGACGTCGGTTCGCGCAGCAGCTCCTGGATGCGGCCGAGGGAGACGGACGCCTGCTGGTAGCCGTCGAAGACCTGGGACAGCTGCTGCACGGGGGCGAAGAACAGGTCGATGTACAGCAGGTACGCCACCAGCGCACCGGTCGTCAGCGTCCCGTCGTCGACCCGGGCACCGCCCACGATCAGCACGGCCGCCGCCGCGACCGAGGACAGGAACTGCACGAACGGGAAGTAGACGGAGATCAGCCACTGACCCCGGATGCGGGCGCTGCGGTAGGCCAGGCTGCGCTCCGCGAACCGCTGCCCGCCGTCCCGCTCGCGCCGGAACGCCTGCACGATCCGCAGCCCGGACACCGACTCCTGAAGGTCGGCGTTGACGGCCGAGACCCGCTCGCGGGCCAGTTCGTACGCCTTCACGCTGGCCCGGCGGAAGAAGTAGGTGGCGACGATCAGCAGGGGCAGCGTGGCGAACACGACCAGGGCGAGCTGCACGTCGATCACCAGCAGGGCGACCATGATGCCGAAGAAGGTGACCACCGAGACGAACGCGGTGACCAGGCCGGTCTGCAGGAACGTCGACAGGGCGTCGACGTCGGTGGTCATCCGGGTCATGATCCGGCCGGTCAGCTCGCGCTCGTAGTAGTCGAGGCCGAGCCGCTGGAGCTGGGCGAAGATCTTCAGCCGCAGCGCGTACAGGACGCGTTCGCCGGTGCGTCCGGTCATCCGGGTCTCGCCGATCTGCGCCGCCCACTGCACCACGACCGTGAGCAGGGCGAGCAGGGAGGCGGCCCAGACCGCGCCGAGGGACGCCTGGGTGACGCCGGAGTCGATGCCGTGCCGGATCAGCACCGGCAGCAGCAGGCCCATGCCGGCGTCGACGGCGACGAGGGCGAGGCTGACGAGGAGCGCGAGCCCGAAGCCCTGGAGCAGGCGGCGCAGGCCGTACGACTCCTCCGGCTGGACGGCACGGGTCTCGTCGACGTCGGGGACGTCGGTCGCCGGGGGCAGCGCCTCGACCTGGGCGAGCAGTTCGGGGGTGGCCGGGGAGCCGGACAGAGCGGTGTCCTTCGGCTCGCGGTCGCCCGTCCACAGCCGGGGGGTGACCCCGCGCTCGGCGTCGAACTCGGCGTCCAGCTCCGCGCGGACGGAGGTGTCCTCCTGCTGCGGCTCGGCGGGCGGGGTGTGGCCCGGGGAGACGCCCCCGAGCTCGTCGGGGTCGGTGAGCAGGCGGCGGTACAGGGGTGAGCGGCGCTGGAGTTCCTCGTGGGTGCCGAGGTCGGCGAGCCGGCCGGCGTCGAGGACGGCGATACGGTCGGCGAGGTTGAGGGTGGAGCGGCGGTGGGCGATCAGCAGGGTCGTACGGCCCCGCATGACCTCCTTGAGCGCCTCGTGGATCTCGTGCTCGACGCGGGCGTCCACGGCGGAGGTGGCGTCGTCGAGGACCAGCAGGCGCGGGTCGGTGAGGATCGCGCGGGCGAGCGCGATGCGCTGGCGCTGGCCGCCGGAGAGGGTCAGGCCGTGCTCGCCGACCGTGGTGTCGTAGCCGTCGGGCAGCTCGGCGATGAACCGGTCCGCCTGGGCCGCGCGGGCGGCGGCGACGATCTGCTCCTCGGTGGCGTCCGGGCGGCCGTACGCGATGTTGTTGCGCACGGTGTCGGAGAACAGGAAGGAGTCCTCGGGGACCAGGCCGATCGCGGCGCGCAGCGACTCGGTGGTCAGCTCGCGCACGTCGTGCCCGCCGACGAGGACCGCGCCGCCCGTGACGTCGTAGAAACGCGGCAGGAGCAGGGAGACGGTGGACTTGCCGGAGCCCGAGGCGCCGACGACGGCCAGGGTCTCGCCGGGGCGGATCTCGAAGGACAGGCCGTCCAGGACCGGGTGCTCGGGGTCGTAGCCGAAGGAGACGTCGTCGAACTCGACGGTCGCGGGCGCGTCGGTGGGGAGGTCCTTGGTGCCGTCGGTCAGGGACGGCTCGGTGTCGATCAGCTCCAGGACGCGCTCGGTGCCCGCGCGGGCCTGCTGGCCGACGGTGAGGACCACGGCGAGCATCCGCACCGGGCCGACGAGCTGGGCGAGGTAGGTGGAGAAGGCGACGAAGGTGCCGAGCGTGATGTGCCCGCGCACGGCGAGCCAGCCGCCGAGGGCGAGCATCGCCACCTGGCCGAGCGCGGGGACGGCCTGCAGGGCGGGGGTGTACCGGGAGTTCAGGCGGATGGTGCGCAGCCGCGCCGCGTACAGCCGCCGGCCGACCTCGCGCAGCTTGCCGGTCTCCTGCTCCTCCTGACCGAAGCCCTTGACCACACGGACGCCGCTGACCGCCCCGTCGACCACCCCGGCGACGGCGGCGGCCTGGGCCTGCGCGTACCAGGTGGAGGGGTGCAGCCGGGTGCGGCTGCGCTTGGCGATCCACCACAGGGCGGGGGCGACGGCGAGCGCGACGAGGGTGAGCGGCAGGGACAGCGACGCCATGATCCCCAGCGAGATCAGGAACAGCAGGATGTTGCCGATGGTCATCGGCAGCATGAACAGCAGACCCTGGATCAGCTGGAGGTCGCTGGTCGCCCGCCCGACGACCTGCCCGGTGGACAGCTCGTCCTGGCGGCGGCCGTCGAGCCGGGTGATCGCCCGGTACATCTCGGTCCGCAGGTCGTGCTGGACGTCGAGGGCGAGCCGGCCGCCGTAGTAGCGGCGGATGTAGGTGAGGACGTAGACGAGGAGCGCGGCACCGATCAGGGCGCCGGCCCAGGGCATCATCGCGCGGCTGTGGTCGCCGATGACGTCATCGATGATCACCTTGGTGATCAGCGGCACCAGGGCCATCACGGCCATGCCGCCGAGGGAGGAGCCCAGGGCCAGGACGACGTCCTTGGGATGGCGCCACGCGTATCCGGCCAGTCGCCGTGCCCATCCCCGTTGCGCGTCCACGCGGGTGCCCTCCGTGATCTTCCGGTCTGCCTGATCTACCGGAAGGCACCAACGCGCTCGGGGGCGGATTTCATCCCTCCGCAACAATCGAGGGCGTGCTGCTACAACGTCCCAGCAGGCGCCACCCACCACGTGGGCTGACCGGTCACTTTGGCCACGGTCTCGAAGTCGGTGTCGTAGTGCAGCACCGTGAGCCCGGACAGTTCCGCGGCGGCGGCCACCAGCAGATCGACGGCCCCAGCGCTACGGTGCGCGCCGGACTCCGTGAGATCGCGCTGCACGGCTCGGGCCCGCTGGTAGACGCCGTCGGGCATGGGCACCCAGTTGAAGAGCTCGGCGAAGAGCTGTTCCTTGGCCAGGCGGTCGACGAGGGACCGGGCCGAGTGGAGCAGCTCCAGCTCGGTGACGTCGCACAGCCCCACCACCCCTTCGACCAGGTGATCGGTCCACTGTTCGCGCACGCTCTTGACGGTCAGGATGCGCACCACAGCGGACGTGTCGATGAGGTACTGCACGGGGCTCACCGGCGGTAGTTCTCCTTGCCCAGCAGCGCGTCGAAGTCGCCGCGCTCACCCATCCCGGCGAGTTCCTCCAGCGCCTTCAGCCTGCGACGTCGCTTGGCGACCTCCAGCAACGCCGCGTTGACCGTGTCCTTCTTGGTCTTGGTTCCCAGTATCTCGGCGGCCTCGCTCAGGGCGTCGTCGTCGACCTCCACGTACAGATTCGACATCGGCATATCCTCCCTATGTGGCGTCCATATAAAGCATATGCCTCTCGCGACCGAGGAGCCGGGCAGCGCGAAGCCGTCCGGGACCGATAAGCCTTCCCAGGCCGAGAGCCCCTCCCCCACCAAGAGCCCCTCTCAGGCCGAGAAGCGCCTCAGCGACTGTGCCACGCCCTGCACCACGCGGCTCTGCTCGTCGCCGGCGGTGGCAGGGACGAGTACGAGGTGACCCCCCTCGCCCTCACCCTCCAAGGCCCCGAGCCCGGCAGCACCACGAGCAAGCCGATAGACGTCCCGCTGCCGGTCGAGCCCCTGTACGCGGACGACGGCCGGCTGATCACCTACTGGACCACCGCTTCGGGCCTGGCCCTGGACTTCATCATGTCCAAGTGAATCGGCTTGCTCGCACGGGCATTCCGGCTAATCGGTAGCCTGCGTCGGCATGATGCGCGTGTGGATCCTGCCGGCACTGCTGCTGCTCGGCGGCTCAGCCGTGGCGACGGGGCTGCTCGCCAACGGGAACCCCGGTACAGCCGCGGCACTCCTGGTGGCGTCCCTGGCGCTCGCGGGCGTGCACTCGCCCCTGATCTTCCCGAGGTCGGTCGGCGCGGAGGAGGCACGACGCCGTAGCGCGGTCGACGGCCGACCGGTCGTCTTCTGGCGGCCGGGCTGCACGTACTGCATGCGGCTGCGCCTCCGGCTGGGCCGCCGCGCACGTCAGGCGCACTGGGTCAACATCTGGCGGGACCCAGCGGGAGCTGCGGCGGTGCGGGCGGCCAACGACGGCAACGAGACCGTGCCGACCGTCGTCGTGGCGGGCCAGGCGCACACCAACCCCGATCCCGCCTGGGTCCGCGAACAGCTCCCGCCCGCCCTCACCCCAGATGCGTAGGCGCGAACATCCGCAGGACCGCCGGGAGGACGACCACGGAGGGGCCCGGGGACGTCAGGGCCTTCGCGAGGTCCTGGTCCAAGGTCTCGGGAGTCGTCCGCACGCCCGGTACGCCGAAGGACTCCGCCAGTGCCACATAGTCCGGGCGGGTCAGTTCCGTCGCCGTCGCCTGGCCGAACGCGTCGGTCATGTACTCGCGGAGGATGCCGTAGCCGCCGTCGTCGACGATGAGCCACGTGACGTCCAGGTCGTACTGGCGGGCCGTGGCCAGCTCGGCGATGGAGTACAGGGCGCCGCCGTCGCCCGAGACGGCGAGGACCGGGCGCGTGGGGTCGGCGACCGCGGCGCCGAGGGCGGCCGGGAAGCCGTAGCCGAGGCCGCCCGCGCCCTGGGCGGAGTGCAGCAGGTTGGGGCCCTTGGCGTCGAAGGCGGACCAGGCCCAGTAGGCCAGGATGGTCATGTCCCAGAAGGAGGGCGAGTCGGCGGGCAGGGCACGGCGGACCGACGCCAAGACCTCCTGCTCCAGGGTGAGTTCCTGCGACGCGATGCGATCGGCGACCTGCGCGAGCAGCGTGCGGACCCGCTCGGGTGCGCTCGCGTCCTCGCGCGGCTGAACCGTCTCCAGCAGGGCCTGGAGCGCGAGGCGGGCGTCCGCGTGGATGCCGAGGGCCGGGTGGTTGGACTCCAGCTTGCCGGCGTCGGCCTCGATCTGGACGACCCGGCCGCGGGGCTTGAACGTGTGGTAGTTCGAGGACAGTTCGCCGAGGCCCGAGCCGACCACCAGCAGGACGTCCGCGTCCTCCAGGAAGTCCGTGGTGTGGCGGTCCTCCAGCCAGGACTGCGCAGACAGGGGGTGGTTCCACGGGAACGCGCCCTTGCCGCCGAAGGTCGTGACGACCGGGGCCTGGAGGCGTTCGGCCAGCTGCCTCAGCTTGCCGGAGGCGTCCGCGCGGACCACTCCCCCGCCCGCGATGATCGCCGGGCGGGTGGCGGAGGACAGCAAGTGGGCGGCCACGGCGGTGAGTTCGGGGCGCGGGGGCAGCTCGTCCGGCGTCGCGTCCATCGCCGTCACCACCGGCAGCGTCGTCTCCGCGAGCAGGACGTCCTGCGGGATCTCCACCCACACCGGGCCGTGCGGGGCGGTCAGCGCCGACTTCCAGGCCGCGGCGATCGCCGACGGGATCTGGGACTGCGTACGGACCGTGTGGACGGACTTGACCACGCCCCGGAAGGACGCCGCCTGGTCGGGCAGTTCGTGCAGGTAGCCGTGGCGGCCGCCGCCGAGGCCCGCCGTCGGGATCTGGCTGCTGATCGCCAGCACCGGAGCCGAGGCCGCCGCCGCCTCCTGAAGCGCGGCCAGGGAGGTGAGCGCGCCGGGGCCCGTCGATAGCAGCAGCGGGGCGGCCTCGCCGGTGATCCGGCCGTACGCGTCCGCCGCGAAGCCCGCGTTGTTCTCCACCCGCAGACCGACGTACCTGAGGTCGGAGCGGCGCAGGGCGTCGAACATGCCGAGGGCGTGCTGGCCGGGCAGTCCGAAGACGGTGGTCGCACCGAGCCCGGCCAGGGTCTCCACGACCAGGTCTCCGCCGTTGCGGCCGGGGGGAGGGTTCAGCGCGGCCTCCGTCTGGGCCGGCGTCGGGCGGAGTACCAGGTCGTGGTCGTGCGTCACTTGCTCTCGTTCTCCTTGCGCGCCTCGGCGATCTGGCGGGACATGATCGTGGTCAGCTCGTACGCCGTGTGGGACGCGGCGACCGACGTGATCTCGGCGTGGTCGTAGGCGGGGGCCACCTCGACGACGTCCGCCGAGACCAGGTTGCAGGAGGCGAGTCCGCGCAGGATCTCCAGCAGCTCGCGGGAGGTCATGCCGCCCGCCTCCGGGGTGCCCGTGCCCGGCGCGTGGGCGGGGTCGAGGCAGTCGATGTCGATGGAGATGTACAGGGGGCGGTCGCCGATGCGCTGGCGCAGCTGGTCGGCGACCTCATCGGCACCCCGGCGGTAGACGTCCGCGGAGGTGACGATGCCGAAGCCCATCTTCTCGTCGTCGGTGAGGTCCTGCTTGCCGTAGAGCGGGCCGCGGGTGCCGACGTGGGACAGGGCGGAGGTGTCGAGGATGCCCTCCTCCACCGCCCGGCGGAACGGGGTGCCGTGGGTGTACTCGGCGCCGAAGTAGGTGTCCCAGGTGTCCAGGTGGGCGTCGAAGTGGAGCAGGGCGACGGGGCCGTGCCTCTTCGCCACCGACCGCAGCAGCGGCAGGGCGATGGTGTGGTCGCCGCCGAGGGTCATCAGGCGGGCGCCGGTGCCGAGCAGGTCGTCGGCGGCGGCCTCGACGGTCTCCACGGCCTCGTTGATGTTGAACGGGTTCACGGCGATGTCGCCGCCGTCCGCGACCTGCGCGAGGGCGAACGGGGAGGCGTCCTGCGCCGGGTTGTAGGGGCGCAGCAGCCGGGACGCCTCGCGGATCGCGTTGCCGCCGAAGCGGGCGCCCGGCCGGTACGAGACACCCGAGTCGAACGGTACGCCCACCACGGCGACGTCGGCGGTGCCGACCTCGTCGAGCCGGGGCAGCCGGGCGAACGTCGCGGGGCCGGCGTACCGCGGGATGCGGGAGGAGTCGACGGGGCCGCGGGGTGTCTCGTTGCTGCTCATGAAACTGCCTTCTTTCCTACGCTTCGTCGCGTATGTACTGCTTGCCCACCGACTCTACTGGGCCGCGGGCACGGCTTCGGACACGGATTCGGTTTCGGGGCCGCCGCGCCCGGCGAGCCGTTCACGCCAGACGGCGAGGACGGCCGCGTCGGTCGCCGGGGTGGCCAGGGAGACCACGACGTAGGCGGCGAGGGAGGCGAGGAGGCCGTAGTAGATGGGCTCGTTGGCGAGGATGCCGTAGGCCGCCATCAGGCCGAGCACCGCGAGACCGCCGACGGCGACGGCCGCCAGCGCGCCCTGCGCGGTGCCGCGCTTCCACAGCAGCCCGCCGAGGATCGGCACGAGCAGCCCGCCGACGAGCAGGTTGTACGCGACCGTCAGCGCCTCGACGACGTTGTTGAGCGCGATGGACGTGGCGATCACCGCCACACCCATGATCAGGATGAAGGCACGGTTGCCCTTGACCTCGTCGTGCTCCGCGCCGGACGGCTTGACGATGCCGCGCAGCCGGGACCAGATGTCGTTGTTGGCGACGGTGGCGCAGGCGATGAGCGCGCCGGAGGAGGTCGACATCACCGCGGCCAGGGCGGCGGCGAGGACCAGGCCGCGCACCCCCATCGGCAGTTCGTCCTTGACGATGGTGGCGAAGGCGTCGTCGGGGCTGGCGAGCTTCGGGTACATCACCTTGGCGGCCGTGCCGATCACCGCGCCGGCGACGGCGTAGGCCAGGCAGTAGGTGCCGGCGACGGTGCCGCCCCACTTGGCGGTGGTGTCGCTGCGGGCGGTGAACACGCGCTGCCAGATGTCCTGGCCGATCAGCATGCCGAAGGTGTAGATCAGCACATAGGTGAAGATCGTCTCGCCGCCGATGCCCAGCGGGTCGAAGTACTCGGTGGGCAGCTGGGCCTTCATCTCGCTGAAGCCGCCCGCCTTGACGACGGCGATCGGCAGCAGCAGGAGCAGCACGCCGATCGTCTTGACGACGAACTGCACCATGTCGGTCAGCGTGATGGACCACATGCCGCCGAGCGTGGAGTACGCGACGACGATGGAGCCGCCGAGGACGATGGCGAGGGTGCGGTTGATGTCGAACAGGACGTCGAAGATCGTGGCGTAGGCGATGGTGGAGGTCACCGCCAGCATCAGCGTGTACGCCCACATGACGACACCGGAGATGACGCCCGCCCGGCCGCCGTAGCGCAGGTCGAGCATCTCGGAGACGGTGTAGACCTTCAGGCGGGCGATGCGGGCGGAGAAGAAGATGCTCAGCGCGAGCAGGCCGAGGCCGATGGTGAAGACCATCCAGGCGCCGGACAGGCCGTACTGGTAGCCGAGGCCCACACCGCCGATGGTGGAGGCACCGCCGAGGACGATGGCGGCCATGGTGCCGGAGTACATGGCGGGCCCGAGCCGCCGCCCCGCGACCAGGAACTCGCTCTTGGACTTGGCGCGGCGCATGCCCCACCAGCCCATGGCCAGCATGCCGGCCAGATAGACGACGATGACCAGGTAGTCGACGGCCATACGGGGGCCTCCTTCGCGCACTCTCGGTGGCGTGTCGTGCTGATGGAAGGTGTCCGGTGGCTCGTCGCGGGGACATCCGCCCGTACCCGCGGGCTGCCGGTCTGACCCGACCTTAGGTGGCCGGAAAGCGACTGCGAAGTGTACGTTTCATCCATACGGGCCGAATGGAATGGAGGAAACGTCCACCATGCCGGATCCCACGGTTCCGCCGACACCACCGGTGCCCCTGGAAGCCCTCCTGGCCCGCGAGGACCTCGGCCTGCGCCGCATCGCCGGGCCCACCGACCCCGGCATCGTGATCCACTGGGCGCACACCTCGGAGATGGCGGACCCGTACCCGTACCTCCTGGGCGGCGAGCTGCTGCTGACAGCGGGCGTCCACATCCCCGACGGCGCGGGCACGGGCTACTTCGACGCGTACGTCTCCCGCATCGTCGCGGCAGGCGGCGCGGCGCTCGGTTTCGGCCTGGCCCCGCTGCACGACACGGTCCCGGGCGCGCTGGTGGAGTCCTGCGACCTCCACGGCCTCCCCCTCCTGGAGGTCCCGCCCCGCACCACGTTCTCGGGCGTGGCCCGAGCGGTCTGGCAGCTGATGGCCCGCGCCCGCGTGGCGGAACTCCGCCGCGTGACAGAGGCCCAGCAGAGCCTGGCCACAGCGGCCTCCCGCCCGGACCCGATCCCGTCGGTGCTACGACAACTGGCGACGCGCCTGAACGGCTACGCCGTGCTGTACGGCCCGGAGAGCACGGAACTGGCGTCGGCAGGGCGGGAGCAGAGCCCGGAAGTGAGGGCGGGGTTGGCGAGCCTGGCCGAGGTGGTACGCCCAGCGGTCTGGAGCGACATGGCTGCGGGCGGTCGGGCCGCTGCGGCGATGGGGGTCCCCCCGCTCGAGCGCAGCCGAGAGTGGGGGAGGGTGGGTGATGGGGGTCCCCCCGCTCGAGCGAAGCCGAGAGTGGGGGAGGCACCCGGCGAGCGCGGGCAGGCGACCCCTCCCCCGCCCAGCCCCCACCCAGCGAGCGCCACAGACACCCTCGTCGACACCCACCTCGCCGCCTACGCCCTCGGCGCAGAGAACGGCTTCGTCCTCGCCGTAGCCACCCCCCACCGCGAATCCACCGACCACACCATCGCCTCCGTCGCCGCCGTACTGCTGTCTCTGCTGACGGGAGAGCATCAGAGCGCGACCGGCGCCGCCCGCTCCTCCGCCCTGGTACGAGTCCTCCTGGGAAGCGACCCTCAGGACGTGGCCCCCCTGCTCGGCGGCGACCGTTGGCGCGTCGTCCACGCCGGCCCCACCACACAGACGGCGCCGGACGCCCTGGCCGCATCCGCCCTCGGCGCCGCCCTGGGCTCCGCACTCGTCGACCTCACCGACGACGTCGTACGCGTCCTTGTCCCGGGCGACCGGCAATTGGACGCGCTCCCCGGCTGGACCCTCGGCGTCAGCGCCCCCGCCACCCCCTCCGACTGGCCCGCCGCCGACACCGAGGCCGCCCGCGCCCTGGCCCGCGCCCGTGCCACCCGCGCCCCTCTGGTCCGGCACGGTGACCGCCCCGCCGTCACCGACCTCATCCCCCCGCCCGACGCCGACGCCCACGCCCGCGCGCTCCTCGCACCCCTCGGCGGCAACCCGGCCCTCACGGACACCCTGCGCACCTGGCTCTCGCTGCACGGCAGTTGGGACCGCACCGCCGTCGCCCTGTCCGTGCACCGCAACACCGTGCGGCAGCGCATCGCCCGCTGCGCGACCCTCCTGGACGCCGACCTGGACGACCCGGACGTCCGCATGGAGCTCTGGTTCGCGCTGAAACGGGCCTGAGTATCCGTACGTAGTCGTCTGAGTACGTGACGCACGTCCCAGCGCTCGATACGTCAGGGACGCCCACCGCCCGCTGCCTCACAATGGTGGGCATGCCGATATCCGGGACACCCAGCCGCGCCGAGCTCATCCAGCACCTGATCGCCACCCGCATCGCGGGCGATGTCGCCACACCGCGCGAGAACAACCTCTCCCACTACCGCAAGCTGGCCAACGGCGACCGCCACTTCTGGCTGGGTCTGGAACTCGGCGACCGCTGGAGCGACGAGCAGGACGTGCTCGCGGTGATGGCGGAGCGCGTCGGCGTCAACGACGACCCGGAGTACCGCTACGGCCAGGACACCATCGACCCCGAACTGACCGTGGCCGGTCTGGAGCGCATGGCGGGCCGGCTGCGCAAGGCGGCCGACGGGCAGCAGCGGGTGCTGTTCGCCACCGGCCACCCCGGCGGCCTGCTGGACGTGCACCGCGCCACCGCCGACGCCCTGCGCGCGGCCGGCTGCGAGATCGTGGTGATCCCTGACGGGCTGGCCACGGACGAGGGCTACGTGATGCAGTTCGCGGACGTGGCGATGCTCGAACACGGCGCCACCCTCTGGCACACCCACTCCGGCGAGCCGATGAAGGCCATCCTCACCGCCCTGGAGCGCGAGGGCCGCCCGCTTCCCGACCTGGTCGTCGCCGACCACGGCTGGGCGGGCTACGCGGGACAGCACGGCGTCGACTCGGTCGGCTACGCCGACTGCAACGACCCGGCCCTGTTCATCGCGGAGGCGGAGGGCACCGTCCAGGTGGTGGTCCCCCTCGACGACCACGTCCTCAGCCCCCGCCACTACGACCCGATGACGGCGTACCTGCTGGCGGAGGCGGGGCTGGACCAGTAGGGGCCCAGAGGGGCCGGACCAGGAGGGCGCTAGTCGCGCGGGACGCGGACCACGCCCTCCTGGATGACCGAGATGGCGAGGCGGCCGTCCTGGGTGTAGATCCGCGCCTGACCGAGACCCCGGCCGCCGGAGGCCGACGGGGAGTGCTGGTCGTACAGCAGCCACTCGTCGGCCCGGAACGGCCGGTGGAACCACATCGCGTGGTCCAGCGAGGCGCCCACCACGTCACCGACCGCCCAGCCGCCGCGCCCGTGCGCGAGCAGCACGGAGTCGAGCAGGGTCATGTCGGAGACGTACGTGGCGAGGACGACGTGGAGCAGAGGGTCGTCGGCCAGTTTGCCGTTGGTGCGGAACCACACCTGTGAGTGCGGTTCGCGCGGTTCGCCGAAGCTGCCGAACGGCGGGTCGTCGACGTAGCGCAGGTCGACCGCCGCGCGTGCCTCGATGAACCGTTCGACCGTGTCGGCGGGCAGGTGCGGATAGCCGCGCAGCCGTTCCTCGCCGGTGGGCAGCGTGGCCGGGTCCGGCGCGGGCGGCATCGGCTCCTGGTGGTCCAGTCCCTCCTCGTACGTCTGGAACGACGCCGAGAGATGGAAGATCGGCTTGCCGTGCTGGACCGCGACCACCCGGCGGGTGGTGAAGGAGCGCCCGTCACGGATGCGGTCCACCGAGTACACGATGGGCGCGCCCGGGTCGCCGGGGCGCAGGAAGTACGCGTGCAGGGAGTGCGCGTGCCGGTCCTCGGGGACCGTACGCCCGGCGGCGACGAGCGCCTGCGCCGCCACCTGCCCGCCGAAGACACGCGGGACGACGGCGGACCGGGACCGGCCGCGGAAGATGTTCTCCTCGATCTGCTCGAGGTCGAGCAGATCGAGGAGCTCCTGGAGTGCCTGACTCATGAGGTCAGTTGTATACGGCAGGGATTTCGCGGTGACTACAGCCCCATGTCCTTGGCGATGATCGTCTTCATGATCTCGCTGGTGCCGCCGTAGATGCGGTTGACGCGGTTGTCCGCGTACAGGCGGGCGATCGGGTACTCGTTCATGTAGCCGTAGCCGCCGTGCAGCTGCAGGCAGCGGTCGATGACGCGGTGGGCGACCTCGGTGCAGAACAGCTTGGCGCTGGCGGCCTCGGCGGGCGTGAGCTCACCGGCGTCCAGGGCCTCCAGGGCGCGGTCGGCGACGGCCTGGGCGGCGTCCACCTCGGCCTGGCAGGCGGCCAGCTCGAACTTGGTGTTCTGGAAGTGGGCGACCGGCTTGCCGAAGACGGTGCGCTCCTGGACGTACTGCTTGGCGAACCGGACGGCGGCGGCGGCCTGCGCGTAGGCGCCGTAGGCGATGCCCCAGCGCTCGGAGGCCAGGTTGTGGCCGAGGTAGTAGAAGCCCTTGTTCTCCTCGCCGAGCAGGTCCTCGACCGGCACCTTGACGTCGACGAACGCCAGCTCGGCGGTGTCGGAGACCTTCAGGCCCAGCTTGTCCAGCTTGCGGCCGACCGAGTAGCCCTCGGACTTGGTGTCCACGGCGAACAGGGAGATGCCGTGGCGGCGGTCCTCGGCGGTGGGCGCGGCGGTGCGGGCGCAGACGATCACCTTGTCGGCGTGGACGCCGCCGGTGATGAAGGTCTTGGCGCCGTTGAGGACGTAGTGGGAGCCGTCCTCGCTCAGCTTGGCGGTGGTCTTCATGCCCGCGAGGTCGGAGCCGGTGCCCGGCTCGGTCATCGCGATGGCCCACATCTCCTCGCCGGTGACGAACTTCGGCAGGAAGCGCTTCTTCTGCTCGTCGGTGGCGAGCATCTTCAGGTAGGGCAGGGCGAGCAGCACATGCACGCCGGAGCCGCCGAACATGACGCCCGCGCGGGAGGTCTCCTCGTACAGGACGGCCTCGAACTTGTGGGTGTCCATGCCCGCGCCGCCGAACTCCTCGGGCACGCTGATGCCGAAGATGCCCAGCTCACCGAGCTTGTAGTAGAAGTCGCGCGGCGCCTGGCCGGCCGCGAACCACTCGTCGTAGACGGGAACGACCTCTGCCTCGATGAAGGCGCGGACGGTCTCCCGGAACGCCTCGTGATCCTCGTTGAAAACCGTACGGCGCACTCCGCCACCTCCACGAACTCGGTCATGTCTAAGCGCTTGCTCAGAACCGAAGATACCGGCCAGTATCCATGGCCGTAAAGGGTGGTGGCCCCGTAACGCTCGTCACGCCGAGGACGCCGGCGCGCTCCTCACGCCCCGCGGGTCAGCGCGTGCCCGCCGCCGCGAACGCCCCGCGCGCCATCCGGTGCAGCAGCTGCGCCGTCGTCGTCCGGCCGGGCAGGGAGCCGGGGCGGCCGAGGTGCGGGGTGGAGTTGAGCAGCCCGAACACCGAGTGCACCGCCGAACGGGCGGCGGGCTCGGTGAGCTCCGGGTAGACCTCGCGGACCACCGCCACCCACAGCTCGACGTACTGCCGCTGCAACTGGCGCACCAGCTTGCGGTCGCTGTCCCGGAGGCGGTCCAGCTCACGGTCGTGCAGGGTGATGAGGGGACGGTCGTCGAGCGCGAAGTCGATGTGCCCCTCGATCAGCGAGTCGAGGACCTCCTCGGCCGGCACCCCGTCGGCCTCCGCCAGACGTCGCTTCGCCCCCGTCAGCAGCTGCCCGCTGATCCCCACCAGCAGCTCCGCGAGCATCGCGTCCTTGCCCGCGAAGTGCCGGTAGAGGCCGGGTCCGCTGATGCCGACGGCGGCGCCTATCTCGTCCACCCCGACGCCGTGGAAACCGCGCTCGGCGAACAGGCGGGCGGCCTCCTTGAGGATCTGCTCGCGGCGGGTGGGGGCGTCGGTTCTGGTGGCCATGCAGACGATTCTAGACAGGGAGGTTAGCGGTCGTTAACCTGAAGGAAATGCGTTAACGCTCATTAACAAGGTGAGGGGACCGCAAGGATGCACGAGGCACCGGAGCTTCACAGCGCGGCCGACCCCGCGTCGGAGGCCTTTCGGGCCAACGAGGAGGCGCACCGCGCCCTCGTCGAGGAGCTGCGCGCCAAGCTGGCCGCGGCCAGGCTCGGCGGCGGCGAGAAGGCGCGGGCGCGGCACACCGCGCGGGGCAAGCTGCTCCCGCGCGACCGCGTGGACACCCTCCTCGACCCCGGCTCGCCCTTCCTGGAGCTGGCCCCGCTGGCGGCCGACGGGATGTACGAGGGACAGGCCCCGGCGGCGGGGGTGATCGCCGGGATCGGCCGGGTCAGCGGCCGGGAGTGCGTGATCGTCGCGAACGACGCCACGGTCAAGGGCGGCACGTACTACCCGATGACGGTGAAGAAGCACCTCCGCGCGCAGGAGGTGGCCCTCGACAACCGCCTGCCCTGCGTCTACCTGGTGGACTCCGGCGGCGCCTTCCTGCCGATGCAGGACGAGGTGTTCCCGGACCGGGACCACTTCGGGCGGATCTTCTACAACCAGGCCCGGATGTCGGGCGCCGGGATCCCGCAGATCGCGGCGGTGCTGGGCTCCTGCACGGCGGGCGGGGCGTACGTCCCGGCGATGAGCGACGAGGCGGTGATCGTCCGCAACCAGGGCACGATCTTCCTCGGCGGGCCCCCGCTGGTGAAGGCGGCCACCGGTGAGGTGGTGACGGCGGAGGAGCTGGGCGGCGGCGAGGTGCACGCGCGTGTGTCCGGTGTGACCGACCATCTCGCGGAGGACGACGCACACGCGCTCCGTATCGTCCGCACGATCGTCTCCACGCTCCCCGCGCGGGGCTCCCTCCCCTGGCAGGTCGAGCCGGCCGTCGAGCCGAAGGTCGACCCGGCGGGGCTGTACGGCGCGGTGCCGGTCGACTCCCGCACCCCCTACGACGTGCGCGAGATCATCGCGCGGGTCGTGGACGGCTCCCGTTTCGCCGAGTTCAAGTCGGAGTTCGGGCAGACCCTGGTCACCGGCTTCGCCCGGATCCACGGCCACCCGGTGGGGATCGTCGCCAACAACGGCATCCTGTTCTCCGAGTCCGCCCAGAAGGGCGCCCACTTCATCGAGCTGTGCGACCAGCGCGGCATCCCGCTGGTGTTCCTGCAGAACATCTCCGGCTTCATGGTGGGCCGCGACTACGAGGCGGGCGGCATCGCCAAGCACGGCGCCAAGATGGTCACCGCGGTCGCCTGCACCCGCGTGCCGAAGCTGACGGTGGTGGTCGGCGGGTCGTACGGCGCGGGCAACTACTCGATGTGCGGCCGGGCCTACTCCCCCCGCTTCCTGTGGATGTGGCCCAACGCCAAGATCTCGGTCATGGGCGGCGAGCAGGCCGCGTCCGTGCTCGCGACCGTCAAGCGGGACCAGCTGGAGGCGCGCGGCGAGGAGTGGCCCGCGGAGGACGAAGAGGCCTTCAAGGCGCCGATCCGTGCGCAGTACGAGCGCCAGGGGAACGCTTACTACGCGACGGCCCGCCTCTGGGACGACGGGGTCATCGACCCCCTCGACACCCGCCAGGTGCTGGGCCTGGCCCTGACCGCCTGCGCCAACGCGCCCCTGGGTGACCCCCAGTTCGGCGTCTTCCGGATGTGAGGGGACGGACGACGATGTTCGAGACAGTTCTGGTGGCCAACCGCGGCGAGATCGCCTGCCGCGTCATCCGCACCCTGCGCTCGATGGGTGTGCGCTCGGTGGCCGTCTTCTCCGACGCGGACGCCGACGCCCGGCATGTACGCGAGGCCGACACGGCGGTGCGGATCGGCCCTGCCCCCGCTTCCGAGAGCTATCTGTCGGTGGAGCGGCTGCTGGAGGCCGCCGCGCGCACCGGCGCCCAGGCGGTCCACCCCGGGTACGGCTTCCTCGCCGAGAACGCCGGCTTCGCGCGCGCGTGCGCCGAGGCGGGCCTGGTGTTCATCGGTCCCCCGGCCGACGCGATCGCCCTGATGGGCGACAAGATCCGCGCCAAGGAGACGGTGAAGGCGGCCGGTGTCCCGGTGGTGCCCGGCTCCAGCGGCAGCGGCCTGACGGACGAGCAGCTCGCCGGGGCCGCCCGTGAGATCGGCGTGCCGGTGCTGCTGAAGCCCTCCGCGGGCGGCGGCGGCAAGGGCATGCGCCTGGTGCGGGACGAGGCGAAGCTGGCCGACGAGATCGCCGCCGCCCGCCGCGAGGCCCGCGCCTCCTTCGGCGACGACACGCTCCTGGTGGAGCGCTGGATCGACCGCCCCCGGCACATCGAGATCCAGGTCCTGGCCGACGGCCACGGCCACGTGGTGCATCTGGGCGAGCGCGAGTGCTCCCTCCAGCGCCGCCACCAGAAGATCATCGAGGAGGCGCCGAGTGTGCTCCTCGACGAGGCGACCCGCGCGGCGATGGGCGAGGCGGCGGTCCAGGCGGCCCGCTCCTGCGGCTACCGGGGCGCGGGCACGGTGGAGTTCATCGTCCCCGGCGGCGACCCGTCGTCGTACTACTTCATGGAGATGAACACCCGCCTCCAGGTGGAACACCCGGTCACCGAGCTCATCACAGGACTCGACCTGGTGGAGTGGCAGCTGCGGGTGGCGGCGGGCGAGCCGCTGGGCTTCGCGCAGGAGGACGTACGGCTCACCGGTCACGCGGTGGAGGCCCGCATCTGCGCCGAGGACCCGGCACGCGGCTTCCTCCCCTCCGGCGGCACGGTGCTGAAGCTGCACGAGCCCCAGGGCGACGGCGTGCGCACCGACTCCGGGCTCAGCGAGGGCACGGAGGTCGGCAGCCTCTACGACCCGATGCTGTCCAAGGTCATCGCCTACGGCCCCGACCGCGCGACCGCGCTGCGCAAGCTGAGGGCCGCCCTCGCGGAGACGGTCACGCTGGGCGTGCAGACCAACGCCGGGTTCCTGCGGCGGCTGCTGGCGCACCCGGCCGTCGTCAGCGGCGACATGGACACCGGGCTCGTGGAGCGCGAGGTGGACTCCCTGGTCGTCACGGACGTACCCGACGAGGTCTACGAGGCGGCGGCGGCCGTACGCCTGGACGCGCTGCGCCCGCGCGGCGACGGCTGGACGGACC
Organism: Streptomyces sp. NPDC052012; assembly: GCF_040689265.1. Taxonomy (NCBI): domain Bacteria; kingdom Bacillati; phylum Actinomycetota; class Actinomycetes; order Kitasatosporales; family Streptomycetaceae; genus Streptomyces; species Streptomyces sp. NPDC052012. The sequence goes on from NZ_JBFAXA010000012.1 coordinate 72,703, forward strand.
CGTTCTCGGTTCCGGACGGCTGGCGCCTGGGCGGCGAGCGGAAACCCGTGGTGTTCCCGCTGAAGGTGCAGGACCCGGTGGAGTACGCCCCGCGCGGCAGCGGGGCGGTCGCCGACGACCGGGTGACGGTGACGCTGGACGGCGTCCGGCACACCTTCCACCGGGCCGCCGACTGGCTCGGCCGGGACGGCGACGCCTGGCACGTCCGCGACCACGACCCGGTCGCCGCGTCACTCAACCGGGCCGCCCACGCGGGCGCCGACTCGCTGACCGCGCCGATGCCCGGCACGGTGACGGTGGTGAAGGTCGCCGTCGGCGACGAGGTGGCCGCGGGCCAGAGCCTGCTGGTGGTGGAGGCGATGAAGATGGAGCACGTCATCTCCGCCCCGCACGCCGGCACCGTCACCGAACTGGACGTGGCGCCCGGCACCACCGTCGCCATGGACCAGGTCCTGGCGGTCATCGCACCCGCGGAGGAGGAGGCGCAGTCATGACGGCAGCGGACGCGAGTGCCCTGGGCCTCCCCATGGCCGTACCGGCCGAGGGCCTGCCCACGCGCGTGCGGATCTACGAGGTCGGCGCGCGGGACGGTCTGCAGAACGAGAAGGCGACCGTGCCGACGGAGGTGAAGGCGGAGTTCGTCCGCCGCCTGTCGCAGACGGGCCTGAGCACGATCGAGGCGACGAGCTTCGTGCACCCCAAGTGGGTGCCCCAGCTGGCGGACGCCGAGCAGCTGTACCCGGCGGTCGCGGACCTGCCGGTGGAGCTGCCGGTGCTGGTCCCCAACGAACGCGGCCTGGACCGCGCCCTGGCGCTCGGCGCCCGCCGCGTCGCGGTGTTCGCCAGCGCCACGGAGTCCTTCGCCAAGGCCAACCTCAACCGCACGGTGGACGAGGCGCTGGCGATGTTCGAGCCGGTGGTGAGCCGGGCGAAGGCGCAGGACGTGGGGGTCCGGGGCTATCTGTCGATGTGCTTCGGCGACCCGTGGGAGGGCCCGGTCCCGGTCCCGCAGGTGGTGAAGGTCTGCCGGGCCCTGCTGGACATGGGCTGCGACGAGCTGAGCCTGGGCGACACGATCGGGGTGGCGACCCCGGGCCATGTCCAGGCGCTGCTGACGGCGCTGGAGGAGGCCGGTGTGCCGGTGTCCGTCGTCGGCGTCCACTTCCACGACACCTACGGCCAGGCGTTGTCGAACACCTTGACCGCCCTCCGGCACGGAGTGACGACCGTCGACTCCTCCGCCGGGGGCCTCGGCGGCTGCCCCTACGCGAAGTCCGCCACCGGAAACCTCGCCACCGAAGACCTCGTGTGGATGCTGCAGGGCCTCGGCATCGACACCGGGGTCGACCTCGGCCGTCTCGTCGCCACCAGCGTGTGGATGGCCGCGCATCTGGGCCGACCCAGCCCGTCCCGCACCGTACGAGCCCTCTCCCACCAGGAGCAGTGAACGACATGGACCACAAGCTCTCCCCCGAACTGGAAGAACTCCGCCGTACGGTCGAGGAGTTCGCGCACGATGTGGTGGCGCCGAAGATAGGTGACTTCTACGAGCGCCATGAGTTCCCGTACGAGATCGTGCGGGAGATGGGCCGCATGGGGCTGTTCGGCCTGCCGTTCCCGGAGGAGTACGGCGGCATGGGCGGCGACTACTTCGCGCTGGGCGTGGCCCTGGAGGAACTGGCCCGGGTCGACTCCTCGGTGGCCATCACCCTGGAGGCCGGGGTGTCGCTCGGCGCCATGCCGATCCACCTCTTCGGCACGGAGGAGCAGAAGCGCACGTGGCTGCCGCGCCTGTGCTCGGGCGAGATCCTGGGCGCGTTCGGCCTGACGGAGCCCGACGGCGGCAGCGACGCGGGAGCGACCCGCACGACGGCACGGCTGGACCCGGACACCAACGAATGGGTCGTCAACGGCACGAAGTGCTTCATCACCAACTCGGGCACGGACATCACGGGCCTGGTGACGGTCACGGCGGTCACGGGCCGCAAGCCCGACGGCAAGCCGCAGATCTCGGCGATCATCGTCCCGTCCGGCACGCCGGGCTTCACGGTCGCGGCGCCGTACTCGAAGGTCGGCTGGAACGCCTCGGACACGCGGGAGCTGTCCTTCCAGGACGTCCGCGTGCCGGCGGCGAACCTGCTGGGCGAGGAGGGCCGGGGCTACGCGCAGTTCCTCCGCATCCTGGACGAGGGCCGCATCGCGATCGCGGCGCTGGCGACGGGCCTGGCGCAGGGCTGTGTGGACGAGTCGGTCAAGTACGCCAAGGAACGCCACGCCTTCGGCAAGCCGATCGGCGCGAACCAGGCGATCCAGTTCAAGATCGCCGACATGGAGATGAAGGCCCACACGGCCCGCCTCGCCTGGCGCGACGCGGCCAGCCGCCTGGTGGCGGGCGAGCCCTTCAAGAAGGAGGCGGCGCTGGCGAAGCTGTACTCGTCGACGATCGCGGTGGACAACGCCCGCGAGGCGACACAGATCCACGGCGGCTACGGCTTCATGAACGAGTACCCGGTCGCCCGCATGTGGCGCGACTCCAAGATCCTGGAGATCGGCGAGGGCACGAGCGAGGTCCAGCGCATGCTGATCGCCCGGGAGCTGGGGCTGGCGGGCTGACCCGCCCTCAGCCGTCCACCAGGGCGAACAGCACCGTCAGGAACACCATCGGCGTCAGTGCCAGGCCGGCGCTGACGGTCCAGTAGCGGAGGGACGATACGCCCGTCCTCGGACGGGCGTAGACGTTGACGGGGAGCCAGAGGGCGAGGAAGACGGACCAGAGCAGGGTCAGGACGATCAGCCAGGGCAACGAGCCGTCGTTGTCCGTGGGGTCACGGGGGGTCAGGCCCCAGAGGTGGCTCAGCAGGAACATCATCGTCAGCCACAGGGGGACGATCGCCACGACGCCAAGAATCAGGTTGGCGGCCAGGGGTGTGCCCCAGCGGCGGTGCCATCTGACGTGCTGCTCCACGGTCAACCCCCCTTGCGTGATCGGGATCACCGTACAGGGCGGCCGGGCACCCTCTGGACACTACGTGAGGTTAGGCTAGCCTAAGCGTGTTTCCAGCCAAGGGGCCGTCAGCGTGCACCCGCCGGCTCCGCACGCACGAAAGCAGACCCACCCATGTCGAACGCCAGAACCGCTCGCTTCTCCCGTCGCGGACTGCTCGCCGCCGGCGGCGCTCTCGGACTCGGCGCCGTGCTCACGGCCTGCGGGGACGAGGACAAGAAGGACGGCGGCTCGGGCTCGGCGGACGAGGCCAAGTCCGGCCCGTGGACCTTCAAGGACGACCGCGGCAAGACCGTGAAGCTCGACAAGGTGCCCGCGAACATCGTCGCGTTCACCGGTGTCGCCGCCGCCCTGTACGACTACGGGGTCGAGGTGAAGGGCGTCTTCGGCCCCACCAAGACCAAGGACGGCAAGGCCGACGTCCAGGCCGGCGACATGGACATCAGCAAGGTGACCATCCTCGGCAACATCTGGGACCAGTTCAACGTCGAGAAGTACGCCGCGCTCGCACCCGAGGTCCTCATCTCCACCACCTTCGACAGCGCCGGCACCCTCTGGTACGTCCCCGAGAAGTCCAAGGACAAGATCGCCAAGCTCGCCCCGAGCGTCGCCATCTCGGTCTACGACCGTCAGCTCACCCAGCCGCTGCAGCGCATGTGGGAGCTCGCCGAGTCGCTCGGCGGCGACATGAAGGCCGCGAAGGCCGTCGACGCGAAGAAGCGGTTCGAGGCCGCGTCCGAGCGGCTGCGGAAGGCCGCGAAGGCCCACCCCGACATCAAGGTGATGGCCGGCTCCGCCAGCCAGGAGCTGTTCTACGTCTCCGGGACCAACCTGTCGGTGGACCTCGAGTACTTCAAGGCGCTCGGCGTGAACTTCGTCGAGCCGTCCGAGGAGGCCAAGAAGGCCACCGGCGGCTGGTTCGAGAGCCTCAGCTGGGAGAACGTCGACAAGCACAAGGCCGACATCATCATGATGGACGACCGGTCGTCGGCGATCCAGCCGGCGGACATCACCGAGGCGACGTGGAAGAAGCTGCCTGCGGTGAAGGCGGGGCAGGTCATCTCGCGGTCGGCCGAGCCGATTCTGTCGTACGACAAGTGCGTGCCGCTGGTGGAGAACCTGGCGGCTGCGATCGAGAAGGCGAAGAAGGTCAGCTGAGCCGCGGTTCAGCGCCGTGGGGGTGTCTGTGAGTGGGGAGCTGCGGGTCCGTTGTGGCTGGTCGCGCAGTTCCCCGCGCCCCTGAGGTGGCTCACCCCCCGATCACCACAGGAGCCCCCCGTATGAGCACCGCCGTGGCCAATCCCTTCCGTTTCTTCGCGCTGCATGTTCTGGGGACTCGGCGGCTCACGCCGTCCCTGGTGCGGGTCACCTTCGGTGGACCCGAACTGCGGGAGTTCCGTTCCCACGGGCTCGATCAGTCGTTGTCGCTCTTCCTGCCCCACCCCGGGCAGGAAGAGCCCGCCGTCCCCATCGAGCTCGGGGACGGGTGGTGGCAGGCGTGGCGGGAACTCCCGGACGACGTGCGCGCGGTGATGCGGTCGTACACCCTTCGGGCGCTGCGCGCCGACGCGGACGGGGTCACCACCGAGATCGACATCGACTTCGTCCTGCACGGGGTCGAGGACGACGGGAGTGGCATCGAGGCCGGACCCGCCTCCCGTTGGGCCGGCCGAGCCGCTCCCGGCGACCGGGTGCTGCTGCTCGGGCCCGCCGTCGCCGACAACCGGGCCATTCGCTTCCGGCCGCCCGACGGCACCGACCTCGTCCTGCTGTGGGCCGACGAGACCGCCCTGCCCGCCACCGCCGCCATCCTCGAGGCGCTGCCTGCCGGGACCCGCGTCCGGGCCTGGCTCGAGGTGCCGCACGCGGGGGACGTCCACGACCTCACGACCGCGGCCGACGCCGAGGTCACCTGGTTCGTGCGGGACGGGCACGGCGCCGGCCTGGGCTCCCCCATGGCCCTGGACGGCCTCCGTGCCGCTGAACTGCCCTCCGCCGAGCGGCCGTATGTGTGGATCGCCGGTGAGTCCGGGAACGTCAAGCTGCTGCGGCGGCACTTCGTCTCCGAGCGCGGGATCGACCGGCGAGCCGTGACCTTCGTGGGCTACTGGCGGCGCGGGCTGACTGAGGAGCAGCTGCGCGAACAGGGCGAGTAGGACCGTGGGTTGACGCTCCGTCACCAAGTGTGTGGGCGTGATCACGGTCACGGTGAGGGCCGGAATAAGGCAGCGCGACTTAGGTTAGGCTAACCTAAGTCGCGTACGCATCACGCGCCCCGCGCGACAACACCGCTCCCTCCCGCACCGGACTGTCCCCACCGGAGGACCCCCACATGCGCTCGCACCTGCTCAATGACACCACCGCGGAGCAGTACCGCCGCTCCGTGACCGAAGGAGTCGAGCGGGTGGCCGCCAAACTCGCCACCACCGACCGGCCGTTCACCGGAGTCACCGTCGACGCGCTCTCCCCGCGCATCGACACGATCGACCTCGACCAGCCGCTTGGCGACACCACCGCCGCGCTGGACGAACTGGAGGAGGTCTACCTCCGGGACGCGATCTACTTCCACCACCCCCGCTATCTCGCCCACCTCAACTGCCCGGTCGTCATCCCGGCCGTGCTCGGCGAGGCCGTGCTCTCCGCCGTCAACTCCTCCCTGGACACCTGGGACCAGTCGGCCGGCGGCACCCTCATCGAGCGCAAGCTCATCGACTGGACGGCGGCCCGCATAGGACTCGGGCCGGCGGCCGACGGAGTGTTCACCTCAGGGGGCACTCAGTCCAACCTCCAGGCGCTGCTGCTCGCCCGGGAGGAGGCCAAGACCGACTCGCTCGCCACATTGCGCATCTTCGCCTCCGAGGTCAGCCACTTCAGCGTGAAGAAGTCCGCGAAGCTGCTGGGGCTGGGGCAGGACGCCGTCGTGCCCATACCCGTGGACCACGACAAGCGCCTCCAGACCGTCGCCCTCGCTCGCGAGCTGGAGCGCTGCAAGGCGGACGGGCTCGTCCCCATGGCGGTCGTCGCCACCGCCGGCACCACCGACTTCGGCTCCATCGACCCGCTGCCGGAGATCGCCGAGCTGTGCGAGCAGTACGGCGCCTGGATGCACGTCGACGCCGCCTACGGCTGCGGTCTGCTCGCCTCGCTGAAGTACCGGGACCGCATCGACGGCATCGAGCGCGCCGACTCGGTCACCGTCGACTACCACAAGTCCTTCTTCCAGCCGGTGAGTTCCTCCGCCGTCCTGGTGCGGGACGCCGCCACGCTGCGGCACGCCACCTACCACGCGGAGTACCTCAACCCGCGCCGCATGGTGCAGGAGCGCATCCCCAACCAGGTCGACAAGTCGCTGCAGACCACCCGCCGCTTCGACGCGCTCAAGCTGTGGATGACGCTGCGCGTCATGGGCGCCGACGGCATCGGGCGGCTCTTCGACGAGGTGTGCGACCTGGCCGCCGAGGGCTGGAAGCTGCTGGCCGCCGACCCGCGCTTCGACGTCGTCGTCGAACCGAGCCTGTCCACCCTCGTCTTCCGCTACATTCCGGCGACCGTCACCGACCCCGCCGAGATCGACCGGGCCAACCTCTACGCCCGCAAGGCCCTGTTCGCCTCCGGTGACGCGGTGGTCGCGGGCACCAAGGTCGCCGGGCGCCACTACCTGAAGTTCACCCTGCTCAACCCCGAGACCACGACGGCCGACATCGCCGCCGTCCTCGATCTGATCGCCGGCCACGCCGAGCAGTACCTGGGAGAGTCCCTTGACCGCGCTTCCTGACACCACGACGAAGACCTACGACTTCGTGGGGATCGGGCTCGGGCCCTTCAACCTCGGCCTGGCCTGCCTCACCGAGCCCATCGACGAACTCACCGGCGTCTTCCTCGAGTCCAAGCCGGACTTCGAGTGGCACGCCGGGATGTTCCTCGACGGCGCGCACCTCCAGACGCCGTTCATGTCGGACCTGGTCACCCTCGCCGACCCGACGTCCCCGTACTCCTTCCTCAACTATCTGAAGGAGAAGGGCCGGCTGTACTCGTTCTACATCCGCGAGAACTTCTACCCGCTGCGCGTCGAGTACGACGACTACTGCCGCTGGGCCGCGAACAAGCTCAGCAACGTCCGCTTCAGCACGCCCGTCACCGAGGTGAGATACGACGGCGACGTCTACGTGGTGGAGACAGCGACCGGTGAGACCTTCCGCGCCCGTCACCTCGTCCTCGGCACCGGCACTCCCCCGCACATCCCGGACGCCTGCGCGGGCCTGGGCGGCGACTTCATCCACAACTCCCGCTATGTGCAGCACAAGGCGGAGCTGCAGAAGAAGAAGTCGATCACGCTGGTCGGCAGCGGCCAGTCCGCCGCCGAGATCTACTACGACCTGCTCAGCGAGATCGACGTCCACGGCTACCGGCTGAACTGGGTGACCCGCTCCCCGCGCTTCTTCCCGCTGGAGTACACCAAGCTCACGCTGGAGATGACGAGCCCGGAGTACATCGACTACTACCACGCGCTTCCGGAGCAGACCCGCTACCGCCTCACCGCCCAGCAGAAGGGCCTGTTCAAGGGCATCGACGGCGATCTGATCAACGAGATCTTCGACCTGCTGTACCAGAAGAACCTCGGCGGTCCCGTGCCCACCCGGCTCCTCACCAACTCCGCCCTCACCGGCGCCCGCTACGAGAACGGCACGTACACGCTCTCCTTCCACCAGGAGGAGCAGGGCAAGGACTTCGAGCTGGACTCCGAGGGCCTGATCCTCGCCACCGGCTACAAGTACGTCGAGCCGGACTTCCTGAAGCCCGTGCGCGACCGGCTGCGTTACGACTCCCAGGGCAACTTCGACGTCGCCCGCAACTACGCCGTCGACGTCACCGGCCGCGGGATCTTCCTGCAGAACGCGGGAGTCCACACCCACAGCATCACCAGCCCCGACCTGGGCATGGGCGCTTACCGGAACTCGTACATCATCCGTGAGCTGCTCGGCACCGAGTACTACCCGGTCGAGAAGACCATCGCGTTCCAGGAGTTCTCCGTATGACCTTCACGTTCCGCCCCCTCGACCCGCTGAAGGACGCAGTGCTGCTGCACTCCTGGGTCACCCACCCGAAGGCCGCGTTCTGGATGATGCAGGACGCGAAACTGGAGGACGTCGAGCGCGAGTACATGAAGATCGCCGCCGACGAGCACCACCACGCGTATCTCGGCCTCGACGAGCGCGGCGCGCCCGTCTTCCTGATGGAGAAGTACGACCCCGCCCATCGCGAGCTGGTCGGGCTCTACGAGCCGCAGCCCGGGGACGTCGGCATGCACTTCCTCACGCCGCCGACGGACAGGCCGGTGCACGGGTTCACGCGGTCGGTCATCACCGCCGTGATGGCGTACCTCTTCGAGGACCCGGCGACCCGGCGCGTCGTCGTCGAGCCCGACGTGGACAACAAGGCCGTGCACGCCCTGAACGAGGCCGTCGGGTTCGTGCCCGAGCGGGAGATACAGAAGCCGGAGAAAAGGGCGTTGCTGAGCTTCTGCACCCGGGAACAGTTCCTCGCGGCGACGGGGGTGGCCGCATGAGCCTCGCCGACGCCGTCGCCCATCTGACCCCCGAGCGCTGGGAGCAGGCCAACCGCCTGCTGATCCGCAAGGCGCTCGCCGAGTTCGCGCACGAGCGGCTGATCACCCCGGAGGAGACGGGCGAGAGGAGCTATGTCGTCCGCAGCGACGACGGGCTGACCCAGTACCGCTTCACCGCCGTACGACGGGCCCTCGACCACTGGCAGGTCGAGGCCGGCTCCATCACCCGGCACCGCGACGGAGCCGAACTGCCCCTCGCCGCCCTCGACTTCTTCACCGAGCTGCAGAAGTCGCTGGGCCTGAGCGACGAGGTGCTGCCGGTGTACCTGGAGGAGATCTCCTCCACCCTCTCCGGCACCTGCTACAAGCTCACCAAACCGCAGATCCCGGCCTCCGAGCTCGCCCGTAGCGACTTCCAGGCGATCGAGACCGGTATGACCGAGGGCCACCCGTGCTTCGTCGCGAACAACGGGCGGCTCGGGTTCGGCATCCACGAGTACCTGTCGTACGCGCCCGAGACGGCCAGCCCCGTCCGCCTGGTGTGGCTGGCGGCGCACCGCTCGCGGGCCGCGTTCACGGCCGGCGTCGGCATCGAGTACGAGTCGTTCGTGCGGGACGAGCTGGGCGAGGAGACCGTCGAGCGCTTCCACGGCGTGCTGCGCGGGCAGGGGCTCGACCCGGCGGACTACCTGTTCATCCCGGTCCACCCGTGGCAGTGGTGGAACAAGCTCACCGTCACCTTCGCCGCCGAGGTGGCCAGGAAGCACCTGGTCTGCCTCGGCGAGGGCGACGACGAATACCTGGCCCAGCAGTCCATCAGGACCTTCTTCAACACCACGCACCCCGAGAAGCACTACGTCAAAACCGCCCTGTCCGTCCTCAACATGGGCTTCATGCGCGGACTCTCGGCCGCCTACATGGAGGCCACCCCGGCGATCAACGACTGGCTGGCGCAGCTGATCGACGGTGACCCGGTGCTCAGGGGCACGGGCCTGACGATCATCCGGGAGCGGGCCGCGGTCGGCTACCGGCACCTGGAGTACGAGCAGGCCACGGACCGCTACTCGCCGTACCGCAAGATGCTGGCCGCGCTGTGGCGGGAGAGCCCGGTGCCGTCCCTGCGGGAGGGCGAGCAGCTGGCGACCATGGCCTCGCTCGTCCATGTGGACCACGAGGGTGCGTCCTTCGCGGGAGCGCTCATCGAGCGGTCGGGCCTCACACCCACCGAATGGCTGCGCCACTACCTGCGGGCCTACTACACCCCGCTGCTGCACAGCTTCTACGCCTACGACCTGGTGTTCATGCCGCACGGCGAGAACGTCATCCTGGTGCTGAAGGACGGGGTGGTGCAGCGGGCGGTCTACAAGGACATCGCCGAGGAGATCGCGGTGATGGACCCGGACGCGGTGCTGCCGCCGGAGGTGTCCCGGATCGCCGTGGAGGTCCCGGAGGACAAGAAGCTGCTGTCGATCTTCACGGACGTCTTCGACTGCTTCTTCCGCTTCCTGGCCGCGAACCTCGCCACCGAGGGCATCCTCGACGAGGACGCCTTCTGGCGCACGGTCGCCGAGGTCACCCGCGAGTACCAGGAGTCGGTGCCGGAACTCGCCGGGAAGTTCCAGCAGTACGACATGTTCGCCCCCGAGTTCGCGCTGTCCTGCCTCAACCGGCTCCAGCTGCGCAACAACAAGCAGATGGTCGACCTCGCGGACCCGTCCGGCGCGCTCCAGCTCGTCGGCACGCTGAGGAACCCGATCGCCGGGTTCTGACGCACGGCCCCACAGACAGGCGGGCACCCCGGAGTACGGTCCTCCGGGGTGCCCGTCAGCCGTTGTCCGGCAGCCGTCACTCCTCGTCGCGCAGCTGCGCCGCCAGCGCCGCCAGCGGTTCGACGTCCTCGCCGTGGCCGAGCGGGGTCAGGCGGGCGATCGCCGCGTCGAGGCGGGCGAGGGCGGGCGCGGTGCGCTCCAGGTAGAGGCCCTCCACGGCCGCCGCGAGACGGACGCACTCGGCCCACTCACCGGCGTGGTCCGGGTCCTGCCCCGGATCGCCGAGCAGGGCGAGGGCCTTGTCCAGCGCCGCGATCGCGTCCTCGTAGGCGCGGGCGTAGGCGTTGACCCTGCCGTACTCGTAGGCCAGGGCGGTGTCCAGGGAACGGCCGTGGGCCTGGTACCCGGCGGCGCGGGCCTCGTCGGCGACCCGGCCGGCGTCCTCGAGGAAGCGGAGGGCGCGGGGCAGGCCGTCGGGTCCCTGCCGCTGGGCCTGGAGGCGGGCGAGTTCGCGCAGGCAGTTGCTGAGCTGCTCGAAGCGCGGGTCACGGGCGTGGGCGGCGAGCGCCTGGTCCGCGGCCTCACGAGCGCGGCCGAACTCACCCGATTCCGCGAGGAGGACGGCCGTCTCGGCCGCGATCATGGCGTGGCTGCCCGGGTCGTCCTCCCAGCCGGCCGACTCGGCCGCGAGGGCGACGAACTCCGCGGTGGCGGCCTTGAGGTCCTCGCCCGCGTGCAGTGCGCGGGCGCGGGTCAGACGCAGCTGGGCGAGCAGCCGGTCGTCCAGCTCGCCCGCGGCGGCGTCCGGTTCGGCCAGCAGCGAGTCGAGCAGGGCGATGCAGTCCTCGACACGGCCCAGGTCGAGGGTGAGGCGGGCCGCGTTGCTGTACGTGCAGAACGCGTCGAAACGGCTGCCGCGGCGCAGCTCCAGCTCCGCGGAGCGGGTCAGGTGCCGCAGGGCCTCGTCGGGGCGGCCCAGGTGCAGGCAGGCCTCGGCCAGATCACCGTGGACGTGGGCGGTGCCGAGCCCTTCGGAGGGCCACTCGGCGCTCAGGCGCAGCGCCTCGGACAGGTCCGCGTACGCGGCCTCTGCGTCCTGCAGGCCGAGCTGGATCTTGCCGCGCAGTCCGAGCGTGCGGGGCAGGTGCCAGGCGGGGCCGTGCTCCTTCAGCCGGCCGACGAGACCGTCGATCTCGGTGACGGCGGCGGGCAGGTCGCCGGACATGGCGTACGTGGTGGCCCGCAGCAGCCGGGCGCCGGAGATCTGCGTGCCGACGTCGTGCCGGGTGGCGAACTCCTCCAGCAGGTCGGTCTCGGCGTGGACCGGCGCGGCGTGCTCCGCGCTGCGCGAGGTCTGGAACCGCAGGGCGAGCGCGGTAGCCCGCAGCCTCAGCAGCCGGGCCTCCTGGCTCGGGGTGAGCCCGCCGGTCCCCTCGTGCAGCCGCACGATCGCAGCATGCGCTTCGGCCAACGCGCGGGCCTTCACCTCACCCACGTCCTCGGCGGACATCCCGAGGGCTTTCGCCCCGGCGACGGCCTCGGAGGCACTCCCCGCGGTCTGCACTCCGACCGCGCCCTCGGGCCGCTCGGCCCCGGCCGCGTTGTCGGCGGCGATCCCGGCCGACGTGCCGGGCTCCGCCCCGAGCCCATCCTCGATCGGAGCCCCGGCAGGCTGCGCGCCGGCCCCGTTCCCCTCCGGAGGGAGCTCGGCGGCTGCGAGGAGGGCGCAGGCGCGGGTGATGGCTGACTGGCCCGGCTCGCCCGCCTCGGCGTACAGGTCCGCGGCCTCCTCCAGGAGGGCGGCGGCGACGGCGAAGTCGTCCTTGTCGCCCGCCCGGTTGCCCTCCTCGGCCAGCAGGTCCGCGCGCAGCCGCTCCAGCGGGCCCACGGCCGGGTCGTCGGGGTGGGTGTAGCCGGGGTCGGTGACGAGGGCGCGCAGGCGGGCCCAGCAGGCGCGGGCATCCGGGTGGCCCTGCTCGTCCAGCTCCCTCGCCCGGGAGATGAGTTCCGCCGTCGACTCGGGGACGGCGGGCGCAGCCGGAGCGGCCGGTGCGACGGCGGCCGGGGTCACGTCGTCCAGGGTGCGGCTGCGCAGGGTCAGTTCCAGCGCGTCCAGGAGCGGGGCCCGGTCGAGGCGGGCCCTGCGGCGGTCGGTGTGGGCGGTCGTTCCGTTGCGGGCGTCGAAGCGGGCGGCGAGGTCGTCGGCGCGGCCCCGCACCTCGGTGCGCAGGCCGGTCACCGTCCAGGTGCGGCCCGGGTATCCGGCGGCGGGCAGGTCGCCGTGGCCGAGGAGTTCGACGCGCTGGAGGAGTACCTCCACGCCGGTGAGGAAGTCGAGCTGCTCCGACGGCGAGTCGACCTCGGCGAACAGGTTCCGGTTCTCGGCGAGCAGCTCCAGGCCGCGCGCCTCGTTGCCGGTGAGCGCGCAGAACTCCAGGTGCCGGCCGACCTCCCCGGACATCGAGGGGTTGCGGCGGCAGCCGCGGTAGCCGGCGAGGTGCAGGGCACGCGCCTCGTCCGTGCGGCCGGTGCGCAGCAGCGGCAGCAGCGCGTACGAGATGGAGCGGGCCGGCTCCTCCTGGCAGGACTCCTTGCCCGCGAGGACGGGCTCCCAGGTGGCCAGCGCCCGCTCGTCGTCGCCCGCGGCCAGGTGGTACCGGGCGCGGTCGCAGATCTCGCAGGCCTCGCAGTCGCTGAGCCGGGTGCGGGTGCGGCCCGCCCACAGCTCGTAGGCGAGGGTGGTGTCCTCACCGACGTGGGCGGCCAGCTGGTACGCCTGCCCGTAGTAGGGCTGGAGGCCGAGGCCGGCCTTCTCGTAGCGGTCGCGCATCTCGGTCAGCCACTGGCGCAGGCTCGTCAGCGGTATCTCGGGCAGCTGGCGCAGCGCGCCCGCGACCCACTTGAACCGCCAGAACAGCATGTGCCGCAGCTGCGCGTCGAAGAGGTCGGGCTGCTCGTCGAACAGGGTGAGCAGACGGGCGAAGACGACCGGCGACTTCCGGGGTTCGGAGCCGTAGGTGTACGCCTCCTGGAGTTCCAGGAGCGCGTGGATGAGCGGGACGGGCTCGGCGAACTGCTCGGCGGCGTCGACGAGTTCCTCGGCGGTGACGGTGCGGGTGCGGCCGTAGGGGCGCTGGTCGTTCTCCCGCAGCGCCTGGTACAGCTCGTCGGTGGTCTGGGGTGCGGTCGGCATCGTCAGCTGTCCTTGCGCAGGGCGTGGGCGAGAAGGTCGAGGAAGGAGCGGTTGATCAGGCTCGACTCGGCGGGCCTGAGCGGACGGCGGGACAGCATCGCGGCCTGCCCGTAGAGGGCCTCGGCGCTGGTGCGGGCCAGCTCGGGTTCGTCGATGGTGAGGGCGGTGCGGACCAGCGGGTTGAGCTGGTTGAGGATCAGCTGGGCGCGTGGGGCCTCCTGGCGCAGCGCGCCGAGGATGTCGCCCCACAGTCCGCCCTCCTGCTCGCGGGCGAGCTGCGAGCGGGTGCGCTCGTGCCGGGCCTCGCGGCTGTCCATGAGCAGCGCGGGGGCGGAGGCGGGCTGGAAGGTGCGCAGCGCGACGTCGCAGTCGAAGACGGCGAGGGCGTCCCGGGCCTGGGTGAGGTAGGCCGCGGCGGCCAGTTCCGTCTCCCGGTCGACCGGGTCGAGGTGCGCGGTGAGGGTCGCCGGGTCGAGGTCGGCGACGCTCACCTCGGGCCGGATCTCGGGCAGCCGGTGGACCAGGTCGCGGTCGTAGGTGTAGCCGCCGTTGACGACGCCCAGCCCGGCGGCCGAGGCGATCGCGGCGATCTGCCGGAACTCCTCCACGCTGGAGGTGACCAGCACGGTGCGGTGGGTGCGCGCGAACTCGTCCAGGGTGCAGTGCCCGTCGGTGGTCTCGAACGGCAGCCAGGGCAGCAGCATCCGCAGGATCTCGTCGTCGTGCACGGCGAGCGACTTCACGGCCAGGTGATGCGCCTGGAGGAAGCGGCCGAGCAGCTCGGGGTCGCTGGCGGCGGCCCGGGCGATCCAGGCGCGCAGCTTCTCGGCGAGGGCGTCGCGGACGGCGGCGAGGGTGTCGTCCTCGTACAGGGACTCACGGGAGGCCGTCGGGCGCAGGCTCTCGGCGTCGACGACGCAGCGGACGAAGAACGCCCAGTCGGGCAGGATCTCCTCGGCCTGCTCGGACAGCAGCATGCCCTTGACGTGCACGCGGTGCCCGTGCCGGCGTCCGGCCGGTACGGCCTCGGGCAGCACGCAGGCGATGCCCTTGAGGCCGACGGCCGGCAGGTCGAGCTCGATGGTGTCCAGCGGGGTGAACCCGAAGACCTCCTCGCCGTACGCGGCGAGCGCGCGGGCGCGGGCACCCGGCGTGGGGTGGGTGCGCGCCCAGGGCGCGGGCTCGGGGTTGACGGGCGCGCCCGGGCCGCCCGCGCCGCCCGGCCCGCCGGTTCCGTCGTCGAAGGTCACCGGATGGCGCAGCAGCGAGCCGAAGTGCCGTGCCAGCGCGTGCACCTGTGCGGGACGGGTCCACTCGGCCGCGTCGGCCCGGGGCGTCAACGTGACGGTGGTGCCGGGCTGGGGGCGGGCGGAGGCGGGCAGGGTGCGGACCGTGTAGCTGCCGTCGCCGCGGCCCCGCCATTCCACGGCGGGCGCGTCGGGGGTGCGGGCGGAGCGGCTGACGACGTGGATCTCGTCCGCGACCAGGAAGCAGGAGAGCAGGCCGATGCCGAACTGGCCGATGAAGTCGGCGCGCTGCTCGGCGATCTTCTCGGCGCGCTTGCTGCTGCGGCCGATCGTGGCGAGGAAGGTGTGCACATCGGCCTCGGTGAGACCGACGCCGTCGTCCTCGACGCGCACCACCGAGCCGTCGGCGTACAGGCGGATGCCGAACGCGCCCGCGGGGGCGGCCGGTTCGAGTGCGTGCCGGGCGGTCAGCGCGTCCACCGCGTTCTGCATCAGTTCGCGCAGATAGACGCGGGGGCTGGAGTAGAGGTGGTGGGAGAGCAGGTCGACGAGGCCGCGCAGGTCCACCTGGAAGGTGCGGTCGGCGGCGGTGTTCTCGGGCGGAGTCATCGGCGGTCCGGGGGTGAAGGGGTGAGGAGGCGACTGAGGACGGAGAAACGGAGAGACGGCGAAACGGCGAAACGGAGGCTCAGAAGGCCTTGCGGAAGCGCGCGTACGCCTTCTGCGGGTCCGCCATGAACGTCCACGGCCACTCGGTGAACGCGCCGTCCAGCTCGCGGAAGACGTTCGAGGCCGTGCTGCTGCCGGCCAGCGACAGGGCCATGGCGAACATGTTGTAGTCGCCCTGCCAGCCCAGGCGGCGCTCGTACGCGTGGTGCAGGATGCTGCGCTCCGCCGCCTCCCTCAGCTCGGTCCGGATCCTGGGTTGCTGCAGGCAGTCGTTGTCGTCCGACTCCACCCACTGCTCGACGTACGCCATGGCGATGACGCAGCCGAGCCGGTGGCCGTCGGGCGCGGCGGCGAACGCCTTGCGGGCGAACTCCAGGGCCTGCCCCGGCTCACCGCCCCAGCGGGGCTGAAGCTGCGACAGCCACTCCACGTGGGTCTCCAGGTCCAGCGGGTCGCGGCGCAGGGCGGCGTCGCGCCGGGTCTCCGCCACGGAGGAGCCGAGCGACATGCCGCGGGCGGAGGTGAGAAGCTGGCGCCACGGGGTGATCCAGTCCGGCCGCAGCTCGGCGGCCTCGAGCAGCTGGTCCTCGGCGATGTGGAGCCGCTCGTGGAAGACCCGCCACTGCTCCTGGGTGACGTCCACGGCACGCGCGGCGGTGCGTGCCTCCCAGCCCCAGACGATGTGCCGGGCCCCGGATATCAGCAGGGCGGTCGCCCGGTGCTCCTTGTCCTCCTCGACGGCCCGGCCGATCCAGTCCTGCACCCCGTCGACGTCGGCCAGCTCACCGAGGACGGCATGGTCGCGGCCGAGGTCGAAGGGGGCGAGGGCGGACTTGACCGCGTCCCAGTCGCCCGCCTCGGCCGCCTCCACCAGCGTGAGCACCCGCATGTCCCCGAGCGCGATCAGTTCGTACACGCCGTTCCTGCCGCGGCGCGGGGCGGGGAAAGCGTGCGGATTCGCATCCGGTCTCTCCCCGCCCCTGCCGAACAACCTGCCGAACATGCCGCGCCCTCCCCTGGTTCCGCGTGATCGTTGCGGTGCAGCATAAGGGCGCCCGCCGACATCGCTTCCACAGGGTTTCCACCCGGACTTCACGGCTCCTGGCAGGTCAGCGCCGGTTCAGTGCGCGGTTCGGTCGCCGGTGGCCGGCCAGGGCACCTGCGGCGACCGGTGGTACCCGATCCCCAGGGCCTCCCAGCGGGGCGCCTGGGACGCCAGCCGCACCCGGTAGTCCGCCCAGTCGTGCGTGGCGGCCGGGGACCAGCCGAGTTCGGCGACACCGGGGAGCCGCGGGAAGGCCATGTACTCCACGTGGGCGGAGTTCTCCAGGGTTTCCGTCCACAGCGGTGCCTCGACACCCCGGATCGCGGAGGCGGGCACGCCCGGCAGATAGGCGGCCGGGTCCCAGTCGTAGGAGCGCTGCACCTCCACATAGCCCGCCCAGGACAGGCCGAGCGGGGTGTCCTTGTCGTACTTCATGTCGAGGTAGGCGCGGTCGGCGGGCGACAGGATCAGCCCGGTGCCGGCCCGGGCGGCGGCCGCCACCTGCTCCTTCTCCGCGCTGCTGGTGCCGTCCAGGCCCCAGTACTGGGCGAGGGCGCCCTTGGCGGGGGTGGCTCCGGTGAGCTGGTGCCAGCCGATGACGGTCTTGCCGTACTTCGCGACGATCGGCTGCACCCGGTCCATGAACTTCACGTAGTCCTCGTGCGGGGTGGAGTGCGCCTCGTCGCCGCCGATGTGGAGGTAGCGGCCCGGCGTGAGCGCGGCCAGTTCGCGCACCACGTCCTCGACGAAGTCGTACGTGATCTCCTTGCCGACGCACAGCGAGCTGAAGCCGACCTCGGTGCCGGTGTACAGCGGCGGTGCCACGCCGTCGCAGTTCAGATCGGCGTAGGAGGCGAGGGCGGCGTTGGTGTGGCCCGGCATGTCGATCTCGGGGACGACCTCCAGGTGGCGGGAGGCGGCGTACCGGACGATCTCCTTGTAGTCGGCCTTGGTGTAGTACCCGCCGGGGCCGCCGCCGACCTCGGTGGAGCCGCCGTAGGTCGCCAGGCGCGGCCAGGAGTCGATGGCGATGCGCCAGCCCTGGTCGTCGCTGAGGTGCAGATGCAGCTTGTTGATCTTGTAGAGGGCGAGCTGGTCGATGTAGCGCTTGACCTCGCCGACGGAGAAGAAGTGCCGGGAGACGTCCAGCATGGCACCGCGCCAGCCGTAGCGCGGGCTGTCCTCGATGGTGCCGCCGGCGACCAGCCAGGGTCCGGGCTGCACGGTGTCCTTCTCGACGGCGGGCGGCAGCAGCTGACGCAGGGTCTGCACGCCGTGGAAGAGGCCGGCGGGCTCGGCGGCTGTGATGGTGACACCGGAGCGGCCACTGTGCAGGCGGTACCCCTCGTCACCGAAGGGACCCTTGCCCAGATGCAGCCGGATTCCCCCGCGGCCGTGTTCGGTGACGGGCAGCCGGTAGCCGGTGGAGGGCCGCAGGATGTCCGCGAGGTACTCGCCGATCTTGCGCGCCTCGTGCGTGCCGTCGACGCGGATCTGGGTGCCGCGCGTGATGCGGTACGGGGAGCCGCCCGGCTGCACCGAGGCGGGTGCCGGGATCACGCGGTCGAGCGGGACGAGGGCGGGGTCGCGGGGCTCGCGGGCGGGGGCGGCCCCGGTGAGGGAGGCGCCCACGGCCGTGACGAGCAGCAGGGAACCGAGAAGGCGAAACGTTCTGTGGTGCCGTCTGACACAGCGGTCTCTCACAAGCGTGTCCCTTCCGTGCGCAGTTGCGCTCCAAGAGGTCTGGACCACTCTCTCGCGAGAGGGATGGAACAATCCACCCCATGGCGGAAATCATCCAGAGGGACGGCACTTGGGCCTTCGACGGCGATGCGCTCCGGCTGACTCCCGGACGGGACAAGAGCGTCGGTCTGCTGCGCAGGACCCTGGGCGAACTGGTCGTCCCGCTGGGCGCGTTGGCGGGGATATCGTTCGAGCACGGCAAGAAGTCCGGGCGGCTCAGGCTGCGGCTGCGGGACGGCGCCGATCCGCTGCTGCACGCGGCCGGCGGCCGGCTGACCGAGCCGCACGACCCGTACCAGCTCGTGGTGGAGCCCGACCGCTACGGCGTCGCGGAGTACTTCGTGGACGAGGTGCGCAACGCCCTGCTCCTCGACGAGGTGCCGGCCGACCCGGTCGACGCCTATCTGCTGCCGGGCCCCTCCGTGCCGCTGTCCGTGTCCGCCGGGGACGGCACGGTGAGCTTCGACGGGGAGCGCGTGCGCCTGGAGTGGAACTGGAAGACGGAGGACGCCAAGGCCGCCGCGGGCGCCCGCACCCTCGCGCTGGGCGACATCACCGGCGTGGAGTGGCAGCCGGCGGCCGGACTGGACAACGGCCATCTGCGCTTCCACCTACGGAACGCGCCCACCAAGGCCCCCGCCAAGTACGACCCGAACGCCGTGGAGCTGTGGGGCTTCAAGAAGGACCCCTTGATGGCGCTCGTCGCCGCCGCCGTCCAGGCCCGCCTGCCGCACCCGGCCGCCGCCGCGGACGGACCGCGCCCCGAGGAGCCGGCCGCCCTCGCGGCACCGGCCCCCGCCGCCCCCGCTCCCGCCGAGGACGATCACGACGCCCTGCTGCGCCGCCTGCGCGAGCTGGGCGAGCTGCACCGCTCCGGGGTCCTGACCGACGAGGAGTTCTCCCTGGCCAAGCAGGCGATCCTGAAGCGCATGTAGCAGGACCGCTACACGCCTGCCCGGAATCGGGCAGAATTCTTGCGTAAGAGTCTCCGGTACCTCAGGATCATCGGGTGCACGACGAACTTGTAGATCATCTGACGCGGTCCACGCCCCTCAGCCGGGGCGAGGCGCTGCGGGTGATCCAGGACGTGCTCGCCTACTTCGACGAGACGACCGAGGAATACGTCCGTCGCCGCCACCGCGAACTCCAGGCCCAGGGCCTGGTGAACGCGACGATCTTCGAACGGATCGAGGCGGACCTCAGATACCGCGCGGTGGCCCCGCCGGAGCTCTCGCTCCGGCAGCTGCGGCGCATCGTCTACGGCTAGGAACACACCCATATGTGCGGAATCGTCGGATACATCGGCAGGCGTGAGGTCGCTCCGCTGCTGCTCGAGGGCCTGCAGCGCCTGGAGTACCGGGGCTACGACTCGGCGGGCATCGTCGTGACGTCCCCGAAGACGGCCGGCCTGAAGATGGTCAAGGCCAAGGGCCGGGTGCGCGACCTGGAGGCGAAGGTCCCGGCGCGCTTCAAGGGCACCACCGGCATAGCCCACACCCGCTGGGCCACCCACGGCGCCCCCTCCGACGTCAACGCCCACCCGCACCTGGACGCCGAGGGCAAGGTCGCCGTCGTCCACAACGGCATCATCGACAACGCCGCCGACCTGCGCCGCAAGCTGGAGGCCGACGGCGTCGAGTTCCTCTCCGAGACGGACACCGAGGTCCTGGTCCACCTCATCGCCCGCTCGCAGGCGGAGAAGCTGGAGGACAAGGTCCGCGAGACCCTCCGGCTCATCGAGGGCACCTACGGCATCGCCGTGCTGCACGCCGACTTCCCGGACCGTATCGTCGTCGCCCGCAACGGCTCGCCCGTCGTCCTCGGCATCGGCGAGAAGGAGATGTTCGTCGCCTCGGACATAGCCGCCCTGGTCGCCCACACCCGCCAGATCGTCACCCTCGACGACGGCGAGATGGCCACCCTCAAGGCCGACGACTTCCGCACCTACACCACCGAGGGCACCCGCACCACCGCCGAGCCGACCACCGTGGAGTGGGAGGCCGCCTCCTACGACATGGGCGGCCACGACACCTACATGCACAAGGAGATCCACGAGCAGGCCGACGCCGTGGACCGCGTGCTGCGCGGCCGCATCGACGACCGCTTCTCCACCGTGCACCTCGGCGGCCTCAACCTCGACGCCCGCGAGGCCCGCCGCATCCGCCGCGTGAAGATCCTCGGCTGCGGCACCTCGTACCACGCCGGCATGATCGGCGCCCAGATGATCGAGGAGCTGGCCCGCATCCCCGCGGACGCCGAGCCGGCCTCCGAGTTCCGCTACCGCAACGCGGTCGTCGACCCCGA
The DNA here is from genome assembly GCF_040689265.1 of Streptomyces sp. NPDC052012. NCBI lineage: Bacteria > Bacillati > Actinomycetota > Actinomycetes > Kitasatosporales > Streptomycetaceae > Streptomyces > Streptomyces sp. NPDC052012. Next base: position 93,243 of record NZ_JBFAXA010000012.1, read on the forward strand.
CACCCTGTACGTCGCCGTCTCCCAGTCCGGCGAGACGTACGACGTCCTCGCGGCCGTGCAGGAGCTGAAGCGCAAGGGCGCCCGGGTCCTCGGCGTGGTCAACGTCGTCGGCTCGGCGATCGCCCGCGAGGCGGACGGCGGCATCTACGTGCACGCGGGCCCGGAGGTCTGCGTCGTCTCGACGAAGTGCTTCACCAACACCACGGTCGCCTTCGCCCTGCTCGCCCTGCACCTGGGCCGCACCCGCGACCTGTCCGTCCGCGACGGCAAGCGGATCATCGAGGGCCTGCGCAAGCTCCCGGAGCAGATCGCCGAGATCCTCAAGCAGGAGGAGGACATCAAGCAGCTGGCCCTGAAGTACGCCGAGGCCCGTTCGATGCTCTTCATCGGCCGCGTCCGGGGCTACCCCGTGGCCCGCGAGGCCTCCCTGAAGCTCAAGGAGGTCTCGTACATCCACGCCGAGGCCTACCCCGCCTCCGAGCTCAAGCACGGCCCGCTGGCCCTGATCGAGCCCGCCCTGCCGACGGTCGCGATCGTCCCCGACGACGACCTGCTGGAGAAGAACCGCGCCGCGATGGAGGAGATCAAGGCCCGCAGCGGCCAGATCCTCGCGGTGGCCCACCAGCACGAGGCCAAGGCCGACCACACCATCGTGGTCCCGAAGAACGAGGACGAACTGGACCCCATCCTGATGGGCATCCCCCTCCAACTCCTCGCCTACCACACGGCGCTGGCCCTGGGCAGGGACATCGACAAGCCCAGGAACCTCGCGAAGTCGGTAACGGTCGAATAAGAAGCCTTCGGGGGCGCGGGGAACTGCGCGACCAGCCCCCACCCACCCGCAGAGGCCGGACAACAGAACGGACCCCCACGTGTGCCACCCACACACAGGGGGTCCGTTTTTTGACGCCGGGGAGCCGCCCAACTCCCCGGCCGGCGCAGCTATCCGGTGGCCGTCACACCCCGGCCCGCGCGACGAGGAAGCACCGTCGGCCAGTGCGCGAACGCCGCCGTCGCCGCATACCAGGCAACGGCCCCCGCGGCCACGGCGAACCAACCGCCCACCTTCGCCAGACTCCCGTTGTCCGCGAACGCGGCGACAGCCATCAGCACCAGCGCGACAAGGAACAACCCATACGTCCCCTTGGCGAGTTGGTCGCCCGGCGCAGCCGCCAGCGTCAGCGCCACCAGCGCGAACAGCAGCAGGAACATCCCGGACGCGTTCGCGGACCCCGGCTCCGCCACCGCCCAGGTGAACCACAGCGCACCGAGAACCGAGAACGCCGTCCCGGAGGTCATGTCACCGTCGCGGAGCGCGAACAGCCCCACGACGAACAGCGCGACATCGCCCACGTACTGGGCGATGGACCCGGCGTCCGCCGCCGTCACGCCGTCGACGACCTCGGTGGAGCCGAGCCCGAAGGCCAACAGGGTGATTCCCAGGGCCAGTCGGCCGGCCACGGTGGTGATTCCACTTCCCGCGGAGACGTCTTTGTCCACGGCGGGCTCCCTTCGTGCAGGTGCAGTTGTGCGGTGTGGCATATATGCCCTTCACAAAGGCACAAACACCTCTACGCACGAGTAGATTTGCGCATCCGCAGAAGGGGGACGGCGCTTCCCAGAACTCATCTCACCTGGGACAACGGCGAGTTACGGAATGACAACGACGGGCCGCTGCGCCCGCTTGGCGAGCCGGCCGGCGACCGAGCCGAAGAGCCGGCCCACGATGCCGTGGGTGGAGCCGACCACGATCGCGTCGGCCTCGTACTCCCGGCCGACCTCTTCCAGTTCGTGGCAGATGTCGCCGCCGCGCTCCACCAGGATCCAGGGCACCTCGGCGAGGTAGTCCGCACACGCCAGCTCCAGACCGAGCACCTCGGTGCGGTGGTCCGGCACGTCCACGAAGACCGGCGGCTCGCAGCCCGCCCACACGGTGGTCGGCAGCCGGTTGGCGACATGCACGATGATCAGGCCCGAGCCGGAGCGCCGCGCCATACCGATCGCGTAGGCGAGGGCCCGCTCGCTGGAGGTGGAGCCGTCGAAGCCCACGACCACTCCGTGCCGGAACGCGGGGTCGCACGAATGGCGTGGCTGTTCCGCCGCCAGGGGATCGGCCGCCGTAGGGTCGGCGACCGGTCGCTTGCGGTCCGCGGGTTCGAAGAATTCGTGACCGGCCATGGCTGTCTCGGCGTTGTGATCCTTTTATGGGGGACGACAGTGTGCGGCGGAGCTGTGTCCGGGAATGGTCTTCCCAACCCCATACCCCCAAGGGTACGGCGGCACGCCTCCTAAGCCCAGATCCCGCACACGCTGGCAGCGGGTTCCCCGGAGCATGCACGAGGGGGTGCCCGTAACGCAATGGTTGCTGCGTTGTACAGGCGGTTTGCACAGGATTCAACATCCCGGGGCAGCCGGGCGCGCCCGGCTTCTTTCCCCGTTGTCCACACGGGAAACGCAGTGACCGACGGCCGGGCCGCGCGTTGAACTCCGTGAGCCACGCCACAGGGAGCCCACCATGTCCGGACCCGGTCCCGCCCCGGAGGGGGACCGCGCGATCACCGACGTGGTCCGCTGGGCGGCGTTCAGCTGTCTGCTCGTCCCCGTCGTGCTGCTGTGGTGCGGCTCCTCCCTGGCCGGTGCCACCGGCATCGCCCTGGGCCTCGCGGCCGTCACCGGGGCCTGCCACGTCCTGATGCGCCGCTCCGCACACGCCGCCGCCCACCCGCCGTCAGAGGACCGGACACCCCACCGCGGCCGGCACCACCACCTCCGAACCCGCGCCCACCGCACGGGAGGTGGCGCGCACCGGAGCGGGCGGCACGACGGCGGGGATACACCGGTCGGCTGACCGGTTTCCGCGCACGCGCCCGCATCTTTTCAGCCAACTTCCGGTTCCTGTGCATCCCCTGCCGTGACCACCCCCCAACCCCCGTTCGACCTGCACGGAAAGGACCTCAGGGCGCCTGCGCACCCTACGGGGATTGGCCACTGCGACAAGGCGCACTTCCCTGCACGCCCCACGAGTGCAACGCTTCGTGATCGAATGCTTCACGCCAAGTTGCCAAGTCGACAATGTGCCGGGTGGCGAACTGGCCACCCGGGCGCGACCGGACACAGTAGATTCGATCTTGACTGTTACGGCGGGGGACTCGTGCAAAACCGAGGGGAAACGTGCAGGAGCGACACGACCGAGGAGCCGCGACCACCGAGGGGGGCTTAGCAGCATGAGCCACGACTCCACTGCCGCGCCGGAGACCGCGGCCCGGAAACTCGCCGGGCGACGCCGCAAGGAGATCGTCGCGGTGCTGCTGTTCAGCGGCGGCCCCATTTTCGAGAGTTCCATACCGCTGTCGGTGTTCGGGGTTGACCGCCAGGACGCCGGCGTACCGCGCTACCGCCTGCTGGTGTGCGGAGGCGAAGAGGGCCCGCTGCGGACCACAGGGGGCCTGGAACTCACCGCGCCACACGGCCTGGAGGCGATCTCCCGCGCGGGCACGGTCGTCGTACCGGCCTGGCGTTCGATCACCTCACCGCCACCGGAGGAGGCGCTCGACGCACTGCGCCGGGCCCACGAGGAGGGCGCCCGCATCGTCGGGCTGTGCACCGGCGCCTTCGTCCTCGCGGCGGCGGGACTGCTGGACGGCCGTCCGGCGACCACCCACTGGATGTACGCGCCGACGCTGGCGAAACGCTATCCGTCGGTGCACGTCGATCCACGCGAACTCTTCGTGGACGACGGCGACGTCCTGACATCGGCCGGCACCGCGGCCGGAATCGACCTGTGCCTGCACATCGTGCGCACGGACCACGGCAACGAGGCGGCCGGAGCACTCGCCCGCCGCCTGGTGGTGCCGCCTCGCCGGAGCGGAGGCCAGGAACGCTACCTGGACCGCTCTTTACCGGAGGAGATCGGCGCCGACCCGCTCGCCGAGGTCGTCGCCTGGGCACTGGAGCACCTCCACGAGCAGTTCGACGTGGAGACGCTGGCGGCCCGCGCGTACATGAGCCGTCGTACGTTCGACCGCCGCTTCCGCTCGCTGACCGGCAGTGCGCCGCTGCAGTGGCTGATCACGCAGCGGGTGCTCCAGGCGCAGCGCCTGCTGGAGACGTCGGACTACTCGGTGGACGAGGTCGCCGGCCGCTGCGGCTTCCGCTCGCCGGTCGCGCTGCGCGGCCACTTCCGGCGGCAGCTGGGCTCGTCCCCGGCGGCCTACCGGGCCGCGTACCGCGCACGGCGTCCGCAGGCCGAGCGGAACCAGGACACGGACAGCGCGCCCGCCGCGCAGGGCGGCACCGCGCCGGAACCGCAGGGCCACCCCGGCCGGCCCCCGGCCGCGCTGCACCCGGACAGCCCGGTCCCGCACCAGTCCCGGCGCACGGCGAGCGCCGCCGCACTGGGCCTGACGGCCGCGGGCAGCGTCCCGAGCCAGCGCAGCGCGCCGTGAGCCGACAGCGACGGTGAGCGACGAACGGGCCGGGGGCCTCGACAGCCCCCGGCCCGTTCCCGTACGCGCGTCGTGCACGAGGGCGATGACCACCACATCGCCCGGGGCGCGGTGAGCCGTAGGGTGAGACATATGAACGATCGCATGGTGTGGATCGACTGCGAGATGACCGGCCTCTCGCTGTCGGACGACGCGCTCATCGAGGTGGCCGCCCTCGTCACCGACTCCGAGCTGAACGTGCTCGGGGAGGGCGTCGACATCGTCATCCGCCCGCCGGAGCGGGCCCTGGAGACGATGCCGGAGGTGGTGCGTCAGATGCACACCGCGTCCGGGCTGCTGGCCGAGCTGGAGGGCGGCACGACGCTGCAGGACGCCGAGCAGCAGGTCCTCGCGTATGTGAAGGAGCACGTCAAGGAGCCGGGCAAGGCCCCGCTGTGCGGGAACTCCGTCGGCACGGACCGCGGCTTCCTGCTGCGCGACATGCCCACGCTGGAGGACTACCTCCACTACCGCATCGTCGACGTCTCCTCGATCAAGGAGCTGGCGCGGCGCTGGTACCCGAGGGCGTACTTCAACAGCCCCGAGAAGAACGGCAACCACCGCGCCCTCGCCGACATCCGCGAGTCGATCGCGGAACTGCGCTACTACCGCGAGGCCGTCTTCGTACCGCAGCCGGGGCCCGACTCCGACACGGCGAAGAAGATCGCGGCCAAGCACGTCCTGCCTGCTCAGTAGGCGGAGGAGCGGGCGGGGAGGGGCTCGGGGAGGGGCGCCGCGAAAGCCGGGCGCGAGCACCCCTTCGGACCCTGTACACTTTTTCTCGGCCGGTCGGGGAGAGCGACTTCTCCCAAGCACCGGTCGTGGTGGGTGTAGCTCAGCTGGTAGAGCACCTGGTTGTGGTCCAGGATGTCGCGGGTTCAAGTCCCGTCACTCACCCTGAGTGATCAGCCGGTGACCTCGTCTCGAGGTCACCGGCTGATTGCGTTCCCGGGCCGTCCCGCTCGGCCGGCGTTCCGTCCCCTCGGCCGGCGTCAGGACGACGTGCGCGCCACCAGTTCCGTCGCCAGCACCACCTGGCGGCGTTCCAGCCCGCGGGACGCCGCCGGGCGGCGGTCGGCGATCTCCGACAGCAGCAGGTCGATCATTCTGCGGCCCATCTCCTCGATGGGCTGGCGCACGCTGGTCAGCGGGGGATCCATGTGGCGGGCGATGGCCGAGTCGTCGTAGCCGACCAGCGCCACGTCGTCAGGGATGCGGCGGCCCGCGTCGCGCAGGGCGTGCCGGGCGCCGGCGGCGGTCACGTCGGAGGCGGCGAAGACCGCGTCCAGGTCGGGCCGGCGCTCCAGCAGTGCCACCATCGCGCGGCGGCCGCCGTCCTCGGAGAAGTCGCCCGGCTCGATGAGCAGTTCGTCCACCTCGTGGCCCGCCTCGCGCAGCGCGTCGCGGTAGCCGTCGATGCGGCGCTGGGCGCCGTACACGTCGAGGCGGCCCGTGATGTGGGCGATGCGGCGCCGGCCCCGGCCGACGAGATGCTCCACGGCCTGCCGGGCACCGCCGTAGTTGTCGGAGTCCACCGAGGTCAGCGTCTCCGCGGCCGAGCGGGGGCCGCTGATCACCGCCGGGATCTCCAGCTGGGCCAGCATGTCCGGCAGCGGGTCGTCGGCGTGCACGGAGACCAGCAGCACCCCGTCCACCCGGTGCGCGGCGAGGTACTGGGCGAGCCGCTGCCGCTCCCGGTCGCTGCCCGCGAAGATCAGCAGCAATTGCATCTCGGTGTCGGACAGCGCCGATCCGACGCCGCGCAGCATGTCGGAGAAGTAGGGCTCGGCGAAGAAGCGGGTCTCCGGCTCGGGCACCACGAGGGCGATCGCGTCCGTGCGGTTGGCGGCCAGGGCGCGGGCCGCGGTGTTCGGGACGTACCCGAGCTCGGCGACCGCCGCCTCCACGGCGGCGCGGGTGGCGTCGCTGACCCGGGGCGAGCCGTTGATCACGCGGGAGACCGTGCCGCGCCCCACGCCTGCGCGCGCCGCCACCTCTTCGAGGGTGGGCCGGCCGCCGCTGCGGCCCCGCGCTCCGTGGCTTGCCATCGGGCTCCGCCTTCCGTCGTAGGTCACCGGCCAGGAATCTAACAGCCCGGTGAGCTGCCGTGACCGCCAGTGCGCCGGTCACGGAAGCTCCCGGCCGCCCCTGCCCGCTCACCCACTGTCCAGTTAACAGCCCGATAACCGAACGCAGTTTGCGACGTCTGCTCCCTTGACACCCCCGCCCGGACCCGCGACTCTTCAACACATCACTTGTGGGAGCGCTCCCACAGCACCTGACACATACACAACCCGCACGTTCCCCGCCCGAGCCGCAGCGAGCACAATACGGGCCCAACCATGCCGTTGGCCGGGGGGTCGGCACGTCAGGGCAACAGGAGGACGCAATGCGAGCACGTACCCTCCCCCAGTCTCGATCGCGCTCGAACAGGGGGAAGCCCTTCGCCCGCAAGGCGCTGGCCATAGCGGCCGTCGTGTCGCTGGGCACGGGGCTGCTGGCCGGCTGTGCCGACGACGGCGGAGACGACGACTCCGGCTCCTCGTCCGGCGGCGAGGGCAAGACCACGATCACGCTCGGTCTGTTCGGCACCATGGGCTTCAAGGAAGCCGGTCTCTACGCCGAGTACGAGAAGCTCAATCCGGACATCAAGATCGCCGAGAACGTTGTCGAGCGCAATGAGAACTACTACCCGGCGCTGCTGAACCACCTCACCACCAACAGCGGCCTGCAGGACATCCAGGCCGTCGAGGTCGGCAACATCGCCGAGATCGTGGGCACCCAGGCCGCCAAGCTCGAGGACCTGTCCAAGGCCCCCGGTGTGAACAAGAGCGACTACGTGGGCTGGAAGTGGGAGCAGGCCACGACCAAGGACGGCCAGACGATCGGTCTCGGCACCGACATCGGCCCGATGGCGATCTGCTACCGCAAGGACATGTTCGAGAAGGCCGGCCTGCCCACCGACCGCGCGGAGGTCGGCAAGCTGTGGGCGGGCGACTGGAAGAAGTTCGTCGAGGTCGGCGAGCAGTACAAGGAGAAGGCGCCCAAGGGCACCACCTTCATGGACTCTCCCGGCGGTCTGATCAACGCGATCCTCAGCAGTGAGGAGGAGAAGTTCTACGACTCCGACGGCGAGGTCATCTACAAGACGAACCCCGCCGTGAAGGCCGCCTTCGACCTGACCGCCGAGGCCGCCGAGAAGGGACTGGTCGGCGCGCAGACGCAGTTCCAGCCGGCCTGGGACCAGACGATCGCCAACAACAAGTTCGCCGCGATGGCCTGCCCGCCGTGGATGCTCGGCTACATCAAGGGCAAGTCGAAGCCCGACGCGGCCGGCAAGTGGGACGTGGCCGTGGCGCCCAAGTCCGGCAACTGGGGCGGCTCCTTCCTGGCCGTGCCCAAGAGCGGCAAGAACGTCGAGGAGGCCAAGAAGCTGGCCGCCTGGCTGACCGCGCCCGAGCAGCAGGCGAAGCTGTTCAAGGTGCAGGGCAGCTTCCCGAGCGCGCAGACCGCGTACGACATGCCGGAGGTCACCGGCGCGAAGAACGACATGACCGGTGACGCCCCGATCGGCCAGATCTTCGCCGAGGCGGCCAAGCAGATCCCCGTCCAGGTGATCGGCCCGAAGGACCAGATCATCCAGCAGGGCCTGACGGACAACGGCGTCATCCTGGTCACCAAGGGCAAGTCGCCGAAGGAGGCCTGGGAGACGGCCACCAAGACCATCGACAACAACCTGGACAAGTGACCCGCATGGCCACTCGCCACGACACCGCCGCGCTCCCCCGCAAGGGGGGCGCGGCCCCGGGCCGCCCGCCCGAGGACGCGGTACCCACGGACAAGGACGAACGGCGCCGGGCGAAGCTGTCCCGCCGCTGGCAGCGGGACGTGCGCTGGAGCCCGTACGCCTTCGTCTCGCCGTTCTTCCTGCTGTTCCTCGCCTTCGGCCTGTTCCCGCTGATCTACACGGGCTGGGCCTCGCTGCACCAGGTGGAGCTGACCGCCCCGACCGACATGAACTGGGTGGGGCTGCGCAACTACACCCGGATCTTCGACGACGACTTCTTCTGGAACGCGGCGAAGAACACCCTGACCATCGGCATCATCTCCACCGTCCCGCAGCTGCTGATGGCCATGGGCATCGCCCACATCCTCAACTACAAGCTGCGTGCCTCGACCTTCTACCGGGTCGCGATGCTCGCCCCGTACGCCACCTCGATCGCCGCCGCCTCCCTGGTGTTCGTGCTGCTCTTCGGGCGTGACTACGGCATGATCAACTGGGCGCTGGACTTCGTCGGGGTCGACCCGGTCGACTGGCAGGGCGACAAGTGGCCCTCGCAGATCGCCGTCTCGACGATCATCATCTGGCGCTGGACCGGCTACAACGCGCTGATCTACCTGGCCGCGATGCAGGCGATCCCGCAGGACCTGTACGAGTCGGCGGCGCTGGACGGCGCCAGCCGCTGGCAGCAGTTCCTGCACGTCACCCTGCCGTCGTTGCGGCCGACGATCCTGTTCACGGCGGTCGTCTCCACGATCGGCGCCAGCCAGGTCTTCGGTGAGCCGCTGCTGTTCGACGCCAACAAGGGCGCGTCCGGCGGCGCGGAGCACCAGTTCCAGACGCTCGGCCTGTACCTGTACGAGCAGGGCTGGGTGAACCAGCACCTGGGCCGTGCCTCGGCGATCGCCTGGACGATGTTCCTGATCCTGATCGTCATCGGCATCGTCAACTACGTCATCTCGCGCCGGCTGCGCGCCAGTAGTTAAGGAGTTCCGGCCGTGACGACGACTGAGACACCCCCCGCCGCCCCGAAGCCCGCCAAGGAGCAGAAACGCTCACGCCTGCCGAGGTCGGCGCGGGCCGGCGGGACGCTGCACGGCGGGCCGATCGCGTACGCGATCCTGATCCTGTTCACGATCGTCTCGCTGTTCCCGCTGATCTGGACCGCGATCGCCGCCTCCCGGGACAACGCGCGCCTGGCGCAGACGCCGCCGCCGTTCTGGTTCGGCTCCAACCTGTTCAAGAATCTGGAGATCGCCTGGAAGGACGCCAACCTCGGGGAGGCGTTCCTCAACACCACGATCGTTGCGGGCATCTCGGCGGTCACCATCGTGGTGCTGTCGACGATCGCCGGGTTCGCCTTCGCCAAGCTGCGCTTCAAGGGCCGTAACGCGCTGATGCTGCTGGTGATCGGCACGATGATGGTGCCGCCGCAGCTGAGCGTCATCCCGCTGTACATGATGGTGGCCAAGCTGGACTGGACCGACCAGTTGCAGGCGGTCATCTTCCCGTCGCTGGTGAGCGCGTTCGGTGTGTTCTTCATGCGGCAGTACCTGCTCCAGGCGCTGCCGGACGAGATCATCGAGGCCGCGCGGGTCGACGGCGCGAGCAGCTGGCGTGTGGTGTGGCACGTGGTGTTCCCGGCCGCCCGCCCGGCGATGGCCGTGCTGGGCATGCTGATGTTCGTGCAGACCTGGAACGACTTCCTGTGGCCGTTCCTGGTGCTGACCCAGACCGGCAACCCGACCGTGCAGGTCGCGGTCGCGGGCCTCGGCCGCGGCTACACGCCGGACCAGTCCCTGATCATGGCCGGTGCGCTGCTGGGCACACTGCCGCTGCTGCTGGTCTTCGCGATCTTCGGCAAGCAGATCGTGGGCGGCATCATGCAGGGCGCGGTCAAGGGCTGAGGCCGGCCTCGCCCCACCGGGGCCGGGTCACCGCCGCCTCGGCCCCCTTCCCCTTCTTCTCTTCTCCCCTTCTTCTCTTCTCCCCTTCCGCCCTTCTCCCTTCTCGTCCTTCTCCCCCTCTCTTCTCGTACTCGTCGGTCTTCACGACCTCCTGGGAGCGCTTCCATGTCTGACTCCGCCACGCCGGCGAACCCGGCGACCTTCCCTCCCGCCTTCCTCTGGGGCGCCGCGACCTCCGCGTACCAGATCGAGGGGGCGGTGCGGGAGGACGGACGGACCCCGTCCATCTGGGACACCTTCAGCCATACGCCGGGCAAGACGGCCGGCGGCGAGACCGGTGACATCGCTGTCGACCACTACCACCGCTACCGCGAGGACGTGGCGCTGATGGCCCGGCTGGGCCTGACCGCGTACCGCTTCTCCGTGTCCTGGTCGCGGGTGCAGCCGACCGGCCGGGGCCCCGCGGTGCAGCGCGGGCTGGACTTCTACCGCCGGCTGGTCGACGAGCTGCTGGCGCACGGCATCAAGCCTGCGGTCACGCTCTACCACTGGGACCTCCCGCAGGAGCTGGAGGACGCGGGCGGCTGGCCCGAGCGCGACACCGCCTACCGGTTCGCCGAGTACGCGCAGCTCGTCGGCGAGGCCCTCGGCGACCGGGTGGAGCAGTGGATCACGCTCAACGAGCCCTGGTGCAGCGCCTTCCTGGGCTACGCCTCCGGCGTGCACGCCCCCGGCCGCACCGACCAGCCGGCCTCCCTGCGGGCCGCCCACCACCTGAACCTGGCGCACGGTCTGGGCAGCACCGCCCTGCGCTCGGTGATGCCGGCCCGCAACTCGGTCGCGATCAGCCTCAACTCCTCGGCGGTCCGGCCCCTTTCACCGGGCGACCCGGCGGACCTGGTGGCGGTGCGCAAGATCGACGACCTGGCCAACGGGATCTTCCACGGCCCGATCCTGCACGGCGCCTACCCCGAGACGCTGCTGGAGGCGACCTCGGCGCTCACCGACTGGTCGTTCGTCCACGACGGCGACCTCGGTGTGATCCACCAGCCGCTGGACGCGCTGGGCCTCAACTACTACACGCCCACCGTGGTCTCGGCGGCCGACCCCGGTGCCGAGGTGCCGCGGGCCGACGGCCACGGGGCGAGCGACTACTCGCCCTGGCCCGGCGCGGACGACGTGGCCTTCCACCAACTGCCGGGCGAGCGAACCGAGATGGGCTGGTCCATCGACCCGACCGGCCTGCACGAGCTGATCATGCGCTACACCCGTGAGGCGCCCGGTCTGCCGCTGTACATCACCGAGAACGGCGCGGCCTACGACGACAAGCCCGACGCCGACGGCCGCGTGCACGACCCCGAGCGCATCGCCTACCTGCACGGTCACCTCTCCGAGGTGCGCCGGGCCATCACCGACGGCGCCGATGTGCGCGGCTACTTCCTGTGGTCCCTGTTGGACAACTTCGAGTGGGCGTACGGCTACGACAAGCGCTTCGGCGCGGTCTACGTCGACTACGCGACCCTGGAGCGCACGCCCAAGTCCAGCGCCCTGTGGTACAGCCGGGCGGCCAGGTCGGGCGCACTGCCCGAGCCGGAGCGCATCTGACCAGCTCCGGTGTGAGAACGGGGGGCGGGGCGCGGTGCCCTAGGGGAGTGCCGCGCCCCGTACTTCTGCGTCTCATCGGTGCGCCGGGGACCGCGGACGCCCCGGCCGGACTGGGGGGAAGCCGGCCGGGGCGTGCGCTCCCCGTTTTCCTCAGTGGCTCACTTGTAGGCGGCGAACGCCTTCGTGAAGGCGAACCTCTCCTGGTCGATGGAGCTGCACGTCGCGTCGGCGGCCGGCTTCGGGCCGCCGGGGCAGGCCTTGTCGCGGGTGCCGGACCACATCGACAGCCAGCCGATGCCCTTGGACCTGGCGAAGTCCACCAGCTGGGTGGCGTCGTCGACCTTGAAGATCTCGGTGACGACGTCGTTGACGCCGATCATCGGGGTGACGGCGACCTTCTTCCACGCCTCGCTGTCGCTCAGCCCGAGGATGCCCTTGATCTGGGCCTGCGTGGCGGTGGCGGCCTGTTCGGCGTAGGTGCCCATGTCGCCGCTGTACGCGGGTCCGTAGTCCATCGCCATGATGTTGACGGCGTCGATCCGCACGCCGTTCTTCTTGGCGTCCGCGAGCAGGTTCACGCCGTCCTGGGTCAGACCCTCGGGCATCACCGGCAGGGTGAAGGAGACGTCCAGGTCGGGGTGGTTCTTCTGGAGCGCGGCGATCGCCTGGGCGCGGCGGGTGTTGGCGGCGGCGTTCGGCAGGGCGCCGCCCTCGACGTCGAAGTCGACCTTGGTGAGCTTGTAGGCGTCCACGACCTTCTCGTACGCCGCCGCCAGCGCGTCCGCCGACGTGCAGGTCGTGCCGAGTTCGGAGCCGGCCGCGCCGCCGAAGGAGACCCGGACGTCACCGCCCTTGGCGCGCAGGGCGCCGATCTGCCCGGCCACGGCGTCGCTGCCCAGGTCGGTGACGCCACCCCACTTGGGGGTGCAGCCGCCGCCGTCGGTGACGAAGGCGAGGTTGTAGTTCTTCACGCCGGTGGCCTCGGCGCTCGCGACCAGGTCGAAGGCCGGGTAGAGGGAGGTGTCGACGTAGGGGGCGAATCCGGCGCTCGTGGGGGTGCCGTCACCGGTGCTCTCCGTCGGCTCGGGGGTGGCGGTCCCGGTCGGCTCGGTCGGCTTCTCCGTGGGCGTCGGCGACTGCGAGGGGGCGGGGGTCTCGGTGGGACGGCCGCTGGGCTCCGGGGCCGGGCCGCCGTCGGCCGAGCAGCCGGCGCCGTCGACGCGGCAACCGGTCGGATCGCCGGTGCCGTCGACCACGAAGCCGACGGTGACCGACTCGCCGGCGGCGAGTCCGTCGGTGTCCCACTTGGGCGGGGTGACGGTGACGTGCTGCCCGCTGACGCTGGACTCGGCGTTCCACAGCGATCCCAGCCTGCTGCCGGCCGGCAGGTCGAACTCCAGCTTCCAGTCGGTGTCCCGCGCGCCGGTGTCGTTGGTCACGACGTACTGGGCGGTGTATCCGGTCGACCACTCGCTCGTCCTGGTGTACGCGGCACCGACGCCGGCCGCCTGGGCGGTGCTGGTGAACACGAGCGCGCCACCGCCGGCCACGGCCGCGGCGACCACAGCCCCGATCGCCTTGTTCCTGCCACTGATCCTGCGCCGGTGGGTGCTCATCGCGTGCCTGCCTTCGCTGCTGTTCATGGGGGGTTCACGAGCGTCCCCGGGGGGAGGGGCGCGGCAGCACGCTAGCGACCCGGATTCGGACAAATGACCTGATCCGGCTGCTGGTTGAGGATCTTAGGGTGCGCTTAAGGAAGGGATCGGGGGCGGTTAAAGGTCGAGACCAGTCGGTGCGAGAGGGATCGCCCGGGCCGCCGTCGTCGTACGGCCCCCCGGTGGCCGCGCCGCCCCGGTGTCCGCTCGCGTCCGTCCAGCTGGATCCAGATGCGCACCTCGGTCCCGCCGAGCACCGACGAGCCGATCCGCACGTCCCCGCCCGTCGACTCCGCGAGCCGGCGCACGATGTCCAGGCCGAGCCCGGTCGAGCCGTCGCTCCCCGAGCCCCGGCCGCGGGCCATCGCCGCCTCGGGGTCGGGTATGCCGGGGCCCGCGTCGGAGACGAGCACGATCACCGCGTCCTCGCCGTTGTGCAGGTCGACCGCGAAGGCGGTGCCCTCCGGGGTGTGCCGGAAGACGTTGCCGAGCAGGGCGTCGAGCGCGGCGGCCAGATCGGCGCGGGCCACGGGTATGCGCACCGGCCGGTCCGCCCCGGCCACCCGCCACTTGCGGCCCTCGTCCTCGGCGAGCGCCGACCAGAACGCCATCCGCTCGCGGACCACCTCGGCGGCGTCGCAGCCGGCGCCGGGCCCGGCGGCGGCCGTCTGCGGTTTGGCGTCCCGGGCGGTGCGGATGATGGTGTCGACCTCGCGCTCCAGCTGTTCGACCGCGGCCCGGGTCTGCTCGGCGGCCGGCCCCTCGCCGAGCGAGGCGGCGTTGAGCCGCAGTACCGTCAGCGGGGTCCGCAGCCGGTGGGACAGGTCGGCGGCCAGTTCCCGCTCGTTGGCGAGCAGTTGGACGACCTGGTCGGCCATGGAGTTGAACGCCACCGCCGCCAGGCGCAGTTCGGTCGGCCCCTCCTCGGGCACCCGCGCCCCGAGTTTCCCCTCGCCCAGTTCGTGCGCCCCCTCCACCAGGCGCTGCGCGGGGCGCACCATCCGTACGCCCAGCCGGTCGGCGACGGCCACCGAGCCGAGGATCAGCGCGATCCCGACCGCCGCGAGCACCGCCCAGGCGGTGCCGACCCCGTTGGTGACCTCGGACTCGGGGACGTACACCTCGACCACCGCGATCTCGCCGGTGCTCAGCGCGACCGGCTGGAGCAGCGTGGAGCCGCCGGAGACCGTGGCGGTGGAGGCGCGTCCCAGCCGGCGCACGGCCGCGATGTCCTCGGCGGCGGCCCGCCGCCGCCCGATGCCGAGGGCCTCCTCGCCGTCCGCGGCCGGCAGGTGCACGGCCATCCCGTCGTCCGTCCCGGCCGAGGCGACGACCCGTTCGAGCTGATCGCGGTCGGTGGTGATGGACAGTGCCGGAGCGACCGCCGCGGCCTCCCGCTCGGCGTTGGAGAAGGCCCGGTCGCGGGCCAGCTCCCGGATGACCAGGCCCAGCGGCACCGCGAAGGCGAGCACGACCATCGCGGTCACCGCCAGCGACACCTTCACCAGTGCCCACCTCATCGCGGTGGCTCCGCCCCCGACGCCTGCTCGGCGGGCGGCTCCAGCTTCACGCCCACGCCGCGCAGGGTGTGCAGATAACGCGGCCGGGCCGCGGTCTCCCCCAGCTTCCTGCGCAGCCAGGACAGATGGACGTCGATGGTCTGGTCGTCGCCGTAGGACTGCTGCCACACCTCGGCGAGCAGCTCCTTGCGCGGGACGACCACACCGGGCCGCCCGGCGAGGAAGGCGAGCAGATCGAACTCGCGCCGGGTCAGATCGAGGCGCACACCGTCCAGTTCGGCCTGGCGGCGCAACGGGTCGACGGTCAGCCCGCCGACCCGCAGCACGGGGGACGGCGCGCTCTCCGCCCCGCCGGACCGGGCCCGGCGCAGCACGGCCGCCATCCGGGCCGAGAGATGCTCCACGGAGAAGGGCTTGGTCAGATAGTCGTCCGCGCCGGCGTTCAGCAGCCGCACGATCTCCGTCTCGTCGTCCCGGGCGGTGGCCACGATCACCGGTACGTCCGTGATCCCGCGCAGCATCTTCAGGGCCTCGGAGCCGTCCAGATCAGGCAGTCCGAGGTCCAGGACGACCACGTCGAAGCGGAAATGGGCGACCTCGCGCAGCGCCTCCAGTGCCGTCCCCACACTGCGCACGGTGTGCGCGGCGTCGGTGAGATGCCGGATGAGCGCCGAGCGTACGAACTGGTCGTCCTCGACCACGAGAACACTTGCCATGGGCCGCACCGTACGCCATGCGCGTGGCGCCGGTGCGGGCCTGTGGACAACTCCCGGATCGCTCCGGACGGTCTGCGGATGCCGTCCCGGGTTGTCCACAGGGCACGACACTGCTGGGGCTGGTGAGGCAGTATGGGCCGACGATGCGCAGAGGACTCGTACACGTACTGGCCTGGCTGCTCGCCACGGGCGCGGCGGTCACGCTGTCGTGGTGGGGTGTCCACACGGTGATGGCCGCCACGGCGTACACCCCGCCCCGTGCCCTGTCCGTCTCGGCGGCGGACGCGACGACGCAGGAGTCGAGGCCGGTGTCCTCCTCGACGCGGCGCCCGTCGGACACGAAAGACGCAAAGGACACGAAGGACGCGCAGGGCGCCGGGGACGCGAGGAAGCCGTCGGCGGCACCCGGCGGGACGTCGTCCACCCCGGCCGCCCCCGAGCCGGACCGCCCATCCCCCGCGCCGTCCGGACCGCCCCCCTCCCCCGCCACCTCCGGCCAGGTGAAGAGCTACGACACCGAAGGCGGCCGGGCGGTGTTCGACCTGGGCGAGACCTCCGCGTCGCTGGTGTCGGCGACGCCGGGCGCGGGCTGGTCGATGCAGGTGTGGAAGACGGAGACGTGGATCCGGGTGGAGTTCTCCTCGGGCGCGGACCGGGTGTCGGTCTTCTGCACCTGGCACGACGGCCCGCCGCGCGTGGAGGTCGGGACCTACTGAACCGCTCAGCGGAAGACGGACGGCGGCGGCGCGGGTGAGGCGACCGCCGCGAGATCCGTCACCGGCACGGCCCCGCCGGTGAAGTCCCTGAGCTCCCTGCCGTGCTGGAGCCGCCCGGGGTGCGGATCGGATGCGGCGCGACGGGTCAGCTCGGCGATCGGCAGGGGCGCGTCGGAGGCGACCAGTACCGCGTTGCCGAAGCGCTTGCCGCGCAGCACCGCCGGGTCCGCGATCAGGGCGAGTTCGGCGAACCGGGCGGCGGCGGTGGCGATCTGGCCCCGCAGATAGGGCAGCGGCGGCCCGTCGGCGAGGTTGGCGGCGTAGACCCCGCCGGGTGCGAGCGCTCTGCGCACCTCGTCGAGGAACTCGGTCGAGGTCAGATGGGCCGGTGTCCGCGCCCCGCTGAAGACGTCGGCGATGACGATGCCGGCCCACCCGTCCGGCACCTTGGCGAGCCCGTCCCGGGCGTCCGCCGACCGCACCCGGATCCGGTCCCTGGGGTCCAACGGCAGCTCCCGCCGGACCAGTTCCACGAGCCGCGCGTCCCGCTCGACGACCTGCTGGGTGGAGCGGGGCCGGGTGGCGGCGACGTACCGGGCCAGGGTGAACGCGCCACCGCCCAGATGCACGGCGTGCACGGGCTTTCCGGCCGGAGCGCACAGATCGACGACATGCCCGAGCCGCCGCTGGTACTCGAAGGAGAGATACGCCGGATCGTCGAGGTCCACGTACGACTGCGGCGCCCCGTCGATCAACAGGGTCCAGGCCCGCGCACGCTCCCGGTCGGGAAGCAGCTGAGCGAGTCCCCCGTCGACCTGCACGGCGACAGCGTCACCCTCGGCCTGCCGCCGTCCGCTCTTCCTGGCCTTTCCCATGGGTGCATTGTCGCAAGCGGGCCGAGGGGCTGCGCGCGGGTGACTTCTCCGAGGACCGCAGCGGCGAGAGAGGCCGGGCAGCGCGCCGCTGCCGCAGCCGCCGACGGTGCTCAGCCCCCGCAGGGGCCACCCGCACCCGACCACGAAAGCCGCACGGGTGGTGCCGGTGGGAGAAGGAGACGGCCGAAGGCGGAGCCGAGGCCGGCCTCAGCGGCAGCTGTCCGCCGCGTCGATCATCCGCTGCGCCTCCCCCAACGCCGCCCGCAGCACCGCGGGATCCGTCGCCAACTCCGCATCGCCCGGCGGCAGCAGCCACTCCCCCGTCTCCGCCGCGGGTTCCGTCTCCGTACAGACGCTCCCCGGCACGTCCCACCCGGCGGCCGTCCCCGGCGGGACCAGAAATCCGAGCGTGTCCCCTCCGTCGTCGTGCAGCACGGGCCCCACCGCGTCCCCGCCGGCCCCCCGCCGCAGAATGTCGACCGCCTCGAGCCCCTGCCGAGCCGGCACCGTCACGACATCGCACGCCGCACCCACCGCACCCGCCGAACTGGTCACCATCCCGGCCTCCACGACACAAACTCCGCGCACGGAACCCTGCACACGGTTCAACGCCCGTGAAGCGTCAACGGCTACGCCGGAAGTCCGCCGCAAAGGATGGCAGTTCATGGCAGATCACGGATGAGATATCCGGTTTGTAGCCAAACCCCGCGTGGCGACTCCGTCACAGCAGGTACGTTCTTGCCCGCCGGAAACAGGGCGTCACACGGACAAACCGCCCTGGACTCCCCCTGGTTCCGGCATGGTTCGACGGTTCGCAGAGAGGACCCGGCCATGGCGTCGTCAACGGTGCCCTCGCCCCAGCCATCCCAGCCCCACCGGCCACCGCGGCCGAACCTCGTCTTCCGGCAGCTGCGCGGGACGCGCTCCCCTGCCGAGTTCGCCGCGGCGGTCCGCCGGGCCGCCCGCGAGATCGGCGAGCGGGTCAGCTGTGACGCGCGGTACGTGCACCGGGTCGAGACGGGCGAGATCCGCTGTCCGAACTACGCCTACGAACGGGTCTTCCTGCACATGTTCCCCGGCCGCACGCTGACCGACCTGGGCTTCGCGCCCCGCTCGTCGGTACGCGGACGCCGGGCGCGGGACGAGGGGGACACGCCCCCCGCGTACGGGGTCACGCCCCCGGCGCGCACCGTGGGCCCGGCGAACGCGACGAGTGAGACCAGCGAGGCGTACGAGCCGTATGACACGTCGGACCCGTACGACACGCACGACAACGAGGAGAGCGACGTGCTGCGTCGCGCATTCATGACCGGCGGGGCCACGGTGGCCGCCGCCTCACTGGGCCCGCTCGGGTTCGCCGCGGACGCCTCGGCGGCACAGCGCGCCGTGCGCCGCGCCGGGGCGAGCGACGCCGGCGCCCTGGAAGAAGCCGTACGCCGGATCCGGCTGCTCGACGACCGGCACGGGGCCGACGGACTGTACCGGCGTGCGGCGGCCCCGCTGCGCGCCGCCTACGCCCTGCTGGACGCGGGGACGACCCGGCAGCGCACCGCGGACCGGCTGTACTCGGGCGCGGGCGAACTGGCCATCTCGGTGGGCTGGCTGGCGCACGACTCGGGCCGCTTCGACGACGCGCGCTCGCACTACGCGGAGGCGCTGGCGACCGCGCGGGTGGCCGGCGACGCGGGTCTGGAGGCGCACGCCTTCTGCAACACGGCGTTCCTCGCGCGGGACGCCGGCCGGCCCCGGGAGGCGGTGCGGGCGGCGCAGGCGGCGCAGCGGGTCGCGCGGTCGCTCGGCTCTCCGCGGCTGATGTCGCTGCTGGCGCTGCGGGAGGCCGGCGGCTGGGCGGGGCTCGCCGACCGCGCGGGCTGCGAGCAGGCGCTGGCCCGCGCACAGGCGTACTTCGAACGCGGCCCCTCGGAGGCCGACCCGGAGTGGATGAGCTTCTACGGGGAGGCCGAGCTGGAGGGTCTCGAGGCGCAGTGCTGGTCGACGCTCGGCGACTGGCCGCGCGCCGCCCGGCACGCCCGCCGTGCGGCGGAGCTCCAGGACCCGCACTTCACCCGCAACATCGCCCTGTACACGGCCGAGCTGGCCGACGACCTGGCCCGCGGCGGACGCCCCGACGAGGCGGCGGTCGCGGGGATGCGCGTCCTGGACCTGCTGACCGAGGTGCAGTCGTCCCGTATCCAGACGATGCTGGCGGGCACCACCCGGGTCCTCCTGCCGCACCGCCGCGCTTCGGGCGTCTCGGCCTTCCTGGACCGCCACGCCTCGCTGCCGCGCGGAGTGTGACCCGGATCCCTTCGCGGAGTCAGCCCGCCAGGTGCCCCAGGTCGTTCCAGCTCTCGATGGCCGGTTCGCCGTAGGCCCAGCCCAGCACCGACAGCGACGTCGGGTTGAGGCGGATACGGGCCGCGAAGTCGAGGGGCAGGCCCAGCCAGCGTGCGCCGATCGAGCGGAGGATGTGCCCGTGGGCGAAGACCAGCACGTCCCGGTCGGCGGAGCGCGCCCAGGCCACCACCTCGTCCGCGCGGGCGGTCACCTCGGCCAGGGTCTCGCCGCCGGGGACGCCGTCGCGCCAGATCAGCCAGCCGGGGCGGGCCGCCTGTATCTCGGCCGGGGTCATGCCCTCGTACGCGCCGTAGTCCCACTCCATGAGCGTGTCCCAGGTCCGGGCGCGGTCCATGAAGCCGGCGAGTTCGCAGGTCTCACGCGCGCGTGCGAGCGGGCTGGTGCGCACCTCGACACCGGGCAGCCCGTCGTGGGGCGCCCGGTTGAGGCGCTCGCCGAGCAGCTTGGCGCCGCGCCGTCCCTCCTCCAGGAGCGGTACGTCGGTCCTGCCGGTGTGCTTGCCGGACAGTGACCACGCGGTCTGTCCGTGCCGGGCCAGCAGGATGCGCGGTGCCATGAGGGGACCTTCCGGGACGAAAATCGCAGGCGGGATTCCCCCATCATCGCGCACCCTGTTCCCGGGCAACCCGGCGGGCGATCTCTGCGTCTATCAGGGCCGAGGGCGCCTCACGGGGGGCGCGCACGCACACCGTAAAGTGGCTGACCGCCGACGGGCCGCGTCGCACGAGGGAACAAGGGGGAGGGCGATCGGATGCCGCACACCGAGAAACCGGGCACCGAGGGCGCCCCGGCGCCCCGGCTGCGCTGGTGGACCGAGCTGCCGCTGATCGTCCTGGTGTACGCCTGCTACTCGGCGGGCCGGCTGGTCGTGCGCGGCGGTGAGGCGGACGCCGTGGACCACGGTCTGGCGATCCTGCGCATCGAGAAGGCGCTGTACCTCAACGCGGAGCACCCGCTGAACCGTCTCTTCACCCGAGAGGCCTGGATCGGCATACCGGCCGACTTCTGGTACGCGTCGCTGCACTATCTGGTGACGCCCGCGCTCCTCGTCTGGCTGTTCCGCTCCCGCGCGGTGCGCTACCGGGCCGCGCGCACCTGGCTGATGACGTCCACGTTCATCGGCCTGATCGGCTTCACCCTGCTGCCCACCTGCCCGCCCCGGCTGCTCGACGCCAGTCACGGCTTCGTGGACACGATGGCGCAGTACAGCACGTGGGGCTGGTGGGGCGGCGAGGCGAGCGCCCCGCGGGGTCTGGGCGGGATGACCAACCAGTACGCGGCGATGCCGAGCCTGCATGTGGGCTGGGCCCTGTGGTGCGGTGTGATCCTGTGGAAGTACGGGACCACCCGTATGTCGAGGATCGCCGCCGTGGTCTATCCGCTGGTGACGACGATCGTGGTGATGGGCACCGCGAACCACTACTTCCTCGACGCGGTCGCCGGGGCCGCCGTGATGGGCGCCGGGCTGCTGCTCGCGCCGTTCGTCATGCGGACCGCGGACCGGGTCAAGCTCCGCCTGCGCTCGGGCTCCGGGCCCGCCGCAGCACCGGGCACCGCGTCGGCCGCCGAACCGGCCACCGCGTCCGCCGCCGCATCGGCCGGTGCCTCGGTCGCGGCGGACACTTCCGGCACGGGTTCCTCGATTGTCAGTGCCGGATGCCAGACTTCCGCGGGTGAGCGAATTCCACGGCAGCGAGCGTCACGGTTCGAACCAGGAGCCGAGCGGCCAGGTGCCTCCCCCTCGGACGCGGGGGAAGGCGCTGCGGCACCGGCTCGCTGAGCTGCGCGGTCCGGAGGTACCGGCGAAGGCGCTGGACGCCCGCGCCCTGGCCGCCCTCGCCGCCAACCCGGGCTGCAGGCGCCGCGCGCTCCTCGACGGCGCCGGGGTGGACAAGGCGGCGCTGGCGAGCGCGCTGGGCTCCCCCTCGGTCTTCGGCCAGTCGCAGTTCGCCTTCGTGCGGGGCAACGCCTTCGAGGCGAAGGTCAAGGCCGACGGCGGCACGGAGCTGCTGCGCCTGGCGCACGAGAAGCTGGACCGCTCGGCCGAGCCGCCCGCCGAGGCGCGCGTACCGGATCTGACCGCGCAGGGCCCCGAGGGCCGCACCGCGCGCACCGAGCTGGCCCTGCGCGAGGCCACCGAGGCGGCGGGCGCCTGGACGCTGCTCGACCACCCGATGCTCGCGCTCGACGTCGCGGGCTCCCCCGCCTTCCTGGAGCCCGACGCGGTGGTGGTGCACCCGGACGGCAGCTGGACGGTCGTGGAGATCAAGTCCTTCCCGATGCTGGACGGCTCCGCGGACCCGGCGAAGGTCGGCGCGGCGGCCCGGCAGGCAGCCGTGTACGTGCTGGCGCTGGAGGAGGTCGCCGCGAAACTCGAGACTCCCGCCCGCGTGCGCCACCGCGTCCTGCTGGTCTGCCCCAAGGACTTCTCCAACCTGCCCACCGCCTCCGCCGTGGACGTCCGCAAGCAGCGCGCGGTGACGGCCCGGCAGCTGACCCGGCTCACCCGCATCCAGGACATCGCCGACGCGCTCCCCGAGGGCGTCTGCTTCTCGCCCGAGCTGCCCGCGGAGCAGCTGACGGCAGCCGTGGAGGCGGTCCCGGCGACGTACGCGCCGGAGTGCCTGTCGGCCTGCGAGCTGGCCTTCCACTGCCGGGACCGCTCCCGCGCGGCCGGCGCGGTGACCTGTCTGGGCCGCCCGGTGCGCGCGGAGCTGGGCGGTCTGACGACGGTCGAGGACGTACTGGCGGCGGCGCGCGGTGAGGCCGGTGACCCGGACGACCCGGCGGTCGCCGCGCTGCGGCGCGCGGCGGCCCTGCGCGCGGAGGCCCTCGCGGCGCACCCGGTCCCGGAGGTGGCCCCGTGTCACTGATCGCCACCCTCGCCCGTCTCGAGGCGGTGAGCACCGGCCGCGCACAGCCGGCCGCCACCGTCCGGCACCGGCATCTGTCCGACCGCCCGCTGGTCCTCGTGCCGCTGATCACCGCCGGTGAGGCGGGCGCCCCGCTCGGTGCGCTGGTCGGCACCGACCGGGACGCGCCGCGGCTGCTCGTCGTACCGCAGCCCCGCGACCGCGACCTGCGCTTCGCGTTCCTCGCCGAACTGGCCGACGTGGTCCTGCCGTACGTGGACTCCTACGGCGACTCGGTGGAGGCCGCCGAGCGCACCGAGACCGACCCGGAGACCGGCAAGCGGGTCAAGGTCGAGGTGGAGCTGTGCGCGGACGCGCCGCAGCTGATCGTGCCGAGCCGGGCCGGCATCGATCTCGTACGGCTCCTCGGCCGCTCGATGCGGTTCCGGCGCACGGCGGAGCAGGACCCGGAGGCCCCTTTCCCGGCGCCGCCGCGCGTGCCGCTGCTCGGGCGGTGGCTGACGCACTTCGGGGAGCGGGCCCGGGTGCCCGGCTCGTCGCTGCTGCTGGCGATGACCGACGTGCTGTCCCGGCACTGGGCGACCGGGCAGTCCAGCCTGGAGGACCAGCATCTGGGGGCGTTGCTCGCCTGGATCGCCCCGCCCGAGGGACGCACCGGCGCGGACGCGGCCCGCGAGGCGGAGCTCGCGCGGGGCGCCGACGGCCAGCTGCTGCACCCGCCCGCGGGCCCGGCCACCGACCCGGCGTTCGACAACAAGCTGCTCGCCCCGGCGATCGAGGCCTACGACCGTGCCCGCACCGCGCTCGCCGCGGCGGAGGACGGCGTGCAGGCCGACGCCCGCCTCGGCGCCCTCACGGCGGCCGAGCGGCGCATCCGCGATCTGGTGGAGAGCCGCACGCTGCCCACCTGGAAGGCGGTGTGGCGGGGGCTGGACCTGCTGCGGGAGCTGCCCGAAGGGGCGCATGTCGAGGAGCGGTGGACGCGCGACCGCTGGTCGTTCACCGGCCACCGCGACCGGGTGCTGGCCGGTGAGCCGCCCCAGCCGCGCCGCGACGACGCGGTGACCGCGGCCAACAAGCTCGCCACGCGGGAGCGTGAGCAGGCCCGCCTGGAGGCACAGGAGGCGCTCGACGACCCGCTGGTGATGGCGGGCCGGAGGCTGTCCGGAGAGGCGTTCGCGGGCGAGGTCACCGATGTGGTCATGACCTACACCGACAGCAAGCGCCCGAGCCCCCGCCCCCTGATCACCGTCCGCACGGACGACCGCCCGCACCTGGGCGAGCGGGCCAGGGTGTACCGGTCGCTGAACGGCAAGCCGCAGACGGCCGAGTTCGTCGCCCGCGAGGAGGACGGCGGCGTCCTCGTGCTGCGCATCGTGGACAAGATGGGCCGCGGCCGGGAGCCCGAGCAGGGGTCGGTCCCGGAGAAGGGCGACCGGATCTGCTTCACGCTCTTCGAGCACGAACCGCGCGGCGGCGCGAAGCTCCCCGACCCGGAGGAGACGCCCTGGACCCACGGCGGCCCGCCCGGTGAGGAGCCGGTGGCGGAGCCCGCCGACCCGGTGACGGAGGAGGACGTCCTGTGACGACGGAGGCAGTGTCCCCGGAGTCGGTGCTGGACCCGGGCGCGGCGGCGACCCGCGCCACCGAGGCGATCCTGCACGACACGCTGCACGGCACGGCGCGCGGTGTCGTCGTCGACTCCCCGCCCGGCGCCGGCAAGTCCACGCTGGTGGTCCGCGCGGCGCTGGAGCTGGCCGGGGCGGGCCGCCCGCTGATGGTGGTGGCGCAGACGAACGCACAGGTCGACGACCTGGTGCTGCGCCTGGCGGAGAAGAACCCGGATCTGCCGGTGGGCCGTCTGCACAGCAGCGACACGGACCCGTACGACAAGGCGCTGGACGATCTGCCGAACGTCCGCACGTCGGCGAAGGCCGCGGACCTGGCGGGCCTGGACGTGGTGCTGTCGACCGCCGCCAAGTGGGCGCACGTCAAGGGGGTCGAGCCCTGGCGGCACGCGATCGTCGACGAGGCGTACCAGATGCGCTCGGACGCGCTCCTCGCGGTGGCGGGCCTGTTCGAGCGGGCCCTGTTCGTGGGCGACCCGGGCCAGTTGGACCCGTTCGCGATCGTCGGGAGCGAGCAGTGGGCGGGCCTGTCGTACGACCCGTCCGCCTCGGCCGTGACGACGCTGCTGGCGCACAACCCGGACCTCCCCCAGCACCGGCTGCCGGTCTCCTGGCGCCTGCCGGCCTCGGCGGCCCCGCTGGTCTCCGACGCCTTCTACCCGTACACGCCGTTCCGCAGCGGCACGGATCACGGCGACCGCCGCCTCGCCTTCGCCGTCCCGTCCGACGGTTCGGCCCCGGACCGGGTGATCGACGAGGCCGCCGCCACCGGCTGGGGCCTGCTGCAACTCCCCGCCGCGCACACTCCGCGCACGGACCCGGAGGCGGTCGGGGCAGTGGCCTCGGTCGTCCGCCGCCTGCTGGACCGCGAGGGCGAGGCGACGTCGGAACGCTCCCCGGACCCCACCCCGTTGAAGGCGGACCGCATCGCCGTGGGCACCGCCCACCGCGACCAGGCCGCCGCCGTACGGGCGGCCCTCGCGGACCTCGGCGTCACGGACGTCACCGTCGACACGGCCAACCGCCTCCAGGGCCGCGAGTACGACGTCACGGTCGTCCTGCACCCCCTGTCGGGCCGCCCGGACGCCACGGCGTTCCACCTGGAGACGGGCCGCCTGTGCGTGCTGGCCTCCCGCCACCGCCACGCCTGCATCGTCGTCTGCCGGGAGGGCGTGAGCGACCTCCTGGACGACTATCCGTCCACGGAACCGGTGCAGCTGGGCACGCTGGTGAAGTTCCCGGACGGCTGGGAGGCGAACCACGCGGTACTGGCGCATCTGGCGGAGCACCGGGTGGCGTGGAGGCCGTGAACACGGCCGTGACGGTCAGGGCGTCGGTGGCACGAGCAGAGGCAGGTCCCAGGCTCGACGGAACCCGTCGAGGAGCAGTCGCGCGCTGTACGTGGAGACGGCGAGCTCCTGACGGGCCTCGGCGAGCCGCTCCAGTTCGCCGTCGGGTCCCTTGCTCCGGCCCTTTCTGCGCCGTTCCGCGAAGTCGGGCCTGCCGAACACCTGGAGGAGCGTCAGTGCGAAGTAGGTGCAGACGACGACCTCGTGGCGCAGGGGGTCCACGTCGGAGTCGTCCACCAGCTCCCTGAGCCCGGACTCGAGCTCCGCCTCGTCCAGGTGAGGCGCCGCGTGCAGCGCGCGGACGAGGCCGTGGAGGCGGTGCATGAGCGGACCGCCCTCCGGGCCGGTGTCACGCAGGGCGAGCAGCGTACGGAAGCCCTCCAGGGTGTTGGCGAGTTCCTCCTGGATCACCCGCCGGGTCAGCTGCCGCAGTTCCCGTGGGCCAGGGTCGCCGTGTGACTCCACGAGGCGGCGCGTGTAGCGGATGAGGTCACGCGGCAGGCCGCCGGACAGGACATGCGCCAGCAGCACGAAGGGCGGTCCGAGCCCGGAGGCCCGGCGGGCGAGTATCTGCTCCGACTCTCCCGCCGTGCGCGGCGGGACGTAGAAGGTGTCGTCGATGGAGCTGTCGGTGGCGTCCCGGTGCGGCAGGCTGCGCCGGGCGAAGGCCGCGCCCACGTCCTCCGCCACCGAGACCAGGTAGTAGACGTTCCGGAGGCCGAAGACGGCCTTGATCTGCCCGAGGAACTTACGGGCCGTCTCCGTGTCACCGAGCCGGTCGAGTTCGTCGATGGCGATGACCACACGGACCCCCTCCCGGGCGGCCGCGTCGGCGATGCCCGCCAGCAGCTCACGGTATTCCGCGACCAGCTCCGGGAAAGTGAACGGAACGGAGGAGACGGACCTGGTGCTGGTCGCACCGGAGCCGATGCCCAGGAACTGCGGCAGTGCGAGGGTGAGCCCGGACGTGGTGTTCTGCGTCGTGCGCAGGCGGGCGAGGTGACGTACGCAGATGTCGTCGAGGGACGGCTCCGTCCTGCGCCGCTGCCGAAGAGGCGGCAGCAGACGGACGCCCAGCAGCACCAGGAAGAACCCCGCGGCCCAGGGATGGTCCTCCCAGACGCCCACGACGAACTCCCATACGTGCGTTCCGCCGCCGCGGGCGAGAGCCAGGTTTTCGGAGGAGAAGAACTCCTCCTGGAGCCATCTGACCACCGGGAACAGCCCGGCGAGCAGAGCCGCCAGAGCGAGCGCGAGGCGCAGCGCCCGGCTCAGCGCGTGGAGACCGGCCGACACGGCCAGCACCAGCCGGCGGCGGCGACGCGGGCGGAACACATCGAGATCCGGCTCCCCCGCGCCCGACCACTCCAGATACTGGGTGCACACCTCGTGGAAGAGGGTGAGCAGGAACTCGTGCGGGCTGTACTCCGCGGGTGCGCTGACGAAGACGGCGAGGTCCCGGGGGCCGTCCTGCTGCTCGGTCGAGCACATTCTCAGCAGGGTGGTCTTGCCTGCGCCGCGGGGTCCGCAGACGGCGATCGTGCCGCCCTCGATCTGGTTCATCCGCAGCTTCAGCTGTGCTTCCGCGGTGCCGCGGACCACGTAGTGCGGATTGTGCAGATCCCGCAGTCCGTCGAAGGACTCACCGGACCGGAAATGGGCCCACTCCGGGCCCATCAGATGCCGGGCCGCCTCGTGCAGCCCGGGAAAGACCGCCTTCGTCTCGAGGGCCCGCCGCCACAGCGTGCGTAGATCGGCCAGCTCCCGCCGCTGCCGACGAACGGCACGCCCGAACCACAGCAACCCGAACCCCGCCACCACCCTGCCGCGCGACTCGGTCCGAGCGAGGCACACGGCCACCGTGAGGAAGAGGCCCGCCACGAGGGCCGCGCTCCCCTCCGAGGGCAGCAGCCCCGGCCGCCACCCGCCCACGGTCCACCACAGCGCGCAGAGGACCGCCCACACCGTGGCCGCTCTCAGCCATCCGTCGAACAGCCACGTCACGCCCGCCTGGGCACGGCGTGCCCGGCTGTGCTCGAGCCGGGCGGCGGCCTGCCGGTAGAGCTCGTGAGCGGCCCTGGTCCCGGTGGCAGCGGCCTCGACGAAGGCGGGCTCGTGCGCGGCGCCCCACAGGTCGTCGGGGGACAGGCCCGGCTGTGCCCCGTAGTACTGCGTGAACTGCGGGTCCCAGAGACACCCTCGGACGACACCTTGGTAGATCGTGACGTCGCCCCGATCGTCCCAGGGCCACTCCAGCGCATCCGGTTCCGGCTCGCGCCACGTCATGGTCCCCCACCGCTGCTCACCCCTGCGTCCCCGGGCCAGAGTAGTGATCGAGCGGCACCGGCGAGACCAAAGTCGCAGTCCCCGTAGACCATCGGCCGACGACAGGGCACGGCGCCCGGGCCACACTCGGGACGCGGGACTCGGAACTACGGGGGACGGAACGTGGACCTGGACAAGAGGCCGGCCTCGCAGGCGGACGAGGCCACGGTGCTCGCGGAGTCGGCCTGGCTCATCACGGTGTTCTGTGTCGTGTGCGGGGCGGGGATCGGCGGGTCGGCCACGCTGCTCGCGAAATGGCTCGTGACACTGAAGTGGGCACCGCTCAAGGGACCGGCGAAGCTGCTGACCTCCATCCCGGAGCCGGGTCTCACCCTCGGTGCCGTCACCGTGGGCGCGCTGCTGGGTCTGCTGGTCGGTCTCATCGCGGTGCACGAGTCGCTGTCGGTGAGGATCGCGGACGACCGTGTCGTCCTCACGACCCGGGAGACGTCCCAGGACCTCGGGCACGACGACATCGCCTCGGCGTTCCGGGACGGCAAGCAGCTCGTCCTGCTCGCCCCGGACGGCATGGAGATCGCACGGGAGGACTGTGGCCTTCCCTGGCCGCGCCTCGCCGAGGCCTTCGCCGCACACGGGTATCGCTGGGAGGACGAGGACCCGCACCGGGACGAATGGCGCCGCTGGGTTCCTGGGACCCCCGGTCTGCCCGAGGGGGCGGACGCGCTGCTGAAGGCCCGCGCGAAGGCGCGCAAGCAGGGCGACTCCGAGGACGCCCGGGAACTGCGCGGGGAGCTGAGGAGGCTCGGCGTCCTCGTACGCGACGAGAAGCAGCGGCAGTACTGGCGCACACCGCGGCGGCCCTGATCACGCCGTACGTCTCACCGGTCCCGGCACGCTTCCCAGTTCGCACCAGACGTACTTGCCCCGGTTGCCCTCCCTGGCCAGCGGCTGCCAGCCCCACACGTCGGCGCACGCCCGGATCAGTGCGAGTCCCCGTCCGTCCTCCTGGTCCACCGACCGCTCGAAGGGCTCCGGCGGCTCCGGCGGCGAGGGGTCCGCGTCCCACGCGCCGATCCGCAGGACGCCCGTCCCCGTCCAGCGCACGCGCAGCGCGGCGGGCCCCTTGGTGTGCCGTACGGCGTTGCTGACCAGCTCCGTCGCGAGCAGCTCCGCCACGTCGACGAGGCGGATCAGGCCGTGCATCGTCAGGATGAGGCGGAGGGTGCGGCGGCATACGGTGACCGCCCGAGGGTCGTTGGGGACCCGCAGGGAGTACTCCCACGGTTCGTTTTCGGGCATGCGGACTCCTCGTTCGGTGAGGGGAGTTGAGGTCGGGCGTCGGTGTCATTGCCGCGTCCGTCATGGCAGGACGGAGCGGTGCGCTTCCGGTGCCCGGCGCTTCGGAGTGTGCGCGTTGCGTCACTGACGGTAGGACCTAAATTTAGGGCGGTGCAAGCCGTTGCCGTAATCTTGCCCCGAACGAGTCGTCACCTCCTGGACGTTGGGGGCGAGGAGGAGATTCATGGCACGTCGTCGGCAGCCCACCGCACGACAAGCGCGTCTGGGGATTGAGCTGCGGAAACTGCGTGAGGCGGCAGGGCTCAAGGCGCGTGAGGCTGCTGTGCTGCTCGGGGCCGATTCGGTGCAGATGAGTCAGATCGAGTCGGGGATCTCGGGGGTGAGTGAGGAGCGTGTCCGGCGCCTGGCGGCTCACTACTCCTGCCACAACGAGGAGTTGGTCACCGCGCTCGTGGGCATGGCAACCGACCGGACGCGCGGCTGGTGGGAGGAGTACTGGGGAGTGCTGCCCACTCCGTTCCTGGACCTGTCCGAGCTGGAGCATCACGCTCACTACCGCTGGGACGTGGACTTCCTGCACATCCCCGGGCTGCTGCAGACCGAGGACTACGCCCGTGCCCTGTACTCCTACGTGAACCCCGAGTTCCCGGCGGGAGAGGTGGAACGCTGGGTCGAACACCGGATGCGCCGCAGGGTAATCATCGAGAGAGCTGATCCGATCCCGTACGAAGCGGTCATTCATGAAGGCGCACTGCGCATCAGGGTCGGCGACCGAGCTGCGGCGCGGGCGCAACTCGCCCGCGTGCTGGAGCTCTCCGAGGCCGATCACGTCACCGTGCGTGTCATCCCCTTCGACCTGGACGGCTTCGGAGGAGCCGGGAGCGCCATGGTGTACGCGGGCGGCGCCGTCCCCCAACTGGACACGGTGGTCCGCGACGGGCCCAACGGGCCGGTGTTCATCGATGCCGAAGCACAACTGGACCGCTATCGAACGCTCTTCCGTAAGGTGGTGGCGGTGTCACTCGATCCCGATCGTTCGCGTGACTTCATCCACAGACTGGCGAAGGAGCTGTAGGGACATGCTGATCCCCGACACCTGGCAGAAGTCATCCTTCTCCGGCGGCGGACAGGGCGACGCATGCGTGGAGGTTGCTTACCGCCACCCCCACCACATAGCCGTCCGCGACTCCAAGACCCCCACCCGAGCCGTCCTCACCTTCCCGGCATCCGCATTCGCCGCCTTCCTCGACGGCCTCAAAGCCCGGGACCCGGAGTAACCGGGTCCCGGGCTGCCCTTACAGGGCGAGCATCGCGCGGCCGGCGAACGTGGTGTCCTGGAGCGGCTTCAGCGCCAGACGCACCAGGGCGCGTGCGTTGTCGTCGCCCGCGATGCGGTTGGTGCTGAGTTCACCGCAGGTCAGGCACTCGTGGATGAGCAGCCACTCGCCGTCCGGGCGTACCGCCATGCCCAGGGGCTCCATGCGGCCACCGCAGTCCGCGGCCCGGTCGCCCGGGACGCGGCGGTCCACGTGGAGGCTGACCAGGCAGTTCGGGCAGTGATTGCGGTGTGCGGTGCCCGGTGCCCGTGCGGGCACCGTCAGGCGGCAGCCCGCGCAGCGGAAGTCACCGGCGTCGTGCCGCCGACGACGTGGGCGGCGGGCCGTGCCCTGCTGCTCCCTTCTCCTCGCGCCCATCACAACGTGCCGAACGCTTCGAGCGGGAAGGGCGGTTGGGCCAGCGGGCGGACGGCCATGCGCATCAGGATGAGCTGGTTGTCGTCCGTGCAGACCGGGTTCGAGGTCAGCTCGTCGCAGCGCACACAGCGGTGCACGACCATCCAGTCGCCGGTGCGCAGCACGGCGATGGCGATCGGGGACATCCGTCCGTGGCACTGACTCGGGCCGCCCTCGACATGGTCGATGACATGGCGGGAGTGCAGGCACGACGGGCAGTGGTTGCGGCGGGTGCCGTCGGCGGCGTAGGCGGACACGGTCAGGCCGCACCACGCGCAGGTGAAGGAATCGATCTTGAGTGTGTCGGCCGGCTTGGACACCGGTGCTCCTTGCTGAGAGATGTGCCAGGACAGCAAGAGCAGGCCGAGGGCCTCGGCGGAGAACCGCGTTCGGTCGGTCAGACGGTACGGCGAGGCGCGCTCGGCGCGGGCCGGGTCATAAACCACTCTTTCCAGGGCACAGGGGCCCGGTCGGCAGCTGATGGGCGCCGCCAGCGTAGGCACGCCGGCCCGGGGCACGCCAGCGAATTTCCGGCTCGCGGCGCCCGGCACGGAATAAGCGGAGACCGTCTCCTGTTACGCCACAGCGCAGCACCGCCCGCACACGCACGACAGGAGGCACCCCACCGTGGCCGCAGACGACGAGATCAGGGGCACCGCGCACGGCACCGCCCCCGTGCCCCTCTCCGTTCTCGACCTGGTCACGGTCGGCGCCGGCCGCACCGCCACCGACGCCCTGCGGACCAGCGTCGCCCTCGCCCGGCTCGCCGAGTCGCGCGGGTACCACCGGTACTGGGTCGCCGAGCACCACTCCATGCCCGGCGTGGCCTCCTCCTCCCCCGCCGTGATCCTCGCCCACCTCGCCGCCCACACCGACCGCATCCGGCTCGGCTCGGGCGGCGTCATGCTGCCCAACCACGCCCCGCTCGTCATCGCCGAGCAGTTCGGCACGCTGGAGGCCATGGCGCCGGGCAGGGTCGATCTCGGGCTCGGGCGGGCCCCGGGGACGGACGGGGCGACCGCTGCCGCCCTGCGCCGCACCGACCGGCTGAACGAGGGCGCCGACGACTTTCCGCAGCAGCTCGCCGAACTCATCCGCTTCCTCGACGACGACTTCCCCGACGGGCATCCCTACCGGCGCATCCACGCCGTGCCCGGGCCGGTCCAGGCGACCTCCCCCGGCGGTGTGCAGTCGCCGCACCGGCCGCCGGTGTGGCTGCTCGGGTCCTCCGGGTTCAGCGCCCGGCTGGCCGGGACCCTCGGGCTGCCCTTCGCCTTCGCGCACCACTTCTCCGCGCGCAACACGATCCCGGCCCTCGATCTCTACCGCGAGTCGTTCCGGCCCAGTGCCGTCCTCGACCGGCCCTACGCCCTCATCGGCGTCTCCGCGCTCGCCGCCGACGACGAGAAGGAGGCCCGCCGGCAGGTGCTGGCCGCCGCGCTCAACATGGTGCGGCTGCGCACCGGGCGGCCCGGGCTCGTGCCCACTCCCGAGGAGGCCGAGGCGTATCCGTTCTCCCCGGTGGAGCGGGAGTTCGTCGACTCCTGGAACGCGAACGTCGTCCACGGCACCCCGGACGAGGTGCGCACCGGCCTCGACGATCTGCACAAGCGCACCGGCGCCGACGAGTTGATGCTGACCGCCAACGCCCACAGCGGTGACGCCCGCCTGCGGTCGTACGAACTCATCGCCAACGCCTACGGGTTGCCGACGCCCGCCTGAACTCCCGCCTCCGGGCTGCCCAGCAGCTCGGAGATACGATCCGGCGGCACGGGACGCGAGTACAGCCAGCCCTGACCGGTGTCGCAGCCGATCCGGCGCAGCCGGGTGGCCTGGGCCGAGGTCTCCACGCACTCCGCGGTGACCGTCAGGCCCAGCCGGTGGGCGAGTTGGACCATCGCCTCGACGATGACCTCGTCCGCCGGGTTCGGCGGCGTGGCGGCGCGCTCCTCGTACTGGAAGCCGCGCACGAAGGAGCCGTCCAGCTTCAGGACCGAGACCGGCAGGCGGCTGAGGTAGGCCAGGTTCGAGTAGCCGGTGCCGAAATCGTCGATGGCGATGCGGACGCCCATGTCGCTGAGCGCCTTCAGTGCCTGGAGCGGGCGGCCCGCCGAGCCCATCACCGCCGACTCGGTCAGCTCCAGCTGGAGCAGGTGCGGCGCGAGACCCGTCTCCGCCAGGGTCTCGGCGACGTCGGCCACCAGGTCCGAGTCCCAGACCTGGCGCACCGCCACGTTCACGCTGACGAAGATGGGCGGCTCGTCGGGGTGTTCCACCTGCCAGCGGCGGGCCTGCCGGCAGGCGGTGCGCAGCACCCAGCGGCCCAGCGGGACGATCGAGCCGTCCTCCTCCGCCAGTCCGATGAACCGATTCGGCGTCAATGTGCCGAACTGCGGGTGGTTCCAGCGGATCAGCGCCTCCACACCGTGCACCCGGTCGTCCTCCATGCCGACCAGCGGCTGGTACTCCAGCGCGAACTCGCCCCGGTCGATGGCCGGCCGGAGCGTGGAGGCGAGGGCCTGGCGGGTCATGCGGTGGGCGTTGCGCTCGGGGTCGAACAGCGTCCAGCGGGCCTTGCCGTCGGCCTTCGCCCAGTACAGCGTGGTGTCGGCGGCCTGCATCAGCGCGGTGGGGGTGGTGCCCGCCGCGTGGCGTTCGACCACGCCGATCGACGCCGACACCGACAGCCGCTGGCCGGACAGGTCGTACGGCTCCTGGATCGCCGCGAGCAACGACTCGGCGAGATCGGCGAGTTGCTCGGTGCCCGTGGAGTCCTCCACCAGCAGCGCGAACTCGTCCCCGCCGAGCCGCGCCACCAGCGGCGTACCGGCCCTGGTCGCCCTGGCCCGGCCGGCCTCCTCGGCACAGCGCGTCAGGCGTTCGGCGACGGCGGCCAGCAGCCGGTCGCCGACGCGGTGGCCCAGGGTGTCGTTGACGGCCTTGAAGCCGTCCAGGTCCAGATAGCACAGCCCGATCCGGCCGGTGCCGCTCTGCTCGTACGACTCCGCCTCCAGCGCGGCGGTCAGCCGTTCGAAGAACAGGGTGCGGTTGGGCAGCCGGGTCACCGGGTCGTGCATCTGCAAGTGCCGCAGCCGGGCCTGGAGTTCACGGCGGGCGCTGATGTCGGCGACCGAGAGCAGGACGGCTCCGTCCGCGTCGTCGGGCAGCGGGGTGACCGTCACCTGCACCCACAGCGAGTGCCCCTCGGGATGCTTGAGCCGGCGGGCGCAGCGCAGCTTCGCCTGCCGGCCGCGCAGCACCTCGCGGTAGGCGTGCCAGGTCCGGGCGTCGGAGGACAGGTCCACCAGGTCGGCGGCGACGGCACCGGCGAGCGTCTCCGGGTCGCTGCCCAGCAGGGTGGCG
Organism: Streptomyces sp. NPDC052012; assembly: GCF_040689265.1. Classification (NCBI taxonomy): domain Bacteria; kingdom Bacillati; phylum Actinomycetota; class Actinomycetes; order Kitasatosporales; family Streptomycetaceae; genus Streptomyces; species Streptomyces sp. NPDC052012. The sequence continues at coordinate 127,391 of NZ_JBFAXA010000012.1, forward strand.
AGCGTGCCGTTGGCGCTGACCACCATGCCCTCGCGGTCGACGACGGCCATGGCGAGCGGGGCGGCCGTGAACACCGAGCGGTAGGGCGGCGCGGACACGGGGGCCGCCACGGGCGACGGACCGGACGAGGCCGACGCGGGTGGCAGCTCGGCCGGGGCCGACACGGGTGACGGCGGCGACGGGGATTCGGTACCGGGAGACGTGACGATCTCACTCTCTGTGACGACCGGCCGGTCGAGATCTGTTGCGGGCGCCGGCCCTTCGGACGTTCCGCTCACCGCTCGCTCCCGCAGTGCACTCGATCGCTGTCCGTGCAGGAAAGTCTCAGGAAAGTGTGCCGATCATAGAGGCTGGCCCAGGGGCCTTCCAGCCACTGTCCAGTCTCCAGGACGGTCCCGCATCTCTGCCAGATCGTTTCTGCTCGCAGGTGGGCGCGTTCTTCAGGCCTCCGACCAGTTGTGACGTTCCGTGAGTGGTTCGGGGGTGTCGGACGCGCACGGACGGGCGCACTCCTCACCCGACCGGCGCAGCCAAACAGGGCGTAGTACGACAAATCCTCCCAATCTGGGTGCGGTGTCCCGTGAACCGTCCCCCGGAGGTCCCCGTGCCGCGTCAGCTCCCCCTGAGAGGACTCGGTCGCGAGGCTCTCAGAGGATTGGGCCGACTGGGTGGACGGCACCGGCCGGCCGTACGGCTCCCCCCGAGCGCACGCCCCCGGCTGCGCACCACGGCCGCGATGTGCACCACCATGTCCGCGCTCGCGGCGACCTCGCTCGTCACCGCCCCCTCAGTCGACGAGCCCTTCTCCGCCGCCCCCTGTGCCCTGACCCGGACCGACGCGCACCACTCGGAGGGCCTGGACACCTGGAACGCCGCCTACCCCCGCCCCACCGACCGGCTGGACGCGGTCCTGGTGTTCCTGTCGTTCCCGGACTCCCACCCCCTGACCACGCCCGGCGAGCTCGCCGCCGACCACTTCCCGGCCACCAGCGACTTCTTCCGGCGGGCCTCCTACGGCAAGTTCACCCTGCGTCCGCACGCCCTGCGGCAGTGGATCCGGATGCCGCGCCCGTCCACCGCGTACGCCATACAGCGCGACTGGACCATCTCCCATCGCGCGGCCTATCTGCGGGACGCGCTCGCCGTGACCGACCGGCACGTGGACTTCTCGCGGTACGACATCGTGTACTTCGTCGCCGACCCGGACGCGCCCGGCGTGGACTCCGACGCGACCAAGGTGGTCAACCTGGACACCCCGCTGCGGGCGGACGGCCGGGACATCCGCCGGTTCGTGACCGTGTTCGAGAACCACCCCCCGGACCGGCTGGTCCTCGCCCACGAGACCGGCCATGTCTTCGATCTGCCCGATCTCTACAACCGGCCCGTGGACGGCAAGGGCGACTGGGACACCCATGTCGGCGACTGGGACCTGATGGGCAGCCAGTTCGCCCTCGCACCGGATCTGTTCGGCTGGCACAAGTGGAAGCTGGGCTGGCTGGAGCGCCGGCAGGTGCGGTGCGTGCAGGACGCCGGTCCGGTGCGGCTGACGCTGGAGCCGCTGGGCGCGGGTCCCGGGGTGCCGGTGACGGGGGCCGCCGGGGCGCCGTCCTTCGGGCTCGGGCGGGGCACCAAGCTCGCGGTGGTGCGCACGGGGCCCGACAGCGTGCTCGCCTTCGAGGCGCGCGGCCCGGTCGGCAACGACTCGGCGGCCTGCCGGCAGGGGGTGCTCGTCTACCGGGTGACCAGCGGCACCCAGTCCGGCGGCGGCCCCGTCGAGGTCGTCGACGCCCACCCGGAGACGGAGGCCTGCTGGGAGGACTCGGTCTACCCGCCCCTGGCGGACGCCCCGGTCGCCCTCGGCGAGAGCTTCACCGTGCCGGGCGAGAACGTGCGGGTGGAGGTGGAGGGGCGCACGGCCTCGGGGGCCTGGACGGTGAAGATCACGACGGGGTGATCCGCCCGGCCGCTCGGCTCGTGATCGCTCGGCCTCGTGATCCGTCCGGGCACGAGAAAGGCCCCCTGCTCTCGCAGGAGGCCCTCTCCGTGTCGTGCGCCGCCAGGGACTCGAACCCCGGACCCGCTGATTAAGAGTCAGCTGCTCTAACCAACTGAGCTAGCGGCGCCTGCTGACGTCGTAGACATTAGCACCCTGGTCCGGGGGAGGAAAAATCGATATCCGCACCGCCGCCCGCGCCGCCCGCACGGCCGCCCACAGCAGCACCTCCGGGCCCGGTAACCAGGGATGACGTGTGTCCGGCGCCACCAGCCAGCGCGAGCCGGCGCGGTCCGGGGGAACGGCGCCGACGGGGGCCGGGACGGTCACCGCGTCGCCGGTTCCGTGGCACAGCAGCGGGGGCACGTCACCCGTACGGCCGTGGGGCCTGCCGTGCGCGCCCCACTCCTCCCACTCCAGCAGCGCCGGGAGCCGCTGGGCGGTACCGACCGCCGCGAACAGCACCATGCGGCCGCGGAACTCCGCGACCGGGCCCGAGCCCGGCCCCTCGTCCCACATCCGGTCCAGCATGCGGCGCCCGAAGACGGCGGGGGTGCTGACCACGTCGAAGGCGACTCCGCAGGGCAGCACGACCGGCGCGTCCGGCCGCTCCCGCCAGTACGAGAGCGTGCTGCGCGGATACGTTCCTGCGGAGGCCAGCCAGGCGGCGCCGTCCGGGGTGACACCGCTGACGTCGGAGGCATTCCGTGTGCTGCTCATGGCGACTACATCTACCGCTCGTGAGCGCACGGTTTCAGGCGGTTGCGGGAATCGGGGACAGCGGGAGGCGTCGGGGAGTATCGTGCCCGCCTGGCATATGCCACGCCTGTTCGAGCCACAGGCTCGGCGGCCGGGCGGTGCCGGCCGCACGGGCGACCAGCGGCCGCACGGGCCGACTACACGGGGTCGGCGAAGCCGTTGCCGTCGCCGCCGCGCAGCAGATCCCGGCCGAACTCGACCATCCGCTTCGCGTAGTCCTCGGTCCACTCGGCGCGTTCGGCGATGTCCGCGGTGGTCAGCCGGTCGAAGCGGCGCGGGTCGGCCAGCTGGGCCGCCGCCATCGCCTGGAACTCCGTCGCCCGGTCCGCCGCGGCACGGAACGCGAGCGTCAGCTCCGTCGCCCGCTCCAGCAGGGCGCGCGGATCGTCGATCGACTCCAGGTCGAAGAAGTGCTCCGGGTCGGAGGCCGCCTCCGCGGGCTCGAAGAGCAGGGGCGCGGGGCGTAGCCGCGGCTGGTCCCGACGCGGCGTGTGCTCCGCCATGTCTTCTCCTTCTCGTACGTCGCGATCGACCCCCTGGGAAGTGGGCCACCGTCCATTGTCCCGCGCCTGCGCAAGAGGGCCTCGGACCCCGCCGCGCCGCTTCCCGCTGCCCCCTCTTGATAGGCAAGTCGCTACTTGCATATCGTGGCGGTCATGGCGGAGGATGTGTTCAAGGCGCTGGCCGACCCGACCCGTCGGCGCATTCTCGACGAGCTGGTGGAACGCGACGGCCAGACGCTGTTCGAGATCTGCACGCGACTGGTGACCAAGCACGGGCTGGGGCTGTCCCGCCAGGCGATCAGCCAGCATCTGGCCGTCCTGGAGTCCGCGGGCCTCGTGCGGACCCGACGCCAGGGCCGCTACAAGTTCCACGACCTGAACACCGAACCCCTGGAGCACATCGTCACCCGATGGCTCCGCCCCGACCCCCGGGAAGGCACCCCATGAGGATCCACCTGACCAGCGTCTTCGTCGACGACCAGGAGAAGGCCCTGCGCTTCTACACCGACGTGCTGGGCTTCGTGAAGAAGCACGACGTCCCGATGGGCGAGGACCGCTGGCTGACCGTGGTCTCCCCGGAGGACCCGGACGGCACCGAGCTGCTCCTCGAGCCGTCCGGCCACCCCGCGGTGCGGCCCTACAAGACGGCTCTGGTCCAGGACGGCATTCCGGCGGCGTCCTTCGCCGTGGACGACGTCAGGGCCGAGTACGACCGGCTGCGCGCCCTCGGCGTGACCTTCACCCAGGAGCCCCTCGAGATGGGCCCGGTCACCACCGCCGTCCTGGACGACACCTGCGGGAATCTGATCCAGATCGTCCACAGCAAGTAGGGCCCCGCGGGCTCCCGCGCGCCTCACACCTGCACGATCGGCTCCCGGGTGAACAGCGCTCCCAGCGACGGTGCGTTGACCCGGCGGTCGGCCAGGCGCAGGGCCTCCCAGACGGTGACCTGGTTGGCGGTGAGGACCGGCTTGCCGAGGTCCTTCTCCAGGGCGGGGATGTGGGCCGCGGTGTGCAGGGCCGTGTCGGGCAGGAGCAGGGCGTCCGCGTCGGGGCGGTCGGCGGTGCGGGCCAGCATGAACACCTCGTCCTCGCCCCAGGTGCCGACCTCCGCCGCCGTGATGATCCCGGAGCTGCGCGCGCCGGTCACCTCCACGCCGCCCGCGCGCAGGAAGTCCGCGAAGAGGGCGGTGACGTCGTCGGGGTAGGTCGCGCCGACGGCGACCCTGCGCGCTCCGATCTCGCGCACCGCGTGGACGAAGGCGAAGGACGTGGAGGAGGCCGGCATGCCCGCCGCCACGGCCAGGGTGCGGACCTGCTCGTGCGCTCCCTCCCAGCCGCGCACGAAGCTGCCGCTGGTGCAGGCCCACACCACCGCCTCGGCGCCCGCGTGCCGCAGTTCCTCGACGCCGGCCGCGAGCCGCTCGGCCGACCCCATCTCCCGCAGCGCGTCCACCCGGTGCGCGTCCTCACCGATGTCGGTGTGCACGACGTCCACCCGTACGTCGCTGCCCAGCAGCTGCTCGATGCGCGGATAGTCGTCCTCGGCGGAGTGGCCCGGGTAGAGGATGCCCAGTGCGGTCATGTCCAGCCTTCCTGCTGCTTCTCTTCCGGCATTTGCTGCACGGGTCCGGAGCGCGCCGACGGGTCGATCAGCGCCTGATACGGTCCCACCGCGCGTGTACCCAATCGGCGCAGCGCCGCCCACATGGTCACCTGGTTGGCCGAGATGACCGGTATGCGCAGTTCCGCCTCGAGCTGCGGGATCACGTCGTACGTCGGCAGGTTGGTGCAGGACAGGAACAGCGCGTCGGCCGCGCCGAGCCGGCCGCGCACCGCCGCCCGCCGGGCCATGTCGACCACCTCGCGGTAGGTGACCTTCCAGATGTGCCGGGTCAGGCTCATGAACGCGCAGCCGGTGACCGTGACGCCCGCCTGGGCGACATAGCCCTCCAGCGCCCGGGTCACCGACACGGTGTACGGCGTCACCAGCGCCACCCGCCGTACGTCGAGCTCCACCAGGGCCTCCAGCAGCGCGCCCGAGGTGGTGATCGCCGGGACCGCGCCGGCCCTGCTCATCGCCTCGCACATCGCCCGTTCGCCCACCATGCCGCCGACGAAGCTGCCGGACGTGCAGGCGTAGGCGACGACCTCGGGCGCGACCGCGGTGAGGGTGCGCACCGCGTCCCCGAGGGTCTCGTGCTCGCTGATCATCCGCGCCAGGTCGAGGCTCACCTCGACCGGCACGTACGGGGTGCGGGTCAGGTGCAGGGACACCTCGTCGGGCACCCAGCGCCACAGCTCGCGGTCCAGCGCGAAGTCGAAGGGGGCGACCACACCGACCCCGCGCTGCGGGCTCGGTCCACCGAGAAAGGAGACGTCCATGACAGCACCGGCCTCACGCTGGGGGAAGAGCACGCGAAGAGCCACACAACGGTTCGCGGATACGCCCGTGTTGACGACGGTAGGTTGGGGTGCGAGCGTGGTCAATCCGCGCATCTCAGACGCCCGGCACATCCCGGGAGAGCCCCGGCCCACGCGGAGAAACGGCGGCCCATGACCACCCCGACACTGCTCGTCCTGGACGCCGAGCCGCTGCCCCGGCTCGGCCGGCTCACCGGGCGGGTGCGGATCGAGCACGCGGACGAGTCCACGCTCGCCGAGCGGCTGCCGCACGCCGACGTCCTGCTCGTCTGGGACTTCACCTCGCACGCCGTGCGGAAGGCCTGGCCCGGCGACGGGCCGCGGCCGCGCTGGGTGCACACGGCGAGCGCGGGCGTGGACCATCTGATGTGTCCGGAACTCGCCGCCTCCGACACGGTGGTCACCAATGCGCGCGGGGTCTTCGACCAGCCGATCGCCGAGTACGTCGCCGCCCTCGTGCTGGCGCTGGCCAAGGACCTGCCGCGGACGCTTCAGTTCCAGCGGGAGCGGACCTGGCGGCACCGGGAGTCGCGCAGGCTCGCCGGGACCCGGGCGGTGGTGGTCGGCTCCGGGCCGATCGGACGGGCCGTCGCCCGGACGCTGAAGGCGCTGGACGTCACGACCGCGCTGGTCGGACGCACCCCGCGCACCGGCGTGCACGGTCCGGACGACCTGGACCGGCTGATCGCCCGCGCGGACTGGGTGATCGCCGCGGCGCCGCTGACCGAGCAGACGCGGGGCATGTTCGACGCGCGCCGCTTCGGCGTGATGCAGCCCTCCGCCCACTTCGTCAACGTCGGCCGCGGCCCCCTGGTCGTGGAGGAGGCCCTCGCCGAGGCGCTGCGGCGGCGCTGGATCGCGGGCGCCGCGCTGGACGTCTTCGCATCCGAGCCCCTCGGCCCCGAGAGCCCGCTGTGGGAGGTCCCCGGCCTGATCGTGTCGCCGCACATGAGCGGGGACACGATCGGCTGGCGGGACGAACTCGCGGCGCAGTTCGTGGACTTGTACGAGCGCTGGGCGGCGGGACAGCCCCTGGTGAACGTGGTCGACAAGCAGCGTGGGTATGTACCCGGACACTGACGTCCCCGGGAGGGTGGATGACTGACCGCGACCTCACCGAGCTGACCGCCGTGGACCTGCTCGACGGCTACCGCAGCGGCGCGTTCGGGCCCGTGGAGGCCACCCGCGCGGCCCTGCGCCGGGCCGAGGAGATCCAGCCGGAGCTGAACGCCTTCGTGCGCGTCACCGCCGAGGACGCGCTCGAACAGGCCGCCGAGTCCGAGGAGCGGTGGCGGCGCGGTGAGCCGTGCGGGCTGCTCGACGGGGTGCCGGTCACGGTGAAGGACATCCTGCTGCTGCGCGGCCATCCCACCCTGAAGGGCTCCCTGACCATCGACCCGGAGGGGCGCCGCTGGGACGAGGACGCCCCGTCGGTGGCCCGCCTGCGGGAGCACGGCGCGGTGTTCCTCGGCAAGACGACCACCCCCGAGTTCGGCTGGAAGGGCGTCACCGACTCCCCGCTCAGCGGGATCACCCGCAATCCGCACGACCCGGCGCGCACCGCCGGCGGCTCCAGCGGCGGCGCGGCGGCGGCCGTGGCGCGGGGCGCGGGCCCGCTGGCGCTCGGCACGGACGGCGGGGGCAGCGTCCGGATCCCGGCGGCGTTCTGCGGGATCTTCGCGCTGAAACCGACGTACGGGCGCGTGCCGCTGTATCCGGCGAGCGCGTTCGGCACGCTCGCGCATGTCGGGCCGATGACCCGGGACGCGAAGGACGCGGCGCTGCTGATGGACGTGATCGGTCGTCCGGACTCCCGTGACTGGTCGGCGCTCGGACCGGCGCCCGGTTCCTTCACGGAGGGGCTCGCGGGCGGGGTGCGCGGGCTGCGCGTGGCGTACTCGCCGTCGCTGGGCGGGCAGGTGGCGGTGCAGCCGGCGGTGGCGTCGGCGGTGCGGCGGGCGGTGGAGCGGCTGGCGGCGCTGGGGGCGTACGTCGAGGAGACCGACCCCGACTTCAGCGAGCCGGTGGAGGCCTTCCACACCCTGTGGTTCTCGGGGGCCGCCCGCGTGGTGCAGCACCTCACCCGGTACCAGCGGGAGCTGCTGGACCCGGGCCTGCGGGAGATCTGCGGTACGGGCGCCCGGTACTCGGCGCTGGACTATCTGGCGGCGGTGGACGTCCGCATGGACCTGGGCCGGCGGATGGGCCGCTTCCACGACACCTACGACCTGCTGGTCACGCCGACGCTGCCGATCACCGCGTTCGAGGCGGGCACCGAGGTACCGAAAGGTTCCGGCCACCGCCGCTGGACGGGCTGGACGCCGTTCACCTACCCGTTCAACATGACGCAGCAGCCCGCGGCGAGCGTGCCGGTCGGCACCGACGCCGACGGACTGCCCGTCGGGCTCCAGCTGGTGGCCGCCCGCCACCAGGACCCCCTGGTGCTGCGGGCGGCCCACGCGCTGTACGAGGCGGGGGTGGCGACCGGGGTCAGGCCCGGCGGAAGCTGAGCGTCTCCCCCGCCGCGCCGGTGCGCCACAGGTCGTTGCAGGCGTCGGCCAGCTCCGGAAGGCCCTCCACCACCTGCCCCCAGACGATGCCGGGCACCCAGCCGACGTCGCCGTTCAACAGCAGGTTGTTCCGCTCGTAGAACAGGGCCAGGTCCACCACCGTCGTGCCCGGCCGGACCTCGCGGTCGTATCCGTAGGCCTTGGTGCCCAGTTCCGCGCCCGCGAAGGAGAAATAACAGAGATCTCCCGGGATAGGGGTGACTGTCGGGTTTTCCAGTGGTGGCTCCGATTCCGCGAACGGCGGGAAAAGGGCGTAGATCTCGTTGCGTGCGTACTTGGCGTGGTAGACGTCGCCGGACAGGGGCAGGGAATTCCAGACGGCCGCGCAGGTGATCGGCGCCCGGTCGTCGAGCAGTCGCGCGGTCCCGGTGATTCCGCGTTTGACCAGCGAGACCTCGATGTATCGGTCAGCCATGTGTTCCATGGTCCCGTGCCGGTCAAGACCGCCCCACCGCCGAACGGGGCCGAAACTGGCCGGAATAACTCGCATCGCTTCGGGTAGCTGCGCCGCCATGGCTCCACCACTGGGACAACCACTGAGACGACGCGGACCTTCGTCAGGGCCCTCACGCCGGTCGCTGCTCGCGGGGGTCGCGGCGCTCGGCGCGCTGGGCGCGGCGGGCTGCTCACGCGTGCCGACCGAGGCGGCCGCGAACGGCGGCGACCTGCTGGACCGGCTCAGGGCGGCGGGCGTCGCCCGGCTCGGCATAGCCGGCGAAATACCCTTCGGCTACATCAACAAGGACGGCGAACTGACCGGCGAGGCGCCGGAGCTGGCCAAGGTCATCTTCAAACGCCTCGGTGTGGACCGGGTCCAGCCGGTGCCGACCGAGTTCGGCTCGCTCATTCCCGGCCTGAACTCCCAGCAGTTCGATGTCGTCGCCGCCGGGATGTACGTCAATCCCGAGCGCTGCGAGCAGGTCATCTTCTCCGACCCCGACTACCAGATGCTCGATGCGTTCATCGTGCGCAAGGGCAATCCGAAAGGGCTGCACAACTACCAGGACGTCGTGGAGAAGAAGGCGAAGTTTGCCACCGGCACCGGATACGCGGAGATCCAGTACGCGGTCGAGGCCGGCTACAAGGAGAGCGACATCCTGATCGTCCCCGACCAGGTCGCCGGGCTGAACGCCGTGGAGGCCGGACGCGTCGACGTCTTCGCCGGTACGGCGCTGACGACCCGTGAGGTGGTCAAGAAGTCCGCCAAGGCGGAGGTCACGGAACCGTTCAAGCCGATCGTCGACGGCAAACCGCATGTCGACGGCGGCGCCTTCGCGTTCCGGCCGACCGAGACGAAGCTGCGGGACGCCTTCAACGCCGAACTGCACAAGCTCAAGGAGAGCGGCGAGCTGCTCCGCATCCTCAAGCCGTTCGGCTTCACGGAGGCGGAGATGACGGATCTGACCGCGAAGGAGCTCTGCGGCGGATGACCTCTGGACTCTGGGAACTGGTGCTCAAGGGCGTCTGGGTCACGATCCAGCTGCTCGTCCTCAGCGCGCTGCTGGCCACGGCGGTCTCCTTCGTCGTCGGCATCGCGCGTACCCACCGGCTGTGGGTCGTCCGCTTCCTCGCGGGCCTGTACACCGAGGTGTTCCGCGGGACCTCGGCGCTGGTGATGATCTTCTGGGTGTTCTTCGTGCTGCCCCCGGCCTTCGGCTGGCAGCTGGTGCCGCTGTGGGCGGGCACGCTGGCGCTCGGCCTGACGTACGGCGCGTACGGCTCGGAGATCGTGCGCGGGGCGCTCGCCGCGGTGGACCCGGCGCAGCGTGAGGGCGGTATCGCGCTGAGCTTCACGCCCTGGCAGCGGATGAAGCTGATCCTGCTGCCGCAGGCGGTGCCGGAGATGATCCCGCCGTTCTCCAACCTGCTGGTCGAGCTACTCAAGGGCACCGCGCTGGTGTCGATCATGGGCATGGGCGATCTGGCCTTCAGCGGCAACCTGGTGCGCCTCGCGCTGCAGGAGAGCGCGGAGATCTACACGTACATCCTGCTGATCTACTTCGTGCTCGCCTTCCTGCTCACCCGGATCATGCGCGGGCTGGAGAAGAAGCTGAAGGCGGGGCTCGGGAAGGCGCCGCAGAAGCAGACGACGGCCTCCGTACGCGTACCCGAGGGAAGTGGTGTCTCGTGAAGTGGGACTGGAGCGCGGTCTCCGATTTCATGCCGCACTTCTGGGACGGCCTGATCGTCACCCTGCAGATCCTGGTCCTCGGCTCGCTGATCTCGTTCGCGCTGGGCCTGGTGTGGGCGCTGCTGATGCGGGTGCCGACGCGCTGGGTGACCTGGCCGGTCGGGGCGGTGACGGAGTTCATCCGCAACACCCCGCTGCTGGTGCAGCTGTTCTTCCTCTTCTATGTGCTGCCCGAGTGGGGCCTGACCTTCTCGGCGCTGACGACCGGTGTCTTCGCCATCGGCCTGCACTACTCGACGTACACGATGCAGGTCTACCGCGCCGGTATCGAGGCCGTGCCGGCGGGCCAGTGGGAGGCGGCGACGGCGCTGAACCTGCCGCTGCGCCGGACGTGGACCGTGGTGATCCTGCCGCAGGCCGTGCGCCGGGTGGTGCCCGCGCTCGGCAACTACGTCATCTCGATGCTGAAGGACACGCCGATGCTGATGGCCATCACCGTGCTGGAGATGCTCGGTGAGGCACGGCTGTTCGCGCAGCAGAACTTCCAGTTCACCGAGCCCCTGACGGTGATCGGCTTCGCGTTCATCGTCATCTCCTACCTGGCCTCCCTTGCCCTGCGAGCCCTGGAGCGACGCCTTGTCCACTGACACCCACGCCCCCTTCGACAAGAAGCCCGAGAGTCCGCGGAGCACGGGCGAGCTGATCCGGCTGGAGCAGGTGACCAAGCGGTTCGGGGACCACACGGTCCTGGACCACCTGGACTTCTCCGTGAACGCCGGCAAGCACGTCACGCTGATCGGTCCGTCCGGTTCGGGCAAGACGACGATCCTGCGGCTGCTGATGACGCTGCTGAAGCCCGACGAGGGCACGATCACCGTGGACGGGCAGCAGCTGTTCCCGGCGCCCGAGAAGCAGGTCCGCGAGGTCCGCAAGAAGATCGGGATGGTGTTCCAGCAGTTCAACCTGTTCCCGAACATGACGGTGCTGAGGAACATCACCGAGGCGCCGGTCACCGTGCTCGGCATGTCCAAGGACGCGGCCGAGGAGCGGGCGCGGGAGCTGCTGGAGATGGTCGGGCTGACCGACCACGTCGACAAGCACCCCGCGCAGCTGTCCGGTGGCCAGCAGCAGCGGGTGGCGATCGCCCGGGCGCTGGCGATGCGGCCGCAGGTGCTGCTGCTGGACGAGGTGACCTCGGCGCTGGATCCGGAGCTGGTCGCCGGTGTGCTGGACGTGCTGCGGGACATCGCCCGCTCCACGGACATCACGATGCTGTGCGTGACACACGAGATGAACTTCGCCCGGGACATCTCCGACAAGGTGCTGATGTTCGACTCGGGCCGGGTGATCGAGGCGGGCTCGCCGGAGAAGATCTTCAACGAGCCGGAGCACGACCGGACCCGGGAGTTTCTCAGCGCGGTCCTGTGACTACGGGCCGTGCGCGGACCGGCGTCCGGGCAGACGTCCGAGGTCGGAGCGCCGGGGCATCCCTCTGGCATATGCCAGCGGATCGGCGCCGCAGTTGAGAGGCCCGCACCGAGGGCCGTCCGAGGGCCGCAATCTCGTCAACACCCGCTCCGTACAGGCCGCTTGACGGCTATCGTGGAGGGGATTCGCCGACCGGATTGCGGCCCTTCGGAGCGAGCGCAGTGCGAGGTGAGCAGTGATGAGGCTGGAGCCGACCGCGCCGTACCGCTCGGTCCAGAGCGCCCTGCGGGTGCTGGAGACGGTGGCGCGGCACACCGGCGGGATCGGCGACGCCGGGCTCGCCCGCGAGACCGGTCTCGGACCGGAGCGGCTGGCCGCGCTGCTGCGGATGCTGGTCCGCGAGTCCTACGTCGAGCAGCTCGCCGACGGGGCGTACGCACCCGGGGAGGCCTTCGCCCGCCTCGGCGCCGCCCGGGGTCATGAGCGGGCCCTGCGCGATCAGCTCCAGCGCACCCTGGACCGGCTGCGGGACAGCGTGGGCGCCGCGGTGTATCTGACCCGGTACGTCGACGGCGAGGTCAGGGTCACACAGTACGCCGACGGCCCGGCCACCCCGAAGGTCAACGAGTGGGTGGACTTCCGTGTGTCCGCTCACGCGACGGCGGCGGGCAAGAGTCTGCTCACGCAGCTCGATCATCAGGGCCGGCGCGATCATCTGGCCCGGCACCGGCCGGCGCGTCTCACCTCGCACACCATCACCAGCGACAAGCTGCTGCTGTCCCGGCTGGAGGCGCAGCCGCCTACCGTGCCGGTGCTGGATCTCCAGGAGTACGCGGTCGGGACGGTGTGTGCGGCTGTCCCGATCACGGCGGGGGCGTCGGTGGGGAGCCTTGCGCTGTCCCTGCCGGTGGAGCACGCGCATCGGCTGCGGGAAGCCGCGGACACCCTGAATCGGAATGCGGCACCTGTGCTTCTGTCGTTGGCGATCTAGGTCGTCGTTCGGGTGCGGCTGAGTGGGGGCTGGTCGCGCCCGCGCGGCGGTAGCCGCACAATCGAGCACAGCCCCGCGCCCCTGAGGTGGGTCCACCTGGCGTTGGTCAGAAGCACACCCTGCGACCGGGTAATATTTACGTCGACGCCGCCCGCGGGGACGCGGACGGCGTGGGTCATGCGCCGCTAGCTCAGTTGGTTAGAGCAGCTGACTCTTAATCAGCGGGTCCGGGGTTCGAGTCCCTGGCGGCGCACAGGTGAGGGGCCTCTCGTGGGAGCGAGAGGCCCCTCTTCGCGTGGGCTCAGAAGGTGACGTCCGAGCAGGCGTAGAACGCGTTGCCCGTGTCGGCGATCGTCCACACCGCGAGGATGACGTGGTGGCCGCTGAGCCCGGACGGGAGCCTGCCGCTGTGCGAGAGCGTCTGCGGCGGGCGCTGACCGTTGTAGGGGACGGTCAGGAACGGGGTGAGGTTGAGGTCGGACCGGGACAGGTTGTGGTTCTGGTTCCAGCCCGGCTTGGTGACGTAGTACTTGAAGTCGGTGGTGGCGTGCATGGCCGTGAACTGCCACCGGAAGGTGTAGTTCTGGCCGCCCGTCACCCGGGTGGTCGGCCAGGCTCCGCCCGAGGGGGTCCTCGGGCTGTCGAGCTGGGCGAACCGCGTGTTGTTGCCCGAGCAGATCTGCCCGTCGGCGGGCCCGGAGGCGGGGAAGCCCTTCGGGCCCTCGACGCTCTGCGGCTCCCACTGGATGGCACCGCAGTTGGTGACCGTGCCGTTCTGGCAGAGCTTCTGCCGGCTGATCGGCAGGTCGGTGTAGCCGTGGCCGCTGGCCCCGCCGGAGGAGAGCACGAGCGCTCCGGTCGTGGCCAGTCCCACCGCGGCTGCGTACAGCTTGGTCCGTGTGCGCATGCTGCCGCTCCTGGAGAACGTGGGGGAAGTTCAGTGAGCCGTGCACTAGGTCTAGACCAAGGGTCAGCGTATTGCCGCTAGTTGAACATGTCCATACCAATCCGAGGACCTGTTCCCCGGCCGTTCACGCCCCTGTGTCGCCCCGGCCCGCGCAGAACGCCACCGTCAGGTCCCTCACCAGCACCTTGCGCTCGTAGTCGTCCAGCTCCACCAGCCCCCGCATGGTCAGCCGGGTCACCGTGTCCTCCACCGAGTCCACGACCGAGGTGAGCACGCTCGCCCGGTGCTGGGCGTCCAGCGCGGCGATCCGGCGGCGGTGCATCGCGGCGGCCACCTCGGGGGCGTACTCCACCCGGACCGGGCGGACCGCGAACACCTCGACCCCCACCGGCGCGGTGTCCTCCGCCACCAGCCGGGTCAGCGCGTCCTGCGCCGACTCCATCGCACCCTTGCCCGCCCCCGGCGCCTCCACCGGGACCCGCAGCAGCGCCGCCTCGACGCACTCGCGCAAGTACGTCTCATGGTCCTCGACCCCGAGCGTCGCCCGCGCGGTGTCCCGCACCCGCCACACCACAAGGACCACCACCCGCAGCGCGACCCCGCTGCGGTCGGCCGCCTGCATCGGCTCGCTGCGCCAGTGCCGCAGCCGCACGTCGACCCGGCGGCGCAGCAGCAGCGGGTTCACCCACAGCAGCCCGGTGCGCCGGACCGTCCCCCGGTAGCGGCCGAACAGGCCGAGCACCCAGGCGCGTCCGGTCCTCCCGCGCGCGAGTCCCCCGAAGCCGAACAGCCCGAGCGCACCCGCGCCCGCGTACGCCGCCCACTGCGCGGGACCGAGACCGGCCGCCGGCGCGGACACCGGAAGGCCGAGCGCCCCGGCCGCGAGCGGCGGCAGCACCCCCGCCCACCAGGACGCGGCCACGCACCCGGCCGCCCCGCACAGCCCGGCGGCCACCCCCGCGGCACCGGGCAGCACCCGGGCGGGCCGCTCCGCCAGCTCGGGGTCGACCCGAACGGCGGGCCGTGGCCGCTCGGGGGCCGGGCGGCGCAGCCGCGGCTGCTCCCCCGTGCCCTGGCGGCGGCCCACCACGGCGGGCCGCAGGTGCACCGGCGCCGGGTCGGGGTCGTCCCGGAACAGCAGATGGACGGGGATCTCGGTGGTCGACTCGGTGTGGATGAGCCGGGCGGCCCGGGGCGGCGCCGGGGCGTGCGCGGGCGGCGGCTCGGGCTCAGGTCCGGACTCCGGGGTGTGGTCGGTGGTCGTGGTCATGCGTGCCTCCAGCCTCCGCGCCAGATGCGTCACATCAGAGGGTGATCCGGGCCGGGTCACGGGGACGGGACCCGGCCGTGTTCGCGGGAAGAGCGGGCTCACAAGGAGCGGGCTCGCGGATGCGGGCTCGCGGATGCGGGCCTAGGTGCGGGCTCACCGCGGCCCGCTCACAGGAACAGCCGGCGCCACGTCTCCGGGCCCGGGTAGCCGTCGGCCGCGCCGCCGCGCCAGCCCTGGGCGCGCTGGAAGGCCTCGACGCCCCGGCGGTCCGCCTCGCTCCAGCGCGGGCCCGGACCGGTGGTGTAGTACCGGCCGAACCCCTTCTTCACGAGCTGCCGCCCCAGCTGGGTGACGTACGCGTTGTTCGCGCCGGGGCGGAACATCGCCCGTCCCGGATAGCCCGGCACCCCGTGCGAGGAGGGTGCCGGGGCGGCGCCCGCGGGCCGCCCGGGTGGCGCGGGCACGACGGAAGCGGAAGCTCCGCTCTTGGTGGCGCGCGGGATGTCCTTGCCCCGGCCCGTCACCAGCAGCTCCCAGGTCACCGGCCCCGGCAGCCTGTCCGCGGCGGTGCCCCGCCAGCCCTGCGCCTGCTGGAACGCCCGGGTCGCCCTGCGGTCCGCCTCCGTCCACCGCGGCCCGGGTCCCACGGTGTAGAAACGGGCTCCGCCGCGGCCGGCGAGCATGCGGCCGAGCTCCGTGACGTACTTGTTGTACGCGCCGGGGCCGAAAGACGCCGCCCCCGGGAAGGGCGTCCGGCGCGGCACGGCGGCCGGGCCGGGGGCCGCCGCGGAGCCGGTCACCCCCTTGTAGCGGTACGGGACGTAGCGGCCGGAGTTGCTCCAGTAGGCGTACGGGGTGGCCTTGCTCCGGGTGCGCGGCCGGGCCTGCTCGTAGGCCACGTAGGCGGTACGGGTGGCGTCGGTCCAGCCGCCGAAAAGAACTACGTGGGACCCCTGGAGCGGGTCGGCCGGATTGTGGAACAGCAGCATGTCACCCGGCTGGAGTTCGGCCTTGGTGATTTTTTCCGCGTACTTCTTGAGACTGCCCGTCCATTCGTTGCGGGGCAGGTTCCAGGCCATCGAGACATAACCCGAACAGTCCTGCCGGTAACCGTCGGGCCAGTACCCGTTCATGTTGTACGGAACCTGCTCGGTCACCCATTTCCGCGCCCTCCTGATGATCTCCGCGCGGGTGATCGCGCGGATCTCCACCGGGGCGGCCGACGGCGCGGCATGTCCTCCGGGGCCGTGCAGCGGGGCCTTCGGGCCTTGCGGGGTATCCGACCCCTCGCCTGCGGGAATGCCCGTGTCGGCGGGTGCCGGGACAGGAGGCGGAGCGGCCAGGGCGGGGACCGCGGGAGCGCCGATCGCCGTGGAGGCGGCAGTGGCCACGACGAGGGCCCGGCGGGCCGCCGGATGACCGGCCGAGGGACCGCCCCGGGAATGGGGAAGGACGCGCCGCCAGTGCACGCATCCGGGGCAGTCGCAGTCGTTCGCGGGCTCGAATTCCTCGAATACCGGCGACTCCATGCGATTCCCCTCACATTTCCCGTGACCACCGTGACCACATTTGCGCCTGTGCACGAAGGTCAGTTTCTCAACTGTCTTCGTCACGCGCATGTTGACGGTCCGAATGATGTACGTCGGCCGCTCGCGCCCGCCCCCGCGCGGGGGCGGGCGGACGGAGGGTGTCCGGAGCACCCCGCGGGGTCCTGTAGAGTTACCGCGTCAGCAGGCGCCGCTAGCTCAGTTGGTTAGAGCAGCTGACTCTTAATCAGCGGGTCCGGGGTTCGAGTCCCTGGCGGCGCACCGACAAGGCGGGCTCCTCGTGATCGAGGGGCCCGCCTGTTTTTGGCCGGATCCCGACTGGTGCGGGTTGAGCGTGATCCTCCTGCCGCACGTATGCCCCTGTGGCCCCACCAGTCATCCACACACGTCACAATGGACACGTATGGCCGGTGAACACCGTGTTTCGCATCTTGCGATCATGATGAACACCGTAGAACCTGGGTTCTTCAAGATGCCGCGGGTTCGCGGCTGTTGAGGGGGCGGGAAACCGGTTGCCGACGGTGCGGGACGAGGGGTCCCGTTCATGGAGCGATGCCGAGGGGGGCATCATGCAACCGGAAGAGTGCTGAGCCGTGTCTATAAGCTGTGGATGACGTGGTGACAGCGGTCTACCACCGATACGTCTGTGAAGGTCGAGGGGGACCGGAGCGGGCGGTAGGAAGCGACGAAACACGTGGTGGAGCCACGTGTGGGGGGATGACTCATGACGTCGACGCCGACGGGCGCCCGGAAGGACCACGACCCGTCCCAGACCACCCAGCTCAGGGTGCCGCAGAGGACCTGGAACACGGGCACCTTCCGGCGGATCAAGAAAACGCTGCCGAGATACGACTACGAGCACTACAGCCGGCTCGCGGGTCCCCTCACCCAGCCCGATCCGAACAAGCCGTACAAGGTGCAGTACCGCTCGCTGATCGGCCAGGAGCCGCACCGCATCCGCATCGCGCTGATGCTGGCCGCGGCCCCGGTGCTGTCGCTGGTGCTGCTGGTGTGGCTGCTGCAGCCCTCGCACTGGACCGAGCGCGACTACGTGGAGTTCGAGTGGCTGCCGGCCCTCGACATCGTGATGCTCGTCTCGATCGGCCTGATCGAGTTCTTCCGCTGCATGAACGTGCTGTCCAACGCGCACGCCACGCTGGTCGCCCGCGACCCGATCCCGGTGGTGCCCGAGACCGGCACGCGTGTGGCGTTCCTCACCTCCTTCGTGCCCGGCAAGGAGCCGCTGGAGATGGTGACGAAGACCCTGGAGGCGGCCGTCAAGATCCGCCACCGGGGCACCATGCACGTCTGGCTCCTCGACGAGGGCGACGATCCCGAGGTGAAGGAGGTCTGCGCGCGGCTCGGCGTGCACCACTTCTCCCGCAAGGGCGTCGCCAAGTGGAACCAGAAGAAGGGTCCGCACCGCGCCAAGACCAAGCACGGCAACTACAACGCCTGGCTCGAGGCGCACGGCGACGACTACGACTTCTTCGCCTCCGTCGACACCGACCACGTGCCGCTGCCGAACTACCTGGAGCGGATGCTCGGCTTCTTCCGCGACCCGGACGTCGGCTTCGTCATCGGCCCGCAGGTCTACGGCAACTACGACAACTTTGTCACCAAGGCCGCCGAGTCCCAGCAGTTCCTCTTCCACGCCCTGATCCAGCGCGCGGGCAACGCCTACGGCGCCCCGATGTTCGTGGGCACGTCCAACGCCGTGCGCATCAAGGCCATCAAGCAGATCGGCGGTCTGTACGACTCGATCACCGAGGACATGGCGACCGGCTTCGAGATGCACCGCGCCAAGAACCCGGCGACGGGCAAGAAGTGGCGCTCGGTGTACACGCCGGACGTGCTGGCCGTCGGTGAGGGCCCCAACGCCTGGACCGACTTCTTCACCCAGCAGATGCGCTGGTCCCGGGGTACGTACGAGACGATCCTCAAGCAGTACTGGAAGGGCTGGTTCTCGCTTCCGCCGAGCAAGCTCTTCAACTACACGATGATGATCATCTTCTACCCGATGTCCGCCCTGAACTGGATCCTCGCGGCGATCAGCTGCGCGCTGTTCCTGGGCCTGGGCGCCTCGGGTGTGAACATCGACCCCGCCGTCTGGCTGATGCTCTACGGCAACGCCTCCGCGCTGCAGATCGGCCTGTACATCTGGAACCGCCGCCACAACGTCTCGCCGCACGAGCCCGAGGGCTCCGGCGGTGTGGCCGGCATGATCATGTCCGCGCTGTCGGCGCCGCTCTACGCCAAGGCGCTGATCGACTCGGTCCTGCGCCGCAAGAGCAAGTTCGTGGTCACCCCGAAGGGCGACTCGGCCAGCCCCGACACCTGGTTCGGCACGTTCCGCTACCACTGGTACTTCATCCTGATCTTCGGCGGTTCCATCGCCGCCGGATTCGTCTACGGACACTCGCACCCGGCCATGGTCATCTGGGCCACCTTCGCCCTGCTGATCACCGCGGCGCCCATGTTCGCCTGGCGCCACGGCATGCGGCAGGACCGCAAGAAGCCGCCGGGCGACGCAGGGGGGCAGCCGGCACCGGCGTCCGCCTTGGGAGGCCAGGACGCCGCCCAGGACTCCCGGACGCAGGCGCTGCCGCGGATGCCGCAGCCGCACACCGCGCACCCCCGGCAGGACCGGCCCAGCTGGGCCGGCTCGCACGGCGGTCCGGGCGGATCAGGAGGGACCGGGAACACCCCGGGCAACGACCAGACCATGCAGATCGCCCTTGGTGGACTTGGGGGACGTAAGGAATGAAGGACCGTGCAGGCCGCCGTCGCGCCCGTCGGATCGCGATAGGCACGGCGGTGGTACTCGCGCTGGCCGGAATGAACGGGCCGTGGCTGTACCGCTTCGGCACCGAGAAATACCACCAGTACAAGATCAACCAGCCTGAGTACAAAGCTGCCAACGGCAAGTGGGAGATCATCGAGTTTCCCGAGGAGTACCGGCAGAACACGATCCACGCGGCGCTGCTGCGCACCGGCAAGGTGCTGCTCGTCGCGGGCTCGGGCAACAACCAGGACAACTTCGACGCGAAGAAGTACGACACGCGGATCTGGGACCCGGTCAAGGGCACCATCAAGAAGGTGCCGACGCCGACCGACCTGTTCTGCACCGGCCACACCCAGCTCGCCAACGGCAATCTGCTGATCGCGGGCGGCACCAAGCGGTACGAGAAGCTCAAGGGTGACGTGAAGAAGGCGGGCGGCCTGATGGTCGTCCACAACGAGAACCCGGACAAGCCGATCACCATCCCGGCCGGCACCAAGTTCGTCGGCAAGGAGAACGGCAAGACCTTCGTCTCGAAGGACCCGGTGCTCGTCCCGCGCGCCAAGAAGAACTTCGACAAGGAGACCGGCGAGTTCCTGGGCAACACCCCGGGCTACGGCCGCACCTACGTCGAGGCGCAGAAGGAAGGCGCCAAGTACGAGACGGGTACGCAGGACAACTACCGCATCGAGGGCCTGACCGGCGCCGACGCGCGCAACACGTACGGCATCGCCGAGAAGCTCGCCCTGGACAAGAAGGACTTCCAGGGCATCCGGGACGCCTACGAGTTCGACCCGGTCGCCGAGAAGTACATCAAGGTCGACCCGATGAAGGAGGCCCGCTGGTACCCGACGCTCACCACCCTGAGCGACGGCAAGATCCTCAGCGTCTCCGGCCTCGACGACATCGGCCAGCTGGTCCCGGGCAAGAACGAGATCTACGACCCGAAGACCAAGAAGTGGACCTACACCGACAAGGTCCGTCAGTTCCCCACGTACCCGGCGCTGTTCCTGATGCAGAACGGCAAGATCTTCTACTCGGGTTCCAACGCGGGCTACGGGCCGGACGACGTGGGCCGCGACCCGGGCATCTGGGACGTGGAGACCAACAAGTTCACGAAGGTCCCCGGGCTGAGCGACCCCAACATGATGGAGACGTCCGGCACGGTGCTGCTGCCGCCGGCGCAGGACGAGAAGTACATGGTGATCGGCGGCGGCGGGGTCGGCGAGTCGAAGCTGTCCAGCGAGAAGACCCGCATCGTGGACCTGAAGGCCGACGACCCGCAGTTCGTGGACGGGCCGTCGCTGGACAAGGGCACGCGCTATCCGCAGGCGTCGATCCTGCCGAACGACGAGGTGCTGATCTCGGGCGGCTCGGAGGACTACCGCGGGCGCAGCGACTCCAACATCCTCGAGGCGCGGATCTACGACACCGAGAAGAACGAGTTGAAGCGGGTCGCCGATCCTCTGGTCGGCCGGAACTACCACTCCGGTTCGATCCTGCTGCCCGACGGCCGGGTGATGTTCTTCGGCTCCGACTCGCTGTACGCGGACAAGGCGAACACCAAGCCGGGCAAGTTCGAGCAGCGGATCGAGATCTACACGCCGCCGTATCTGTACGGGGACCGGGAGCAGCCCGACCTCTCGGGCGGGCCGAAGACCGTCAAGCGCGGTGAGTCGGCGACGTTCACGTCCAAGGACGCGGCGAAGGTCAAGAAGGCCCGGCTGATCCGGCCCAGCGCCTCGACCCACGTGACCGACGTCGACATGCGGTCCATCGCGCTGGACTTCGAGGCCGACGGCGACCAGCTGACGGTGACCGTGCCGAAGAACAAGAACCTGGTGCAGTCGGGTTGGTACATGCTGTTCGTGAGTGACGGTGAAGGTACGCCCAGCAAGGCGCAGTGGGTGCAGGTGCCGTAGCCCCACAGCACACGAGAAAGGGGGTGTCCTCCGTCACGGAGGACACCCCCTTCGTCGTTGTCTCAGTCGCTGGCCTTGGCCAGGTCCAGGGCGTAGTCCGCCCACCACTGGCCTGCCTTGGGGCCGCCCTTGCACTCGCCGTCGGACTCGCCGGGGCGCTTGACCCACAGGTAGGCGTCGACGAGGGGGTCCTCGGTCTTCACCGTGGGGGTCTCGCCGAGGGCGCGGCCCGGAGGGTTGCACCAGCGTTCGTCCGCGGCGCCCTCCGTGTAGGGGCCGTTGCCGTTGCGGCTGGTGTCGATGACGAAGGGCTTGTTGCCGACCTTCGCGGAGAGCTGCTTGCCGTAGGCGATGGAGTCGTCGGTGGTGTAGAAGTTCGACACGTTCACCGAGAAGCCGTCGGCCTGGTCGATGCCGGCCCGCTTGAGCGGCTCGTATATCTGGTCGGGGTTGCCCCAGCCGGCGTTGCCCGCGTCCAGGTAGACCCGGGTGTTCTTCAGGGCCGCGAGCTTCTTCACGGCCCCGCTGAGGAGGTCGTAGCGCTCCTCGTGGAACTGCTGCGGGGTGCAGCCGTCCACCAGGTGCAGCACCGCGTCCGGTTCGAGGATCACCGTCGCCGGGCGGTCGCCTATGCCCTTGGCCACGTCGTCGACGAAGTCGCGGTAGGCGTTGCCGTCGGCGGCGCCGCCCTGCGAGTACTGGCCGCAGTCGCGGTGCGGGATGTTGTAGAGGACCAGCAGGGCGGTGCGGCCCGCCTTGTCGGCGGCCTCGGTGTAGCCGCGGGCCTGCTCCTCGGGGTTCTCCGGGCTGATCCACTCGGCGACGGGCTGCTCGGCGATCTTGCGGATCTGCTCGGCCTCCTTCTTCCTGCCGTCGTGGATCAGTTCGGCCACCTTGCGGGCGGCGAGGCCGTCCGGATTGACCCAGAAGGGGTTGGACTCCTTCGGCTGCTGCGTGATCTCCGCGCCGGCCGCCTCCGGATCCTTCCGCTTGTCGTCGTCCGACGAGGAACACCCCGTCATCAGCAGTGCCGCCCCCAGCACTACCGCGGACGCCCGCCTGCCCGCGAACGCCCCGACCCCCCTGTTGCCGTACATCCAACCCCCCTCGGGTGGACTCGTACCAAGTGTGATGAGCCCCAATCCTGACATACGGCCCGCGGCACCCACGAGGGCGAGCCCGTCCTTGTCCACCAGCCGTTACAGGCCGGTGCGGGGGCCGGGCGAGGGCGGGCCGGGGGCGGGCCAGGAGGCGGGTTCGGGGGCCTGGGAATGTGAGTGAATTGATCAGATGACCTGGTCCTGATCAGTTATGCTCCCGGTGACAGCCGTAGACGCTTGTGGAAGCTTGGGGTGACTCGATGGCCGCTTCGGCGCACGACCGGCGTGCACGGATCCTCGACGTCGTGCGCGAGGCCGGGTCCATCCGGGTCGTCGAGCTCGCGGAGCGACTCGGCATCCCGGCGGTCACGGTGCGGCGTGACGTCGCCGCGCTCGCCGGGGAAGGCAGCCTGCGGCGGACGCACGGCTCCGTGTCGCTCCCCGTCGGCGGGGAGGCGGGGGGCCAGGGCCGGCTGATCGGCATGCTGGTGCCGACCGTCGGCCAGTACTTCGACGAGGTGATCGCCGGGGCCAGCGACGCGGCGACCTCGGCCGGGGCGCGGGTGATCCTCGGTATCGCGCCGTACGGCGCCGGAAGCGACCGGGCGCAGGTCGAGCGGCTGCTGGAGTCGGACGTCGACGGGCTGCTGCTCACGCCGGGCTGGACGCCCGGCGAAGGGCTGGTGGGCAGCGACTGGCTGGGCGAACTGCCCGTGCCCGCCGTGCTGGCCGAGCGCCGCGCCGCGCCCGCGAGCCCGGCCGCGCAGCTGGACGCCGTCTGCTCCAACCACCGCCACGGTGTGCTGCTGGCGCTGCGCCACCTGGCCGGGCTCGGCCATGAGGCGGTGCTGCTCGCCGCCCGCGCCGACACCCGCACCGCGCACGAGGTCCGCGCGGGCTACGCGGAGGCGGTGCGCCAGCTCGGCCTGGCGGAGCTGCCGGTGATCGACGTGCCGAGCCCCGCGGGCGCCCGCTCCCCCGGCGACGACGCGGAGCTGGCCGGCCGGATCGCCGAGGCCGCCCGCTCGGGCGTGCGCGCGGTGCTGGTGCACAACGACCAGGACGCCATACAGCTCCCGCCGCTGCTGCGCCCCCACGGGCTGAGCGTGCCCGAGGACCTGGCGCTGATCTCGTACGACGACGTGTTCGCCGCGCTCTCGGAGCCGCCGCTGACCGCCGTGGCCCCGCCGAAGCGCGCGGTCGGCGCCGAGGCGCTGAACCTGCTGCTGCGGCGGCTCGACGAGGGCGACTCCCTGCCGGTGCACCAGGTGGAGCTGCTGCCGACGCTGAAGATACGGAAGTCCTGCGGGGGCCCGGTCTGAGCCGGGCGGCCGTCAGGCCGGGGGTGCCGGCGTCTCGGTGACGTCCACCGTGTCCGGGGCGAGGGTCGCGCGGTGCGCCGTGCCGTCCGGCCAGGTGACGGTGACGGACCAGCCGGTGGGCTGCCGGGGGCCGATGGTGACCCGGGGCGGTGCGGTCGGTTCCGGGGCGCCGGGGCCGTCGAGGCGGAAGGTGCCCGCGAAGAGGCAGGGGCCGGCTGTCGTGGTGCCGCGGAGCACCGGCGCCGCGGCTCTCGGGCCGAAGGCGGTGGCGTCCCGCGAGTGCCGTATCTGTATCTCCGTCAGCCCGTGGACCGGGTGTGCCTGTGAGCGCGGTCCGGTCCGGCTGACGGCCCGTCCGACGGGGCCGGTGGCCGTGTCGTGGACCTCTGTCACCACCTCGGCCTCGTCCGGCACCGCCCAGCCGCCGTGCACGACCGGGGTCCCCGGGGCGGCGCCCGCGACCACGTGGAGCCGCACCTCGTCGGCGCCGTGAGCGAGCGTCAGGGAGGTGATGCGGGTGCCCGGCAGCGGGTGGCCGGCGATCCGGGGGCGGTGGGCGGAGGCGGCCCAGCCCGGGCCGGCGCCGAGGGGTTCGATCCGGCCGCGTGCGCTGATCTCGCCGTCGATCTCCAGGCCGAGGTGGTTGTCCGGCAGGTCGGTCGTCGGGCCGGTGACGGTGGAGTGGGCGAGGGCCGAGTAGAGCGGGTCGTCGGGGAGCGTCTCGTCGCGGGGCTGGTCGTCGCTGCCGTGGTTGTGGAGGCGTACGACACCGTCGGCGGCCGTCGACTGGACGAGCCAGCCGGGCCCGGTCAGCTCTTGTACGCGGTCGGCGCGTTCGGCCGGGGCGGGATCTTCCGTCGCCGTCCAGACGGGGTGGTCCGGGGGCAGCAGGAGGCCGAGGAAGCCGCAGGCGGACCAGTAGGGGGAGGCGGGGCCGGAGTAGGGCTGCACGAGCGGGGCGTACGGGCCGTGCCAGCCGAGGGTGAGCAGTCCGCGCTCGTCCAGGGCGCCCCGGTCGAGGAAGTAGCGCAGGGCGCCCGAGGCGATGCGGCGGGTCGTGCCCGGGGTGAGCGGCGTGCGGCCGGTGAGGGCTCCGGCCCACAGGGCGGCGGCGGTGCCGAACCGGTAGGTCAGGGAGCGGCCCTGGTGGACCGGGGCTCCGTCGGCGCCGAAGGTGGCGGCGTAGCCGTCCAGGTGGGCGGCGAGCCGGTCGCCGTAGGCGGCGGTCAGGGCGGCGTCGCCCGCGAGGTGGGCGTGCAGGACGGGGAGCAGGTGCAGGGCCCAGCCGTTGTAGTGGTCGAAGGCGCGGGGGCGGCCGTCGGTGTACCAGCCGTCGCCGAGGTACCACTGCTCGATCTTCTCCAGGCCCCGCTCGACGGCGGCGCGCGCGGCGTCGGTCTCGATGCCGGCCTCGGCGAGGAAGCCGCCGACGGTCAGCGGGAACAGCCACCAGTTGTTGTCGTGGGGCTCGTGGTGGAGGGCACCGGCGAGCCAGCGTCCGGCGCGTTCGCGGACGCCGTCGTCGAGCCGGTCCCACAGCCAGGGACGGGTCAGGCGCAGGCACAGGGCGACGGTGGACGCCTCGACCATGGCCTGGCAGCGGTCGGTGATCACACCCCAGGAGGTGAGGTCGCCGTCGGCGAGGTCGCGCTCGGTGGTGGGCGTGCGGGTGCCGGCGTCGAGGCCCTCGGCGTAGCGCTCCATCAGGCCGTGCGGATCCGCGCCGCCGGCGCCCGCCACGCGCAGGGCGGCCAGCTGGAACGTCCTGGCGTACCCTTCCAGTGCGTCGGAGCGCCGGCCCGACCAGCTGGGACGGGGGCCGGGGAGGTCGATGAGGGCGTGATGGGGGCCCGCGTAGGGGCGTACCGCGGCGAGCATGCCGTCGGCGGCGGCCTCCCAGTGCGCCCTGGTCCAGCCGGTGTACGGGCTGAGGGTGCGGTCCTCGGGCGGCAGGTGCATGGCGGTGATCCTTCGTCGGACGGACCGGTCGCGCGATCAGGTCGGCTCAGCGATCGAACGATAGCAGGGACTGCGCAGAGGATCTGCGATTGATCAAGTGAGATCATTCGATCGGAAACTCTTGACTTCGATCGGGGCGCGTCTCAGGATGGCGGCAATTCAGCGTGCGGCGCCGGTGCGACTCCGGTGCCCGTGACTTCCCCCTGGAGCCGCGCCATGCCTTCTCCCCGCTCAACCCATCTCGTCGCGGCGGCGACCGCGCTGTGTCTCGCCGCGCTCTCCGCATGCGGCTCGGGCGACGACGCGGAGGCGTCCGCCAAGGACGGCGGTCCCGTCACCCTCACGTTCTGGGGCTGGGCCAAGGGCACCCAGGAGGTCGTGGACGCCTTCAACGCCTCCCAGAAGGAGATCCGCGTCACCTTCCAGGAGATCCCGTCCGGCAACGCCGGCGGCTACGCCAAGATCTCCAACGCGGTGAAGGCGGGCAACGCCCCCGACGTGTTCAACGTCGAGTACCCGCAGCTGCCGGACTTCGTCAGCCGGGGCGCCGTGCAGGACATCAGCGACCACGTCTCCGACGACCTCAAGTCCCGGTACCTGCCGCAGGCCGTCCAGATGACCACCCTGGGCGGCTCCACGTGGGCCCTGCCGCTGGACGCCGCGCCGCAGACCTTCTACTACCGCAAGGACGTCTTCGAGAAGGCGAGGATCACGACGCCGCCGAAGACCTGGGACGAGTTCCGCGAGGCCGCGGAGAAGATCAAGAAGGCCGATCCCAAAGCCCGTATCGCGACCTTCTTCCCCGACGACCCGAGCACCTTCGAGGCGATGGCCTGGCAGGCCGGGGCGCAGTGGTTCAAGCCGGGCAAGGACTCCTGGAAGGTCGGCTTCCAGGACGCGGCCACCAACAGGACCACCGACTTCTGGCAGAAGCTGATCGACGACGATCTGGTCGAGGTCGCCCCGTCCTTCTCCCAGCAGTGGACGGCCTCCCTGCAGAAGGGCCGCACCGTCGGCTACCTGGGCGCCAGCTGGGGCGCCGGTGTGCTCGGCGGCACCCTCCCCGACCAGAACGGCAAGTGGGCCGCCGCGCCGATGCCGACGTTCGACGGGAAGCCCGCGAGCGGCATGCTCGGCGGGACGACGTTCGCCGTGTCCAAGGACAGCGACAAGGCCGAGGCGGCGGTGAAGTTCGCGCAGTGGGCGACCACCACCGAGGAGGGCTTCAAGGCACGTATCGCCTCCGGCACCTCCTCCGCCTACCCGGCCGCCCCCGCGCTCCTGCCGGTCGCCAAGGGCGCCTTCAAGAGCACCCTGTTCGGCGACCAGGACCTCTACGGCCTGTACGAGAAGGCCGCGACGTCGATCCGGTCCGACTGGACGTGGGGCCCGGTGATGGGCACCACCAACAACTCCCTCAAGGACGCCTTCGCCAAGGTCCACAAGGGCGGCGGGGACATCGCGACCGCCGTCCGCAACGCGGAGGCCGCCACCGAGAAGGAGCTGGAGAACCGCGGGATCAAGGTGACCGGCTGATGGTCGCCCCCGCGCCGCACAAGGCCGCGTCGCCGGACGGCTCACCGGCCGCCCCGGCCGCCCCGGGCTCACCGGGTGCCGCCCCCGCCGTATCGGCGACGGCCTCCCGGGCCACCCGGCCCGCCCCCCGGCGACGGGGGCGGCCGGGGGCGCCGGCCCTGCTTCTGCTCCCCTTCTTCGTCCTGTTCACCGCCTGCACGCTGATCCCCGTCGGCAACGCGATCTACCTCAGCCTCTACAAGGAGAAGCGCTCGGGGCTCGGCTTCGGCGGTGTGGAGCGCGTCTTCAGCGGCTTCGGCAACTACACCGACGCCCTCGGCGATGCCGCGTTCCGTGACGGCTTCGTGAACCTCGCCCTGTACTGCCTGCTCTACATCCCGCTGATGCTGGCGCTGTCACTGCTGCTCGCCCTGCTGCTCGACTCGGCGCTCGCCCGCGCCAAGCGGTTCTTCCAGCTGATGCTGTTCCTGCCGCACGCCGTGCCCGGCATCATCGCCGCCCTGATCTGGATGTACCTCTACACGCCGGGGGTGAGCCCGGTGATCGACGCCCTGGACTCGGCCGGGGTGCAGGCTGACCTGCTCGGCAGTCCCGTGCCGGCGGTGGTCAACATCGCGCTGTGGGAGTGGACCGGCTACAACCTGATCATCTTCTTCGCCGCGCTCCAGGCGATCCCCCGCGAGGTGCTGGAGGCGTCCGTCGTCGACGGCGCGGGCCCGCTGCGGATCGCCACGAGCATCAAACTCCCGCTGATCCGGCCGTCGCTGGCGATGGTCGCCCTGTTCACGGTGATCGGCTCGCTTCAGCTGTTCACCGAACCGATGATCCTGCACGGCGCGGCCCCCGGCGTCGTCACCACCTGGACGCCCAACATGTACGCCTATACCGCGGCCTTCGAGCGCAACGACTACGGCCTGGCAGCGGCCTCCTCCGTGCTGCTCGCGCTGGCCGCCGCCGCGCTGTCGTTCCTGGTCACCCGGTTCTCCGGCGGCCGTTCCGGCGGCCGTTCCGCCCAGGCGAAGGGAGCCGAGGCATGAGCACCGCCGCCCCCGCCCTGGACACCGGGCGCCGACGCCACTGGTCGCTGTCGAAGGCCGCCGTCAACGGCGTCCTCCTCCTGGCCACGCTCTACATGATCCTGCCGCTGCTGTGGCTGCTCACCGCCGCGGCCAAGAACACCGGCGACCTGCTGGGCGGGCGCACCCTGACGCCCGAGCGCTGGAACCTGGGCCAGAACCTCGCCGACCTGGCCGCCACCGGCGACGGGGTGTACTTCCGCTGGTACCTCAACTCCCTGCTGTACGCGGGAGTCGGCGCCGCGCTCTGCGCGTTCATCTGCGTCGCCGCCGGCTACGCCTTCCACGTGTACCGCTTCCCCGGCAAGGAGAAGCTGTTCGGTCTGGTGCTGCTGGGTGTGCTGGTGCCGACGACCGCGCTCGCGCTGCCGATGTATCTCCTCGCCTCCAAGGTGGGGATCGTCAACAGCTTCTGGGCGGTGTTCCTGCCGTCGCTGGTCAATCCGTTCGGCGTCTATCTGGCGCGGGTGTTCTGCGGCGGCTATGTGCCCGGCGAGGTGCTGGAGGCGGCCCGGATGGACGGCGCCGGGGAGCTGCGGACCTTCTGGTCGATCGGGCTGCGGATGGTGATGCCGGGCTTCGTGACGATCTTCCTGTTCCAGTTCACCGCGATCTGGAACAACTTCTTCCTGCCGCTGGTGATGCTGTCCGACACCAAGCTGTTCCCGGTGAGCCTCGGGCTCTACTCCTGGAACACCCAGACCCGCGCGTTCCCCGAGTACTACCCCCTGGTCGTGACCGGCTCGCTGCTCGCGGTGATCCCGCTGGTCGTCGCCTTCGTCGGGCTGCAGCGCTTCTGGAAGGCGGGCATGACCGCCGGGGCCGTCAAGTAGCCCCACCGCCCGACCGTCGTCCGTCCGCGCATCCTTCCCGGGAGAGACCCGTGCACCACCCCCTTTCCGTCGTCCGCCGCCCGCGGGCCCTGCTCGCGATGCACACCGACCTGGCGGGCCGGCTGTTCGACGACGCGACGATGCGCCGGCTGACCGCGCTCGCCGAGCTCGACCCGGACCTGGTCGTCGACGACTTCGCGGCGCCCGCGGCCGAGAAGGCGCTGCGCGACACCGAGGTCATCGTCAGCTGCTGGGGCTGCCCGCCCCTGACACAGGACGTCCTCGACCGCGCGCCCCGGCTGCGGGCCGTCGTCCACGCCGCCGGATCCGTCAAGCACCACATCACCGACGCCTGCTGGCGCCGCGGCCTCGAGGTCACCTCCGCGGCCTGGGCCAACGCCCTGCCTGTCGCCGAGTACACGGTCGCCTTCGTGTTCCTCGCGGGCAAGGACGTGCTGCGGATCCGCGACGACTACCGCGCCCGGCGCGCCCCGCACGACTGGCAGTCCGCCTACGCCGGCGCCGGCAACCACCGCAGGACCGTCGGCATCGTCGGCGCGTCCCGGATCGGCCGCCGCGTCCTGGAACTGCTGCGCCCGCACGACCTGGAGTTGCTGCTGCACGACCCGTATCTGCTGCCCGGCGAGGCCGAGCGGCTGGGCGCGACGCCCGTCGGGCTGGACGAACTGTGCTCCCGGAGCGATGTGGTGAGCGTGCACGCACCCGAACTGCCCGCGACCCGGCACCTGTTGAGCCGGGATCGGCTGGCGCTGATGCGCACCGGCGCCACGCTGATCAACACCTCCCGGGGCTCGCTGGTCGACCAGCAGGCGCTCACCGAGGAGCTGGTGTCGGGCAGGCTGGACGCCGTCCTCGACGTCACGGTGCCCGAGGTGCTGCCGCCCGACTCGCCGCTCTACGACCTGCCCAACGTGCTGCTGACCCCGCACATCGCCGGTTCTCTCGGCAACGAGCTGCACCGCATGGCGGCGGCCGCCGCGGACGAGCTGGAGCGGTACGTCACCGGCCGCCCGTTCGCCCACCCCGTCTCGGCGGAGGAATGGGAACGCTCGGCCTGAACGCCCCCGCCGCCTGCCGGGCGGTTCCGGGCCGGGCGGTCACGTGGTCGTCGCCGTCAGATACGCCGAGACGATCACCTCGGCCGTGCAGCGGTCGCCCGCCGTGTCGAAGGTGCCTTCGCAGGTGACGAGCCGCAGTTCGGCCCGCCCGTCGCGGCGCGGCTCGTACGCCTGCCGGGCGTCGGACCGGTCGCGCCCGAGGACCCGCACGGTCTCCACGGTGAACTCGGCGACCCGGGCGTCCTCGCGGACCACACGGATCCTCTGACCGGCTTCGAGCGTGCTCACCCCGGACAGGGCGGAGGGCCCGGCCCCGGTGTCGCCGTGCCCCACCAGCAGGGCCGTGCCGGACGCGCCAGGCGCCACCCCGTCCGCGTCCCAGCCGACCGCTCCGGCCCGGCCGGACGGCGGCGGATCGAGCGCGTCCCGCGCGCCCGGCCCGCCGGGGACCACGGGCGCCCGCACGCCGAGGCCGGGGATGTCCAGCCGCCGCGGCGGCGCCTCGCCGAGGGGCCGGTGGGCGGGCGGCAGCTCCAGCCGGGGCGGGCGCCCGGCCGCCGCCATGTCGCCCGTGGCGGACCCCGACAGCCCGGGCGGTACGTCACCGGCCTCGCGGCCCCACAGCCACAGCCCGAGCAGCAGCACGGTCCAGGCGGCACCGGAGAGCAGACGCCCGGTGCCGCCGTCGCGTCCGGCCATGGTCAGCCCGCCCCCCGGCGCCGGCGCAGCCGCCCGCGCACCACGGCCGCCGCTGCCGCCGCGACCCCCATGAGCGTCAGCCCGATCACGACCTGAGCCGTGCCGGGCCCCTCCTCGCGGGCGTCGGTGGCGGCGAGAGTGAGCGCGGCGAGGACGAAGGCGCTGGTACAGACAGTGAGACGCAGGAAACGCATCGTGAACCTCCAGACACCCGGAGCGTCCCCCGCGGGGCACCGCGACGCATCCTCAGGTGGGCGCCCGCTGCTCCGTACGGGTGACTCCCCGGGCCGGGGCGTTTAGACCAGGTCCACCAGGTCGGCGATGGAGTCCACGACCTTGGACGGCCGGTAGGGGAAGTTCTCCACCTGGTCGGGTCGGGTCAGTCCGGTGAGCACCAGGAACGTCTGCATACCGGCCTCCATGCCGGCCAGGACGTCGGTGTCCATGCGGTCGCCGATCATCGCGCTGCTCTCGGAGTGCGCCCCGAGGGCGTTGAGGCCGGTGCGCATCATCAGCGGGTTCGGCTTGCCCGCGAAGTACGGCTGCTTCCCGGTCGCCTTGGTGATCAGCGCGGCCACCGCTCCGGTCGCCGGGAGGGGGCCCTCGGTGGAGGGGCCGGTCTCGTCGGGGTTGGTGCAGATGAAGCGGGCACCGCCGTTGATGAGCCGTACGGCCTTGGTCATGGCCTCGAAGGAGTAGGTGCGGGTCTCGCCGAGGACGACGTAGTCCGGCTCGTGGTCGGTGAGGACGTAGCCGATGTCGTGCAGCGCGGTGGTCAGACCGGCCTCGCCGATGACGTACGCCGAGCCGTTCGGCCGCTGGTCGTCGAGGAACTTGGCGGTGGCGAGCGCGGAGGTCCAGATGTTCTCGAGCGGCACCTCCAGGCCCATGCGGCGCAGCCGGGCGTGCAGGTCGCGCGGGGTGTAGATCGAGTTGTTGGTGAGCACCAGGAAGGGCTTGCCGGACTCGCGCAGCTTCTTCAGGAAGGCGTCGGCGCCCGGGATCGGCACGCCTTCGTGGATGAGGACGCCGTCCATGTCGGTGAGCCACGACTCGATGGGCTTGCGGTCTGCCATGTGCTTCGTACTCCCTGGCGTTGCGGTGGGGCATGGGCGGGGGCGCCGGAACCACGGCGTACCGACGCCCCCCAGGGTAGTCAGGACCGGGTCGGTCGGACCCCGTCGATCACCCAGTACCAGGTGTTGCCCGCCGTGCTGCCGGGTTCAGCTGCCGAGTTCAGCTGCCGGTCGCTGCCTTCCAGGCGTCGACGTACCGGGGCAGGTTCTGCTCGATGTCATTCCAGTCGGGTTCGAAGACCTCCACGCCGTCCATCAGCTTGGTCAGTGCGATGGCGTTGGCGTCGGTGGCCTTGACGTCCTTGCGGGCCGGGAAACCGCCGCCGATCTCGCTGACCTGGGTCTGCGCCGTCCGGCTCAGCATGAAGTCGAGGAGCTTCCTGCCGTTCTCGGTGTGCGGGGCGCCGGTGACCAGGCCGGCCGCGTACGGCAGGGCGAAGGTGGTGGGCTCGCCGCCCTCGCGGGCCGGGAACCAGATGCCGAGGTGGGGCATGGACTTGGACTGGGCGAAGTTCATCTGCACATCGCCGTTGGCGACCAGCAGCTCGCCCTTGTCGACCTTCGGCGCGAGCTTGCCGGTGGAGGCGGACGGACCGACGTTGTTCTTCTGGAGCTTCTTCAGGTACTCCAGGGCCGGCTGCTCGCCGCCGAAGTCGTGCATGGCCTTGATGAGCACGGCGGTGCCGTCGCCGGCGACGCCCGGGGTGGAGTACTGGAGCTTGTTCTTGAACTTCCCGTCCAGCAGCTCCTCCCAGGTGGTGGGGGCCTGCTTCAGCTCCTTCTTGTTGTGGATGAACCCGAAGTAGTTGTTGACGACGGCGGTCCAGGTGCCGCCCGCGGCCTTGTCGGCGCCGCTGACCTGGTCGGCGCCCGCGGGGGCGTACTTCTGCAACAGGCCCTTGGAGTCGGCCTGCTGGATGAACGGCGGCAGGGTGACGAGCACGTCGGCCTGCGGGTTGCGCTTCTCGCGGGTGGCGCGCTGCACCATCTCCCCGGAGCCGCCCTCGACGTACTCGACCTTGATGCCGGTCTCCTTCTCGAAGTCCTTGAAGACCCGGTCGTACCAGCCGTCGCCGTTCTCGCCCTTGAGGCCGTCGGCGCTGTAGACGGTGACGACGTTCTTGTCGGCGGCCGCGGAGTTGCCGCCGCAGGCGGTGAGCGGGAGGGCGAGAACGCACAGGGCGGCGAGCGGCAGGAGGGGCTTTCTGGGCATGGCGAGGTGAACTCCTTGCAGGAAAGGGGGCGTTCGGGTCAGCGGTAGGAGGCCTTGGTACGGATCCGGGAGACGGCGAGCAGCACCAGCAGGGTGGCCGCCATGAGGACCACGGCGATCGCGGAACCGGTGAACAGGGCGCCGCGGTCGGTGGCCGCGTAGATCAGGACGGGCAGCGGGGTCCAGTCGGGTGGGTAGAGCATCATCGTGGCGCTCAGCTCGCCCATGGACAGGGCGAAGCAGAGGCCGGCGGCGGCGGTCAGGGACGGCAGCAGCAGCGGCAGCTTGACCCGCCACAGCACATACGCCGGTCGCGCGCCGAGTGAGGCGGCGGCCTGTTCGTAGGCGGGGTCGAGACGGCTGATCGCGGCGGACACGGACTGGTAGGCGAAGGCGGTCACGAGGACCGTGTGGGCGATGATCACGATCCAGCGGGTGCCGTTGAGGAGGAACGGCGGCTGCGAGTAGGCGACGAGGATCGCCAGGCCGACCACGACGGACGGCACCGCGACCGGCAGTACGAACAGGGCGTCCATCACCTTGCGCTGCCGTTTCCGCAGCGCGGCGGCGGCGAGCGCGGCCCAGGTCCCGGCGGCCAGGGCGAGCAGACTCGCGGTGACCGCGGTCACCAGGCTGGTGGTGAGGGCCTGGAGGGCCTCACCCCGGGTGGCCGCCCGGTAGTGGGCGGCGGTCAGGCCGGAGGGCAGGACGCTCGACCAGTTGGTGGCGAAGGAGGCGCCCAGGACGACGAGGAGAGGCAGCGCGAACAGGGGCACGAAGAGGACGAGGAACACCGCCCACAGGGCCCACCTCGCCTTGCGGCTATGCACCAGCACGGCGGCTCACCACCCGGTAGAGGCCGTAGAGGCCCACGGAGATCAGGACGTTGACGACGGCGACCACACAGGCGCCCGGGTAGTCGGACTCCAGGATCGCCTTGCTGTACACGAGCGTCGGCAGGGTCGTGACGCCCTTGGCTCCGGTGAACAGCACGATGCCGAACTCGTTCAGGCACAGCACCAGCACCAGGCTCCCGCCCGCCGCGAGCGCGGGCAGCGCCTCGGGCAGGATGATCTGCCGCACGATCCGCGGCGCCCTCGCCCCCAGCGAACTGGCCGCCTCCA
Organism: Streptomyces sp. NPDC052012; assembly: GCF_040689265.1. NCBI lineage: Bacteria > Bacillati > Actinomycetota > Actinomycetes > Kitasatosporales > Streptomycetaceae > Streptomyces > Streptomyces sp. NPDC052012. The sequence goes on from NZ_JBFAXA010000012.1 coordinate 161,635, forward strand.
ACTGCGCGGTGTCCAGCTGCGAGAACGCGGCGAGCAGCGGCCGCATCACGAAGGGCGTGAAGTACGTGATCTCCGCGAGCAGCACACCCCAGGGCGTGGTGAGGAACTGGAACGGCCCCTCGCCGGCCCCGGTGACATCCGTCCACAGCCCGTTGGCCATACCGACGGTGCCGTAGATGAAGAGGAGGGCGAGGGTGATCAGGAAGGACGGAAAGGAGAGAAACACGTCGATGAACCGAGACACCGCCCGCGCCCCGGGAAACGGCACGAACGCGATGATCAGCGCGAGCACGAACCCGAGGACGAGACATCCCACGGTCGCTCCGACGGCCAGCCATACGGTGGTCCAGAGGGCCTCCCGGAAGGCATGGGAGGCGAAGACATCGACGTAGGGCTGGACGGAGGTACCCCCGGTGTCCGGCTGGAAGGACTGCTGGACGACGAGGGCCAGCGGATAGAGGAAGACGAGAGTGAGCAGTGCGATGGGAGGAAGCGCCCACACAAGCGCCCCATAGGGGCGCGGGGCTGTGTGTGATTTCCGGCTACCGCCGGGCGGGCGCGACCAGCCACGACTCACCCGCAGCTTCTCGACAACCTCAGCCACACCCCACCCCCGCAGGCAACAACACCGCATCCTCGGAAGCGAAGTGCAGGGAAACCCGCTCCCCGATCCCCGGCGGCGCCTTCAACTCCCGCACGTCCGCCATCACCCGCTCCCCACCCACATCGACGAACAACCGATGCGTGGCCCCCCGCCACTGGATCTCCGCCACGGTCCCGGTGAGCCGATTGGGCCCGTCCCCCAGCCCCACCAGATGCGGCCGCAAACACAACGTCGCCGAAGCCCCCGCCGCGACACCCCCCGTGTCGACCTTGATCCCGGCGTCCCCGAAGGACACTCCCGCGGCCCCGACCCTCACCGGCAGCAGATTGGCCCCGCCCACGAAGGACGCCGTGAACTCATCGGCCGGCGCCCGGTACAACTCCCTCGGCGTCCCGCACGCCCGCAGCTTCGCCTTGTCCATCACGGCGATCCGGTCGGCCAGCGTCAACGCCTCGACCTGATCGTGAGTGACGTACAGGATCGACACATCCGGCAACTCCCGGTGCAGCCGTGCCAGTTCACCGAGCATCCCGGACCGCAGCTGCGCGTCCAACGCCGACAACGGCTCATCGAGCAGCAGCACCTCCGGCCGGATGGCCAACGCCCGGGCGATGGCCACCCGCTGCTGCTGCCCGCCGGACAGCTCACGCGGATGACGCCGGGCGTAGGCGCCCATGCCGGTCATCTCCAGCGCCTCGGCGACCCGTTCCCGGATCTCGCCGCGAGGCGTCCTGCGCGCCCGGAGCCCGAAGGCGACGTTGTCCTCGACGCGCAGGTGCGGGAACAGGGCGTACTGCTGCACGACCATGCCGATGCCGCGCCGGTGCGGCGGCAGGCCGGTGACGTCGCGGTCGCCGAGGAACACCCGCCCGGAGGCGGGCCGTACGAACCCGGCGACCGCCCGCAGCGCGGTGGTCTTGCCGGATCCGGACGGCCCGAGGAGCGCCATGACCTCGCCGGCTGCGACGGTGAGGTCGAGGGCGTCGAGGACGACGTGGCCGTCGTAGGCGACGGTGACGTTCTCGAAGCGGATGCCGCTGGTCATGCGAGCGCTCCCGGCAGCTCCGCCACCGAGTCCAGCACATGGGTGGCGCCCGCCGCCCGCAGCGCGTCCGTCTCGTGCGCCCCGGTCAGGACGCCGGCGACGAGGCCCGCCCCCGCGCGGACTCCGCTGAGCATGTCGTACGAGGTGTCCCCGGCGACGGCGATCTGGCGCACGCTCTCCGCGGCCTTCGTCCGCAGGAACGCCTCCAGCACCATGTCCGGGTACGGCCGTCCGCGTCCGCCCGCGTCGGCGGGGCACAGGGTGAGCGGCACCAGGTCGCGCCAGCCGAGCGCGTCGAGGATGGCGTCCTGGGTGACACGGGCGAAGCCGGTGGTGAGGACGACGGTCCGGCCCCCGGCGAGGAGTTCCTCGATCGTCTCGCGGGCCCCGGCGACGGGGGCGATCAGGCCGCCGTCGACGAGTTCGCCGTACGCCTTCTCGAAGGCGGTGTTGGCGCGCTGGGCGCGGTCCTCGTCGCCGAACAGGTGCCGGAACACGGAGATCTTGGACTCGCCCATGGTGGCGCGGACGTAGGCGAGCTTGTCGGCGTGGTCGTCGCTGCCGGGTTCGACGCCCAGTTCGCGGGCGGCGGTGTCGAAGGCGCGCTCGACGAGGCCGCCGTCGGCGACGGTGGTGCCGGCCATGTCGAGGACGACGAGGCGGATGTCTGTGTGTGCCATGTCGGGTGTCACCAGCCCAGTTCGTTCGCGGTGGTCTCGGCTATCGCGGGCGAGCAGGTCATGCCGCGCCCGCCGGGCCCGGTGACCAGCCACACGCCGTCGCGCACCCGCTGCCGGTGCACGACCCGGCTCGGGTCGGTGCACTGGGCGTAGACCCCGGCCCAGCGGCGCCGGATCCTCGGCAGCGGGCGGCCGAGGAGGGACTCGACGACTCCGGTGAGGTGCTCGTAGGGGTCCTCGAGGGTGTCGAAGGCGAAGGGGTGCTCGTACTCGTGGGTGTCGCCGATGGTCAGCCCGCCGTCGGCGCGCTGCACCATCAGCAGCTGCATGGCGTGCTCGGCGGCGGTGGCGGGCTGCGGCTGGAGGGCGTTCAGCTGGTCCAGGGCGGGCGAGCGGTACGCCGGGTAGTAGCGGAAGCTGTCGGCGTCGGCGACCGAGGTGGTCAGCGGTTCGCCGAGGGGGTCGGTCTGCATCATCTGCAGCCGGACGCGGCGCACCGGCAGCTCGGGCCCGGCCAGCTCGCGGACGAGGCCGCCGAGCCACGCGCCGGTGCACAGCACGACCACGTCGCCGGTGTGGGTGTCGCCGTGGTCGTCGCGGACGGCCCGCTCGCCGATGACGTCGCGGACCTCGCGGCCGGGCAGGAAGGTGTACCGCGGCGACTTCAGCAGCTCGGCGCGCAGGGCGAGCTGGGCGGTACGGGGCTCGACGGCCGCGTCGCGCTCGCAGTACAGGGCGGCGTCGAACTCCCCGCGCAGGGCGGGGTTGAGGGCGCGGGCCTCGCCGGGGGTGAGCAGCTTGTAGCCGCGGGCGGCGGCGTCCGGGCGGGCGACGGCGGCCTCGGCGACGGCGAGTTCCAGAGGGCCGCGGACGGGGGTCAGGGACCCGTTGGGGCGGAAGCCGAGGCCCGGGACCCGGCCGCCGATCTCCTCCCACAGCTCCCGGGCCCGGAGCGCGGTCTCCAGCTCCTCACCGCCCGCCCGGCCACTGACCCAGATCTGGCCGAAATTGCGCAGCGAGGCGCCGCGCGCCTCGGTCTCGCGCTCGATCTGTACGACCTCGTGGCCGCGTTCCACTGCGTGCCAGGCGTGCATGGTGCCCACCACGCCGGCTCCGACGACTATCACTCTCACGACCGCCACGCTCCTTGACATCGGGGAACCGGAGGAATCCGGCTGACAACGAGAGCGTGAACTGGTCATCACATTTGGGCTAGACCCGTTATCTTTTCGTGATACCAAAGGGGGGACAAAAGGGCTGTTCAGGACGGTTTCAGCCGCCGAGACGCGTCGTGAACGAGAACCGGTCCCCCCGGTACAGCGTCCGGACCCGCTCCAGCGGCCGGCCGTCCGTGTCCCGGGAGACGCGATGGATGAGCAGCATGGGCAGGGCGGGCGGCGTGCCGATCAGCAGGGCCTCGCGCGGGGTGGCCAGCACCGTCTCGATCCGCTCGTCCGCGTCGCCGAAGCCGATGCCCTGCCGGTCGAGGTAGCCGTAGAAGGAGGAGTCGGGGTCGAAGTCCGTGTCGAGCCGCGGCACCCGGGACACGGCGACGTACGTGCTCTCCAGGCCCACCCGCTCGTCGTCCGCCAGCAGCACGCGCTCCAGGTGCCAGACGGCCTCGCCGCGCGTGAGCCCGGTCTCGGCGGCGAGGGCGTCCGGGCACGGGAATCGGTCGAGCGTGACGAGCGCACGGCCGGGGGTACGGCCCTGGCGCCGCACGCCCTCGGTGTAGCTGGCCAGCGACAGCGGCTGCTCCAGCTTGGGCCCGGCGACGACCGTTCCGCGCCCGCGCCGGCGCAGCTTGCCCTCCAGCACCAGTTCGCGCAGCGCCTGCCGCACGGTCTCGCGGGCGACCTCGTAGCGCTCGGAGAGATCACGCTCGGTGGGGATCGCGGCGCCCTCCCCCAACTCGTCGACGAGCCGGTCGATGCGCGCCTTCACGGCGTAGTACTTGGGCACCCGTCCGTGCTCCGGGATGCCGTAGCGGACGGGGGCGCCGGGGGCCTGGTCGTTGGGGTAGTCCACGCAGGGATCGTCGCAGACGGGAGCGGAGACCGAGGCGTCGGCTCCTCCGTGCGACGGCGACCGGTGCCGGTCCCGTGAACGGCTCCGGTCCAGCGGCGACCGGCTCCGGTCCAGGCGGACGGCTCCGGCTCGGCGACGGCCGGCTCCGGTCCAGGCGGACGGCTCCGGCTCGGCGACGGCCGGCTCCGGTCCAGGCGGACGGCTCCGGCTCGGCGACGACCGGCTCGCTCAGGCGACTCGATCCGGCTCAGCGGCGGCCGGGGCGGCGGCGGGCGAGCAGTACGGCTCCGGCTCCGGTGAGGACGAGCAGGGCGCCCGCCACGAGGGCGACAGTGGTCCTGGCGAGTCCGGTGCCGGCGAGCTCGTCGGCGAAGGGGATGCGGTCGAAGGGGGTGAGCGGTGAGGGGCTGAGGGTTGCGGTGGCCGAGCCGGGCCCTTCGGACTCGCCTCCCTCTTCGATCTCGCCGGCCTCCTCGGATTCGCTTGCCTCCCCGCTCTCTCCGGTCTCTTCAGTCTGTTCGGTGTCTCTGGTCTCCGCCGTTTCCCCGCTGTCCCCGGTCCCCTTGGTCTCCCCTCTCTCCTCGCTCTCCTCGCCATCCTCGCTTTCCTCGCTTTCCCCAGGTGACTGCCGAGCGCCCGGCTCCTCCGCTGCGACGCGGAAGCGATAGTCGTTCGACTGGCCGACCCACTCGCCGTCCCCGGCCCTGCGCTGCACCACGGCGGCGTTGGCGGTGACCTCGTTGGCCACGGCGTCGGAGGTGACCGCGAGGCGGACCTTCACGCTGAGGGTCCGGCCGGGGCGCACGGTGAACCCGCGGAAGCCCCCGCGGTCGTCGGCGAGGGCACCGACCAGCTCGTCCTCCTCCGTCCGCACGAACCGGACGGGGTGCGGCCGGCCGCCGTCGTCGTAGAACTCCAGGACGGCCTGCGACGGCGTCAGGGCGCGCGCCTCGTCGACGAGGACGACGACGGGGTGGATACCGGCGCAGGCGCGGTCGGTGGTGTTGGTGAGGTCCACCCGCCAGGTCCCGTGACCGCCACCGGCCGTGTAGGTGCGGGGCCCGCCGTGGATGCGCGTGGTCAGCGGGAAGCCGCGTTCGGCGGCGGTGGCACAGCTGGGCAGCGGGGCGAGTGACGCGGCCCGCGCGGGGGCGGTGACGACCGCGGACGTGGACACGGAGGTGACGAGCAGGGCGGCTGCCGCCACCAGACGGGAGGACAGGGCCGTACGCAGTCGCATGAACACATGACCATGCCGGTCACCCGGCCCCCCGCACACCGCCATCCGGTGCACACACCCCCGAACGCACGCTCATCCCACCCGCTCGGAGCACTCCCCCCTCAACGCCCCGGCGACGCGGGCGCCTCCGCCGTCGCCCGGCCCTCACCCCGCCCGAACACCGGCGCGAGGACCAGCTGCGCCGCACCCTCCGCGACCCCGCGCTCCCCGCCGGGGGCGATCCGTACGGGGACCGCGCCGGCGCGTCCGCCCTCACGCCGTGCGCGGGCGTCGAGGACGGCGCCGACCCCCCGTACGAACGCCTCGGGAGCGGCGGCGATGGTCCGGCCGCCGAGCAGCACCAGGTCGATGTCGAGCAGCCCCACCAGGTTCGCGGCCCCCGCGCCCAGCACACGGGCCGCCTCGGCGAGGTCACCGCGCGCCACCGCGGCGAGACACAGGGCCTCGATGCAGCCCCGGTCACCGCAGCCGCAGGGCGGCCCGTCCAGCTGGACGACCTGATGCCCGAACTCTCCGGCGCCGGTCCGCGCCCCCCGGTGCACGCCGCCACCGATCACCAGGCCGGCGCCCAGTCCCGTACCTAGATGCAGGTAGGCGAAGGATCCGCAGCCGCCGCCTGCGTTCCCGGGCGGAAGGCCGGGGCTGCCGACCGCGAGGCCGAGTGCCGCGGCGTTGGTGTCCTTGTCGAGGACTACCGGCACACCGAGGCGCCGCACCAGCGCGTCCCGCAGTGGGAACCCGTCCCACTCCGGGAAGCCGGTGACCCGGTGCAGTACGCCCCGTACGTGGTCGAGGGGGCCGGGGAGGGCGACGCCGGCCCCGAGGAGCGTACGGGCGCCGGCGAGGGTTCCGTCCGGGGGCCGCAGTACGTGCGTGACCAGCTCGGTCGCGGACCGGGCCACCTCGTTCAGCACGGGCTCCGCGCCCGCCCCGAGGTCCAGCGGGGAGCGCCGCTCTCCGACCACGGCGCCCTTGAAGTCGACCAGCACGGCCCGCAGTTCGTCCCGGTCCAGGTGGACGCCGAGCGCGTGTGCCGCCTCCGGCACCAGGCGCAGCACCGTGCGCGGCTTGCCGCCCGTGGACGCGCGGCGCCCGGCCTCGACGGCGAGGCCCTCCTGCCGCAGCCGTGCGGTGATCTTGCTGACCGCCTGCGGGGTGAGGCCGGTCCGCTCGGCGAGTTCCAGCCGGCTGATGCCCTGCGCACCGGCCGCGCGCAGCAGGTCGAGCACGAGGGCGCTGTTGTGACTGCGCACGGCGAGCAGATTGGCGCCCACGCCGCCTTGGCCCCCGCCGCCACCCGGGCGGGCGCCACGCGGGGCGCCGCCGCCCGGTTCCCCGGCGTCACGCGGGCCGGGTTCCGCGCCACCACGCGGACTGGCGCCACCCGGTTCCGCGCCGCCACGCGGACTGGCGCCAATCGGGCTCCCGCCGCCACGCGAGCCACCGCCACCCGGTTCCCCGGCGTCACGCGGGCCACCGCCACCTGGTCCCGCGTCACCCAGGCGGGCTCCGCCCGAGCCCCCTCCGCCCGGACCGTCAGCGCCGCCCGGGCCGCTGTCGCGCCGGCCGCCGATCCCCGGGCCGCCGCCGGCGCCCGTTCCGCCGCCGAAACCCGGGCCGCCGCCGGCCCGCCCGCTCGCGCCGCCCGCTGGAGCCCCGCTCCCGCACGAAGCTCCACCCACGCCCGCATCGCCGTCGTTCGCCCTGTTCACGCCCCCATTGTCCTCAGCGCTTGCACTTTGGCAACAGCGTTGCGAAAGTGGTCCTCATGACTGGCCCCACCACTGGCACTGGCACTCCCCTCCGCGTCGGCCTCATCGGCTACGGCCTCGCGGGCTCCGTGTTCCACGCCCCGCTGATCGCCGCCACCGAGGGCCTCGCGCTCGACACGGTGGTCACCTCGAACCCCGAGCGGCAGCAGCAGGCCCGCGCCGAGTACCCGGACGTCCGCGTCGCCGCCGCCCCGGACGAGCTGTGGGCGCGCGCCGACGAGCTGGACCTGATCGTCATCGCCTCGCCGAACAAGACGCACGTCCCGCTCGCCACGGCCGCCCTGAAGGCCGGCCTGCCGGTCGTCGTCGACAAGCCCCTCGCGGGCACGGCCGCCGAGGCCCGCGAGCTGGCGGCGCTCGCCGACGAGCGCGGCCTGCTGCTCTCGGTCTTCCAGAACCGCCGCTGGGACAACGACTTCCTCACCCTCCGCAAGCTGATCGCCGACGGCGAGCTGGGCGACGTGTACCGCTTCGAGTCCCGCTTCGAACGCTGGCGCCCGCAACTGAAGGGCGGCTGGCGGGAGTCCGGCGACCCGGCGGAGATCGGTGGTCTGCTCTACGACCTCGGCAGCCATGTCGTCGACCAGGCGCTGGTCCTCTTCGGCCCGGTGACCACCGTCTACGCCGAGGCGGACATCCGCCGCGACGGCGCGGCGACCGACGACGACACCTTCATCGCGCTGACGCACGAGAGCGGCGTCCGCTCCCACCTGTACGTCTCCGCGACCACCGCCCAACTCGGCCCGCGCTTCCGCGTCCTGGGCTCCGAGGCGGGCTACGTCAAGTACGGCCTCGACCCGCAGGAGGCGGCCCTGCGCGACGGCCTGCGTCCCGGCAGCACCGCGCGGTGGGGCGCGGAGCCGGAGGAGCTGTGGGGCAGGGTCGGCGCCGGGGAGTCCCCGGTGACCGGCGGCGGACGCCCCGAACCGACCCTCCCCGGCGACTACCCCGCCTACTATGCGGCCGTGGCGAAGGCCCTGCTGGAGGGCGGCCCCAACCCGGTGACCGCGCTGGAGGCGGCTGCCGCCCTGGACGTACTGGAGGCGGCCCGCCGTTCGGCCCTCGAGAAGGTGACGGTGACGCTGTGACGCACAACCCGGAGCTCACCCCGAAGTTCCACCCGGAGCTCACCCCGAGCGTGGAGGAGCTGGAGGCGCAGGAACGCCGCCTGGTCTTCAAGCAGTTCACCCACGACGACGCCTTGGCTCTCGGGTCCCTGCTGGTCGAGATGGCCCGCGAGCGGCAGGCCCCGGTCGCCGTCGACATCCACCGCGCGGGCCAGCAGCTCTTCCACGCCGCCCTGCCGGGCTCGACTCCGGACAACGACGCGTGGATCGCCCGCAAGCGCCGCGTCGTCGAGCGCTACGGCTCCGCGTCCTACCTGGTGGGCGCCCGCCACCGCGCCAAGGGCACGACGTTCGAGGAGTCCTCCCGCCTCGACCCCGACACCTACGCGGCCCACGGCGGCTCCTTCCCGATCACGGTGGAGGGCGTGGGCGTCATCGGCGCGGTGACGGTCTCGGGCCTGCCCCAGCTCCAGGACCACCGCTTCGTGGTCGAGGCCCTGGAGCACTTCCTGGCCGAGCGCTGAGCGACGCTGAAAGGGAGGGCCCCTCACCGCGTGACACAGCACGGCGAGGGGCCCCTCCTCCTAGGGCCTACACCCCGGGCTCACCCTGGGCTCACCCCGGGCTCACCCCTGGCTCACACCCCGGCGATCGACTGGATCCAGGACCGGTACGCCGTCACGTTCGTGTAGGCCGTGGTCGTCTGCCGGTCACTGGTGGACGCGACACCCACCTGGATGCCGCCCGCCATCATCGGCCCGCCGGAGTCGCCGCCGGCGGTGATGCCGTCGCCGCGGCGGGCGCAGATCGCGGAGCCGCCGTAGGCGTCACTGCACCCGCCCGTGACGGTGACGTTGGCGACCTTCAGGTACCGGGACTGGCAGTTGATCTCCGAGCCGCACCGGGACGTGGCTCCCCAGCCGTACACCTGCACGGTCTGCCCGACCCGCACCGAGCCCGGCTGCCCGAGCCGCGCGTAGGTCGCGGACACGGACCGGTCGAGCCGGACGAGCGCCAGGTCCGAGCTGTGCGTGTACGTCTGCACGCCGTTGGCCACGGTGCCGCCGCTGTGCTGGTCCAGGCTGCCGATACGGAAGGACAGCCCGCCGCCGCTGACACAGTGCCTGGCGGTGAGGATCCAGGTCGGGGCGATGATCGTGGCGGAACAGGTCTCTCTGCCGTTGGAGAACAGCCGCGCGGCCCAGGGGCCGCTACTGGCATACCCGCCACCGATGATGGGCTGCGGGCCCTTGGTGGAGGGCGGCACCGGCGCCTCGGCCGCGCTTGCCGTGGGGACGAGCAGCGCGAAGACGGAGACGACTGCTGCGAGGAGAGCGGGAACGAGCCTTGATATACGCAAGGTTCCTCGATTCGGATGGCACGCCACAGGGACGTGCGCGTGTGGGGGTTCGACGGCCCGAGGGCAGGCCGCGCCTGCTGCCACGAACTCCCGCCCGTGAAGCGGGAGTTCGCCACAGCCACGCCACAGAATCCCGGAGGAACGCACGAACGGGGTACTAACACTTGGCGATAACGCGGAGTTATACCCGGCGTTCGGACAGCCGGGATTATCGAGGCTCCCCGCGCGGTTGGTGCTGACTGGAAGCGTGATCAGCCACCACTGCCCACCACAGCCATCCCAGCCATTCCAGCCACCACAGCCACTTGGCGCCGAAGGGACCGACACCGATGAGCGACTCGAGCACGCCAGACTCCTCACCGCAGCCCACCGCCCTGAAGCAGACCCTCGGCCGCTACGGCATCTGGAGTGTAGGCCTGCGCTCGGAGGACCCCTCGCGGCGCAGCGAACTGACAGAGGCGGCAGCCGAGTTGGAGGAACTCGGCTTCGGCGCGGTCTGGTTGGGCGGCAGCAGCGCCGCCCGCCACGCGGCGCCGCTCATCGAGGCGACCTCCACGCTCACCGTCGGCACCAGCATCCAGAGCATCTGGCAGTACGAGGCGAAGGACTCCGCCGCGAGCTTCGCCGAACTGGAGGCCACCCACCCCGGCCGCTTCCTGCTCGGCCTGGGCGTCAGCCACGCCAAGCTGGCCGAGCAGTACCGCCGCCCCTACTCGTCCCTGGTCGCCTATCTGGGCGCGCTGGACGAGGCAGGCGTCCCGGCCGACCGCAGGCTTCTCGCCGCGCTCGGCCCGAAGACCCTGGAACTCTCCAGGGATCGCGCGGCCGGCTCCATCCCGTACCTGGTCACCCCGGAACACACCGCCCAGGCCCGCGGCATCCTGGGCGAGACCCCTCTCCTGGCCCCCGAACTGAAGGTCGTCCTCGACCCCGACCCCGCCCACGCCCGCACCCTGGCCCGCACCGCCCTGGCCATGTACCTGGCCCTGCCCAACTACACGAACAACTTCCTCCGCCTGGGCTTCACGGAGGCCGACCTGACGAACGGCGGCAGCGACCGCCTGATCGACGCGGTCTTCGCCTGGGGCGACGAATCCAGCATCCGCACCCGCATCGACACCTACCTGTCAGCAGGCGCGGACCACGTAGCCCTCCAACTGATCACGGACGAAAGCCGCGACACCCTCCCCCGCGACGGATGGCGACGCCTGGCTGCTCTCCTGAGGTGAGGCGGCTCGGGGGGGCGGGGCTGTATCGATGTGCGGCTCCGCCGCGTGGGCGCGACAAGCCACAACGCACCCGCAGGCGACGACGCACCACAGTTCCCCGCCCCGCCGTCGGTTCACGCCACCGCGGTCCCCTCGAGCTCCACCATCAGCGTGGGGATGGCCAGCCGCGTCACCCCGAGCATCGTGCTGGCCGGTGCCGCCCCGGCGGCGCCCAGTCGGCCCGCCAGCACGCCGTAGTGCTGGAAGAGCAGGTCCACGTCGGTCGTGCAGACGTTGAGCCGGACCAGGTTCGCCAGGGACATGCCGGTCTCGGCGAGCACCGCCTCCAGGTTGTCGATGCTCAGCGCCAGCTGCGCCGCCATGTCGCCGTCGTGCTGGGGCTTGCCGTCCCCGCTCATCGCGGTCTGCCCCGAGATGTACAGGGTCCGGGTGTGCCCGGAGACGACCTCGCCCTGGTTGAAGCCCAGCTCCGTGGACCACGTCCACGGGTTGACCGCCGTTCGTTCCACTGCCACGTCAGCTCCGTTCGGTTCATGGGGAGTTGCGCTGACGAGCCTCGCAGCAAAACATGACACCCCTGGTCACGTATCTCGATAGAGTTTTCGCATGCGCGCCGACCGCCTGGTCTCCCTGGTGCTGCTGCTGCGTCAGCGCGGCCGGCTGACCGCGGCCACGCTGGCCCGCGAGCTGGAGGTGTCCACCCGCACCGTGCTGCGCGACATCGAGGCGCTGTCCGCGGCCGGCGTCCCGGTCTACGCCGAACGCGGCCGGCACGGTGGTTTCCTGTTGTCGCCCGGTTTCCGGACCGAGCTGACCGGCCTGAACCACGACGAGGCCCTGGCCCTGCTGACCGCCGGATCGGGGCGCGGCGAGCAGGTGTTCGGTCTCGGTTCGGCGCTCGCCTCGGCCATGCGGAAGGTGGTCGACGCCCTGCCCGCAAGTCACCGGGCCACCGCGAGCGACGCGGCCCAGCGCTTCCTCGTCGAGCCGGAGACCGATCTGCTCTCACGCCGCCTGGTCACCGACGCGGTACCCGGCACCACCATGGCCGAGGTCCGGCGCGCGGTGCTCGCCGGCCACAAGCTGCGCATCCTCTACGCGGCCACGGGGCAGACCCCACGCCGGCGCACGGTGGACCCGATCGGCCTGGTCACCGTCCGCGACCGCGCCTACTTGCTGACCACGAGAGGGGGATCGGACCGCACCTACCGGCTGTCGCGGGTCCTGGCCGCCGAGGAGCTCCCCGAACCGGCCGAGCGACCCAGCCGTGTCGACCTGGACCGCATCTGGCGGGAACGCTCCGCGGAGTTCCTCTCCTCCGGCGACCACATCACCGTGCTGCTCCGGGTGAATCCCGCGCGGCGGGAGGAGTTGCTGGACACCGCGCTGGCCGTCCGCGCCGAGGAACCCGAGGCGGACGGCCGGCTGCGGCTGGAGCTGACCTTCCAGGACGCACGGCACGCCGAGTGGGCGCTGTGGCGGCTCGGCACGGACGGGGAAGCCCTGGCCCCGCAGTCACTGCGCACCGCCCTGCACGACCGCGCCACCGCGCTGGCCACCCGCTACGCGGACTGAGACTCACGCGGACTGAGACTCACGCGGACTGACCCATCGCGCGGACTGAGACTCACGCGGACTGACCCATCGCGCGGACTGAGACTCACGCGGACCGAGACATCACGCGGACTTCAGCTCCTGCCGCTGCCGTCCCAGCCCCTCGACCTCCAGCTCCACCACATCCCCGGCCCGCAGGAACGGCTTGGGCTCCGGCTGCCCCATCGCCACCCCCGCCGGCGTCCCCGTGTTGATGACATCCCCGGGATACAAGGTCATGAACTGGCTGACGTACCGCACGACTTCCCCCACCGGGAAGATCTGCTCCGCCGTCGACCCGTCCTGCTTCAGCTCCCCGTTGACCCACAGCCGCAGCGCAAGGTTCTGCGGATCGGCCACCTCGTCCGCCGTCACCAGCCACGGCCCCAGCGGATTGAACGTCTCGCAGTTCTTCCCCTTGTCCCAGGTCCCGCCCCGCTCGATCTGGAACTCCCGCTCGGACACGTCGTGCGACACGGCGTACCCGGCGACATGCGCGAGCCCCTCCTGAGCCGACTCGAGATACCGCGCCGTACGCCCGATCACGACCGCCAGCTCCACCTCCCAGTCGGTCTTGACCGACCCGCGCGGCACCAGCACCGTGTCGTGCGGCCCGACGACCGTGTCCGGCGCCTTGAAGAAGATCACCGGCTCGGCGGGCGGCTCGGCCCCCGTCTCCTTCGCGTGGTCGAAGTAGTTCAGCCCGATGCACACGATCTTGCCGATCCGCGCCACCGGCGGCCCGACCCGCAGCCCCGTCTCGTCCAGCGCGAGCAGCTCACCGCTGTCGGCGGCGGACCGGATCCGCGTGAGGGCCTCCTCGTCCGCGAGCAGTGCCCCGTCGATGTCCGCGACGAGACCCGAGAGGTCCCGCAGGACTCCCTCGGCGTCGAGCAGAGCGGGCCGCTCCTGTCCCGCCGTACCGACTCGCAGCAGCTTCATGAACACGTCTCCCTCGATCGCGGGCGCCCGCCCGATGCTTGCGACCGGTGCGGCGAGACGCAGCCATCGGAGGACTGGTGTGATCCTCCAAGAGGCAGGTCTACTCCGCAATACCCCGTTCACGTACTGGACCGCACCGCACCAGCCGCCCTCACCGGTACAGCACGGCCCGCTCCGCCAGGCTCCACGTCGTGCTGGTCACCACGTACAGCGCGGCGGCAAGCGGCACCACCGCCACGGTGACCAGCGTGAAGAACGACATGAAGGGCATCACCCTGCCCACCGCGGCCATCCCCGGCAGCTGCTCCACATCGCCGCCACCCGCGGCCGAGGCCCCACCGGCGGCCATCATCCGCCGCGTCAGCCGGTAGCTGCCGTACGCGACGGCCGCGACCACGGCGAACACCCCCAGGTACACGACGCCGGCCTGCCCGAACACGCCCCCGCCACCGGACAGCGCATCGAGCCAGCGCCCACCCAGCGGCGCCCCGAGCAGCTCATGGCCCAGCAGCTCGTTCGCCCGCCCGCCGACCGTCTCGCTCGAGAACAGGTGGTACAGCAGGAAGAACGCAGGCAGCTGACACAGACTGGGCAGACACCCCGACAACGGCGAGACCTTCTCCCGCGCGTGCAGCTCCAGCACGGCCCGCTGGAGCCTCTCGGGATCCCGCCCGTACCTCTTCCGCAACTCGGCGATCTTCGGCTGGAGCACAGCCCGCGCCTTCTGCCCCCGCGCCGCCGCCAGCGACAACGGGAGCACGAGCAGCCGCACGAACGCGGTGAACAGAACGATCGCGGCAGCCGCCGCAGACCCGCCGACCACGGGCTGAAGGGCATCGGCCAGCCCTTCGACGACACCAGCAAAACCAGACATGACAGACATGGATGAGCCCTCCGGGGCCTCGTCGCACCGAAGTACCGGACCGGACACCGGTCCCGGTACGGAGATTCACGGCATGACGACCCGCACGAGGACACGCCCCACGAAGCAGACTCCACCCAGTGGAAAGAGAGGACGCGCCCTACGCGACGACGGTCGCCGAAGCGACGAGCCCGGGCGCTCTGGGCCGTATGCGCCCCTTGGCGTCAGGGTCACGCTGCGGCAGGAAGGCGGTACGCCGGTCACGCTCACGTATCGCCGTACGCACGCGCTGAGGCGCGACGACGGGCGCACAGCGCGCGGCGACAAGGGCACAGGCCAGCAGCGCGGCCCCGGCGGCGGCGGTGGCGGCCAGCGCGACACTGACGGAGAGGCCACCGGCGTCCAGCAGGCACAGCAGAAGGATCTGCACGAGCGGAAGACATACGGCGAGACGGCCAACCGGCCCCGCGGCAGCCCGACTACTACGCTCCACGCGCACCCCTCCCCTCCTGTCCCCTCCTGCTGCTCCCCGTCACCCCTTGCAACGCCGGAGGCGTCCGAACGGTTCCCGAGCCACGGGACAAAGCCACGGGACAAGACGTGTCGCCGGACGGTACGGGCGGCGTGGCACCCGGGGTCTCCTGCCGCGCCCCTGACCACCCGCGCTCTCACAGGCCACCCCCCGTCGGCAGTACGGTGTCCCTCATGCGCCCCGACACGCCTGCCGAAAACGTCGACCACACCGCCGAAGCGGCACGCCTGGAGCGGACCGCGGACCTCTACCCCGAGGACGCGGAGTCCCTGCTCCTACGGGCCGCCGCCCACCGTGAACTCTCCGGCGACCGCCCTGCCGCCACCGCCCTCTACGACCGCTTGCTCGCCTCCGGCACACCCCTGGACAACCCGCACCTGGTCCGCGCCCTGAAGGCCTCCAACCTGTGGGAGTACGGCCACGAGGCGGAGGCCCGCGCGATCATCGACGGCATCCGCACGGCCGCCCCGCGCGACCCGGCCCCGTGGGTGATCGTCGCGGAGTCCCTGGAGGCCCACGACGAGCTGGAGCAGGCCCACGAGACGTTCACCGAGGCGGTCCGCCTCCTCCTGAACGACACTCCGGCGCCCCCCAAGCCCACGCACCCCCTCCTCTTCGGCCGCCACCGGGTCCGCAGGATGATGGGCGCCGCCCACGACGAGTGGGACGCCCTCGCGGACTCCGTCCACACCCTCCCGATCACCCTGGACGAACTCCACGACCCGAAGCGTGTGTGGTCCCTGGGCTCGGAGAACCCGGCGGAACTGGAAGCGGAGCTCATCCGCCTCCGCGTGGAACTCGGTGCCTACCGCGAGGCCCTGTCGCGCCCCTTCCCGGTGGCGATCCTGCACTGGCCGGCCGCGGAGCTGACGGAACTCCTGACGGCCTACCCGGCCCTGACCGCGGAGTACCCCTCCCACGAGGAACACCTGGCGACCATAGAGTCCGCCCTGCGCGAACTGGCCTCCTCAGGCACCGACAACCTGGGCATCGTCACCGGCACCGTCCCCTCCTACGAGGCCTTCGCCGCCGCGGAGGGCGCGTCCCCGGCCGACGCGACCCTCCTCCCCCAGTACGCGACGACCCTGGCGGCCCGAGGCAGAGCGGTGGCCTGGCCCCCGGAGCCGGGCGCCCCCTGCTGGTGCGGCTCGACGACCCCGTACGAGACCTGCCACGGCACGACCGCCTGACCTGGTCCGACCTGGCCTGACCTGGCCTGACCTGGCCTGATCACGAGCCGCCGGGCCCGCCCACGCCCTCAAGATGCACAAGCCCCAAGAATGACAAAACTGAACATATGACCACCAAAGCACTCCTGGACGGCGGACCGGACGACCTCGCGGGCAAGATCGTCCCGGTCACGCCCCCCGGCCAAGAACTCAAGATCCCCCACCGAGGCGGCTACGAGCACTACAAGGTCACGCCCCGCCACGAGAAGACGAAAGACGGCGAGGCGACGGTCTACCAGTGGTGGGAACGGACCGAGGTAGCCGAATAACCCCACTCCACCGACCACCGGCCACCCCCTCCTCCACAGGGCGGTCGGAGTCCCGCGCGCCGCCCGGCCCAGGCCGCGCCGGGCCCTACAAACCCCCGAACACGCGTCAGCCGCCACCCCATCCACGACACTGCCAAGAAGCGGGCGGCCCTACGGTGCCTTACTAAAGGGCCTCGCCAGGGGCCCGCCCCTCCCAATACCTTCGGTGATACAGAAGGTGATCCTTGTGCACCCGGTGCCCCTCCTTCACGGTGAGCTTCGGCAGAAGCGTCATGCCCGACAGCTCGGTCCGCAGGATCACGGACCAGTCCTCGGCGTCGATCACGACCCCGCCAATGTCGAGACGCACATGACAGTTAGGGCACAGGCACAGGATGTTCGGCTCTACGTCGGGACCATGGTGCGGCTTCCCTAGGGGCCGTATGTGAGCACCTTCGCTATACGGTTTGCCATCCGGCCCGGTCAGTCGCAGGCCACACATTTGGCACTCGCCCTCGTAGAGCTGCTTGATCCTTTTAGCGACAGCCGTGTCCCGAATCAGGCGACGCACCCGCATGCTGCGTGATTGCGGGAACCTCTCCACGTCCTGAGATTCACCGAGCGACGCTTCGTGCGCCTCCTGCTCGAAGCCCTCCTCGTCTTCCTCATCATCGAGCTCTGCCAGTACGTCGAGCACGCGCTGCTCAAGGGACGTCTGCACCTGGTCCCGATCCGGCAGGCGTCGCAGATCAAACTGACAGATGTCGATCGGTGATCCATCCGGAGCCGGGCGCTTGGATGTCGCCGTCCGAACGTCCGTGATCTCATACAGGCCGTCGTACCTGTATGAGTTGATCGGCGAGTACCGTTTGTCCCCTTTGTAGCCGCGGATCACGCGGATGGGATACCCGCGCTCGTAGCTGAGGAGAAGCGCGGCATTGTCCTCATAGGACCACGATTGGTTGCGTAGCAGCGTGCCATCAGGGGCCTTGTCCTTGTCCGGCGAGGCCCCTGTGTATCGGATTAGCTCCCAGTTGTCCTCATCGTCGTCGTAACCGCCATGCAGGACGATCGCATCGCCAACCTTGCTGCCGTCCTGATCGACAAGCCAGGAGATGCCCCGCTGATTCACCCGGTGCAACTTCGCGCGCTGCACGTCTATCCGTCGATGGAAGACCGCGCCGACAGGCACGCCCTCTATGTGTCCGATGACTCGTTCGATTCCCACCTGGCCATACTTGATCGGGTGTGATCGAGTATGTCAAACCCCTTGCAACACGAGGGCGTTGAAGGTCGTCAGGTCTACGTCATCGGACAACCCCAGCCCGGGTTGTCAGACCCCTCTGTTACACATGCCCCAGTTGCCAGAGTGTTGAAGGGAGCCCGTGTGTCTGAGCTGGAGGATCTGCACCATCCCTCCCCGGGCCTGTACGAGGAGCTGATCACACTCCGCTTCGAGCGAAGGCTCAAGGAGCTCTCCCAGCTCGGCTGGCACCCGGTAAGCGAGGCAGTGGGTCCCGAGTCGGCCCCCCACGTGCTCGCGAGGCATGTCTCCGCCACCGTCCGCCGCGTCCTGCAAAAGCTGCCCGCTGAAAACCGTGTGCACGCGGCCAACCACATCCTGGAATCGATCAGCACGCTGGAAGGAGCCAGGGAGTGGGTGGACCCCGTTGCAGATGGGCCTCGGCAGCTCCTGGCCATCGCAAGACAAGAGGCGCCTGGCGTCTTCGCCGTGCGACCCGGCATCCCGCTGTCAGACTCCGCGCTACTCACCAATTCCCCCGAGGACCCAAGCCTCGGATGTGAGCTCCGCGCAGAGCTCGCCACAGCAGACCGGATCGACCTGCTTTGCGCCTTCGTAAAGTGGTACGGCCTCCGCGTCCTGGAGGACTCGTTGCGCGCCGCGAAAGAGCGGGGCATACCGATCAGGGTCATTACCACCACTTACATGGGCGCAACCGATCGTCACGCTCTCGACCGTCTCGTGCGGGACTTCGGGGCCACCGTCAAGGTCAACTACGAGATCCGCTCAACACGTCTGCACGCCAAAGCCTGGCTGTTCCGCCGTAAGACGGGCTTCGACACCGCCTACGTCGGTAGCTCGAATCTCTCGCGAGCCGCACTGCTGGACGGGCTGGAGTGGAACGTACGCCTGTCGTCCGTCGCGACTCCCGCCGTGCTGGACAAGTTCGAGGCGACCTTCGACGCGTATTGGAACGACACCGCGTTCGAGACGTACGACCCCGACGTGCACGGTGAGCGCCTCGCCGAAGCCCTGAGCCAAGCGGGCCGAACTACCTCCACCACCGATCTGAAGATCAACCTCTCCGGCCTTGAGGTACGTCCCTTCCCTCACCAGCGGGACATGCTGGAACGCTTGAGAGTCGAGCGGGAGATCCGCGGCCGTCACCGCAACCTGCTGGTCGCGGCCACCGGCACGGGCAAGACCGTGATGGCCGCCCTCGACTACCGAAGCCTGTGCGGGGAGTCACCCAACGGCCGGCCGAGACTGCTGTTCGTGGCCCACCGCAAGGAAATCCTCAAGCAGTCGCTGCGCAAGTACCGAGAGGTATTGGACGACGCTTCGTTCGGAGAGTTGTTGTACGGCGGCGAGACCCCCCGAGAGTGGACCCACGTCTTCGCCAGTGTGCAGTCACTCAACGTGCAGAGGCTGGAGCAGTTGGCTCGGAACCACTTCGACGTCATCGTCATCGACGAGTTCCATCACGCCACAGCCTCGACGTACCGGCGCATCATCGACCACTTCACTCCGAAGGAACTGCTGGGGCTCACTGCCACTCCAGAGCGCATGGACGGACTCAACGTCCAGGACGAATTCTTCGAGGGACGCATCGCTGCTGAGATGCGGCTCTGGGAAGCGCTGGAGAACGATCTCCTGTGCCCCTTCCACTACTTCGGCATCCCGGATGGCACAGATCTGACAAACCTCACCTGGCAGAAGGGCGCATACGCCGATCAGGACCTCGGGAAGCTGTACACGGGCAATGACGCCCGCGCCCGCATCGTGGTCAAGCAAATCCGAGACAAGGTGTCCAATCCCGGCGCCATGCGCGCCCTCGGCTTCTGCGTCACGAAGGCACACGCGCACTTCATGGCTGACTTCTTCCGCAATGCCAACTTCCAGGCCGTGGCACTCGACAGCGACTCGCCCGCACACGTACGAGCCCAAGCCCTGGCCGATCTGCGGGACGGCAAGCTTCAGGTCATCTTCTCGGTGGACCTGTTCAACGAGGGACTCGACATCCCGAACGTTGACACCTTGCTCCTCCTTCGCCCGACCAATAGCGCCACGGTCTTTCTTCAACAGCTGGGGCGAGGCTTGAGGCGTACCGAGACCAAACCCGTGCTCACTGTCCTCGACTTCATCGGCCAGCACCGGGCGGAGTTCCGTTTCGAGGAGCAGTTCCGGGCCCTGACCAACCTGTCTCGCAACCGTTTGGTCGAGCACATCGAGCACGACTTCCCCCAACTGCCGTCGGGCTGCCAGATCATCCTGGAGGGCAAGTCGAGGGATCTCGTCCTCGACAACATCAGCGCCCAACTGGGTGCCACCGTGAAGACGTTGGTAAAGGAGGTCAAGGATTACAGCACTCCGCGCCTCGCCGACTACCTCCGGGAGAGCCGCCGAGAGATCAAGGAGCTGTACAAGGGGGAGAACTCCTGGACTGCCATCCTCCGGCGCGCCGGTCTTCTCGACGAAGCCGTGCCGTCGGGCGAGGCGGCTCTCCTCAAACGCGTCCACGCGTTCCTGCATGTGGACGATCCTGAACGGGCAGAGGCTTATCTGCGTCTCCTGGAGGACGACGCGCCACGGTACGAGGAGCTGGACCCCACCGAGCAGGCCTACGCCCGCATGTTGTTCTTCAATCTGTGGGACAACGCGGGCGGATTCACCAGCTACGAGGACGGCCTCGCCTCCCTGCGACCGCAACGCGCCCTGCGCGATGAGCTCCGGCAGGTGCTCTCGTACGTCGTCGAGCAGGCCGACCACTTCCCGATTCCCTTGGCTGGTCACCTCGGCCAGGTCCCGCTGAAGGTGCACAGCGCGTACAACCGCTCGGAGATCCTGGCCGCGCTCGGTGTCGCACGCTTCGGCGGGCAGATGCCGAGGTCGTTTGCCCAGGGCGTCCAATGGGTGGAGGAACTCCAGACGGACGCGCTGCTCATCACCCTGGAGAAGAACGAGAAGGACTTCTCTCCCACCGTCCGGTACAGGGACTATGCGCTGAGCCCGAACCTCTTCCATTGGGAGTCCCAGAACGCGACGGCCGCCGACTCCCCAACGGGCCTGCGCTACCAGCAGCACGCGCAGCGAGGAAGCCACGTCCTGCTCTTCATGCGCCGCTACAAGAACACGGACATAGGAAAGTCCCAGCCCTGGATGTTCCTCGGCCCGGCGACTTACGAAGAGCACACCGGCAGCAAGCCGATGGCGATCACTTGGCGCCTGAAACACGAACTTCCGGCAGATGTGTGGACGTACTCGGCCGCCGTGAAGGCAAGCTGATCGAGCCAGCGCCCGTTCTCGTACCCAAAGCCAGTCAGGGCGATCCGAGGAGCAACTGACGGAAGGGACCGGCGGAGCACCAGCTACGCGCCGGTCACCTCCCCCGACGGTCAACGACTTCCGAGTTCGGCTTCGTAGCGAGTCTGAGCACGGTCCAGCGCCTCCTCCACATCGCAGCCGTGCACGCGAAGCCAGTGGAGGAAGTCACTGATGACCGTGATGACCGACTCCTCCGCCACGGCTCGCCCCGCCCTGCCCACGCCCGGCATGCAGGGCGGTTGCGCATCCGTCCACAACTCCAGCAGCGCCTCGGCCCGCCCCACCCCGGGATCCTCCACGTGACCGCTCGGTGACGCGAGGCCGGTCGCCAGCTCGCACCAGGTGATCTTGCGGTCGGGGCCGAGTTCGACACCCCAGCGTTCGGCGAGAGCGTCGACGAGGGCCATGCCTCGCCCGCCCTCCGAATCGACGTTCGCTGCGAGCAGGGTAGGCAGGGCGCGGGTGTCCGGGTCGTGGACCTCGATGCGCAGACGCACGCCGTTCATCGAGACGGCAAGCGTCGCCGGGGTGCCCGAGCCGACGTGTGTGATGACATTGGAAACCAACTCGCTGACGCAGAGCTGGGCTTGGTCGACGATCCCGTGCAGCCCCCAGAGGCCCAGATGCAGCCGCACGACCCGGCGCAGCCCCGCCACCTCCTTCGGTTCGGCCGTGAAGGCCAGCTCCCACGGCTTGCGCCTCATGCACGATTCCCGGCCCACGAGAGCCCCTCTCGTCGCGAGGACACCCCACGAACCACTCAGAGTCATGAGGCATCACGGTGAGTTGCGTTGCTATCAGAGTGGAGGTCGCGTATCCCTTCGTGCAATGTGCACAGCGGGATTCCCACTTCTGAGTGATTGGCAAGCCCACCTCTTGGCGCGAGACTGAACGCCCGCTATCTGGAACGGGGTTGATATGGCCGGATCACCCACGGCACGCCGGCGCCGCCTGTCGATCGAGCTGAAGAAGCTCCGTGAGCAGAGCGCGCTCACCTGCGCCCAGGTCGGCGCGGCGCTGGACTGGAGTGGTTCCAAGGTCAACCGCATGGAGACTGGCAGCGGGCGAGTCCAACCGTCCGACATCGACGCGCTCTGTCGCTTCTACGGAACCACGGACGAGCTGCGGGAGTTCCTCAAGTCGCTGGCGCGCCAGGCCAAGACGCGCAGTTGGTGGCAGGTCCACGGCTCGGGCGTACCCGAGTGGTTCTCCATCTACATCGGCCTCGAACAGGACGCCTCCACACTCCGCCAGTACCAGTGCGAGGTACTGCCCGGTCTCCTCCAGACCGAGCCCTACGTCCGTGAGCTCCACACCTGCGGCTCGTACCTGCCTCCCGAGGACATCGAGCGTGCCGTCCGGGTGCGCCTGGAACGCCAGTCGATGCTCAGCGCGCCCGACGGGCCAGACTGCTGGTTCATCGTGAGCGAGGGGGCGGTACGGCGAATCATCGGTGACCGCGAGTTGATGCGGGCACAGCTGGAACACGTGTTGGACGCCGTAGAGCGCCCCCGTGTGACCCTTCAGGTGCTCCCCTTCGACGCGGGCACCTGCCCGACCACTGGACCATTCACGATGTTGGGGTTCCCTGACCCGGAAGACCCGGACATCGTGTATCGGGACGGCATCACCGACGCGATGTACTTGGAGGGCGAGCCTCATGTCCGCGAGTACAACCGCGCCTTCGACGAGCTGAGGGCCGCCGCCCTGAGCCCTCGGCGGTCCATCCAGCTGATCAAGAGCATGGTGAAGGAAGGCACACAGTGAGGAACGGTCCCGGCAGCAGCGAGGCGTCACCGGCATGGTTCAAGTCCTCCTACAGCAACGGGGCAGGAGGCGAATGTGTCGAGTGCGCCACCGAGGGCGCTCGGATAATCCTGCGCGACTCGAAGATCGGCGATGAATTGATCGCGTCCGTCGGAGCCCCGGCATGGCGCTCCTTCACACACGCCATGCACCGAGGTTGGCCGGAGGCCCCCTGAGCAGCGATGGGTGGCGGGGGCCTTGGCTGCATGGTGCCCATGGCCGCCCCGGTTCTTCTCAACGTGGCCGTTCCGCCTGCCCCTCCCCCATCTCACCGTCCCCGGGCTTGTCAGACCCCTGAAGTATTCTTCCCGGTCCCGCACAACGACCCAGAGGACCGAGACAATTGACTGAGCTGGCTGCCTTCCCCCTGCCCTTTCTCGCTTCCCGCACCAGATCGTTCGCGAAGCCCCGGACGCTGCGGGAGCTGCAGATGATGCAGTGCAGTGCCGAGATTCGGTCGAAGCCGGAGTGGTTCGTCAAGATGGACGACGCCGGGATCGTCGCCAGGTGGAGGCAGGAAGCACTGGCCCAGGGCATGACCGAGGCGCAGATACGTTATGTGCTTGCGGAACTCGCGTATTACGCCGGGCTGCGGGACGAGCGGACCGGCATCGAGGTGTCCGCCGTCGACGGTGTGTGGCAGTCGGACACGCTGATCGACGAGGAGCTCAGGTCCCGGCTGCGTGAGGCGGTCCGGGTTCTGGAGCGGGTCCCCGAGGCGGAGCAGGACTGGCATCCGGGATCCGACGGCCAGGTCCTGGATCTGGTCCATCCCTCACTGTTCTGCCTCGTACGTGACGTGAGCGGCGCACCCGAACGGGCGTGGCAGGCCCCGGCAGGCGCCATGTCGAAGTACGAATTCTCGGAGAGGTTCCAGTGGCTGCCGACGGATGTCGAGGTCGGCGCCGACGGCGACGTCGTGTTCAGCTCGTACGTCAACAATGTCCACCCCGTGGAGCATCACGAACTCGCCTCCGTCCTCCCGGCGTTGTTCGCGCGCATGCTCCCCCTGCTGGAGAACGTGCTCACCGATCTGCGCCATTGGCGGCCCTTGCGGATCGAGGCCGATCCTTTCTCGTGGTACGACGAGGCGGGCGAGCCGGTCGAACCCGAGGACCCCGATGACGACGAGGCGTACGCAGCCTACGAACAAGCCATGGACGACTGGTGGGAGAACCGCCGCCCGGTCGTCCCGGACGCCCCGGACTTCGTCCCGCCCGCCTTGCCCGACGACTCCGCTCGAGTCGACCTGCGCGGCCGCCGTCTCCAGGTCATCGTCAAGCTCGCCACGATCCATCTCACCCCGGACAAGCCCGAGTACGCCGGCGGTTCCTGGCATGTCGAGGGGATGTTCAACGAGCGGATCGTCTCGACCGGCATCTACTACTGGGACAGCGAGAACATCACCGAGAGCCGGCTGAGTTTCCGGACGGCGGTCGACGACCCGCACTACGAACAGAACCACGACAACGGTATGCGCGAGGTCTACGGCCTGGAGAACGAAGGCCCACTGAATCAGGTGCTGGGTTCGGCATCGACTCCGGCGGGCCGTGTCCTGGCGTTCCCGAACATCCTGCAACACCGCGTCGGCCCGTTCCGCCTCGCGGACCCCACCCGGCCCGGGCACCGCAAGATTCTCGCGTTCTTCCTGGTCGACCCGTCGGAACGGATCGTCTCGACCTCCGACATACCACCGCAGCAGCCATGGTCCGCCACATCGACCATGACCCTGGAGCAGGCCAAGCGGTACCGCGAAGAACTCATGCAGGAACGCAAGTTCTTCGTCGACGAACACAACCAGCAGGTCTACGAGCGGGAGTTCTCCCTGTGCGAGCACTGAGACGTCGAGTCGCGCCTCTCAGCCGGTAGCCGACGACGCCCCCGGCAACCGGCCGGAACCGCCGCTGTTCGAGGTCAGCGAGGGGTGAGGAGGCAGAACTCGTTGCCTTCCGGGTCGGCCAGGACCGTCCAGGAGATCGCGGACTGGTCGATACCGGGGTCGGTGGCGCCCAGGGCGCGCAGGCGGGCTGCCTCTGCGGCCATGTCGTCACCGGGGTAGGGGCTGACGTCGAGGTGGACGCGGTTCCACCCGCTCTTGGTGTCGGGGGTGCGGACGAATTCCAGGTAGGGGCCGACGGCTTTGGCGGAGCGCATCGTCGCATGGTCGTCGGTGACCTCGTGCAGCGTCCAGTCCATCGCCTGGCTCCAGAACCGGGCCATCGCTCGTGGGTCGGTGCAGTCGACCACCACCGCGGCGATCGGCCCGGTGTCCTGGTAGATCGGGCGGGGCTCCAGGACGCAGAACTCGTTGCCCTCCGGGTCGGCCATGACCGTCCAGGGGACGTCGTCGCCCTGACCGACGTCGGCGAGTGTCGCGCCGAGCTCCTTCAAGCGCGCGACCAGCTCCGCCTGATGGGCGGTCGAGGTGGTGGCCAGATCGAGGTGCACCCGGTTCTTCACCGTTTTGGGTTCCGGGCGGGCGATGAGGTCGATGCAGACGGCCGCGGGGTCGGGGTAGGCGAACCCCACGGGTTCGAGGTTGGTGACTCCGGGTCCCTCGCTGTCGACTCCCCAGCCGAGTGCCTCCGCCCAGAAACGGCCGAGCGCGGAGTCGTCGTGGGCCTTCATGTTGATCTGCACGAGTCTTGTCGCCATGCCGAAGATCCTAGAAGCAGCCGCCGACGCAGACCTCCGCGATCAGAGATGTGCTTGCGGGTCGCGGCTCACCCTGGGTGCCTTGCAGCCGACGTCACCACTCACTGACCGCAGAGCAACTGCGTGCCGTAGAGGGCGCCCCGAATCTCACACAAGCCGCCCCCGTCGGCGAGCGGGTCCTGGGGGCGGTGTCGGCCCTGGCGCTCTTCGGCGTGCTTGCCACAGCAGCCGCGATCGAGATTCCGGTGACAGTGGGCTGCGTGGTCCTGCTGCTCGCACTGGTTCTCGTACTGCGCTGGCGCTGGTTCCACCTCCGGGCACCGAGTCGGAGGCCGCACACCAAGGTGGAGGAAGGGGTCTCCTTCCTCGGCTCTGTGTCCCTGGCGATACCGGCGCTGGGACTGCTGTGGAACAACCCGGTCGAACTTTCCGGCGCCCTTGCCGCCGGCGCCGTACCGACCGCCGTGTTCGCCGGCTACCTCGCACTGCGGTGGAGGCGCTGACATGACCCCTCAGCCGCGCACGCGTCTGACCACGGTGATGCACTCCCCCACACGTCTCGCCATTCTGGGCGTACTGAGACGTGTCCAGCAGATCAACTTCGCGGATCTGCAGAGCTCTCTGGAGCTCACCACTTCCGAACTGTCGCGACAGTTGGGCATCTTGGAGAAGGAGAATCTCGTCGAGATCGCCAAGTTCCGCGAGCGGCGGCACGCAGTGACCCGAGTCCGCCTCTCGCCCACCGGTCGCGAACAGTTCGAGGACTACCTGGACGAACTGCGCAAGGTCATCCAGGCAGACCTCGAGTAGCGAGACGACAGCCTCTCGTCGGCAATGGGTCCACCCTGCCTGGCTACGCGAAGCACCAGCTGTTCGTCCCGAACACCGAGAACGGCCGTTGGGTTTAGCGGACGAGGCCCGGCCCGCCGTGAAGCCGCCCGCGCGTCACCCCGTTCGAGGTACGCGGAATCTGCGTCGGTATTCCGTCGGTGTCGTGTTCAGGCGGCGGCGGAAGGCTCGTACGAGGGTGTCGGTGGTGTTGAAGCCGCACAGGGTGGCGATGCGGTCCAGCGTGGCGTCGGAGGACTCCAGTTCGTGGCGGGCCTTCTCGACGCGCACCGACTCGATGTACGCGTGCGGGGTCATGCCCAGCTCGTTCTTGAACAGGCGCGTCAGGTGGCGGTCGCTGACGTGGGCGTGAGCGGCGAGGTCGACGACGGTGAGCGGCTCGGAGATGTGGCGCAGGATGTGGTGGCGCAGGTCCTCGATGCGGCGGGTCGTGGAGACCTGCTTCAGCGGCACGCTGAACTGGCTCTGTCCGCTGGGGCGTTTGAGGTACATCACCAGCTGCCGCGCCACCCTGAGCGCCACCGCCTCGCCGAGGTCCTCGGCGATCAGGGCGAGGGACAGGTCGAGGCAGGCGCTGATGCCGGCGCCGGTCCACACGTTGCCGTCGCGGATGAAGATGGGGTCGGCGTCGACCTCGACCTCGGGGTGGTCGGCGGCCAGTTGCTGCGCGGTCGACCAGTGCGTGGTGGCCCGCTTGCCGTCCAGCAGCCCGGCGGCGGCGAGCAGATGGGCCCCCACGCACACCGACGTGATCCGGTGCGAACGTGCGGCGAGCTTCTCCACCCAGGCGACCAGCTCCGGGTCGACCAGCGGGCGGACATGCCGCTCCTCGTCGAACTCGACCGCGCCGGGCACCACGAGCGTGTCGATGGCGCGAGTGGCCGCGTCCTCGAAGGTGAGGTCCGGCAGGACGCGCACGCCGGCCCCGGTGGTGACCGGGTTCAGGGACGCGGCGGCGAGGACGACCTGGTAGTCGGCCGCCTCCGCGCTCTCCCGTCGGGCCAGCCCGAACACCTCCGGCGGCCCGGTCACGTCGAGCAGGTCCACGCCCTCGAAGAGCACGATCACGACCAGACGCCGCGCGATGTCGGGCATGGTTCCCTCTCCGCCACGGGGATGTCGGTATCTGCATGTTAGACGTCATTGCCGACATCAGGGGAGGCTCATAGCGTGGCGGACACACACCAACTCCCGTGACACGTAAAGGCGGTACCTTCATGTCCAGGACCACGCTGCGCGAGCTCAACGGCTTCGACCAGACGCCCGCGAAGCTGGCCGAGTCGACCCTCGTCCTGGTCGACTTCCAGAACACCTACACCCGGGGCGTGATGGAGCTCGACGGCTGGGAGCAGTCGCTCGACGCCGCCGCGCGGCTGCTGGCGCGGGCCCGCGCGGTCGGCACCAAGGTCGTCCATGTCGTCCACGACGGCGGCGAGGGCACCCCGTACGACATCCGCGCGGAGATCGGCCAGATCCACCCCGAGGTCGCCCCGGTCGACGGCGAGCCCGTCGTCGTCAAGCGGTTCCCCGACGCCTTCGTCGACACCGACCTCGCCTCCCACCTCACCGAGGGCCAGGACGTCGTCATCGCCGGCTGGATGACCCACATGTGCGTCGCGTTCACCGCGCAGGGCGCCTTCCTGGGCGGCTACCGGCCCACCGTCGCCGCCGACACCACCGCCACCCGCTCGCTGCCCGTCAACGGCACCGACGTCCCCGCCGCGCAGGTCCACAGCAGCGCCCTCGCCACCATCGCCGACCTGTACGGGGTCGTCGTCGAGTCCCAGAAGGAGATCGTCTGATGGCGTTCGGGGCCCTGCGGTCCACCGTGTGCCGACGGCGGGCCCGGGTTCTGTCCGGCTAGTCCACCCATCCCTGCAACAGTCTTTCCCGCTCCGTCCCGCGCGGTGATCCGCCTTCCCACGCGCGGCCCCACTCCGACATCGCCGCCAGTGTCGTGGCCATCGTCGCGGCGCCCTCCGTGAGGCGGGACAGGAGGGTTCGGGAGAGATCGAGCTCGGTCTGGGTATAGCCGGCCACCGCGGCTGCGAAGGTCCACAACTCGTGCGTGTCCGTGCCGGAGCGGAGGTGCAGGGCCATCATCGGGGCGAGCTCGTCCACCCACCCCGTCACCGCGCTCAGGGCCAGGGTGCCTGCCACGCCCACCTGGCGTTTCAGGGTCTTCACCGGGACGTACTCCACCGTCAGGGCCTGAACGACCTCCCACGGATAGAGGCCGGCCTGTCCGTCGCCGAGGGCCACCACGCCCTCGGGGCTCAGGCGTACGCCCGGAGCCAGACCGGACGGCTTCGCGCCCACGTACACATCGCCCTCGGCGATCCAGAACAGGCCCACCATGGCCATGAGGTGCTCGCTTCCCCCGACGACGGCAGCGCCGTCGCGTCATGCTCCAACGATCAGGTCGCCTTTCGAGACGTACGAAGGGGCCGGTGAGTTCCCACGTGACCCGCACCAGGTCGGCGGCGTTCTCCTGGGCAGCACCCTCTCCGGTGCTGGTGTGACCGATGGGAGTGACCTTGATGCGTGGAACCAAACTGGGAGCAGCCGCGATGCTGGCCGGTGCGGCGATCCTCTCCGGCAGTGCGACCGCCACCGCGGCCCCGGGACCGAGCGGCCCGGCCCAGGACGTGACCCGGCTCGTGGGCGGAACCGTGGCCCCCTTGGCGGAGGGCAACACCATCTGCCCTGCACCGTGGGCCGGCAGCGGCGACCTCTATCAGAAGTCCACCGCGTGCTCCACCGGTCCGATCACAGGCTGAGCCCGCCACCGCGCGGTCGTCGCGCAGCGCCTCCGGTGACCACGAAGGTGGCGCCGGGGCCGTCGTCGCGCGTCTCGCGATCCTGTGCGCACCAACAGGGCGGCGCACTCCGACTAGTTGTCGGGGTGCGCCGCCCTGCGTGGTGTGCGGTGCGTCGTGCGGGCTTGCGGGTGCATCGGGTCACTTCGGGTCGGCGTTGAACCTCGCCGTGGACCAGCGGTAGCCGAGGGCTGCCAGGGCCAGGCACCAGGCTGCGGTGAGCCAGCCGTTGTGGCCGATCTCGGTGCCGAGGAGGAGGCCGCGGAGGGTCTCGATGGCCGGGGTGAAGGGCTGGTACTCGGCTATCGGCTGGAACCAGCCGGGCATCGAGTCCAGCGGGACGAAGGTGCTGGAGAGGAGGGGCAGGAGGATCAGCGGCATGGCGTTGTTGCTGGCCGCCTCGGCGTTCGGGCTGGCCAGGCCCATGCCGACCGCGATCCAGGTCAGGGCCGTGGCGAAGAGGGCGGTCAGGCCCAGGGCCGCGAGCCATTCCAGGACAGTGGCGTCGGTGGAGCGGAAGCCGATGGCCACCGCGACGGCTCCGACGAGGAGCACGCTCATCACGCACTGGAGCACGCTGCCGACGACGTGGCCGATGAGGACCGAGCCGCGGTGGATCGCCATGGTGCGGAAGCGGGCGATGATGCCCTCGTTCATGTCGGTGGAGACCGACACCGCCGTGCCGATCGTCGTGCTGCCGATGGTCATGAGCAGCAGGCCCGGAACGATGAAGGCGATGTAAGCCGCGCGGTCCGGGCCGCCGCCCCCGATGCCGGCGCTCATGGTGTCGCCGAAGATGTAGACGAAGAGCAGGAGCAGCATCACCGGGGTGAGCAGCAGGTTCAGCGTCATGGACGGGTAGCGGCGGGCGTGCAGCAGGTTGCGGCGCAGCATCGTGGTCGAGTCGCGCACGGCGAGGGTCAGAGTGCTCATCGGGAAGCCTCCTCGGTCTGGGCCTCGTGGGTCTGGTGGCTCTGGTGGGGGACCTTGGCGGTGCCGGTCAGGGCGAAGAAGACGTCGTCCAGGTCCGGGGTGTGGACGGTGAGTTCGTCGGCCTCGATGCCGGCCGAGTCCAGCCAGTCGAGGATCGAGC
>NZ_JBFAXA010000013.1:0-28417 GCF_040689265.1 Streptomyces sp. NPDC052012
TCTTGCCTTCCGCGGGCCCGCGCCCCCGCGGGGGGGGGGGGGGGTGTTGGGGTGTTTTTTCTCCCCCCTGCGGGCGGCGCCCCCCCCCCCCACACCCCCCCCCCCCCCGCTCCCAGTTCGCGCAGGCGTGCGGTCCGACGGACCGTCAGGCCACGCTCAGACCTCCACCACCACGGGCAGGATCATCGGCCGGCGCCGGTAGGTGTCGGAGACCCACTTGCCCAGCGTGCGGCGGACGAGCTGCTGCATCTGGTGGGGTTCGACGACGCCGTCCTGGGCCGAGCGTTCCAGGACCTCCGTGATCTTCGGGATCACATCGCTGAAGGCCGAGTCCTCGATGCCGGATCCGCGGGCCTGGACGTGCGGACCGCCGGTGATCTTGCCAGTGGACGCGTCGATGACCACGAAGACCGAGATGATGCCCTCGTCACCGAGGATCTTGCGGTCCTTCAGGGCAGGTTCGCCGACGTCGCCGACGGAGAGGCCGTCGACGTAGACGTAGCCCGCCTGGACCTTGCCGGAGATCTTCGCCTTGCCCTCGACGAGGTCGACGGCGACGCCGTCCTCGGCGATGACGATGCGGTCGTGGGGGACGCCGGTCAGGGCGCCCAGTTCGGCGTTGGCGCGCAGGTGGCGCCATTCGCCGTGGACCGGCATCAGGTTGCGCGGGCGGCAGATGTTGTAGAAGTACAGCAGCTCGCCCGCGGAGGCGTGGCCCGAGACGTGCACCTTGGCGTTGCCCTTGTGGACGACGTTGGCGCCCCAGCGGGTCAGGCCGTTGATCACGCGGTAGACGGCGTTCTCGTTGCCGGGGATGAGCGACGACGCCAGGATCACCGTGTCGCCCTCGACGATGCGGATCTGGTGGTCGCGGTTGGCCATGCGGGACAGGGCCGCCATGGGTTCGCCCTGGGAGCCCGTGCAGACCAGGACCACCTCGTTGTCCGGGAGGTCGTCCAGGGTCTTGACGTCGACCACCAGGCCCGGGGGGACCTTCAGGTAGCCGAGGTCCCGGGCGATGCCCATGTTGCGGACCATGGAGCGGCCGACGAAGGCGACCCGGCGGCCGTACTCGTAGGCGGCGTCCAGGATCTGCTGGATGCGGTGGACGTGGCTGGCGAAGCTGGCCACGATGATCCGCTTGCGGGCGCCGGCGAAGACCTGGCGGAGCACGGTGGAGATGTCGCGCTCGTGCGGGGTGAAGCCGGGCACCTCCGCGTTCGTGGAGTCCGACAGCAGGAGGTCGATGCCCTCCTCGCTCAGCCGCGCGAACGCGTGCAGGTCCGTGAGGCGGTTGTCCAGCGGCAGCTGGTCCATCTTGAAGTCGCCGGTGTGGACCGCCATGCCCGCGGGGGTGCGGATGGCCACGGCGAGCGCGTCCGGGATGGAGTGGTTGACCGCGACGAACTCGCAGTCGAAGGGTCCGATGCGCTCGCGGTGTCCTTCCGCCACCTCCAGGGTGTAGGGGCGGATGCGGTGCTCCTGGAGCTTCGCCTCGATGAGGGCGAGGGTCAGCTTGGAGCCGATCAGCGGGATGTCCGGCTTCTCGCGCAGGAGGTAGGGGACGCCGCCGATGTGGTCCTCGTGGCCGTGGGTGAGGACGATGCCCTCGATGTCGTCGAGACGGTCCCGGATGGACGAGAAGTCCGGCAGGATCAGGTCGATTCCGGGCTGCTCCTCCTCGGGGAAGAGCACTCCGCAGTCGACGATCAGCAGGCGGCCGCCGTACTCGAAGACCGTCATGTTCCGGCCGATCTCGCCGAGGCCGCCGAGCGGGGTGACGCGCAGCGCGCCGTCGGGGAGCGGCGGGGGCGGGCCGAGTTCAGGATGCGGATGACTCAAAAGACTCTCCTCAACCACGCGCGCCACGTACCGGTGGGGCACGTGGCGCGCGTGACGTTCGTGCAGAAGCAGTTGTCGTGTGGGGTGCGGGCACCGGTGGCCCGCTTATTCAGTTGTGGAGTCAGGTTGCGCGAGCGGTCACGCGAAGTCTGTTGCTAGAGCTGTACCCCGCCGGCGGCAAGATCGATCTTGAGCTGTTCGATCTCTTCGGGCGTGCATTCGGCCATGGGGGCCCGCAGGGGGCCGGCGGGCAGGCCCTTCAGGGTGAGCGCCGCCTTGGTGGTCATGACGCCCTGGGTGCGGAACATGCCCGTGTAGACCGGGAGCAGCTTCTGGTGGATCTCGGTGGCCTTCTGGACGTCGCCGGAGGTGTACGCCTCGACCAGGGCGCGCAGCTCGGGGGTGACGACGTGGCCGACGACCGAGACGAAGCCGACGGCGCCCACGGAGAGCAGGGGGAGGTTCAGCATGTCGTCGCCGGAGTACCAGGCGAGGCCGGAGCGGGCGATGGCCCAGCTGGCGCGGCCGAGGTCGCCCTTGGCGTCCTTGTTGGCGACGATCCTCGGGTGCTCGGCGAGGCGGACGATCGTCTCGGTGTTGATCGGGACGCCGCTGCGGCCGGGAATGTCGTACAGCATGACCGGCAGCTCGGTGGCGTCGGCGATGGCCGTGAAGTGCCGGTAGAGGCCCTCCTGCGGGGGCTTGTTGTAGTAGGGGGTGACGACCAGCAGGCCGTGTGCGCCGGTGCGCTCGGCGGTGCGGGCCAGTTCGATGCTGTGGTGGGTGTCGTTGGTGCCGACTCCGGCCACCACGTGGGCGCGGTCGCCGACCGCCTCCAGGACCGCCCGTACGAGATCCTTTTTCTCCGCGTCGCTGGTGGTGGGGGACTCGCCGGTGGTGCCGTTGATGATCAGGCCGTCGTTGCCTGCGTCCACCAGGTGGGTGGCGAGCCGCTGTGCGCCGTCGAGGTCGAGTGCGCCGTCCGCCGTGAAAGGCGTGACCATGGCGGTGAGGACCCGCCCGAAGGGGGTCTGCGGAGTGGAGGTCGGAGCCATGGGTTACACGCTACTCGTTGCTCAGGACCGGGTCTGCCCTCGGGGCAGGCGACAAAGTGGTGCACATGGGGAGCCCGGTACTGCCTGCTCGGGGGTTCAGGCAGTACCGGGTCCGTTTGATCAGGCTAAGAAACTTCACGAAGTGCCGCAATACGGACACATCGCAGGGCTGATCCGTACATGTGTGCCGGAGCTGGAGTGCCGCCGGGTTACGGGGCGACGCGTCCGTTGGCGTTGAAGGCGGCGTAGGTGAGCGGCATGAGCCGGGCCCACTCGGCCTCCATCCTCTCGCCGACCATCTCGATCTCCCGCTGCGGGAAGGACGGGACCTTCGCCAGCTCGTGCTGGGTGCGCAGACCGAGGAAGTGCATCAGCGAGCGGGCGTTGCAGGTGGCGTACATCGAGGAGTACAGGCCGACGGGAAGGACCGCGCGGGCGACCTCGCGGGCGACTCCGGCGGCGAGCATCTCCTGGTAGGTGCGGTACGCCTGGCGGTACGACTCCTCCATCGACTCGCTGACGAGCCGGTGCTGCTCGGGGGTGCCCTCGACGAAGCGGTACTTGCCGGGGCGGCCCTCCTGGACCAGCTTGCGGGAGGTGTCCGGCACGTAGAAGACCGGCTGGAGCTCCCGGTAGCGGCCCGACTCCTCGTTGTACGACCAGCCCACGCGGTGCCGCATGAACTCGCGGAAGACGAAGATCGGGGCGCTGATGAAGAAGGTCATCGAGTTGTGCTCGAAGGGACTGCCGTGGCGGTCCCGCATCAGGTAGTTGATCAGGCCCTTGGAACGCTCCGGGTCCTTCTGCAGCTCGTCCAGGGACTGCTCCCCGAGCGTGGACACGCGGGCGGCGAACAGGACGTCGGAGTCCGCCGCGCTGTGTTTCACCAGCTCCACGGTGACGTCGCTGCGGAACTCGGTCTTGAAGTCTTCGTCGGGGGTCACGGTGTGAGGGGCCTTCCCGTCTCGTCTCGGTGCCTCGTCACTTTACCCACGGGATGCCGGGCACCTTTGCGGCGGTTCGTTCGTCTCTACGGATGACAATGATCCGTTCTGTCCCCGAAGGGAGAAGTACCCCTGATGTTCGGTCGGCGCGAACCCGTTCCGTTCGCCTTCCTCGCCGAGGCCGACAGGTTCCGCAGCAATGTCGCTCCGCCGCCCCGTGAGCGGGCGAGCGCCGGGCAGATAGCCGGGCGGTGGCTGCTGGGGCTCACCATCGTCGCCGGGCTGGTGGGCTCCCTGGTCGTCGGTACGCCCGCGCTGTCCACCGGTACGGCGACCCCGGGGACCCAGCAGTCGCAGGCGACCGACGGGCGCTGAGCAGCCGAGCCGCCGGGAGGGGCCGGGACGGCTCCATCCGGACCCCGAAGGTGGTGAGCGGGGACACAGATCGGTAGCCTCACCGGGCACAGCCCACGCATGGATCGAGTGAGGACCAGCCGTGCCCCTGCCCTTCCTGACGGCCGACCGCGACTTCGATGCCGCGGACGATGTCCCGCTGCCGTACGACGACCGTGACCGCTGGCGGCGCCCCTACCGTCCGGGGCCGTGGCGCGTGGGGGCCGCGGCGCTTCTGCTGCTGCTCGCCTCGTTCGTGCTGTTCGCTGCGGTGATCATCGCGGCGACGGCGCCGGTGTCGTCGGCGGGCGTGGTCTTCGCGATCGCGCTGGTCGTCATCGGCTGCGCGCTGCGGTTGCTGCGCATGGGTGTGTGGGTGAGCGCCCGGGGCCTGCGGCACGTGGGGTTCGTCAGCACGCGTACGGTGCCGTGGGAGCAGGTCGGCTCGGTGCGGACGGTGCAGCAGCCGGTGCGTCTGCTGGGGCTGCCGCGGACGGTGCAGGGGCAGGCGCTGCTGCTCGTGCGGCAGGGGCAGGCGGATGCCGTGCCGCCGCTGCTGACCACGCACGACGCGGACTTCCTGGGGCGGGAGCTCGCCTTCGACCGCGCGGCCGACTCGGTGGAGGCGTGGGCGGACGAGTACCGCCGGGGCTGAGAGCCGTACGAGGAGGGGCCCGGTCCGCGCAGGCGGTGACCGGACCCCTCTCTCATGCGCCGGGCGGGCTCACTGCGAGGTGCGGTGCAGGGTGATCGCGCGCTGCATGGCCTTGCGGGCGCGCGGGGTGTCGCGGGCGTCGTGGTAGGCGACGGCGAGCCGGAACCAGCTGCGCCAGTCGTCGGGGGCGGCCTCGGTCTCGGCTTTGCGGCGGGCGAAGACCGCGTCGGCCGAGTCGCGGTCCACACGGCCGCTGGGCAGGCGCTTCAGCTCGTCGACGGGCAGTCCGCCCTCGGCCTCGAGCTCGGCGGCGAGACGGTTGGCCTCACGGACGAACTGGGTGTTCTTCCACAGGAACCACACCCCGATGACCGGCAGGATCAGCACCGCGATGCCGAAGGCGACGGTGAGGGGCGTGCCGGCCTCGATGAGCAGCACGCCGCGGCTGCCGACCAGGACGAAGTAGACGACCAGGACGGCGGCGGTTATGGCGTAGGAGATCTTGGCGCGCATGTCGGGGGCTCGGGCTCAGTTCAGGTCGAGGAAGTGCTCCAGGCCGAAGGTCAGGCCCGGAGTGGTCACCACACGGCGGACGCCGAGCAGGATGCCCGGCATGAAGCTGGCGTGGTGCAGGGAGTCGTGGCGGACGGTGAGGGTCTCGCCCTCGCCGCCGAGCAGGACCTCCTGGTGGGCGAGCAGGCCGCGCAGGCGGACGGCGTGCACCGGGACACCGTCGACGTTCGCCCCGCGGGCGCCGTCCAGGGCGGTGACCGTGGCGTCCGGCGCGGGCGCGGAGCCGGCCTTGCGGCGGGCCTCGGCGATGAGCTGGGCGGTGCGCGTGGCGGTGCCGGACGGGGCGTCGACCTTGTTCGGGTGGTGCAGCTCGACGACCTCGACGGACTCGAAGTACGGCGCGGCGATCTGCGCGAACTTCATGGTGAGGACGGCGCCGATGGAGAAGTTGGGCGCGATGAGCACGCCCGTCTCGGGGGACAGCTCCAGCCAGCCCTTGAGCTGCGCGAGGCGCTCGTCGGTCCAGCCGGTGGTGCCGACGACCGCGTGGATGTTGTGGCGCACGCAGAAGTCGAGGTTGCCCATGACCGAGGCGGGCGTCGTCAGCTCGACCGCGACCTGGGCGCCCGTCTCGGCCAGGGTCTCCAGCTTGTCGCCCCGGCCGAGGGCGGCCACCAGCTCCATGTCCTCGGCGGCCTCGATCGCCTTGACCGCCTCGGATCCGATCCGGCCCTTGGCACCGAGGACCGCCACGCGCAGCTTGCTCATGTCTGTTGCTTCCTTAACCGAGGGATTGCCGGGGTGGATCAGGCGACGGCGTCGTGCAGACGGGCGGCCTGCTTGTCCTTGAGCGGGCCGATGACCGACAGCGAGGGCCGCCGTCCCAGGATGTCGCGGGCGACCGAGCGGACGTCGTCCGGGGTGACCGAGGCTATCCGGGCCAGCATGTCGTCGACCGACATCTGCTCGCCCCAGCACAGCTCGCTCTTGCCGATGCGGTTCATCAGGGCGCCCGTGTCCTCCAGACCGAGGACGGTGGAGCCCTGGAGCTGGCCGACGGCACGCTCGATCTCGTCGTCCGGGAGGCCGTGCTCGGCGACCTGGTCGAGTTCGTCCCGGCAGATCTTCAGCACGTCGTGCACCTGCGAGGGCCTGCAGCCGGCGTACACGCCGAACAGGCCGCAGTCGGCGAAGCCGGAGGTGTACGAGTACACGCTGTAGGCGAGGCCGCGCTTCTCCCGGACCTCCTGGAAGAGGCGGGAGGACATGCCGCCGCCGAGGGCGGTGTTGAGCACGCCGAGGGCCCAGCGGCGCTCGTCGGTGCGGGCGAGGCCCGGCATGCCGAGGACGATGTGTGCCTGCTCGGTGCTGCGGTCGATCAGTTCGACGCGGCCGGCGGTGCGCAGGGTCCGGCTGCCGCCGCGCGGGGCGATCGGCTGGGCGTCGAGGTCCTTGAAGGCGCCCGCCTTCTCGAAGGCGGCGCGGACCTGGCGTACGACCTTGCCGTGGTCGATGTTGCCGGCGCAGGCGACGACCAGGTGGGTCGGGTCGTAGTGCTTCTTGTAGAAGCGGCGGATGCGGTCGGCGGTGAGGGCGTTGACCGTGTCGACCGTGCCGAGGACGGGGCGGCCGAGGGGGTTGTCACCGAACATGGTGTGCGCGAACAGGTCGTGCACACAGTCGCCCGGGTCGTCCTCGGTCATCGCGATCTCTTCGAGGATGGCGCCGCGCTCGACGTCGACGTCCTCCTGGAGGATCAGGGAGCCGGTGAGCATGTCGCACACCACGTCGATGGCGAGCGGCAGGTCGGAGTCGAGCACGCGTGCGTAGTAGCACGTGTACTCCTTGGCCGTGAACGCGTTCATCTCGCCGCCGACGGCGTCGAGCGCGGAGGAGATCTCCAGGGCGGACCGGCGGGAGGTGCCCTTGAAGAGCAGGTGCTCCAGGTAGTGGGTGGCGCCGTTGAGCGCCGGGGTCTCGTCGCGGGAGCCGACGTGCGCCCAGATGCCGAAGGTGGCGGAGCGGACGGCGGGCTGGGTCTCGGTCACGATGCGCAGGCCACCGGGGAGGGTGGTCTTGCGGACCGTGCCGATGCCGTTCTCGCCCTTGATGAGCGTTTGGGTACGGGCGACGGCCCGCGCCTCCGAGGAGGTGCGGGCCGTCGCCTTGGAGCCGTGGGACGTCACTTGGCGGCGTCGTCCTTCTGCGTCTCGTCGGAAGTGTCCTCGCCCTCGATCACGGGGATCAGGGAGAGCTTGCCGCGGGAGTCGATCTCGGCGATCTCGACCTGGACCTTCTGGCCCACGCCGAGGACGTCCTCGACGTTCTCCACGCGCTTGCCGCCGGCCAGCTTGCGGATCTGCGAGATGTGCAGCAGACCGTCCTTGCCGGGCAGGAGCGAGACGAACGCGCCGAAGGTCGTGGTCTTGACGACCGTACCCAGGTAGCGCTCGCCGACCTCGGGCATCGTCGGGTTGGCGATGCCGTTGATCGTGGTGCGGGCGGCCTCGGCGGAGGGGCCGTCGGCGGCGCCGATGTAGATGGTGCCGTCGTCCTCGATCGTGATCTCGGCGCCCGTGTCCTCCTGGATCTGGTTGATCATCTTGCCCTTGGGGCCGATGACCTCACCGATCTTGTCGACCGGGATCTTCACGGTGATGATCCGCGGCGCGTTCGGGGACATCTCGTCCGGCGTGTCGATCGCTTCCATCATCACGTCGAGGATGTGGAGGCGGGCGTCACGGGCCTGCTTCAGGGCGGCGGCCAGGACGGAGGCCGGGATGCCGTCCAGCTTGGTGTCGAGCTGGAGGGCGGTCACGAACTCCTTGGTGCCGGCGACCTTGAAGTCCATGTCGCCGAAGGCGTCCTCCGCACCGAGGATGTCGGTGAGGGTGACGTAGTGCGTCTCGCCCTCGATCTCCTGGGAGATGAGGCCCATGGCGATACCGGCGACGGGGGCCTTCAGCGGCACACCGGCGTTCAGCAGCGACATGGTGGAGGCGCAGACCGAGCCCATGGACGTCGAGCCGTTGGAGCCGAGGGCCTCGGACACCTGACGGATCGCGTAGGGGAACTCCTCGCGGGTCGGCAGGACCGGGATCAGGGCACGCTCGGCGAGGGCTCCGTGACCGATCTCGCGGCGCTTCGGGGAGCCGACGCGGCCCGTCTCACCGGTGGAGTACGGCGGGAAGTTGTAGTTGTGCATGTAGCGCTTGCGGGTCACCGGGGAGAGGGTGTCCAGCTGCTGCTCCATGCGCAGCATGTTCAGCGTGGTGACGCCCAGGATCTGGGTCTCGCCGCGCTCGAACAGGGCGGAGCCGTGGACCCGCGGGATGGCCTCGACCTCGGCGGCCAGGGTGCGGATGTCGGTGACACCGCGGCCGTCGATGCGCTTCTTCTCCTTGATCACGCGCTCACGGACCAGCTGCTTGGTGAGCGAGCGGTACGCGGCGGAGATCTCCTTCTCGCGGCCCTCGAACTCCGGCAGGAGCTTCTCGGCGGCGAGCTGCTTGACGCGGTCCAGCTCCGCCTCGCGCTCCTGCTTGCCGGCGATGGTGAGCGCCTGCGCGAGCTCGGGCTTGACCGCCGCGGTCAGCGCCTCCAGGACGTCGTCCTGGTAGTCGAGGAAGATCGGGAACTCGGCGGTCGGCTTGGCGGCCTTGGCGGCGAGGTCGGCCTGGGCCTTGCAGAGCACCTTGATGAAGGGCTTCGCGGCGTCCAGACCGGCGGCGACGACCTCCTCGGTCGGCGCCTCGGCGCCGCCCTCGACCAGCTTGATGGTCTTCTCGGTGGCCTCGGCCTCGACCATCATGATCGCGACGTCGCCGTCCTCCAGGGTGCGGCCCGCGACGACCATGTCGAAGACGGCGTCCTCGAGCTCGGTGTGCGTCGGGAAGGCCACCCACTGGCCGCGGATCAGCGCGACGCGGACGCCGCCGATCGGGCCGGAGAAGGGCAGACCGGCCAGCTGCGTGGACGCGGAGGCGGCGTTGATCGCCACGACGTCGTACAGGTGGTCGGGGTTGAGCGCCATGATCGTGGCGACGACCTGGATCTCGTTGCGCAGGCCCTTCTTGAAGGACGGGCGCAGCGGGCGGTCGATCAGGCGGCAGGTGAGGATGGCGTCCTCGGAGGGACGGCCCTCACGGCGGAAGAAGCTGCCGGGGATCTTGCCGGCGGCGTACATCCGCTCCTCGACGTCCACCGTGAGCGGGAAGAAGTCGAGCTGGTCCTTGGGGTTCTTGGAGGCGGTGGTGGCCGACAGCACCATGGTGTCGTCGTCCAGGTACGCCACGGCGGAGCCGGCGGCCTGCTTGGCCAGGCGGCCCGTCTCGAAGCGGATGGTGCGGGTGCCGAAGGAGCCGTTGTCGATGACGGCCTCGGCGTAGTGGGTCTCGTTCTCCACTAGCGTTTTCTCCGTTACTTGTCGTCTTTTCGTCCCGGCTGCCCGTGTGGCAGGGGGACGACTGCGGAGAAGCGCGCCGTGTGTGCGGGCCGGTCTTCGATCGAAGCACCCGGGGCTTTCTCCCCGGGGGCCACTACCGAGGACCGGCGGCGGCTGGGTGCGCCTCTCCTCTTCTTGTCGTGCTGTGTCACCCGTCTTGCGTTGTGCTACCACACTACAAAGGAGCGGTGACACTCCGCACGTACAGCCGTACAGCAAAGGGAGCGGCCCCCTGTCTCAGGGAACCGCTCCCTTCACGGCGTCTTACTTGGCGCCTGCCGCACCGCGGCGGATGCCGAGGCGGTCGACCAGCGCACGGAAGCGCTGGATGTCCTTCTTGGCGAGGTACTGCAGCAGCCGGCGGCGCTGACCGACCAGGATCAGCAGACCACGACGGGAGTGGTGGTCGTGCTTGTGGGTCTTGAGGTGCTCGGTCAGGTCGGAGATCCGACGGGACAGCAGAGCGACCTGGACCTCGGGGGAGCCGGTGTCACCCTCCTTGGTACCGAACTCGGCGATGATCTGCTTCTTCGTAGCGGCGTCGAGCGACACGCGTACTCCTCATAGTCTGTGAGTGGCCACCGAGTGCCCCCGGTCTGCTTCTCGGGGGAGCTTCCATGACTCGGAAGGCGGGGATCCGCTGGGCGCGGCCTCCAGAGCGAGCGCTCCGGGGGTGCGTACACATACGGCCGTCACTCAGGGTACCAGGCAGCGGGGGGCCTCTTTCCCCCGGTCCGTGGAACCGCCCAGGTGGGACGGAGGCGGCCACTAGGGTGAGCGCTCGGACCATTGGTACGACCGGTACATCGCGTACTCGGGTACGTCGGGAAGGGGTCGCTGCGGCATGGCGGAGACGGCTGAGGAGATCAAGGCACGCAAGGAGCGGGAGAAGAACGAGCTGTACGCCCTCGACATCTCCGGCGTCGAGTGGCACGGCCCGCCCGGCACCGATCCGGACGAGGAGCGGGTGGAGATCGCGTACCTGCCCGGCGGCGCGGTGGCCATGCGGTCCTCGCTCGACCATGACACGGTGCTGCGCTACACGGAGGCGGAGTGGCGGGCCTTCGTCCTGGGGGCGCGCGACGGCGAGTTCGACCTGAAGCCCGCGGACAGCGACGCGCAGGGCGGCGCTGAGGGTCGCGCTGACGGTGAAGGGGAGTCCGCTTCGGCCTCCGGGTGACGCGTTGTGTGATGTGGAGATATGGAAACGGGCGGTACGCGTGCGTGCCGCCCGTTGGCGTTTGTTTGCCCCCTTGAGTTGCGAATTTGTACGGGACTTGACCGCGCCGTGGGGAGATGAGCGGCGGGTGCTGAGGGGTGGACGGGGCTGACGGGGTGGGTGTCCTGGTGATTAGGCTGGTACCCGGCGCGACGCCAGAACCCGTGGAGCGGGCATCGGCGTCCTACGGGGAGGGCCGGTTCGGACGACCTCGTTTCATTTCGGATACGTCGGACGACGGGAAATGGTCGCCCCAGCACGGCACAAGGGCGCTCGACCACACCAGGAGGAACTGTGAGCAGCGATCGGGACGGGATGCGCGGGGGCTGGGCGACACCCGGCGATGACCAGCCCGACGCGGAGTCCGCCGTCGAGACGACGGGCGAGTTCACCATCGACTACGCGCCGCCGGCGTGGTACACGCAGAACGCTTCGGCGGGTTCGGGATCCGAGGGGTCGTCCGCCTCGGGTTCCGGTTCCGGGGCGCCTTCTGCGGCTTCCTCCGGCGCCGGCTCCTCTTCCCAGCCCCCGTCGCCGACTCCCCCGGCCGCTTCAACTCCCTCGCCCAATGGGCCTGTTCCGCCGTTGCCGGGGTTGACGCCGCCGCCGCACGCGGTGGGGGCGGCGGGGCCCTCGGCGATCCCGATGCCGGCACCGGGGGCGCCTTTCACACCGCCTGCGCCTGCGTCTGCTCCCGGCGCTCCTTTCACTCCCCCCGCGCCGCCTTCCGGGGGACCGGGGGTCGTGCCCCGGCTGCCCGTGGGGAGCGGGTTCGAGCCGCAGCGGCCGACGGAGGAGGA
Source organism: Streptomyces sp. NPDC052012 (assembly GCF_040689265.1). Taxonomy (NCBI): domain Bacteria; kingdom Bacillati; phylum Actinomycetota; class Actinomycetes; order Kitasatosporales; family Streptomycetaceae; genus Streptomyces; species Streptomyces sp. NPDC052012. The sequence goes on from NZ_JBFAXA010000013.1 coordinate 11,866, forward strand.
GAAGGGGAGCGGGGGGCTTTCGTCGTCCCCGTCCGTGCCTGGACCGGGGTCCGATCCGGCTTCTCCCGCGGCAGTGCCGAGTTTTCCCGTCGCCGGTGCCGGGGCCGGTGCCGCCGCCGGGTCGGTGGACTCCGGCAACGGCGATCTGGAGAGCGGTGCCACGATTCGGTTCTCCGCCGCTGCGCTGAAGCGGGAGATCGAGGAGCGGGAGGCCGCGGCGGCCGGCGGGCAGGACGCGGCCGGGGAGACGGCGCCTGAGGGCACCGGCGCCGACAGCGACGCCGACGCGGGCGCCGACGCCGAGGTCGAGACCGAGACCGGGACTGACGACGAGATCGCGGGCAGCGGTGCCGTGGGGACGTCTCTGACGGACGGGGACGAGGACGGCGCGGATGCCGGCGGTTCCGTGGAGGAGGCGCCGGAGGACGGCCAGGGCTCCGGGGTGGCCGATCAAGTCCTCGGGAGCGAGGGCGTTGCGGGCGAGAGCGCGCTGTCTCCGGTGACCGAGGCCGAGGAGGACGGGAAGGTCTCCGTCGAGGCCGAGGACGAGGCCGACGCGGACGCGGACGCCGAGTCGCACACGGAAGCGGCAGCGGAAGAAGCAGAAGAAGCCACAGCAGAGGCAGACGCGGAGAGCGGGGCGGAGGCAGAGACCGAGCCCGAGGACGCGGTGACCGAGGTCGCCGAACCTGACGACGCCGTGGCCGAAGTCTCCGAGGCGAAGGACGCGGTGGCGGAGCTCGCCGAGCCTGACGACGCGGTGACCGAGGTCGCCGAGCCCACGGATGCCGTGCCCGCGGATGCCGTGCCCGCGGATGCCGTACCGGCCATTGGCGAGCCCGAGGACGCCAAGCCGGCGGACGATGCTGCGCCCTCCGACGTGGCTCCCGCGCAGGAGCCGCAGGAGCCGCAGGAGCCGCAGGACAGCGTGCCTCACGACAGCGCGCCGCAGGACGCCGTCCCCGGCGTGTCCGACGCCCCGCCCGCCTGGGCTCCCCCGGTGCCGCAGAACATGCCGCCGGTGCCGCCGTCGTATCCGGCCGCCCCTGCGCCCGCGGCCCAGTGGCCCGCACAGCCCCCGGCGCAGCCCGGCGGGTACGGCTTCCCGCAGCAGCCCACGCCGCAGGCCCAGCCGCAACCGCAAGCGCAACCGCAGCCCGGCGTGCCCCCGCAGGCACAGCCGCAGCAGCCCCCGGCTGCCGAGGACCAGCCGGCTGTCCCCGCCCAGCAGTCGCCGTTCCAGCCGCAGGCTCCGCAGCCCGCGCCGGCCGCGTGGAACGCGCCCGGTGCGCAGGCGTCGCCTCAGCAGGGCCCGGCCCAGCCGCAGCAGCAGCCCGCCCCGCAGGCCGGTTACGGCTTCCCGCAGCCGCCCGCGCAGCAGGCTCCCGCACAGCAGCCGGGCCCCGCCCCCGCCGAGGCGCAGGGTGGTTACGGCTTCCCGAAGCCGGGTGCGCAGGTTCCGGAGGCCCCGCAGGTGCCCGCTCAGCAGCCGCACCCGCAGCCGGCCCCCCAAGCGGGCTACGGATTCCCGCAGCCAGGGGCCCAGGGGCCGGATGCCGCCCAGCCGCCGCAGGCGCAGCAGCCGGTTCAGCAGCCGCACCCGCAAGCCGGTTACGGCTTCCCCCAGCCCGGTGCGCCCACCCCCGGCAACGGCTACGGCTTCCCGCACCAGCAGCCGGCGCCGCAGGCGCAGCAGCCCGGCGTGCCCCCGCAGGCACAGCCGCAGCAGCCTCAGCCGCAGGGGCAGCCCCAGCAGCCCGTCGACCCCCGGGTCGGGGCCGCCTGGCCGCAGCCCATGCAGCACGATCAGCGGCAGCCGACCAACCCCGGTGCCGCGCCGCTCGGTTACACGGCTGCCGTGGAGCTGTCGTCGGACCGGCTGCTCAACAGCAAGAAGCAGAAGGCGAAGAGCAGCCGCCCCGCGGCCGGCGGATCGCGTTTCAAGCTGGGCGGCAAGAAGGAGGAGGCCGAGCGGCAGCGGAAGCTGGAGCTGATCCGCACGCCGGTGCTGTCCTGCTACCGCATCGCCGTGATCAGCCTCAAGGGCGGCGTCGGCAAGACGACGACCACCACCGCCCTCGGTTCGACGCTCGCCTCCGAGCGGCAGGACAAGATCCTCGCGATCGACGCCAACCCGGACGCCGGTACGCTCGGCCGCCGGGTGCGCCGCGAGACCGGGGCCACCATCCGTGACCTCGTCCAGGCGATCCCGTACCTCAACTCCTACATGGACATCCGGCGGTTCACCTCGCAGGCGCCGTCCGGACTGGAGATCATCGCCAACGACGTCGACCCCGCGGTGTCGACGACGTTCAACGACGAGGACTACCGGCGCGCGATCGACGTGCTGGGCAAGCAGTACCCGATCATCCTCACCGACTCGGGCACCGGTCTGCTCTACAGCGCCATGCGCGGTGTGCTCGATCTCGCGGACCAGCTCATCATCATCTCCACGCCGTCCGTGGACGGGGCGAGCAGCGCCAGTACGACGCTGGACTGGCTGTCGGCGCACGGGTACGCGGATCTCGTCTCGCGGTCGCTCACCGTCATCTCCGGGGTGCGCGAGACCGGCAAGATGATCAAGGTCGAGGACATCGTGTCGCACTTCGAGACCCGGTGCCGCGGTGTGATCGTCGTGCCGTTCGACGAGCATCTGGCCGCCGGTGCGGAGGTCGACCTCGACATGATGCGGCCGAAGGTGCGGGAGGCGTACTTCAACCTCGCCGCGATGGTCGCCGAGGACTTCGTCCGGCATCAGCAGTCGCACGGTCTGTGGACGTCCGACGGCAACCCGCCGCCGGTCGCCGCCCCGCCGCTGCCGGGCCAGCCGATCCCCGGTCAGCCCATGCCGGGTCAGCACATGCCGGGTCAGCCCGTTCCCGGTCAGCCGTTCCCCGGCGGTCAGCCCCCGGTCCCCGGCCAGCACCAGCCGGTCCCCGGCCAGCCGCCGTACCCGGGGCAGCAGCCCGGCCCCGGTCAGCCCGGCCCGTACCCGCAGCAGCCTCAGCCGCCGCAGGGGCAACCGCAGCCCGGGCAGCCGCAGCCTCAGCCGGGGCAGGTCTATCCGCAGCCTCCGGCCCAGCCCTATCCGCAGCAGCCCGGCCAGGCGCCCCAGACGCCGCCTCCGCCGCAGCAGTAGCAGGAGCAGGAGCAGCGCGAGGTCGACCGCGCCGTCAACCGTGCTCCTCCGCACACCACACGATCGGCCCCTTTCGAGGGGCCGTTCGTCATTTCCGGACCCGCTCCGTCCGGGGAGGCCGGAATCAGCCGTCACCCCCTGGCCAGGAGCGCGTCAGTGGTCTCGACCAATGGGCGCGAAAAGCTCGCCAATTTGTTATTTCCGCAGGCCACATGGGGTGCACGCGCCGTTGACGCGCGCAGAGGCCGCTGATAGACACACTCAACACTCATCTGATCAACCCGTCCTACCCGTGCGAGCGATGACGCGAGGTCAGCGACCCTATGGACACGAACGATCAGTACGGCGACCCACAGCGCACGGCGCGCACTCCCGGCCGTATCCGGCTCGTCGCGGCGGCCGGTGCCGCCGCGCTCACCCTCACCGCCGGGCTCGCGACCCCGCTCAACCCGGCACCGCAGCAGGCCCGGGCGGCCGACGACGGCAAGAAGGTGCTGACGGTCGCGGTGGCGCAGAGCGTCGACTCGCTCAGCCCGTTCCTGGCGGTGCGGCTGCTCAGTACGAGCATCCACCGGCTCACCTACGAGTACCTCACCAACTACGACCCCAAGGACAACCACGTCATCCCGGGTCTGGCCACCGAGTGGGAGTCGTCCCCGGACAAGCTGACCTGGACGTACACCATCCGCTCGGACTCCAAGTGGTCGGACGGCAAGCAGGCCACCGCCGAGGACGCGGCGTGGACGTTCAACACGATGATGACCGACGAGGGCGCGGCCACCGCCAACGGCAGCTTCGTCGCGAACTTCGAGAAGGTCACCGCCCCGAGCCCGACCCAGCTGGTCATCAAGCTGAAGAAGCCGCAGGCCACGATGACGGCGCTGGACGTGCCGATCGTGCCCAAGCACGTGTGGGAGAAGGTCGACGACTTCTCCAAGTTCAACAACGACAAGGACTTCCCCGTAGTCGGCAACGGGCCGTTCATCCTCACCGACTACAAGGCCGACAGCTATGTGCGGCTGAAGGCCAACAAGGACTTCTGGCGCGGGGCACCGAAGTTCGACGAGCTGGTCTTCCGCTACTACAAGGACCAGGACGCGGCGGTGTCGGCGCTGCGCAAGGGCGAGGTGTCGTTCGTCGCCGGGTCGCCGTCGCTGACGCCCGCTCAGGCCGCCTCGCTGAAGAGCGAGAAGAACATCAAGGTCAACGACGCTCCCGGCCGCCGCTTCTACGCGCTGGCCACCAACCCGGGTGCCAAGGCGAAGAACGGCGAGAAGATGGGTGACGGGCACCCCTCGCTGCTCGACCAGCGGGTGCGCCACGCGCTGTTCAGGGCGGTGGACCGCAAGACCATCATCGACAAGGTGTTCCAGGGCCACGCGGTCGAGGGCGCGGGCTACATCCCGCCGCGTTTCTCGCAGTACTTCTGGGAGCCGTCACCCGACCAGGAGCTGGCGTACGACCCCGCCGAGGCGGCCCGGCTGCTGGACCAGGCCGGTCTGAAGAAGAACGGCGACGGAAAACGCGTCGGCAAGGACGGCAAGCCGATCACCTACCGGGTGCTGTGCCACGCCACCGACCCGAACGACAAGGCGATCGGCAAGTACCTCCAGGAGTGGTGGGGCGAGCTCGGCATCGGAGTCACGCTCAACTGCCTGGACAACGTGACCGACCCCTGGCTGGCCGGTGAGTACGACCTCGCCTTCGACGGCTGGTCGGTCAACCCTGACCCCGACTTCGTGCTGTCCATCCACACCTGCGCGGCGCTCCCGGCGACCCCGAAGGACACCGGCGCGACCGACAACTTCATCTGCGACAAGAAGTACGACGAGCTCTACGCCCAGCAGCTCGCCGAGTACGACCCCGCCAAACGGGCGGACATCGTCAAGCAGATGGAGTCGCGGCTGTACGACCTCGGGTACATGAACGTCATGGCCTATCCCAACGCGGTCGAGGCGTATCGCACGGACCAGATCGAGTCGATCACCACCATGCCGGCCAAGGCGGGCAACATCTACGGCCAGGACGGCTACTGGAGCTGGTGGTCGGCGGTGCCGGCGGACTCCGGCGGGTCCTCGGACGACTCGTCGTCGGCCGGTGTGGTCGTCGGGATCGTCGCCGGTGTCGTCGTCCTCGCGGGGCTGGGGGCGTTCGTGGCGATGCGGCGCCGGGCCACCGCCGAGGAACGTGAATAGTGAACGGGTGCCCATGACCGCTGACGCGGCGTCCGCGCCGATCGAGAAGACGGGAGCCGCCGGACCGGTGCAGGAGGGGCCGGCGGCGCCCCGCGGGCCGCGGGCCCGTACCTCCACCGCGTATCTGCGGTACGTGGCCGGCAAGGTGGCCGGCGCTGCCGTGTCGCTGCTCGCCGTGCTCGTCACCAGCTTCTTCCTGTTCCGGCTGATCCCCGGCGACCCGGTGAAGTTCATGACCGGCGGACGGCAGGTGTCGGCCGAGCAACTGGCCCGCTACCGGGAGCAGTTCGGTCTGGACCTGCCGCTGTGGCAGCAGTTCACCGACTACTGCGGCAAGGCGCTCACCGGTGATCTGGGGACGTCGTACCAGTTCAACGCCCCGGTGATCGACAAGATCACCGAAGCGCTGCCGAACACGCTGCTGCTCACCGGTACCGCCTTCGTGCTGTACACCGTGCTGGGGATCTTCCTCGGGACGCGCTCGGCGTGGCGGCACGGGCGGCTAGGCGACCGGCTCAACACCGGTCTCGCGCTGACGCTGTACTCGGTCCCGTCGTTCTGGCTGGGGCTGCTCCTCATCGTCACGCTGTCGGTGGGCATCGGGCCGCTGCCGGGGCTGTTCCCCACCGGGGGCATGGAGTCGGGCGGTGAGGAGGGCTTCGCGTACGTCCTGGACGTGGCGCACCATCTGATCCTGCCGGTGCTGACGCTGGTGGCCGTCGAGTACGGGCAGACGCTGCTGGTGACCCGGTCGGCGCTGCTGGACGAGATGGGCAGCGACTATCTGACCACCGCCCGCGCCAAGGGGCTGCGCGACGATCTCGTGCGGCGCCGGCACGCCGTACCGAACGCCCTGCTGCCGACCGTGACGCTGATCTTCATCAACCTCGGGCGGACGGTGGCCGGGGTGATCCTGGTGGAGACGGTGTTCTCCTGGCCGGGACTCGGCGGGCTGTTCTACCAGGCGCTCAGCGTGCCCGATCTGCCACTGGTGCAGGGGCTGTTCTTCGTGTTCGCCGCCGCGGTGATCGTGATGAACACCCTTGCCGATCTGATCTATCCGCTGCTCGACCCCCGGGTGGGCCGATGACGACCGAGAACGGCACGACGACACCGGACCAGCAGACGCCCGTGGCCGTGACGGTGCGTCCACGAGCGCTGGCCCGGCAGCGGCGGCGCACATCGGCCGCGCGCTTCTGGCGGCAGTACCGCACGCACCGGGCCGGCGTCCTCGGCCTGGCCGCGCTACTGCTGTTCGCGCTGCTGGCGCTGGCCGCTCCGCTGCTGGTCGGCTCCGACGTGGACAACGTGACCGACGCGCCCGGTGGTCCGCTCGAGAGCCCGAGCGCGGAATTCCCGTTCGGTACCGACCAGTTCGGGCGGAATCTGCTCGGTCTGGTCATCTGGGGTGCGCGGGTGTCGCTGCTGGTCGGGCTGCTCGCCGCCGTGCTGTCGGTGGCGATCGGCACGCTGATCGGGGTGACCGCCGGGCACTTCCGGGGCTGGTACGCGACGGTGATGATGCGGATCACCGACTGGTTCCTCGTGATGCCGACGCTGGTGCTGGCGATCGCGCTGGCCACGGTGATGCCCCGCTCGCTGCTCACGATCGTGGTGGCGATCGGCGTGACGACCTGGCCGACCACGGCCCGGCTGGTGCGCGCGCAGACCCTGGCGGTGGAGACCCGCCCGTACATCGAGCGGGCGCGGGCGCTGGGCGGCGGCCACTGGCACATCATGTCGCGGCATGTGCTGCCGAATGTGATGCCGCTGGTGCTGGCGCAGACGACCCTGATCATCTCCTCGGCGATCCTCGCGGAGGCGACGCTCGCGTTCCTCGGGCTCGGTGACCCGACGGTCGTGTCGTGGGGCGCGTTGTTGCAGGACGCGCGGGAGGCGGGGGCCGTGAGCTCCGGGCACTGGTGGTATCTGGTGCCGCCGGGTGTCGCCATCGCTGTCGTGGCGCTGGCGTTCACGCTGTGCGGACGGGCCGTGGAGCAGGTCCTCAACCCGAGGCTGGGGGTGTCGCGATGAGTCTGCTCGAGGTCAGGGGCCTGACGGTGACGTACCCGGGCGGTGCGGCGGCCGTGCGCGGGGTGGATCTGCGGCTGAACGCCGGTCAGAAGCTCGGGATCGCCGGCGAGTCGGGCTGCGGCAAGTCCACGCTCGCCCTCGCGCTGCTGCGGCTGCTGCCGGCGGGCACCCGGACCGGCGGGGAGATCCTGCTGGACGGCGAGGACGTGCTGGCCATGAAGTGGGGGCGGGTCCGGGCGGTGCGCTGGGCTGGTGCCTCGATCGTGTTCCAGGGGGCGATGCACTCCCTCAACCCCGTGCACCGCATCGGCGACCAGATCGCCGAGCCGATCCTGCTGCACGGCAGGGCGACACCGGCGGCGGCGCGCAGACGGGCCGGGGAGCTGCTGGAGCAGGTCGGTCTTCCGGCGGCCCGTTCGACGGCCTACCCGCACGAGCTGTCCGGCGGGCAGCGCCAGCGGGTGATGATCGCGATGGCACTGGCCTGCGACCCCCGGCTGATCATCGCGGACGAGCCGACCACCGCGCTCGACGTGATGATCCAGGCGCAGATCCTGCGGCTGATCGAACAGTTGGTGGCGGACCAGGACGTGGGTCTGATCATGATCAGTCACGATCTGGCGGTGCTCGCCGACACCTGCGACCGGCTCGCGGTGATGTACGCGGGCCGGGTGGTCGAGGAGGGCCCCGCCGGTCAGGTGTACGAGGCCGCACGGCATCCGTACGCGCAGGCGCTGTCGGCCGCGTTCCCCCGCATCGGCGACCCGGCCTCCCGCTTCGCGCCGCAGGGCCTGGCCGGCGATCCGCCGGACCCCGCGGCGCTGCCGGGCGGCTGCACGTTCCACCCGCGCTGCCCGGTGGCGCTGGATTCCTGCGCGACGGACGACCAGCCCTTGCGTGACGCGGGCACGGACCGGCGGGCGGCGTGCGTGCGGGTCGCCCCGGACGACACCGCCGAGGCGGTACCCCTGGAAGGGGCACGGACCAGCGCGGAATCCGGGGTCAACCAGGCGGCACGGCCCAGCGAAGCAGCAGGGCCCAGCCAGGCAGCACGGCCCAGCGAGGCAGCACGGCCCAGCGAGGAAGCGAGGCACAGCACCCCATGACCCTCTCCCCCGCCGCCGTCACCGACACCGGCACGGCCGCCCTGCTCAGCGCGAAAGGCGTGCACGTCTCCTTCCCCGGCCGGCACGGCGCGCCGGCCGCCCGCGCCGTGGACGGCGTCGACCTCGACATCCGCCCCGGCGAGATCGTCGCCCTGGTCGGTGAGTCAGGCTGCGGCAAGACGACGCTGGCCCGCACCCTGCTGGGCCTGGTCGCGCCGACCGCGGGCAGCGTCACCTTCGACGGACGGCCCCTGGACTACTCCGGCCGCTCCCTGAAGGCGTACCGCAAGCGCGTCCAGCTGGTCCTGCAGGACCCGAGCGGCTCGCTCAACCCCCGGCACACCGTGTACGACGCGGTCGCCGAGGGACTGCGCATCCACGGCTACGCCGGTGACGAGCAGGCGGCGGTCGCACAGGCACTGTCCCGGGCCGGGCTGCGGCCACCGGAGCGCTTCTTCCTGCGCTACCCGCACGAGCTGTCCGGCGGTCAGCGGCAGCGGGTGGTGATCGCGGGCGCGCTGGTCCTGGAGCCCGAACTCCTCGTCGCCGACGAGCCGGTGGCCTCCCTGGACGCCTCCGTGCGCGGCGAGATCCTGGCCCTGCTGCTGCGGCTGCGCACCGACCTCGGCCTGTCCGCGCTGGTCGTCACGCACGATCTCGGGCTGGCCTGGAACATCGCCGACCGGGTCGCGGTGATGTATCTGGGCCGGATCGTGGAGACGGGCCCGGTGGAACAGGTCCTGACCGCACCCCGGCACCCGTACACCCAGGCCCTGCTGTCGGTGCTGCCGGAGGCGCCCGGCGAACCGGTGGTCCTCACCGGCGAGCCCCCGGACCCGTCCCGCATCCCCTCGGGCTGCCGCTTCCACGCCCGCTGCCAGATCCTGGCGAGCAAAGAGGCGGAACGGGCGGGGCTGGCGGAGGCATGCAGGACCCAGGACCTTCAGATCCTCGACGGCAGCGGCGAGGCCCAAGTGGCCTGCCACTGGTCGACACGATCAGACGCAACCACCTAGGGGCGCGGGGAACCGCGCGACCAGCCACCACTCACCCGCACCCGGCACTCAGCCGGCTGAACCACCCTGAGACGCCGCCACAAGCTCCCTGCACCGCTCGACGTCCCTACCCATCTGCACCAACAGATCATCCAGCGTGTCGAACTTCGCCTGCCCCCGCACGAACGCCAGGAAATCCACGGCGACATGCAACCCGTACAGATCGAGCCCCACCCGGTCGATGGCGTACGCCTCCACCGTCCGCTCGGTCCCGTCGAACTGGGGATTCGTCCCGACGGAGATCGCCGCCGGCATGGCCTCGCCCTGCGCGTGCAGCCACCCGGCGTAGACCCCGTCGGCGGGGATCGCGGTGTGCGGGAGCGTCTCGACGTTGGCCGTGGGGAAGCCCATCTCGCGCCCGCGCTGGGCGCCGCGCACGACCACGCCCTCGACGCGGTGCGGGCGGCCCAGGATCTCGGCGGCGCCGGCGACGTCGCCCTCGGCGACCAGGCGGCGGGTGAGCGTCGAGGAGAACGGCTCGCCGCCGCCCGCCTCACCGGTCACGTACAGATCCACGACCTCGACCTCGAAGTCGTAGACCTTGCCCTGCTCGGCGAGGTACTCCACCGTGCCCGCGGCCTTGTGGCCGAAGCGGAAGTTGGGGCCCTCCACGACCGCCTTGGCGTGCAGCTTGTCGACCAGGACCTTCACCACGAAGTCGGCCGGGGACAGCTTCGAGAACTCGGTGGTGAACGGCAGGATCAGCACGGCGTCCACGCCCAGCTCGGCCATGAGCTCGGCGCGCCGGTGATGCGGGGCGAGCAGCGGCGGGTGGCTGCCGGGGCGGACCACCTCGCTGGGGTGCGGGTCGAAGGTGACGACGACGGCCGGGACGCCCAGCTCGCGGGCGCGGTCCACGGCGTGCCGGATGATCAGCTGGTGCCCTCGGTGCACGCCGTCGTAGGAGCCGATGGTGACGACGCTGCGCCCCCAGTCCTGGGGGATGTCCTCCAAGCCACGCCAGCGCTGCACTGTGCCTGCTCCTTGTCGAAACCTCGTCCAAACCGAGTACGCAGGTCTAAGGGTGCCATGCCGCCCGCCCCGGGCCCTCATCGGCATCGGCGCTGTGACGGGGTGCACGCGCGGGCGGGGCTCAGGCCGGGACGGTCACGCCCGCCAGGTTCTCGATGGTGCGCCGGGAGCTGGGTCCGACGACCACCGCCCACTCCTGCGGCGCGCTCGCCAGCCACTCGGTCACGGCGGCGGCGAAGCCCGGGACGTGCCGGGACAGGTCGACCAGGGCCCGGTCGAAGCGGGCGGCGCCCTCGGGGGTGCGGATCAGCAGCAGCCCGGTGCGATGGACGAGTACGCGCAGGTCGTCGCCGGTGCGATGGGCGGCCGCACGCAGGACGGCGTCGAGGACGGCCGGGTCGCTCTCCTGGGCGAGCAGGCGGTCGAGCAGCTTCCGGCGCAGCGGGCGGGAGGCCCGGGTGCCGGGCCCGGCGAGGACACCGGCGAGCGCGGCCCGCAGCGGCTCCGGGCCGTCGGCCAGCAGGCCGGTGAGAAGCGCGGGCAGCACGGCACGGTCGGCCGGCTCTGCCTCAAGCCGCCGCTCCGTGTACGCCGCCACGTGCCCGGCGATCTCCGGCCGCCGCTCGACCGCCTCCCGGACGAGCGCGGCGACCCGGGCGGCGGTCTCGGGTGTGGTGGCGTCCGCGAGGACGCGGAAGGTCTCGGCGGCGTCGGCCGCTCGTGCCAGCCGCTCGAGGAAGGCGTCGAGCACGGGCTCGGGGTGCGTGGCCAGGGCGTCGGTGAGGGCGGTCGCGGGCAGCAGGGGGTCGCCGGCCGCGAAGTACCGCAGGGCCCGCGCGAGGTGACGGTCCCTGCTGCTCGGATCGCGCACGAGCAGGGCGAGGGCACCGCCGTGCAGGGCGCGGTCGGTGCTGCGGACGAGCAGGGCGAGCGCCGCGTAGCGCAGCAGGGTGCGGTCGGCGCCGTCGCGGACGTGCGGGGCCGCCAGCAGTCCGTAGGTCACGGCCGCGGCCCGGCGTGTGGGGCGTTCGTCGCGCGCCCAGCGGTCGACGGCCCGGCAGACCGCGGTGGGCTCCTCCTCGGCGAGCGCGGTGAGCAGTTGCTCCGCCCTGCGGTGCGGGCTGTCGGCGAGGGCTTCGGTGAGCGTGTCCGGTGCGCGGTGCCGGTGGGTGTACAGCAGGGCCTGCGCCGCCGTGGCCACGGTCGCGTGCGGGGTGGCGGGCAGCGGCCGCTCGTCGTCGAACCAGCGCACCAGGAGCGGGACCACGGTGTCGGGGCCGGCGGTGAGCAGCCGCGCGGCCTCGTCGAGGAACCGCGGGCCGGGCTCGCACGGGGGGCGGTCGGCGTGCACGAGGCGGCGCAGCAGCGCCAGGCGCGCGGCCGGCGGCAGCGGGAGTTCCGCCCAGAAGGCCGGGCCGAGGCCCCGCGGCACCGTCCGCCGCTGCTGCCAGGCCACGATCCGGTCCGCGAGCAGCCGCAGCACCTCGGTGTACGGCGTCGCGTCGGGCAGGCGCGCGAGGGTTCCGGTGAGCAGCCGGGCGGCCCACCAGGATCCGGGGTCGGCGTCCAGGGCGTGCACCAGGTCCGCGAGCCGGGAGGCGAGGGGGCGGGGGCCGTGCTGCCGGGCGAGCAGCAGCAGGGCCTGCACGACGGGGCCGATGCGGTGGTGCGGGACGGTGTCCCGGCGGTCGTGCACCAGGGTGCGCAGGGCGCCGTCCAGGTCGAGGTGGAAACCCTGGATCCAGTCGGCGAACTCCTCGTGGGCGAAGCGGTAGCCGGATCCGGCGGGTACGAGGAGGCCTTCGGCGAGCACGGCGGAGGCCCAGCCGGTGCCGCCGCCGAGCCGCTGCGGCGCGGCACCCCACGGGAACACCTCCGCGAACGCCTCCCGGTCCAGTCCGCCCTGCCCCGCCCCGAGGCTCCGCCGCGCGGCCTCGTGCACCTGCCCGGCCACCTTGGCCGCGAGCCGCCGTACGGCCGTGCCGCGCAGCCCGTTCGCGGCGGCGAGGCGCACGGCGATGCGCAGGCACATCAGATCGAGGTAGGCGGAGAGGACACTGTCGCGGTCCGCGGGGGTGGGTTCGGCGGCGGGTGCCGGGGCGTCGGTGCGCGGATGCGGGCTGGTGTGGGGGCCCGCATCGGCGGAACGGGCACCGGCGGAAGCCGCGAGCACCCCTTCGGGGCCGGCGCCGGGCGCGCCGGTTCCGGGCCCCTCGGCTCGGCCGCCCGGCCCGCCCCCGGCGAGCGGGCGGGTCCAGGCCGGCAGCCCGGACGTCTCCGGGGCCGGCCCGCGACCGGCGCCGGGATCGGGCGGAGCCGCACAGGCCGCCGGGGCTGCGCCCTGTGCCTGCGTCCCGAGCGTCACCCCCGGCGACGTCTCCACGGCGGTGACCGGATCCTCTCCGCGCTCCTCGAACGCCGCGCGGATCTGCGCGAGGAGGTGCAGGGTCAGGGGGTGTCTGATGTCGGCGGTCTCGGGGATGCCGTAGCGCAGGCGGGCCTCCCGAGCCTCCGCCGCGCTGAGGTCCGCGAGGCGTACGCACGCGGGGAGACGGTCGTCACCGGGCTCCCGTCCGTGCAGCAGCTCCGCCGGGAAGCACGCCCCCGCCTCCTCCCAGTACTCCTCGCGGCACGCCACCACCAGCCGCGCGCCCTGCGCCTGGAGCCACCGAGCCGTCCCCGCGCTCCACTCGGCGAGGCGGTCGGCCAGGGCCGGCGGCATCTCCTCCGGTTCGTCGAGCAGGACCAGCAGCGGGCGGCCGATGCCGTGGGCGAGCCGGGCGAGGCGCTCCGGGCCGGTGTCGCCGAGACCGCCGGCCGGGAACGGGGCGTGCCGGGCGGCGGAGACGATCCGGGACGCCCGGTCCAGCGCACGGCGGACCGCGTCCGCGACCGAGGTGTCGTCGTCCCGCAGGTCCGTGCCGCGCAGCCACAGGGTCGGCCGCCCGGCCCGGTGCCGTCGCGCGGCGAGCGCCGCGAGTTCCGTCGTACGGCCGCTGCCGGGCGGTCCGGCGAGGCCCAGCACGGTGGCCGTGCCCTGTTCGAAGGCGGTGAGCTCCGCGACCGTGGCCGCCCGCTCCACCGGTTCGACCGGCGGCGGGAGAAGCGCGCCCGGGGGCCCGTCCTGCGCCACGGAGGTGGCCGTGAGCTCCAGCAGCCCGGCGAGGTTCAGATCGGCGCCGTAGGCCGGGACCGTCGCCGCGTTCTCGGCGAGCAGTTCCGCGAGCGGACCGGTACCGGGGCGCAGCGGCACCGCGAATCCGACATCGCTGCTGCCCGACGACAGCGCCGTGCCCAGGACGCCCAGCACGGCGCCGGTGTCCCTGTCGAGCACCGGGCCGCCCGCCGCGCCGCCGCCCAGCCGCAGCGCGTCCCGGCCCGCCGTGCCCACGGCGAGTTCCAGGGCGTCGGCCAGGGCGTGGCAGCGGTCCACGGCGGTGTACGTCACGGCGGTCACGCCCAGCACGCGGGCCTCCCGCCAGCCTCCGGCGGCGATGCGCACATAGGTGCCGGTCTCGACGCGTTCCCGCGCGGCGATCGGCAGCGGGGCCACCCCCAGTCCCTCGCTGTGCACCAGCGCGAGGCCGAGCGAGGGCAGCGGCGTCACCGAGTCCGCCGTCACCGCGCACCGGCGGCCCCCGGCGGCGTACAGCACGAGGCGCGGCAGGCCGTCGACCGCCTCGTGGCTGGTGATCAGCGTGCCGTGGTGGTCGGCCAGGAAGCCGGTGCCACGCGGCCGGCCGGCGAGGTCGTGGACGCGCACGAGGGCGTCGTCGGGGGCGCTCGCCGGGTCGGAGGCGCTTCCCCGGTCGCGGGCGCTCCCCCGCTCGGGGGCGCTCCCCCGCTCGGGGGTGCTCGCCTGAACCGGGGCGATCCGCTGAGCAGTCACGCCGCCTCCCCGCCGTACATCCGTGGTTCTGCGTCCGACGGTACGGCGAAGATGATCAGTGGGACAGATCGCTTCGCGAACGCGCCCCCTTCCGCTCCCCCGCTTCACTCCGAGCGCCCGCACCTACGGGTGAACGAACGGCGCTGGATGGATACACCCTGGTGGTGGGGGAACCGAGGGGGATCGTGGAGCGGCGGCATGAGCAACCCCGTGACGCCGCTCCACGGCTGGTGAGGCCCGGCGCCGTCAGCCGAAGACGGCGAGGCTCTTCGCCTTGCCCCGGTGCTGCTCCACGAGGGCGAGGAACCGGCCCTCCGGGTCGAAGACGGCCACGGGACCGCAGCCCGCGTAGCTGTCCGGCATCTCCAGCCGCACGCCGTTGGTGAGCAGCCGGGCGCGCCGGGCGTCCACGTCCCAGCGGGGGAACGCCGCCGCGGCGGCCTCGGCGATCGGCATCACGGTCAGCTCCTGCTGGAGCTGGTCCAGCGTCCTCGCCGAGTCCAGCTTGTACGGCCCGACACGGGTGCGGCGCAGCGCGGTGAGGTGGCCGCCGACGCCGAGATCGGCGCCCAGGTCGCGGGCGAGGGCGCGGATGTAGGTGCCGGAGGAGCAGACGACCGAGACGATCAGATCGAGCACCGCGGTGCCGTCCTCGGCGACGGCCTCGCGCACGTCGTGGACGGTGAAGGAGCTGACCGTGACCGGCCGGGCCGGGATGTCGAACTCCTCGCCCTCCCGGGCCCGCTTGTACGAGCGCACCCCGTCGATCTTGATGGCGCTGACCTTGGACGGCACCTGCATGATGTCGCCGGTCAGCTTGGCGACACCGGCGTCGACGGCCTCGCGGCTGATTCCGGAGGCGTCCGTGGAGGAGGTGACCTCTCCCTCGGCGTCGTCGGTGATCGTGTTCTGCCCGAGCCTGATGGTGCCCAGGTACTCCTTCTCGGTCAGCGCGAGATGGCCGAGGAGTTTGGTCGCCTTCTCGACACCGAGGACCAGGACGCCGGTCGCCATCGGGTCGAGCGTGCCGGCGTGGCCGACGCGGCGGGTGCGGGCGATGCCGCGCATCTTGGCGACCACGTCGTGCGAAGTGAAGCCCGACGGCTTGTCGACGATGACAAGGCCGTCGGGCGTGGGGTGCTTCTGGGTCATTCGGCGGTGTCGTCCGTCTCGTCGTCGTCCGGCTTGCGGTACGGGTCGGCGTCACCGGCGTACGTCGCTCCGGCGGACGCCTCGCGCACCTTGGCGTCGGACTGGCGCGCCTTGTCGAGGAGGTCCTCGATGGTGCGCGCCGTGTCCGGCAGGGCGTCCATGACGAAGGTGAGCGTCGGCGTGAACTTCACGCCCGCCGCCCGGCCCACCTCGGAACGCAGGATGCCCTTGGCGCTCTCCAGACCGGCGGCTGCGGCCTTGCGCTCCTCGTCGTCCCCGTAGACGGTGTAGAAGACCGTCGCCTCCCGGAGGTCACCGGTGACCCTGGTGTCCGTGATGGTGACGTGCGAGCCGAGCCGCGGGTCCTTGATCCCGCGCTGCAGCTTCTGGGCCACCACCTCTCGGATGAGGTCCGCCAGCCTTTTCGCCCGCGCGTTGTCGGCCACTGGTCGTCTCCCGTTCTTTCCTGTCTCAGTTCTCGCCAGCTGTGATCGTCAGTCGTCTTCGCCGTGGAAGCGCCGCCTGACGGACAGCAGCTCCACCTCGGGGCGCCCGGCGACCAGCCGCTCGCACCGGTCCAGTACGTCGGTCAGGTGCCCCGCGTCGCCGGAGACCATCGCGAGGCCGATGATCGCCCTGCGGTGGAGGTCCATGTGATCCACCTCGGCCGCGCTCACCGCGTACTTGCGCTGGAGCTCGGCGACGATCGGGCGGACGACGGAGCGCTTCTCCTTCAGCGACCGTACGTCGCCGAGGAGGAGGTCGAAGGACAGCGTCCCCACATACATGTATGCAACCGGTTCACCCGCCGGCACGGGATCGATGGGCCTTCAAGAACCGTACATCGAAGGGGTGCGGGGGTTCGACGGATATTGCGCTCCGTGCGTGGGGGCGAAAGCCCCCAGCACACGCGGTGCCGGGGGGGCGGGGGGCGGGTGCGGCGGCCCGGCGCCCCCCCCGGGGGGTAGGGCCCCCCGGTGCGCGGCACAAGCGAGTACCCCTGAAAGCCT
>NZ_JBFAXA010000013.1:28427-187584 GCF_040689265.1 Streptomyces sp. NPDC052012
TTCCTGTTTTTTGGCGGTGGGGGTGGGGGGCCAACCCCCCCCCCCCCCGGGGGCCCCCGCCCCGGCTCCCGCCCCCGGCGCCCCCGGCACCGACCGTTGGCGTTACGCCCGCGGCTTCTCGCGCATCTCGTACGTCGCGATGACGTCGTCGACCTTGATGTCGTTGAAGTTTCCGAGGTTGATACCGCCCTCGAAGCCTTCGCGGATCTCGGTGACGTCGTCCTTGAAGCGACGCAGACCCTCGATGGTGAGGTTCTCCGCGACCACCTTGCCGTCGCGGATGAGGCGGGCCTTGGTGTTCCGCTTGACCTCGCCGGAGCGGATGAGAACACCCGCGATGTTGCCCAGCTTGGACGACTTGAAGACCTCGCGGATCTCCGCCGTACCGAGCTCGACCTCCTCGAACTCCGGCTTGAGCATGCCCTTGAGGGCCGCCTCGATCTCCTCGATCGCCTGGTAGATGACCGAGTAGTACCGGACGTCCACACCCTCGCGCTCGGCCATCTGCTGCGCACGCCCGGCGGCGCGCACGTTGAAGCCGATCACGATGGCGTCGGAGCCCATCGCCAGGTCGATGTCGGACTCCGTGACCGCACCGACGCCGCGGTGCAGGACGCGGATGTCGACCTCTTCGCCGACGTCCAGCTGGAGCAGCGAGGACTCCAGGGCCTCGACGGAGCCAGAAGCGTCACCCTTGATGATCAGGTTCAGCTGCTGGACCTCGCCGGCCTTGAGCACCTTGTCCAGGTCCTCGAGCGAGACGCGGCGCGTGCGCTTGGCGAACGCGGCGTTGCGCTCACGGGCGGCACGCTTCTCGGCGATCTGACGGGCCGTACGGTCCTCGTCGACGACGATGAAGTTGTCGCCCGCACCCGGGACGTTGGTGAGGCCCAGGACCTGCACCGGGGTCGACGGGCCGGCCTCGGCGACGTTGTTGCCGTTGTCGTCGAGCATGGCGCGCACGCGGCCGTAGGCGTCGCCCACCACCATCGTGTCGCCGACCCGCAGCGTGCCTCGCTGGACGAGGACGGTCGCCACGGCACCGCGGCCGCGGTCGAGCCGGGACTCGATCGAGATGCCCTGCGCGTCCTGCTTCGGGTTGGCCCGCAGGTCGAGCGAGGCGTCGGCGGTGAGGATGACGGCCTCGAGGAGGCTGTCGATGTGCAGACCCTGCTTGGCGGAGATGTCGACGAACATGGTGTCGCCGCCGTACTCCTCGGCCACCAGGCCGTACTCGGTCAGCTGACCGCGCACCTTGGTCGGGTCCGCGCCCTCGACGTCGATCTTGTTGACGGCGACGACGATCGGGACGTCGGCGGCCTTGGCGTGGTTGAGCGCCTCGACCGTCTGCGGCATGACGCCGTCGTTGGCCGCGACGACCAGGATCGCGATGTCGGTCGACTTCGCACCGCGGGCACGCATGGCGGTGAACGCCTCGTGACCCGGGGTGTCGATGAAGGTGATCTTGCGATCCTCTTCGTTGACCTCGGTCGTGACCTGGTAGGCACCGATGTGCTGGGTGATGCCACCGGCCTCGCCCGCGATGACGTTCGTCTTGCGGATGGCGTCCAGCAGGCGGGTCTTACCGTGGTCGACGTGACCCATGACGGTGACGACCGGCGGGCGGACCACCAGGTCCTCCTCGTCGCCCTCGTCCTCGCCGAACTCCAGGTCGAAGGACTCGAGCAGCTCGCGGTCCTCCTCCTCCGGGCTGACGATCTGAACCGTGTAGTTCATCTCGTCGGCGAGGAGCTGGAGCGTCTCGTCGGAGACGGACTGGGTCGCGGTGACCATCTCGCCGAGGTTCATCATGACCGCGACGAGCGACGCCGGGTTGGCGTTGATCTTCTCCGCGAAGTCGGTGAGCGAGGCACCGCGCGACAGGCGAATGGTCTCGCCGTTGCCGCGAGGCAGCATCACACCGCCGACCGACGGGGCCTGCATGGCCTCGTACTCCTGGCGCCTCTGCCGCTTCGACTTGCGGCCACGACGCGCGGGACCGCCGGGACGGCCGAAGGCGCCCTGCGTGCCACCGCGGCCACCGGGACCGCCGGGACGGCCACCGAAGCCGGGACGGCCACCGCCGCCGGCGAAGCCGCCGCCACCACCGGGACGACCGGCGAAACCGCCGCCGCCACCGGGACGACCGCCACCGCCGCCGCCCGGACGGCCGGCGAAGCCGCCGCCACCGGGACGACCGCCGCCGGGACGACCGGCACCGGCCGGACCACGACCGCCACCGCCGGGACCCGGGCGCGGGCCGGCAGCGGGACGCTGCGGCATCATGCCGGGGTTCGGACGCGGGCCGCCGGGACCGCCACCGGGACGGGGGCCGCCCTGCGGACGCGGCATCGAGCCCGGGGTCGGGCGCTGCCCGCCCGGAGCCTGCGGACGCGGACCGCCGCCCTGGCCACCGGGGGCCTGGGGACGGGGACCGGCGCCGGGGGCACCGGGACCACCGGGACGCGCGCCCTGCGGGCGGGGCGCCTGCGGACGGGCCATGCCGGTGGAGCCACCGGAGGTGAAGGGGTTGTTGCCCGGACGCGGACCGGCCGGACGGGCGCCCGGACGCGGAGCCGCGCCACCGGGACGCTGACCCTGACCGGCCGGACGGCTCTGGCCGCCCTGACCCTGACCGGCGGGACGACCGCCGGGCTTGGGCGCACCGGGGCGCGCACCGGGCTTCGGGCCGGCCGGAGCCGACGGCGGAGCCTGGAACTCCGGCGCAGCCGGAGCCGGACGCGGCGCGGGGCGCGGGCCCGGCGTCGGGCGCGGACCGGGGGTCGCGGGCGAGGACGCCGACGGGGCCGCGGGCTGCTCGGCCGCGGCGGGCTTGGGTGCGGCCGGCGGCTTCGGAGCAGCCGGTCGTGCCGCCTGCGCCGGGGAGGGCGCGGCGGGCTTGGGGGCCGACGGTGCCGACTTCCTGGGCGCGGCGGGCTTCGCGGCGGACTTGCCGTTGCCCCCGCCCTGCTGGAAGGCGTCGGTCAGCTTGCGTACAACGGGCGCTTCGATGGTCGAAGACGCCGAACGGACGAATTCACCGAGTTCCTGGAGCTTGGCCATGACGACCTTGCTCTCCACACCGAACTCCTTGGCGAGTTCGTAGACCCGGACCTTAGCCACTTCGCTCCTTTGAGGTCCGGGTTGCGTCCGGACCGTCGCTAGTTCATGGGCGTACTCATCGCGTACTCATCGAGTGCTCATCGCAATCTCGACCTGCTTTCGACTCGCGAGGTACCAGACCGTACGGGGGGTTCCGTACGGCACGTTTTCCTTACCGGGCTGCTCTCAGCAACCTTGTGCCTGCTCGACGTAGCGGCGCAACGCCATTACGTCGAGCGGTCCCGTGACGCGGAGCGCCCTCGGGAACGCCTTGCGGCGCACTGCCTGGTCGAGACAGACCGGGGCGGGGTGCACATACGCACCCCGGCCGGGCAGCGTACCGCGAGGATCGGGGACGCACGCGCCCTCGATCGCCACGATCCGCAGCAGCTCGTTCTTGACCGCTCGCTCCCGGCACCCCACGCAGGTGCGCTCAGGGCATGCGCGGATACGTGTCCGGCCAGACACAGCTAAGTCTACCTCCCCGGACCGACCTCACCCCTTTGGGGCAAGAATCGAACACCTGCCGGGCGCGAAGCTGTCGTGATCTCAGCGCCCTGCGGTCTGGATCTATTCCCCGGCCGCTCAGCCGGTCAGTCGGTGGCCTGTTCCGTGTCCGGGCGGATGTCGATGCGCCAGCCG
Source organism: Streptomyces sp. NPDC052012 (assembly GCF_040689265.1). Taxonomy (NCBI): domain Bacteria; kingdom Bacillati; phylum Actinomycetota; class Actinomycetes; order Kitasatosporales; family Streptomycetaceae; genus Streptomyces; species Streptomyces sp. NPDC052012. The sequence continues at coordinate 32,172 of NZ_JBFAXA010000013.1, forward strand.
GTCAGACGGGCCGCGAGACGGGCGTTCTGCCCTTCCTTGCCGATCGCCAGGGACAGCTGGTAGTCCGGCACGGTCACCCGGGCGGAGCGCGTCGCCATGTCGACGATCTCCACCTTCGACACCCGGGCCGGCGACAGCGCGTTCGCCACCATCTCGGCCGGGTCGTCGGACCAGTCCACGATGTCGATCTTCTCGCCGTTCAGCTCCGCCATGACATTGCGCACGCGGCCGCCCATGGGGCCGATACAGGCACCCTTGGCGTTCAGACCGGACCGGGTGGACCGGACGGCGATCTTCGTGCGGTGGCCCGCCTCACGGGCGATGGCGGCGATCTCCACGGAGCCGTCGGCGATCTCCGGCACCTCCAGGGAGAAGAGCTTCTTCACCAGATTGGGGTGGGTGCGCGAGAGCGTGACCGACGGTCCGCGCACGCCCTTCGCCACCCGCACGACGTAACTGCGCAGCCGCATGCCGTGCGGATACGTCTCGCCGGGCACCTGCTCCTGCACCGGCAGGATGGCCTCCAGCTTGCCGATGTCCACGAGCACGTTCTTCGGGTCGCGCCCCTGCTGGACCACTCCGGTGACGATGTCGCCCTCGCGCCCGGCGTACTCGCCCAGCGTCGCGTCGTCCTCGGCGTCGCGCAGGCGCTGCAGGATGACCTGCTTGGCCGTGGTGGCGGCGATACGGCCGAATCCTGACGGGGTGTCGTCGAACTCGCGGGGCTCCTGGCCCTCCTCGAGGTCCTCCGGGTCCTCCTTCGCCCACACGGTCACATGACCCGTCTCCCGGTTGAGCTCCACGCGCGCGTGCCGGCGGCTTCCCTCGGTGCGGTGGTAGGCGATGAGGAGGGCCGATTCGATGGCCTCGACCAGCAGGTCGAAGGAGATCTCCTTCTCCCGGACCAAGCCCCGCAGGGCGCTCATGTCGATGTCCACGGCTACGCCTCCTCTTCCTTCTTGTCCTTGCGGTTGAATTCGACCTGCACGCGCGCCCTGTCGATGTCGGAGAAGGCGAGTCTGCGGGTGGTGGCCTTGCGGCCCTTCACTCCCGGCACTTCGAGCTCGAGGCCCTCGTCGTCGGCCTTCAGGATCCTGGCGGTCAGCTCGCCGCCCTCGGCCAGCTGGAACCTCACCAGGCGGCCCGTGGCGCGCACGTAGTGCCGGTGCTCGGTGAGGAGGCGCTCCGCGCCCGGGGTCCCGACCTCGAGGGTGTACTCCCCGCTGCCCATCGCGTCGGTCTCGTCCAGCTTCGCCGAGAGCGCGCGGCTCACATCGGCGATCCGGTCCAGGTCCGCACCGGTGTCGGAGTCGACGACGACGCGCAGCACACGCTTCCGGCCGACCGAGTCGACGGCGATCTCCTCGAGATCGAGGCCCTGTGAGCTGACGAGCGGTTCCAGAAGTTCTCGCAGCCTCTCGCTCTGGGTGGTGCTCATCCGGGTGACTCCTCGGCCGCGTGTGCTGTTGTGGGATGGGTCGCGTGTCTGGTCAAAGGGTATCCGGTCGCGGAGGGTGTTGCCGTCCACCTGGTCACGGAGGGTGCCGCTGACGTCGGTGGGGCGTCGGCACGGGTACCGTGATCGGGGCTGTGGCCCATCTCTCGTTCATCCGTTCTTCCGTCGCCGCGTTCCGTACGAGTTCCCTGAGGACGTCTGCCGTGTCGTTGTCCCCGTCTTCGCGTACCCCTGCGGGGCCGCGCAGAAGGAGTCTGCTCGCCGTCACCTCCACGGCTCTGCCGGCTGCCCTGCTCGCCTCGGGCTGTACCGGCGGGTCCGAGTCCTCCGGGGCGGGTGCCGGGCGCCGTCCGTCGGCCGAGGAGCGGGCACGCGCGCGTGCGGCCCGGGACAGCAGGGAGCTGGTGGAGCGGTACGACGCGGTGATCGCGGCGCATCCGAGGCTGGCGGGGCGGTTGGGGCCCTTGCGGGAAGCGGTCGTGCGGCAGGTGGAGGCGTTCGGGGGTGGTGCGGAGGGGGTGGCCTCGCCTTCGGCTTCGGCTTCGGCTTCGGCTTCTTCGGCGTCCGGTTCCGCTCCGGGTTCGGGGGTGGGGGCCTCGGCTTCCGCTTCCGCTTCGGTTTCGGCTTCGGCTTCGGGGGTGGGGGTGCCTGTGAAAGAGAAGGACGCTCTCGCTCAGCTCGCCGCCGCGGAGCGGGAGCTCGCCGACCGGCGGGCGGCGGCGCTGCTCGACGCCCCGGGCGAGCTGGCGCGGCTGCTGGCCTCCGTCGCGGCGGCCGGAGCCGGGCGCGCGTATCTGCTGACGAAGGGGTGACGAGGTGAGCGACAGCGAGGCTGAGGGCCGGGAGCTGCGGGCTCTGCAGGCGGCGCTGGCGGCCGAGCACGCCGCGGTGTACGGCTACGGCGTCGTCGGCGGGCGGATCGGCAAGCAGCGGCGCGCGGAGGCGCGTGCGGCGTACGACGCCCATCGGGCGCGGCGGGACGTGCTGGTGCGCGAGGTGCGGGACGCGGGCGGCACGCCCGTCGCTGCGGCCGCGGGGTATGCGCTGCCGTTCCCCGTGCCGGACGCCGCCGCTGCCGTGCGGCTCGCCGCGGAGCTGGAGGCCCGGGTGGCCGGGGTCTACGCCGACCTGGTGCGCGACAGCGCCGGTGAGCGGCGCCGGGCGGCGGCCGAGGCGCTGCGGGAGGCGGCGGTGCGGTCGGTGCGCTGGAGCGGGAAGAGCGTAGCCTTCCCTGGGCTCGCCGAGCGGGCGGCGGACGGTACGACGTCGGGGGCCGCGGCGCCGACGAGATGACGGGGGCGGCATGCAGCCGCGAACAGCAGGAAGGGAACGACTCGCGCATGGTTTTCGAACCGCCGCAGCGTCTGGTGAGGGCGCTCGGGGAGACGGCGCCGGACGGTGACGACTGGCTGGCGAAGCTGCCCGAGACGGCGGAGCGGGCTGTCGCCGAGCGTGAGTTGACCGTGGAGCGGGTGCAGGTGCCCGGGGGGCGCAGCAGCCTGGTCGTGCTGGTGCGTACGGCGGACGGTACGCCGGCGGTGTTGAAGCTGGCCCCGCGTCGGGCCCGGCCGGAGAGTGAGCGGGCTGCGCTGGCGCACTGGAGTGGACGGGGCGCCGTGCAGCTTCTGGAGCCGCAGGTGCGGGAGCCGTCGGCGGGGGCTGAGGGTGTGCTGCTGCTGGAGCGGCTGCATCCGGATGTCTCGGTGCGGTCGTTGCCGGAGGCGAAGGCGTTGCTGGAGGCGGCGGGGACGCTGCGGCGGCTGTGGGTGGAACCTCCGGCCGATCATGTCTTCGAGACGGTCGAGGAACGGACGGGGCGTCAGGCGGACGCGATGCGGGCGAGCGCGGCGGGCGATCCTGAGGTCGGCGCGTTGGTGGAGGCGGCGCTGTCCGCGCGGGATGAGCTGGTGGCGAGCGCGTCGGCGTCGGCAGCTCGGCTGCTGCACGGGACGTTCCGGCAGAGCAAGGTGCTCGCCGGGGAGCGGATGCCGTGGCTGGCGGTGGGGCCGGATCCGGTGGTGGGCGAGTGTGCGTTCGATCTGGCGCGGCTGGTACGGGATCGGGTGGAGGATCTCATCGCCCAGCCGTCGGGGGCGGCGACGACCCGGCGTCGCGTGAAGCGGCTGGCGGAGTCGTTGGAGGTCGACCAGGAGCGGTTGCGGGGGTGGACGCTGTTCCGTGCGGTGGAATCGGGCGTGCGGGCGCGGAGGGTGGGCCGCGAGCAGGATGCGGAGCTGCTGCTGGAGTTCGCCGGCTGGCTGTAGTGGGGGTGCGCGTTGATGCCTGCGGCGCAGCCGCGGGTGCGGTGGGGGTGGTGCGCGGAGCGCCCCGTGCCGGTGGGTGGGTCGGGGACGTGGCGGGGGGTATCCGTCCTCGGTACGCCGCTGCGTCCCTCACCGACGCCCCCGGCGTTCCCGCCGCCCGCTGCTGGCGGACACCCCCCGCCACGTCCCCTTCCCGACGTACGCGACTGCGGCCCGTCCTCGCTACCGGCCACTGCTGTCCGCCGCCCGGGGCACGTCCGCTGGCACGCAGCTGCGGGCACGTGTTCCCCCGCGCGTAGCTGCACGCGCGTAGCTGCGGGGACGTCTGCCCAGGTAGCTGCGGGCAGACGTGCCGCTGGGGCGTCGGTCAGTTCGTGAGGCGGGCGATGGCCTCTTCGACCGTCAGTTCCTCGCGCTGACCCGTCCTGCGGTCCTTCAGCTCGACGATGCCCTCGGCTGCGCGGCGGCCGGCGACCAGGATCTGGGGGACGCCGATCAGCTCCGAGTCGGTGAACTTCACGCCCGGGGAGACGCCCGCCCGGTCGTCGACCAGGACCCGGACACCGGCGGCGGCGAGCTTCTCGGAGACGTCGAGGGCCAGCTCGGTCTGCAGAGCCTTGCCGGCGGCGACGACGTGGACGTCGGCCGGGGCCACCTCCTTCGGCCAGCACAGGCCCTTGTCGTCGGCGGTCTGCTCGGCGAGCGCCGCGACCGCGCGGGAGACACCGATGCCGTAGGAGCCCATGGTGACGCGGACCGGCTTGCCGTTCTGGCCGAGGACGTCCAGCTTGAGGGCGTCCGCGTACTTGCGGCCCAGCTGGAAGATGTGGCCGATCTCGATGGCGCGGTCCAGCTTCAGGCCCGTGCCGCACTTCGGGCAGGGGTCGCCGTCCTGGACGACGACGACATCCACGTACTCGTCGACCTCGAAGTCGCGGCCCGCGACGACGTTCTTCGCGTGCGTGTCGGCCTTGTTCGCGCCCGTGATCCAGGACGTGCCGGGAGCCACGCGCGGGTCGGCGATGTACTTCACCTTGTCCAGGCCCTGCGGGCCGACGTAGCCGCGCACCAGGTGGGGGTGCGCGATGAAGTCCGCCTCGGTGACGATCTCGACGGTGGCGGGGGCGAAGTGTGCCTCGACCTTGCCCATGTCGACCTCGCGGTCACCGGGGACACCCACGGCGACGATCTCGCCGTCGACCTTGACGAGGAGGTTCTTCAGGGTGGCGGAGGCCGGGACGCCGAGCTGGGCGGCCAGGGTCTCGATGGTGGGGGTGTCGGGGGTGGGGATGTCCTCGGCCGCGGGGACGTCGGTGGCGTCCACCGGCTTCAGGTCGTAGTGGATCGCCTCGGTGTTCGCCGCGAAGTCGCAGTTGGGGCAGTCCGCGAAGGTGTCCTCGCCGGCCTCCGCGGGGGCCAGGAACTCCTCCGACTTCGAGCCGCCCATCGCGCCGGCGGTGGCCGCGCAGATGCGGTAGTCGAGGCCGAGGCGCGCGAAGATCCGCTGATAGGCCTGGCGGTGCAGGGCGTACGACTCGGCGAGGCCCTCGTCGGCCAGGTCGAAGGAGTAGGAGTCCTTCATCAGGAACTCACGGCCGCGCAGGATGCCGGCCCGCGGGCGGGCCTCGTCGCGGTACTTGTTCTGGATCTGGTAGAGGATCACCGGCAGGTCCTTGTAGGACGTGCACTGGTCCTTCACCAGCAGGGTGAAGATCTCCTCGTGGGTGGGGCCGAGGAGGTAGTCGCCTCCCTTGCGGTCCTTCAGGCGGAACAGCTCGGGGCCGTACTCGTCCCAGCGGCCGGTCGCGTCGTAGGGCTCGCGGGGCAGGACGGCGGGGAGCAGGACCTCCTGGGCGCCGATGGCGTCCATCTCCTCGCGGACGATGCGCTCCACGTTGGAGAGGACCTTCTTGCCGAGCGGCAGCCAGCTCCAGATTCCGGCGGCGGTGCGGCGCACATAGCCGGCGCGGACGAGCAGCTTGTGGCTGAGGACCTCGGCGTCCGCCGGGTCGTCGCGCAGCGTCTTCGCCATCAACTGGGACATGCGCTGGACCGGTGCGTTCGCCATGGTTCTCGTACTCCTGCTACGTCTGGGTGATGACAGGAGGTTAGCCGGGCGGGACGGGGCGGTGGAAATCGGTTATGCGCGAAGGAGTGGCAGAGGGGCGCCCATGACGGCGTACGGCTTCGGGGCGCTGGGGAAATGGACCTGGCGGGCGAGGTCGCGGTAGCCGAGGGAGCGGTACAGCTTGCGGGCGGGGCTCTCGACGTCGATCGCGGAGAGGATCGAGCGGGGCTCCGTGGCGCTGTCGGTGATCGTGGTGATCAGGGCGCGGCCGATGCCCTGTTTCTGGTGGCGCGGATGGACGTGCAGCTCGGTGATGACGAACGAGTCGTCGAGCCAGTGGTCGTTGCCCTGGGCGCGGAGGTACGGCTCCACGACGGTGGACCACCAGTGGGTGCGGTCGTTGGGCATGCCGTAGACGAAGCCGAGGAGTCTGCCTCCGGCGGTGGCGCCGAGGGCTCGTGCGCCGGGGTGGGTCATGTGGCGGAGGACGATCTGGCGGCGGACGGCCACCTCATCGGGGCCCAGGCCGAAGGCTGCGGCTTGGACGGCTAGGGCCTCGTCGACGTGGGCGGTGAGATCCAAGGGGCCGATGACGGGGTCCATGGCCGGGAGCCTACAGTCCCTCCCACGTCTCAGAAGAGCACGCTCATGAAGGCGCCCACCTCTTGGAAGCCGACCCTCTCGTACGTCCTTCTCGCCGGGGTGTTGAAGTCGTTGACGTAGAGGCTCACCACCGGGGCGACGTCCGCCAGGGCGTAGCGGAGGACGGCGGCCATTCCGGGGGCCGCTATGCCCTTGCCGCGGTGTTCCGGGGCCACCCAGACTCCCTGGATCTGGCAGGCCCTGTCCGTCGCGGCGCCGATCTCCGCCTTGAAGACGACCTTGCCGTCGGCGTCGAAGCGGGCGAAGGAGCGGCCGGCGCCGACGAGTTCGGCGACCCTCGCCTGGTAGAGCAGGCCGCCGTCGCCGGCCAGCGGGGAGACGCCCACCTCCTCCGTGAACATCGCCACGCACGCGGGCATGATCGTCTCCATCTCGTCCTTGCGGACGCGGCGGACGTACGGGTCCGGGGCGATGTGGCCGGGCAGCCGGTCGGTGACCATCAGGGGCTGGTGGCGGCGGACCTCGCGGGCCGGGCCCCACTGGGGTTCGAGGAGTCGCCAGAGTTCGGCGGTGGTGTCCGCCGGGCCGACGATCGAGGAGCAGCGGCGGCCGGCGCGGCGGGCGCGGTCGGCGAAGGCGCGGATCGCCCTGGGGGTGGCGCAGATGGGGACCAGGTTGGCACCGGCGTAGCACAGGGAGGTCAGCATGCCGCCCTCGTACCAGCCCCACATCTCGCCGCCGAGCCGCCACGGGTCCAGGCCGGCGACCTGCACCCGGGAGGTCACGAAGGCGTTCGCCACGGGCTCGCGGTCGAGCACGGCGAGGGCGGCGTCCAGGTCACTCGGTTCGAGGACCCGGGAGGTGGTCTGCGTCAACACGTGCGGGGCCTCACACACACTCGGGTCTGCTGATTTCCGCACTGTACCTGCGGAGCCTTTGCGGTGCCGCCCCGCTGCGGTGGCCGCTGCTGCCGAGGTGCGGTCGGTCGGCTTGTCTTGCTGGGGGGGCTGCCGCCCCCAGGCCCCCGCTTCGGCCTGGACGGCCTCGTCCTCAAGCGCCGGACGGGCTGCCTATGTCAGCCCGCGACCGAGACCTCCGGCTCGCCCGACGTCACGCCGTCCTTCTCCATCTGCTCGGCCAGCTTCATGGCCTCCTCGATCAGCGTCTCGACGATCTTGGACTCGGGGACGGTCTTGATGACCTCGCCCTTGACGAAGATCTGGCCCTTGCCGTTGCCGGAGGCGACGCCCAGGTCGGCCTCGCGGGCCTCGCCGGGGCCATTGACGACGCAGCCCATGACGGCGACGCGCAGCGGGACGTCCATGCCCGTGAGGCCCGCGGTGACTTCTTCGGCGAGCTTGTAGACGTCGACCTGGGCACGTCCGCAGGACGGGCAGGAGACGATCTCCAGGCCGCGCTGGCGCAGGTTCAGGGACTCCAGGATCTGGATGCCGACCTTGACCTCCTCGGCGGGCGGCGCGGACAGGGAGACGCGGATGGTGTCGCCGATGCCCTGGGAGAGCAGGGCGCCGAAGGCGACCGCCGACTTGATCGTGCCCTGGAAGGCCGGGCCGGCCTCCGTCACGCCGAGGTGCAGGGGGTAGTCGCACTGGGCGGCGAGCTGCCGGTACGCCTCGATCATGACCACCGGGTCGTTGTGCTTCACCGAGATCTTGATGTCCCGGAAGTCGTGCTCCTCGAAGAGGGACGCCTCCCAGAGAGCGGACTCGACCAGGGCCTCGGGGGTGGCCTTGCCGTACTTCTGCAGCAGGCGCTTGTCCAGCGAGCCGGCGTTCACACCGATGCGGATCGGGGTGCCGTGGTCCTTCGCCACCTTGGCGATCTCCTTGACCTGGTCGTCGAACTTCTTGATGTTGCCCGGGTTCACGCGCACCGCCGCGCAGCCCGCCTCGATCGCGGCGAACACGTACTTCGGCTGGAAATGGATGTCCGCGATCACCGGGATCTGCGACTTGCGGGCGATCGTCGCCAGCGCGTCCGCGTCGTCCTGGGTGGGGCACGCCACCCGGACGATCTGGCAGCCGGACGCGGTCAGCTCCGCGATCTGCTGGAGGGTGGCGCCGATGTCGGACGTGCGGGTCGTGGTCATCGACTGGACCGAGACGGGGGCGTCTCCGCCGACCGCCACGGATCCGACCTGGATCTGCCGGCTCCGCCGGCGCTCGGCGAGCTTGGTCGGAACGGACGGCATGCCGAGAGAAATCGCAGTCATCTGCTGTGCAACCCCAAGTCGTGGATCAAGGTCCGGCCCCCGTGAGCAGCGGGCTCCGAGCTTCGAGATTACGGCACGGGCCTCGGCCGGAGCACTCCCCCACCTCGAATGCGCTCGGCGGGGGGACCCCCACGCTCGTAAACCCACCCAAAGGACGATGGCCCGGAACGAAAGGGTTCCAGGCCATCGTGAACGGCGGGTGTACGTCCGTTGCGGCTACGAGATGCGGACCGGGTTCACCACGTCGGCGATCAGGACCAGGATCGTGAAGCAGACGAAGATGCCCGCGACGACGTAGGCCACCGGCATCAGCTTCGCCACGTCGAAGGGGCCGGGGTCCGGGCGGCGCAGCAGCTTCGCGGTGTTGCGGCGCAGCGACTCCCACAGGGCGCCCGCGATGTGGCCGCCGTCGAGGGGCAGCAGCGGGAGCATGTTGAACAGGAACAGGGAGAGGTTGAAGCCGGCCAGCAGCATCACGAACATGGCGAGCTGCTGCGAGGCGGGGATGTCGAGGGTGGCGATCTCGCCGCCGACCCGGGCCGCGCCGACGACGCCCATCGGGGAGTCGGGTTCGCGCGGGCCGTCGCCGAAGGCCGCGTCCCACAGGGCCGGGACCTTGGAGGGGAGGGCGGCGAGGGAGTCCACGGCGTCGCCGACCCGGTCGGTCATCCAGGTCACGGAGTCGCCGAAGTCCTGTTTGACGACGCCGGTGGCGGCGCTGAAGCCGAGGAAGCCGGCCTTGACGTACTCGCCCTCGACGTAGGCGCCGTTGCCGTCCTTCTTGGCGACCAGGTTGGTGGCGATCTTCGCCTGGAGGGTGACCTCCTCGCCCTTGCGGTCGACGACGATCGGCACCTGCTTTCCGGCGCTGTCGCGGATCAGGTCGGACAGGGTGCCCCAGTCGTCGGTGCGCTTGCCGTCGAAGGCGACGATCCTGTCGCCCGCCTTCATGCCGGCCGCGGCGGCCGGGGACTGCGGGTCGGACTTCTTGCACTCGTCGCGGTTCTCGCTCTGCGAGATGACGCAGGGGGAGACCGAGGCGACGTTGGTGGTCTGCTGCTGGATGCCGAAGCCCATCAGCACGGTGAGGAACAGCACCACCGCGAGGATCAGGTTCATGAAGGGGCCCGCGAACATCACGATGACCCGCTTCCACGGCTTGCGCGTGTAGAAGAGGCGGTTCTCGTCGCCGGGCCTGAGCTCCTCGAAGGCGGCCGAGCGGGCGTCCTCGATCATGCCGCGCCACGGCGAGGTGGAGCGGGCCTCGAGGCGGCCGTCGGGGCCGGGCGGGAACATGCCGATCATCCGGATGTAGCCGCCGAACGGGATCGCCTTGATGCCGTACTCGGTCTCGCCCTTGTGCCGCGACCAGAGGGTCGGCCCGAAGCCGACCATGTACTGCGGCACACGGATGCCGAACATCTTGGCGGTGGAGAGGTGTCCGAGCTCGTGCCAGGCGATGGAGAACAGCAGGCCGACCGCGAAGACGACTATGCCGAGGATGAACATCAGGGTCGTCATGCACGCGCCTCCGCGCTCGCCGTCCGGTCGGTCAGTTCCCGGGCCCTCGTCCGTGCCCAGGTCTCCGCTTCGAGGACGTCCGGCACGGTCAGGGAGGTTCCCGTCGGCGGGGTGCCGTGTTCCTCGACCACCCGTGTGACGGTCTCCATGATGCCGTTGAACGGCAGCCGGCCGGCGCGGAAGGCCTCCACGCACTCCTCGTTCGCCGCATTGAACACGGCCGGGGCGGTCCCCGCGAGTTCGCCGACGTGCCGGGCGAGGTTCACCGAGGGGAAGGCCTCGTTGTCGAGGGGGAAGAACTCCCAGGTGGACGCCTTGCTCCAGTCGAAGGCGGGCGCGGCGTCGGGGACCCGTTCGGGCCAGCCGAGGCCGATGGCGATGGGCCCGCGCATGTCGGGGGGCGTCGCCTGCGCCAGTGTCGATCCGTCCGTGAACTCAACCATCGAGTGGACATACGACTGCGGGTGCACGACCACCTCAATGCGGTCGAAGGGAATGTCGTAGAGGAGGTGCGCCTCGATGACCTCCAGGCCCTTGTTGACCAGGGTCGCGGAGTTGATGGTGATCACCGGGCCCATCGCCCACGTGGGGTGGGCGAGGGCGTCCTCGACGGTGACGTGCGCCAGCTCTTGCTTCGTACGGCCGCGGAAGGGGCCGCCGGAGGCGGTGACGACCAGCTTGCGCACGTCGGCGCGGGTGCCGGCGGCCAGGGCCTGGAACAGGGCGGCGTGCTCGGAGTCGACCGGGATGATCTGACCGGGCTTGGCCAGCGCCTTGACCAGCGGGCCGCCGACGATCAGCGACTCCTTGTTGGCGAGCGCGAGGGTGCGGCCCCCCTCCAGGGCGGCGAGGGTCGGGGCGAGGCCGATGGAGCCGGTGATGCCGTTCAGGACGGTGTGGCAGTCGGAGGCGGCGAGCTGGGTGGCCGCGTCCGGCCCGGCGAGGATCTCGGGCAGCGGCTCCCCCGTGCCGTACCGCGCGGCGAGCGCCTCGCGCAGGGCCGGTACGACGTCCTCGCGGGCGACGGCGACGGTGCGGACGCCCAGGCGGTGGGCCTGCTCGGCGAGGAGGGCGACGCGGGCGCCGTTCGCGGAGAGGCCGGTGACCTTGAAGCGGGTGGGGTGGCGCAGCACGAGGTCGATGGCCTGGGTGCCGATCGAGCCCGTGGAGCCGAGGATCACCACGTCCTTCGGGCCGTCTCCGGCGACGGGGTCGTACACCAGATGCGGATCGGCGAGGGGAGCTGGAGCGTCGGTCATGGGCTCCATTGTGTCGGGTCGGGGTGCGTGCGGGTGCCCACCCCCGGGGTGCCCGGGGGTGGGTTGCGCCGGCCCGCGCGGGTGAGCGCGTGCGTCAGCGGATCGGGCGGTGGACGTTCTCCCTCGTGCTGGGGCCCGGGGTCGCGTCCGCGATCCAGGGGCCGTCGTCCGACGGGTCGATGATGCCCTGTTCCAGCCACTCGTACGTTCCGGACAGGACCCCCTTGACCACCTTGCGGTCCAGGTCGTCCGTGTTCGTCCACAGCCGGTTGAAGAGTTCCTCGACCCGGATCCGCGCCTGGCGGCAGAACGCGTCCGCGAGCTGGTACGCCTCGCGGCCGTTCTCGCCCCGGCTGCGCAGCAGCTCGGCGCGCACGCATGCCGCGCTCATCGCGAACAGCTCCGCGCCGATGTCGACGATCCGGCCCAGGAAGCCCTGCTTGGTCTCCATCCGGCCCTGCCAGCGCGACATGGCGTAGAACGTGGAGCGGGCCAGCTTGCGTGCCGTGCGCTCGACGTAACGCAGGTGCGAGGAGAGGTCGATGCCGTGCCTGAACTCGCCGTACGCACCCGGAAGCTGCCCGGGTCCGGCGACCAGCTTCGGCAGCCACTTGGCGTAGAAGACGCCCGCGTTCGCGCCCGCCCTCGCCTTGTCGCCCAGGGACTTCTCGGGGTCGATGAGGTCTCCGGCGACCGACAGATGGGCGTCGACGGCCTCGCGGGCGATCAGCAGGTGCATGATCTCGGTGGAGCCCTCGAAGATGCGGTTGATGCGCAGGTCGCGCAGGATCTGCTCGGCCGGCACCGCCCGCTCGCCGCGTGCCTTGAGGGAGTCGGCCGTCTCGAAGCCGCGTCCGCCGCGGATCTGGACCAGTTCGTCGGCCATCAGCCAGGCCATCTCCGAGCCGTACAGCTTGGCGAGGGCGGCCTCGATGCGGATGTCGTTGCGGTCCTCGTCGGCCATCTGGGAGGAGAGGTCGAGGACCGCTTCCAGGGCGAAGGTGGTCGCCGCGATGAACGCGATCTTCGAGCCGACGGCCTCGTGCAGCGCGACGGGCTTGCCCCACTGCTCGCGGGCGGCCGACCATTCGCGGGCGATCTTCAGGCACCACTTGCCGGAGCCGACGCACATCGCGGGCAGGGACAGCCGGCCCGTGTTGAGCGTGGTCAGCGCGATCTTGAGGCCCTGGCCCTCCTCGCCGATGCGGTGGGAGGCGGGGACGCGGACCTGGTGGAAGCGGGTGACGCCGTTCTCCAGGCCGCGCAGGCCCATGAAGGCGTTGCGGTTCTCGACGGTGATGCCCTCGGAGGCGGACTCGACGACGAAGGCGGTGATGCCGCCGCGGTGGCCCTCCGACTTCGGGACGCGGGCCATGACGACGAGGAGGTCGGCGACCACGCCGTTGGTGGTCCAGAGTTTCACCCCGTCGAGGATGTATTCGTCGCCGTCGGGGACCGCCGTGGTGGCGAGGCGGGCCGGGTCGGAGCCGACGTCCGGCTCGGTGAGGAGGAAGGCGGAGATGTCGGTGCGGGCGCAGCGCGGCAGGAACTTCTCCTTCTGTTCCTGCGTGCCGAAGAGCTTCAGCGGCTGCGGGACGCCGATCGACTGGTGGGCGGAGAGCAGCGCACCGATCGAGGGGTTGGCGGAACCGACCAGGGCCAGGGCCTTGTTGTAGTAGACCTGGGTGAGACCGAGACCGCCGTACTTGGTGTCGATCTTCATGCCGAAGGCGCCGAGTTCCTTGAGGCCGGTGATGACCTCGTCGGGGATTCGCGCCTCGCGTTCGATCAGGGCGCCGTCGATCTTGGTCTCGCAGAAGTCGCGGAGTTTGGCGAGGAACTCCTCGCCGCGCTGGGCGTCCTCGTCGGCCGGGAGGGGGTGGGGGTGGATGAGGTCGAGCCGGAAGCGGCCGAGGAACAGTTCCTTGGCGAAGCTGGGCTTGCGCCAGTGCTGTTCCCGCGCGGCCTCCGCGACCTGGCGGGCCTCACGCTCGGTGACGGTGGGTCGAGACGGAGCTCGGGGTGTCTCGGGTGCTGCGGACATGAGGCTCACCTCGCCGCGAATCGGATGGTGTGGTTTCGTTACCGACTGGTGCTACCCGATCGTATGTACCCGATTCGTAGCGACCCCACCACCCTTCGTGCGGCCGTTCGGCCGATACGGCACCCGCGGTCCGTGACGGCGATCGCACGGAGACTGCACGGAAGAAAGCTGTCGAAGCGCTTCGACATCCTATGGACACCCACCTCCGCTGGAGCTACTGTCGAACCACCCTCACTCGCCCTTGTTGGTTCTGCGCACTGTCGAAGCGCTTCACAAAGCTTGGAGAGCTGGATGGTCACCCTCGCCGAGGTCGCCCAGCACGCCGGAGTCTCGGCGAGCACGGTGAGCTATGTCCTCAGCGGCAAGCGGTCCATCTCCGCGACCACCCGGCAGCGGGTCGAGCGGAGCATCCGCGAACTCGGGTACCACCCGAACGCCGGGGCGCGCGCCCTGGCCAGCAGCAGGTCGAACATCATCGCGCTGATGATCCCGCTCCGTACCGACATGTATGTGCCGGTGATGATGGAGATCGCCATCGCCGTGGCGACCACGGCCCGTACGCACGGGTACGACGTGCTGCTGCTCACCGGTGAGGAGGGTCCCGACGCGGTGCGCCGCGTGGCCGGCAGCGGGCTCGCCGACGGGATGATCCTGATGGACGTCGAACTGGACGACGAGCGGCTGCCGTTGCTGCGGGAGACCGACCAGCCGGCGGTGCTCATCGGGCTGCCCGCCGACACCACCGGACTGACCTGCGTCGACCTGGACTTCAAGGCCACCGGGGCACTGTGCGCGGAGCATCTGGCGATGCTGGGGCATCGTGACGTCGCCGTCGTCGGGGAGGCCCCCGCGGTGTACGAGCGGCACACCGGGTTCGCCGAGCGCACCCTCGACGGACTGCGCACCCGCGGCCGGGAGCTGGGGCTGCGGCTGCTGCACCGGCCGTGCGAGGGCGGGTACGACGCGATGGCCGTCACGCTCGCCCGGATCCTCGACGAACGGCCGGGCACCACCGGCTTCGTGGTGCAGAACGAGTCGGCGGTCGAACCCCTGCTCGCGCTGCTGCGTCAGCAGGGGCGGGCCGTGCCCGAGGACGTGTCCGTGGTCGCGATCTGTCCGGAACAGGTCGCCGTGCAGGCCTCGGTGCGGCTGACGGCCGTCGCCATCCCCGCTCAGGAGATGGGCCGGCACGCCGTGGAACACCTGGTCGCCAAGCTCGACGGGCGGGGCGGCGACGAGGTCGTGCTGCTGCCGCCCGAGCTGACGGTACGGGCGAGTTCGGGACCGGCGCCCGCACAGCCGTAACACCGCACCCACTCCCCCGCATCACCGTTCCCCGCATCACCGTTCCCCGCATCACCGGCCACGCGCCCTCTCAGGGCACCCCCATGTCTGCACTCCTTCAGGAGCACGCCTCGTGACACAGTCCGCGCAGTCCGCTCAGCCCGCCGAGACGCAGCCCAAGGTCAGCCTCGCCCAGTCCTCGCCCACCGTCGGCACCTTCCGGGAGCGGGACGGTGCGCTGGAGTGGAGCGGCCGTCAGGAGACCGTACGGATCGAGCCGTGGGGTCCGGACGCGGTCCGGGTGCGGGCCCGGCTCGGGGGGCCGGTGCTGCCCGGTCTGCCCGGTGCCCTGCTCGACGAGGCGCCGCCCACGGAGAGCACCGTGAAGATCGAGGACGGGCGGGGCACGCTGACCGTCGGCGCGCTGACCGCCGAGGTCGACGCCGAGGGCATGGTCCGCTTCCTGCGCACCGCCGACGGCGGTGAACTGCTGGCCGAGGACCGCGCGCACTTCTGGTGGCCGGGCCCGCGGCTGTACACGGCGGTCG
Organism: Streptomyces sp. NPDC052012; assembly: GCF_040689265.1. Lineage (NCBI taxonomy): Bacteria > Bacillati > Actinomycetota > Actinomycetes > Kitasatosporales > Streptomycetaceae > Streptomyces > Streptomyces sp. NPDC052012. The sequence continues at coordinate 47,452 of NZ_JBFAXA010000013.1, forward strand.
GCAACGGTCACCACCGGCTGGAGCAGCGGTTCGCCGCCTACGACGGCGAGAAGCTGTACGGGCTCGGCCAGCACCAGCACGGGCGGCTGGACCAGAAGGGCCTGGTCGTCGATCTGGTGCAGCGCAACGCCGAGGTGAGCGTCCCGGTGCTGACCTCCAGCCGCGGCTACACCCTGCTGTGGAACAACCCGGCGATCGGCCGGGTCGAGCTGGCGCACAACGGCACCCGGTGGGTGGCGGACTCGGCCCGGCAGATCGACTACTGGATCACCGCCGGCCGGCCGGCCGACGCCCAGCGCCGGTACAGCGCGGTGACCGGCCGGACGCCGATGCTGCCCGAGTGGGCGGCCGGTTTCTGGCAGTGCAAGCTGCGCTACCGGACGCAGGACGAACTGCTGGAGGTGGCCCGCGCGTACAAGCGCCGGGGCCTGCCGCTGGACGTGATCGTGTGCGACTTCTTCCACTGGACCCACCTCGGCGACTGGAGGTTCGACCCGGCCGAGTGGCCCGACCCGGCGGCGATGGTGCGCGAACTGGACGAGCTGGGCGTGAAGCTGGTGGTGAGCGTCTGGCCGTCGGTGTCGCCGCTGAGCGAGAACCACACGGTGATGGAGCAGCGCGGCTACTTCATCGGCACCCAGTACGGGCCGACGGCGCACGCCGACTGGCCGGACAAGGAGGTCGCCACCCCGGTCCAGGTCGCCTTCTACGACGCCACCAACCCGGAGGCACGGGAGTTCCTGTGGTCGAGGATCAAGGAGAACTACCTCGACCCGTACGGCATCACCGCGTTCTGGCTGGACGCCTGCGAGCCGGAGCTGAAGCCGGGCTTCTCCGAGAACCTGCGCTACTGGGCGGGGCCCGGCCTGGAGGTCGGCAACCTGTACCCGGCGGAGAACTCCCGCACCTTCTACGAGGGCCTGCGCGCGGCCGGGGAGTCCGAGGTGGTCACGCTGAACCGCTCGGCGTGGGCGGGCAGCCAGCGCTACGGGGCCGCCCTGTGGTCCGGTGACATCGGCACCGACTTCGCGACCCTGCGCCGCCAGATCGCGGCGGGGCTCAACACCGCGCTGTCCGGCATCCCTTGGTGGAACACCGACATCGGCGGCTTCCACGGCGGCGACCCGGACGACCCGGCGTACCGCGAGGTGCTGGTGCGCTGGTTCCAGTTCGGCGCGCTGTCCCCGCTGATGCGGCTGCACGGCTTCCGCGATCCGGGCATGCCGCTCGGCCCGGACATGACGGGCGGCCCGAACGAGGTGTGGTCCTACGGGGAGGAGGCCGGGGCGATCCTCGAACGGTACCTGCGGCTGCGTGAGCGCCTGAAGCCGTATGTGCTGGAGGTCATGCGGGAGGCGCACGAGGAGGGGCTGCCGGTGATGCGGCCGCTGTTCCTGGAGTTCCCCGGCGACCAGGCCGCGTGGTCGGTGGACGACGCGTATCTCTTCGGGCGTGATCTGCTGGTCGCCCCGGTGCTGACGGCGGGCGCCACCGCCCGCACGGCCTACCTGCCGGCGGGGGCGCGCTGGACGGACGCGTGGACCGGCGTGACGTACGAGGGTGGCGTGGCGGTCACGGTGGAGGCGCCGCTGGACCGCATCCCGCTGTTCCTCAGGGACGGGGCGAGCCTGCCGGTCCGGGAGCCGTAGCCCGCCCCGTTCCAGGGGTGTGCGGGTCAGGCGCGGCCCCACAGGGCGGGGGCGTTGGGCGGCTCCCAGCCGGTGAGGGAGGTGTGTGCCTGGAGGCAGCGGTAGGCGGCGCCGCCGTAGGTGACCCGGTCGCCCGCGGCGTACGGCCGGCCGGGCGCCCAGGTGCCGTCCGGCGGGTCGGTGGGCGGGTCGGTGGGCCCGCCCGTCACGTCGAGCACGAAGTCGAAGGTGCCCTGCCGGCCCCCGCCGCCGTCGCGGACGTTCATCAGCAGCGCCGGGTCGAAGAGGGCGTCGGTGCTGTTGCGCGGCTCGCCGGGGAAGTACAGCTGGGTGGTGAGCACGGGCTCACCGGGGGCCTGGGCCTTGACGTGGAGGTGCCGGGTGCGGCCGGGGTAGAGGCCGGGCACGATCGTCTGCAGGGCGAAGGCGCCGGCGGCGTCGGTGAACTGGTGCCCGCGGAAGGCGTATCCGGTCATGTCGTAGGCGCCCGCGTTGTCCGCCTGCCAGAAGTCCAGCAGGACGCCGGGGAGCGGGGTGCAGTCGCGGCCGAAGACATATCCGCTGACGGTCAGCCGGGTGCCGGGGCTGCCCGGGGCGACGAGGTTGGTGCGCCGCGGGGAGTTCGGCTTGAAGTACGGGCCCTCCATCTGGTCGGGCGTGGGATCGTCGCCGTCGTCGCAGTACGGCGTCGGGGTGAGGGGCTGCTGCCGGGCACCGGTGTCCCGGGCGAGCGCGACCGTGCCGGTGGCGAGCAGCGGGACGGCGGCGCCGGCGGCGACGGCCGCCCTGAGCAGGTTCTTGCGGCTGATCCGGCCGTCGGGGCCGTCGGCGTCGGGCGGTTGGGGACGGGAGCGTGTCATGGCGGTCTCCTCGGTCTCCTCGGTGGGGGCGGAAGGACGGGATGTGCCTGACACGGAGCGCGCCCGCGCCCGCGGGGCGGACAGTGATGGTGGCGCGGGCGCGCTCCGGTGGTGATCGCGGGCCACCGTAGTCGCGCCGTCCCCCGTGCGGGGAGCTCCCGCTCCGGCCCCTGGACGGCGTTATGGAAGGCCCGGCGCCGTGCTAGCCGCCCGAGACCGTCAGGTGGTTGGTGCGGAAGTCCAGGCCGCCCGCCGACGAGGTGATCTCGTAGCCGAACTGCACGTCACCGATGGTCTCGTTGCCCATCCAGCCCTTGCTGTCCTTGATCCACTTCAGGACGGGGAGGATGTCGACCGTGCCGGAGTTCGAGTCCGAGGTGCGCAGGAAGGAGAAGACCTGGTTTGCGCCGTTGTCGCCCTTGTAGACGTTCCAGGTGTGGCCGCCGAGGGTGACCGTGCCCTGGGGGCTGCCGAGCGGGCCCACGGCGCCGTTGTGGTTGACCCACAGCATGATCTCGTAGTCGTAGTCCGTGTCCCAGATGTCGTACGAGGTGTTGTACGCGCCCGAGGACGGGACGGTGACGTTGTAGCTGCTGGTGAGGGAGCCGAGGGAGGTGATCGGCTTGTTGATCACCCTCTTGGCGTTGGGGTAGGACTTGATGCCCCCCGTGTTGGGGTGGTCGGCCCAGACGCCCCAGTTGGTGCCGGAGTTGGCCCAGATGCACTGACTGCCGGCGCCGGAGCCCAAGATGTTGTTGTAGAGGGTGTAGCCGTCGAGGCCGGTGTTGCCCCACTGGTCGCAGGAGTTCCACACGGCGGCGTGGGCGGGCGCGGAGGCGAGGGCGACGGTGGCGCCGAGCGCGAGGGCGGGGGCCAGCAGGGCCTTGGTGAGCCCGCTCGGTGTTCTTGTTGCCATGGCTTTCCTTCCATGGGTGGGGGGATGTGCGGTCCTTCACCACGTCTTCAGGGTGAGGACGCGGTCTTCTCCGGCGACCAGGTCGAGGGACTCGGCGCCGGTGGAAGTCCACAGCTCGATGCGGTGATCGCGGGTCGGGCGCAGGACGGCCGTGGCGCCGTCCGGGGTCCAGGTGAGGTCGACGGTCGCGCCGCAGCGCGTGCGCACGCCGCGCAGGCTGCCGCTCGGGTACGCCGGGAGGGGCGCGGGCAGGAGGACCAGCCGGTCGGGGGTGGACTGGACGAGCGACTCGATGAGGACGGCAGGCAGGGTGTGCGCCGCGTCCGCGTTGTAGACGTCGCGGCGTGGGTAGTGCGCGCTCATCAGGGAGGCGTGGAAGAAGTCGCCCTCCAGCACCTGGGCGAGCGCGTGGGCGACGCGCTCGGCGTCGCGGAGCCGGGCGGCGATCAGGGCATGGTGCAGATGGCCGTGCGCGGAGTCGTTCTCGGCGCCGCGCAGTTCGAGGGCCCGGTGGGCGGCGGCGGCCAGGCCGGGGGTGTCGTAGGGGTTGATCTCGTCCAGGGGCCAGACGCCGTAGAGGTGGCTGAGGTGGCGGTGGTCGTAGGAGTCCTCCAGGCCGGGCCAGGCCCATTCGGCCAGGGCGCCGTCCTGGTTGATCCGGTGGGGCGGGAGGCGGTCGGCGAGCGCGCGCCGGCGGCCGACGTGTTCCGGGTGGTGGTCGGCGGCGGTCAGCAGGGCGTGGCGGGCCGCGGAGAGGTCCATGGCCGCGTTGACCGTGACCCAGCTCGCGTTGGCGGGGCGGTTCTCGGGTGAGTAGGAGGGGACGACGGCGACACGGCCGTCGGATCCGGTGCGGGTGAGGAAGTCCTCGTAGAACGCGGCGACCTCGGCGAGGGCGGCGACGGTGCGCGGGTCGCGGGCGCCACGGGTCTCGTCGTGGTCGAGAAGGGGCTTGAGCAGCCAGTCGGCGCCCGCCGTCCACAGGTGCAGGGGGTACTCGCGGCTGAAGTGGTAGCTGTGCCCGGACTCCCCGTCGCTGTGGGCGGGCGCGACCGCGCCCCGGGCGCCGAAGACCGCGCGGGCGTTGTCGCGCCAGTCGGGCAGCTGGCGCTGGACGAAGGCGGCGAGTGCCTCGGTGACCTCGGGGAGGGCGGCAGCGGCGGCGGAGGCGGTCTGGAGGCTGAGGTTGGCGTCGAGGGTGAAGGCGCCGGACCAGGCGGTGTTCCAGTCGCCGGTCCACAGGCCCGTGAGGCGGGGCGGGAGGAGCCCGCTGGCGGACAGCAGGTGGTAGCGGCCGGCCGCGAAGAGCCGTTCGGCGAGGGCGGGGCTGTGCGGTCGGGTGAGCAACTCGGAGCCCGGCAGGGCGCGTTCGGCCGGGTCGGCGGCGAGGTCGAGGGTGACGCGGGCGTAGGCGGTGCGGTGGTGGGGCAGGTGCCGGCCGAGGAGGGCGTCGTACGACGCTCCGGCCGTGTCCGCGAGCAGGTCGCGCAGGGCGCGGCCCTCGGCCACGACGTCCGCCTCGCCGGTGTGCCGCCGCACGCGGGTGAGCAGCAGCACGGACCGCGCGCCCTCGATGCGGGCGCCGGGAGGGGCGAGCGTGGTCGTGCCGCCGGTGGGGGCGATCAGGGTGACGCCGGTGTAGCCGAGGGCGCTGCCGGGGTAGCGGGCGCGCAGGCTCAGCAGGGCGCCCTCGGGGGTGCGGACGGCGCTGTGGCCGACGGCCAGCGCGGCGGGGGCGCCGGGCAGGCGGTGGTCCAGGGAGATGTCGAGGGTGCCGGGGGTGGTGACGTGCTGGACGATCACGTCGTCGGCGCGGGAGACGAAGGCGCGGCTGGTCCAGCCGTCGCAGGCCGCCTCCGTCACGCCGGTGGCGAAGTCGACCGTGCGGCGGTAGCGGCGCAGGTCCCCGTCCGGGCGGCGCACCCGCACCTGGAAGGCCGGGTGGAAGGGCCGGACCCACCTCGTCGTGCGGCCGTCGGTGAAGTCCTCGCCGGCGGTCGGGTCGCCGGAGAGGAGACGGTCCTGGAGGGCGGGGAGCAGGTCCGCGAGCCGGGGAGGCGTGCGGTGCTCGTCGTCGCCCTCGACGGGGCGGACCAGGGTGTGATGGGTGACGATGACCCGTTCGTCGTTCGGATCGCCGAACACGAGGGTGCCGTGGTGGCCGTTGCCGCTGAGGAAGGCGTCCTCCCAGCGGCCGGCCGGGCGGGGCTCCCAGGTGCCGTGGACGGGCGTGGCGTTCATGACCGCAGCACCGCCACGCCGTGGCGGCCGAGGGTGATCCGGCCGGTGACGGTCGTCCCCGTGAGCAGGTCGCGGTGCGGGCCCGGGATCTCGACGGTCACCGGCCGGCGGCCGTGGTTGAGCAGGAAGAGCAGCTCGCCGCGGCGCACCGCCTCCACCCCCTCCGGGAGCCCGTCGAGCACCGGCCGGGCCCCCGCGCCGGCGGCGATCCGGGCCAGCAGCTCCCGCAGCGCCTCCGGTTCGGGGAGCGTCGAGAGGTACCAGGCGCGGCCCTTGCGCAGCACGGCGGGCAGTCCGTCGAGCTCGCCGCCCTTGTAGGGGATCGTCTCGTCGGCGGTGCCGTCGGGCTCGAGTTCCTCCGACCACACGGTGCCGGAGAAGCCCTCGCACTCGGCGGTCTCCCCCGCCTCCAGCGGCCACCATTCGTGCAGCGTGCGAATGCCGAAGAGCTCGCGCAGGCGGACGTCCATGCCGCCAGGGCGTACGCGGTCGTCCTGGTCGGCGACTCCGGTGAGGAAGCCGCAGACGAGGGTGCCCCCGCCGCGCACGTAGCCGGTGAGGTTGGCGAGGGCCGCGTCCGTGAGGAGGTAGAGCTGGGGGACGACGACCAGGCGGTACGCGGACAGGTCGTGCTCGGGGTGGGCGAAGTCGGTGGTGAGGTGGGCCTGCCACAGCGCGCGGTGCCAGGAGCGCAGGAGGTCCGGATGGCCGGCCTCGCGGGAGAGCCTCCCCTCCTGGTCGCCGGCCCACCAGGAGTGCCAGTCGTGCAGGACGGCGACATCGGCCGTGACCTGCCCGCCGCAGACGTGGGGCGCGATCCGGGCGAGGTCCGCGCCGAGCTGCTTGACCTCCTGGTACGTCCGCCCCTGCGGGCCCGCGTGGCTGACCATCCCGGAGTGGAACTTCTCCGCGCCCTGCCGGGACTGGCGCCACTGGAAGTAGCAGACGGCGTCCGCTCCCCGCGCGACGGCCTGCAGCGACCACAGGCGATTGAGGCCGCGCGGCTTGGGATGGTTCACGCCCCGCCAGTTGACCGGGCCGGCCGCCTGCTCCATCAGCACCCAGGGGCCGCGCGCCTGCGAGCGCGTCATGTCCTGCACCAGCGCCCCGCTCTGGGCGCCGAGCGGGTCGCGCGGGTCGGGGTAGAGGTCGACGGAGACGACGTCCTCCTCCTCGGCCCACCGCCAGGCGTCCTGCCCCGCCCACAGCGGCATGAAGTTGGTGGTGACCGGCACGTGCGGGGTGTGGCGGCGGACGATGTCGCGTTCGGCGGTGTAACACTCCAGGAGCATGTCGGAGGTGAAGCGTCTGAAGTCCAGCACCTGGGTGGGGTTCTTCATGTAGTGGGCGTGCCGGGGCGTGTGGACCTCGGCCCAGTCGCCGTAGCCCTGGCTCCAGAAGGCGGTGCCCCAGGCGGTGTTGAGGGCGTCGAGGGTGCCGTACAGGTCGCGCAGCCAGTCACGGAAGCGGGCGGCGGCTTCGTCGCCCCAGTCGTAGGTGCAGTACTCGTTGTTGATGTGCCACATCGTCAGGGCGGGATGGGTGCCGTAGCGGGCGGCCAGGTCCTCGGTGATGGCTGCGGCGTAGCGGCGGTAGGTGGCGCTGGAGTGGGAGAAGTGCTGCCGGCCGCCCCACCACTCGGTACGGCCCTGCTCGTCGCGGGGCAGGGTGTCGGGGTGCAGGTGGCCCATCCAGGGCGGCGGCGAGGCGGTCGGGGTGGCGAGGACGACGCCGATGCCGGCCTCGTGCATCAGGTCCATCAGCCGGTCCAGCCAGCCGAAGTCCCGCTCCCCCGGGCGCGGTTCGAGTCTGGCCCAGGAGAAGACCCCGAGGGTCACGGAGTTGACCCGGGCCTCCCGCATCAGCCGGACGTCCTCCTGCCAGGTCTCCTCGGGCCACTGCTCGGGGTTGTAGTCACCGCCGTAGAGGATGCGTTCGCGCGTGACATCGCCGAGCCGTGGCATCAGACGGGCTCCCCGTACTGGATGCCGCGCCCGTTGGTGGCGAGGTAGACCCGCCCGTACACGCGCGGATCCCCGGTGACGGTCTCGCCGATCCAGCCCCACTGATGGGCGTCGTCGTTGATCCGCACCCAGCTCCTGGCCTCGTCGTCGGAGCGGTAGACGGCCGTGATCGCCTCGGTGGAGCCCACCTGGTAGATCGCCGGGTACGCGGCGCCGTCGGCGGCCTTGCCGAAGCCGAGGGTGTAGGAGGCCCAGCAGCTGGCGACCTTCGTGAAGCCGGCACCGCCGTCGGTGGACCGGTACAGCCCGTTCCACTTGGTGCTGAGCCACAGGTCGCCGGACCTCCCGGGCGCGGCGACCAGCTTGAACTGGCTGTCCCCGGAGGGCAGTCCGGTGGCCCGCGCGGTGAAGGTACGGCCGCTGTCCGTGCTGGCGAGGAGCGTTCCCGTGTCGGTGTCGTACGCGTAGAAGACGGCGGGGTCGGCCGGGTCGGCGACCGGGGTGGCGCCCTTGGGGAAGGAGGGGACCTCGGACCAGGTGGTGCCGTTGTCGGTGGAGCGGTGGGCGGGGTGCTTGGTGCCGTCCCAGTGCACGAAGGACCACAGCAGTGCGGTGCCGTCGGCGTTGGTGGCGATCGGCCCCGGCGCGTCCTTGGCGAGGGCGGGCTGCGCGGCGAAGGGCGCCCAGGTGCGTCCGCCGTCCGCGGAGTACGCCCCGTTGCCGTGGTCGCCGAAGCCGGCCCGGACGACGTAGGCGGGTCTGCGGGCTGCCTGGGCGAGCCCGGTGGCGGAGCCGAAGACGGGATCGGTGGCCATGCCGCGGGAGGGGGAGGCGGTGAGCCGGTCGTGGTACAGCACACCGATGTCGCCGCAGCCGCTGATCAGGTGCGCGGCGCCGACGGGCGGCGAGATCAGCTGACGGACGGCCGTCTCCTCCAGCCCGCGGATCTGCGGGGCCCAGTGGGTGAGGTCCCGGGTGCCGTAGAGGGTGGCGCCGGTGCCGTACACGATGTGCTCCGAGTCGTACGGATCGACGGCGAGCGCCTGGATCCACCAGCCGAACTTGGGCTGGTCCTCACCCCACTTGAGGTAGGGCGTCTCGGAGACGTCGAGCACCGCGGAGTCCTTCAGCGAGCGCCAGCTGCGTCCGCCGTCGGTGGAGCGGTACAGGGTGTCGACGGCCGCCCAGCGGTTGTTCGTGGAGACGACGACGGTGCCGGGGCGGCGCGCGTCCACGGCGACACCGCCGTAGCCGAAGGTGTCGGCGGAGCCGTCCGGCACGGCGGGGGTGACCTCGGTCCATCTGCCGCTGCGCGTGTGCAGCTTGTGCACGCTGCCGTCGGACTGCCCGTTGGGCCCGGGCGCGTCGGCATAGGTCACGTACAGCTCGCGGGTGTGCCGGTCGTAGGCGGCACGGATGGGCACGCGGGCGGCGGCGCCGGAGGGCTGCGCGGGGACGGCCTCCCAGGTGCCGCCGTCGAGGCTTCGGAACAGGTGGGCGGAGCCGCCGTCGCCCCAGCCGGCGTAGACGGCCCGCCCAGCCGCGACGAGGAGGGTGACGCCCTGGCCGGTGGCGGAGGGAGCAGCGGGGAATCCGGTCACGGGAGCCCAAGTGGCTCCTCGGTCCGTCGACTTGAGCAACCCGTCGTGCCGGGTGCCGAGCCACAGGGTGTCACTGTCCCGTGGATCGACGAGCAGCCGCTCCCCGGTCCCGCGCCCGTCCTCGTTGGCCCCGAGCTTGACGGCGAGATCCGTACGCTCCCAGCTCGCCCCCCGGTCCTCGGACCGCAGCACGGCCCCGTTCCCGGCCCACGGCTGGCTGTACGTGCCGACGGCGAGGTAGAGCCGGTCGGGGTGAGCGGGATCGACGGCCATGGCTTCGACACCGAGCAGATTCCAGTCGTCCCAGCCGATGTGGTCGAGCAGCGGTGTCCACCGCTCCTTCCGGTCGTCCCACCGATAGGCACCGCCGATATCGGTACGGGCGTAGGCGAGTCCGCGCACGGAGGGGTGGAAGAGGACTCCGGTGATGAATCCGGTACCGCCGATGACGACGTTCCGCCAGCGGTAGCGAGAGTTTTCGGCAGCGCGGGCTTGAACTGCGGGAAGCGAAGCACCGACGGCAGCGACAGCGGCTCCGGCAAGAACGGAACGCCGGCTCAAAGGGAATTCCAACATGGCAGGACCTCGTCAACTAGGCGAGTGGAGTAGTCAGGCAACGAAACCCGCGGCCGGAAATTCAGCGCATCACCCCTTGACCGCCCCCGTAAGCATCCCCTTCTTGAAATGCTTCTGCACAAACGGCGACAACACAGCCACCGGCAACAAAGCCAGCACCATCACGGCCATCTGAATGGCCAACGGCGACAACTGCCCGGTATTGATCTGCGCGGACAACCCCACCGGCCGTTCCTGCTTCTGCACCAGCTGGATCATCACGTTCTGCAGCGGCATCATGTCCTGATCGGTCAGGTAGATAGACGCATTGAACCAGGCACTCCAATACCCCACCGCATAGAACAACGCGATCACCGCCAGCACGGCCCGCGAGAGCGGCATCACGATCCGGAACAGAATCCGCCAGTCCCCCGCCCCGTCAATCCGCGCACTGTCGATGAGCTCCTGCGAAATATTCATGAAGAACGCCCGCAGCACCAGAATATTGAAAACGCTCACCGCGCTCGGCAGGATCAGCGCCGCATACGTGTCCGTCAGCCCGAGCGCCTGCACCAGCAGATACGTGGGAATCAGCCCGGCGCCGAAGAACATCGTCGCGAGCAGGGTCATCAGAATCCACCGGTGCCCCAGCGACCCACTGCGCGACAGTCCGTACGCGCACAGCACGGACACGGCCATGCTGAACGCCGTACCGATCACGGTCACGCCCACACTGACCAGCGCGGCCCGCTGCACCTGCCCGCCGCTCAGCAGCTCCTGGTAGGCGACCAGGGTGAAGCTCTCGGGAATGACCACCAGACCGCCGGCCTGGTCGATCGTCTTCTTCGTCTGGAGACTCGTGACGATCACGATCCACAGCGGAAAGAGAATCGCCAGACAGGCCAGTCCCAGGGCGAGGCCCTTGCCCGCCTGCCCGGCTTTCGACGGCTCCTCCTCCCAGACCGGCCGGGGCGGTGCCGCCCAGGGACTCGGCTTCTTCACCGGGGTCACTTCTTGTACACCCCCTGCTCGCCCATGAGATGAGCCACCTTGTTGGCGGTCAGCACCAGCGCCAGTCCGACCACGCCCTTGATGAGCCCGGCGGCGGCCGCATAGCTGAAGTCCTGGTTGCGGATGCCGTTCCACCACACATAGGTGTCGAGCACTTCCGACGCCTCGACGCCCACCGCCTGCCGTTGCAGCAGCAGTTGCTCGAATCCCACGGTGAGCGCGTCACCGACCCGCAGCACCAGCAGCAGCGCGATCACCGGACGCAGCGCGGGCAGCGTGATGTGCCACATGCGCCGCCAGCGCCCGGCACCGTCCATGGCCGCGGCCTCGTACAGGTCGTTCGATACCGACGACAGCGCGGCGAGGAAGACGATGATGCCCCAGCCGGCGTCCTTCCAGACGGTCTGGGCCGTCACCAGGTACTTGAAGACCTCCGGGTCGGTCATCAGGTCGAAGCCCTCGTAGCCGTGCTGCCGGAGGGTCTGCGCGATGATGCCCGCGCCGCCGAAGATCTGCATGAAGACGGTGACGACGAGGACCCAGGAGAAGAAGTGCGGGAGGTACATGATCGCCTGGGCGACGGCCCGCACCCGGGGCCTGACCACGCTGTTGATGAGCAGCGCGAGCAGGATCGGGATCGGGAAGTACAGCACGAGCTGGAGGAAGAACAGCACGAAGGTGTTCTGCACCGCGTGCCGGAAGGCCGAGTCGGCGAAGATCCGCTCGAACTGGTGGAAGCCGGTCCAGGGGCTCTCCAGGATGGCGACGAAGCCGTTCTCGCTGAGGTACGGGTCGTAGTCCTGGAAGGCGACCACATTGCCGAGGATCGGTATGTAGTTGAAGACCAGGACCAGCAGCAGGGCCGGCACCGTCATCAGGATCAGCGTGCGGTCCCGGCGGAATCTGAGTCGCCGGCTCAGCCGGCCGGCTCGCTTCCGCTCTCTCCTCGGCTCCGGCCCGGCGCCCGCATCGGACTGCGCCGGGATCTTCGCGGCTGTCTGCGCCTCGGTCGTCCTCCGAGGCACCGTGCTGTGCGACACGGCCTACTCCTTGCGTCCGCCCCGGGTCAGTTCGCCGAGCCGTTGTCGTCGAGCAGCTTCCTGTACCAGTCGCGCAGTCCGTCGCCGCCCTTGCTCCTCCAGTCGGACACGGCCTGCTGCACATCGCTGATCTTCTTGCGGCCGCGCACCACGTCGTCCTCCAACTGCTCGAAGTCGTCGGCGAGGTTGGACCAGCGGTTGGGCTCGGTGACGGTCAGGCCGAAGAAGGAGGACTTCTTGGTGAAGGCGCCCATGCGCTGCTGCCACTCGACCATGGAGCGGGTGACGTCCGGGAAGTCGGGATAGGCGATGTAGGGAGCCGGGTTGCCGGTGTAGTCGTAGGCGCCGTTGACCTCGTTGACGCCCTGCTGCGTCTTGACCGGCAGGCCGTCCTTGATCTCGTAGTCCGTGCCCTCGACGCCGTAGGCGGTGAGCATGAACTCCTTGGTGCCGTAGGGCGCGGCGCAGAAGTTGCACAGCGCGAGGAAGTCCTTGATCTGCTGCTTCGACGCCTTCTTCGACACGAAGGTGAAGATGTTCGCCGGCTGCACCGCCCACAGCGTGGGGTCGCCGCCGTCCGGGCCGAAGATGTCGAACGCGGCCATCTCGAAGTCCGGGTTCTGGGTGCGCTGTTCGGCGGTCTTGCCCCACCAGTCGGAGATGTTCTGGTTGTAGACCAGCACTTCACCGGCGGTGAAGCGGTTGCCCGCGTCGCCGCCCGCCTTGCCCTGGACCGCGTCGGGGTGGACCACCTTGGCGGCGTAGAGCTTGCGGGTCCACTCCAGGGCCTCGAGGTACTGCTCGGTCTCGACGCGGTTGATCAGCTTGTCGCCCTCGAGGTTCCACCACAGCGCCTTGTCGCTGCCGGACAGGACGCCGAAGATGTTGAACGCCGTCCATTTCATGTCGTCGCAGGCCCAGCGCTTGGACCTGGCGCTCGTGGCCTCCTTCGCCCAGGCGAGGAATTCCTCGGGGCTCCCCGGGACGTCGTAGCCCTCCTTGTCGAAGAGGTCCTTGCGGTACAGCGGCGCGATGTCGGTGATGTACGGGGCGGGCATGGGGATCGCGCGGAGCTGCCCGCCGAAGATGCCGCGCTGCCAGGCCTCGGTGGGCACGGCGGCGAGGTTCGGGTAGTCCTTGACCTTGTCGCCGGACAGGTACGGGCCGAGGTCGGCGAACTTGGCGTTGATGGCGCTGGGGATGCGGCCCATCAGGTTCCAGCCGGGGACGACCACGACGTCGGGGATGTCGCTGGAGGCGAGGATCGCGCCGAGCTTCTGGTCGTAGGTGACGCCGTCCTGGTTCTGCCAGGTGACCTCGACGCCGGCGGCCTTGTTCATCGCCGTGTAGTAGGGGTTGTCGCCCTTGGGCGGGGTGCCCCAGAACGGGGACATGATCGTCAGCTTGCCGCCGCTGCCGAGCGGCTTCGGGACCGAGGTCTTCAGCTCGGCGGTCGGGATCGCCTTGGTGAAGCCGGCCGCCGAGCCGTTCTTCGCGGGGATGTCCGGGGTGACGACGTGGGACGCGACGAACGCCGGGAGGAGCCTCTCGGCGTCCTTGCCGGAGGTCGTGCCCTCCTTGCGGCCCTCCTGTCCGCCACCGCAGGCGGCGAGCAGCGGCATCCCTCCGGCCACCGCTGCGGTGGCGACCGCGGTGGAGGCGAGGAAGCTTCTCCGGCTGGGCCGGGAGGGGGCGGGGGCGGCGTTCGGCGTCATTGCGTCAACCCTTCATGGCGCACCAGGACACCCGGCGGTGGCCGTCGGCTGCGATTGCGTGAATGTGTCGAAGCGCTTCGATGTTGCTGCGAGGTTAAGTGAACGCCCAGGGGTGCACAAGGGTCGCTCCCAAGATTCCTGACGAGGCTCGCGGTCGCCTCGCAGGCATACACCGCAAGGAATCCACGCAGCGCGCTCGCCTCCCGACGACAGGATCCCTTGACACCCGACCCCGCACCGCATCAGCATCGAAGCGCTTCGAAAGCGCCTCGCCGCGCCATCCCGAGGGGAACCCCACGTGACCGCACAGACGCCGCCCACGCTGCCTTTCCGCGATCCGCAACTGCCGGTCGCGAAGCGCATCGACGACCTGCTGTCGCGGCTCACACTCGACGAGAAGACGGCGTTCCTGCACCAGTTCGCGCCCGCCGTCGAGCGCCTGGGCATCGGCGCCTTCCGCACCGGCCAGGAGGCGCTGCACGGCGTCGCCTGGATGGGCCCGGCGACGGTGTTCCCGCAGGCGGTGGGCCTGGGAGCCACCTGGAACCCGGAGCTGGTGCGCCGGGTCGGCGAGGCGGTGTCCCGGGAGATCCGCGCGATGCGCGCCCGGGACGAGCGGGTCGGCCTGAACGTGTGGGCCCCGACCGTGAACCTCCTGCGCCACCCCCTGTGGGGCCGCAACGAGGAGGGCTACTCGGAGGATCCGAGGCTCACCTCGGCGATCGCCACCGCCTACACCCGGGGCCTGCGCGGCGATCACCCCGCGTACTGGCGCACGGCCCCGGTGCTCAAGCACTGGCTGGCGCACAACAACGAGACCGACCGCGCCACCTCCTCCAGCTCCGTACGGCCCCGGGTGCTGCACGAATACGATCTGCGCGCCTTCCGCGACACCGTGGAGGCGGGCGCGGTGGCCGGCGTGATGCCGGCGTACAACCTGGTCAACGGCCGCCCGAACCACGTCTCGCCGTATCTGCGCGAGCACCTGCGCACGTGGACCGAGGAGGAGCTGCTGGTCTGCTCGGACGCGGGCGCGCCGTCCAACCTGGTCGATTGCGAGCACTACTTCGACACCCACGAGGAGGCCACGGCGGCGGCCCTCCGGGCGGGCGTCGACAGCTTCACCGATCACGGCACGGACAGCTCGACGATCGTCGCGCGGGTCGAGGCGGCTGTCGAGCAGGGCCTGGTGACGGAGGCCGACCTGGACACGGCCGTCCGGCGCCAGCTCTCGGTGCGGTTCCGGCTCGGCGAGTTCGACGGGGAGTACGACGAGACGGGCGCGTACGACACCGCGGAGCACCGGGCGCTCGCCCAGGAGGCCGCCGAGCAGGCGATCGTCCTGCTGAAGAACGACGACGTGCTGCCGCTCGCCCCCCGCACCCGTATCGCGGTCGTCGGACTGCTCGCCGACGAGTGCAAGCTCGACTGGTACAGCGGCACCCTCATCCACCGCTCCACCCCGCTGGAGGGCCTCTACGAGCGGTTCGGCGCCGAGCGCGTGGAGTTCGCGGAGGGCGTGGACCGCGTCCTGCTGAGGACGGCCGGCGGTTCCTTCCTGCGCGTGCCGCCCGCGCCCGAGGTCCCCGACGCGGCGCGCGGCACCGAGGGCGCCCTCGACCCGGCGCTGCTCGCGGGCCGCACCGACCTCCCCCCGCTCACCACGGCGCCTGAGGGCACCGAGCTGGCCCTGGTCGACTGGGGTGAGGGCGTGCTGACCCTGCGCGCGCCCGACGGCCGCTACCTCTCCGTCGCCGAGGACGGCTACCTCCGCGCCTCCGCCGACCAGCCGGGCGGCTGGATCGTCCAGGAGACGTTTCGCCTCGAACCGCACGAGAACGGTCACCTCCTCCGGCACATGGGGACAGGACGCCATGTGCAGGTCGCCGCCGACGGCGTGAAGGTTGCCGCCGCGGACGGGGAGGATCCCGAGGTCTTCGAGCTGGTCGTCGCCGCGCGCGGCGAGGACGCGGTGGCCGAGGCGGCCGCCCGCGCGGACGTGGTCGTGGTGGTCGCGGGCAACGACCCGCACATCAACGGGCGCGAGACCGAGGACCGTACGACGCTGCGGCTGCCCGCCCAGCAGGAGCTGCTGCTGCGCGCGGCCCGCGCCGCCAACCCGAACACGGTGCTGGTCCTGGTCTCCGCGTACCCGTACGCCGTCGACCCGGCGCCCCTTTCGGCGATGCTGTGGACCGCCCACGGCGGCCAGGCCGCGGGAACCGCCCTGGCCCGGGTGCTCGCCGGTGACGTCTCCCCCGCCGGCCGCCTCCCGCAGACGTGGTACGCCGACGACGCCGACCTGCCGCCCCTGCTCGACTACGACGTCATCGGCTCCCGCCAGACCTACCTCTACTTCGAGGGCACCCCGCTGTTCCCCTTCGGGCACGGCCTGTCGTACGCGGCCTTCGCCTACGGCGAGTTGACGGCGCGGGCCACCAGCGAGTCGGTGCGCGTCTCCTTCTCCGTGACCAACACCGGTGCGGTCACCGCCGACGAGGTGGCCCAGCTGTACACCCGGGCCGTCGACCCCTCGGTCCCGCGTCCGCGCCGCGAGCTCGTGGCGCACCGGCGCGTGACGCTCGCGCCCGGGGAATCGGCCGAGCCGGCCTTCGAACTCCCGCTGTCCGCCTTCGCGTTCTGGGACGTCCGGGTGGGCCGCTGGCGGGTGGAACCGGGCCCGTACGAGCTGCTGGCCGGCGCGTCCAGCGAGGACGTCCGGCTGCGGACGACGATCACCCTCGGCGGAGAGCCGACCGCCCCCCGCCCCGTCCTCGAACGCGGCCTGAACGCGGAGGACTTCGACGAACAGCGCGGCACCGAGATCGTCGACCGCGGCAAGGTCTCCGGCGACGCGGTGACCCCCAGGAGCGGCCGGACGGGCGAACTGCTGTTCCGTGACTGCGACTTCGGGGACGGGACGCAGGAGGTGTCCGTCGAGGTGGCCGGCTCCGGCACGGTGGAGCTGTCCCTCGACGGCGGCCCGGTGCTCGCCTCGCTGTCCCCGGCGGCACCCACCCAGGGCCCCTACGACTACGTCACGCTCCGCGCCCCCCTGCCCGCCGTCACCGGCGTGCACGACGTGCGGCTCGGGCTGCGCGGCCCCGTGCGGCTCGCGCGGGCCGGCTTCTCCGGTTGAGGGTCCGGAGGCGGCCGGCACGAAAGAAGGGGCCCGGCACCGGAAGGCTCGGTGCCGGGCCCCTTCGGACGGGGTGGGACCCGGGTCAGAGGGCGAGGCCGGTCAGGACCATCACACGCTCGTAGGTGTAGTCCTCCATCGCGAACCTCACGCCCTCGCGGCCCACACCGGACTGCTTGGCGCCGCCGTACGGCATCTGGTCGGCCCGGTAGGAGGGCACGTCGCCGATGACCACGCCGCCGACCTCAAGGGCGCGGTGGGCGCGGAAGGCGGTCTGCAGGTCGTGGGTGAACACACCCGCCTGGAGGCCGTACTTGGAGTCGTTGACGGCGTCGAAGGCCGCGGCCTCGCCGTCCACCTTCTGCACGGTCAGCACGGGCCCGAAGACCTCCTCGCAGGAGATCGTCACATCGGCCGGCACGTCGGTGAGCACGGTCGGCGCGTAGGAGGCGCCGTCGCGCTTGCCGCCGGTGAGGAGCGTGGCGCCGGCCTCGACGGCCTCCTGCACCCACGCCTCGACGCGCTTGGCGGCGTCCTCGCTGACCAGCGGACCCACGTCGGTCTTGTCGTCGCTCGGGTCGCCGGTGACCTGCGCCTCGACGGCGGCGACGATGCGCGGCAGCAGCCGGTCGTACACGGACGCGTCGGCGATCACGCGCTGCACGGAGATGCAGGACTGGCCGCCCTGGTAGTTGGAGAAGGTCGCGATGCGGTTCGCGGCCCGGTCCAGGTCCTCGTCGCTCGCCCAGTCGGCCAGCACGACGGCCGCGCCGTTGCCGCCGAGCTCCAGGGTGCAGTGCTTGCGCGGCACCGAGTCCATGATCGCGTAGCCGACCTGCTCGGAGCCGGTGAAGGAGATCACCGGCAGCCGCTCGTCCTGGACGAGGGCGGGCATGCGGTCGTTGGGGACCGGCAGAATGCTCCACGAGCCGGCGGGCAGCTCGGTCTCGGCGAGCAGCTCGCCGAGGATCAGCCCGGACAGCGGGGTCGCCGGGGCGGGCTTGAGGATGATCGGGGCGCCGGCGGCGATGGCCGGGGCGATCTTGTGGGCGCACAGGTTCAGCGGGAAGTTGAACGGCGCGATGCCCAGCACGACGCCCTTGGAGAAGCGGCGGGTGAAGGCGAGCCGGCCCTGGCCGCCGAGGTCGGTGTCGAGCCGCTGGGCCTCGCCGCCGTTGAAGCGGCGGGCCTCCTCGGCCGCGAAGCGGAACACGGAGACGGCGCGGCCGACCTCGCCGCGCGCCCACTTGATGGGCTTGCCGTTCTCGGCGGAGATCAGCTGCGCGATCTCCTCGGTGCGCTCCACCAGGCGCCGGCTGACGTGGTCGAGGGCGGCGGCGCGGACGTGGGCGGGGGTGGCGGCGAACTCGTCCCGTACGGCGTACGCGGCGGCCACGGCCTCCTCGACCTGGGCGTCGGAGGGCACGCTCACCGAGCCGACGACCCGGCCGTCCCACGGGGAGGTGACGTCGAAGGCGGCCTCGCCGGTGGCCTGGCGGCCGGCGAGCCAGAAGGCGTGGGTGGAAGTCATCAGAGTCCCGGCCCTTCCGCGTTGGGGGTGAGTACAGGGGTTACGGATCCACGGTAGGGGCGGGGTCGGGCGGGGTCGTTTGTCCGAGTCGTAGCAGTCGGATGGCGCGGCACTACGCAATGGCTAGTCGGTCGAGGTCGCCTTCAGCGCCAGCCAGAGCTCCATGCGGACGTCCGGGTCGTCCAGGGAGCGGCCGAGGATCTCCTCCACGCGGCGCATGCGGTAGCGCAGGGTGTGGCGGTGCACGCCGAGGTCGGCCGCCGCCGCGTCCCACTGCCCGTGCCGGGAGAGCCAGGCGCGCAGGGACGCGACGAGGTCGCCGCGGCCGGTCGCGTCGTGTTCGTACAGGGCCCGCAGCAGTCCGTCCGCGAACGCCCTGACCGCGTCGTCGGCGAGCAGCGGCAGCACGGACCCGGCGGCCATCTGCTCGTGCTCCACCAGCACCCTGCCCCGTCGCCGGGCCACCGACAGGGCCTGTTCGGCCTGCTTGTAGGCGGCGGAGGCGGCGATGGGCCCCGCGGGCGCGGACAGGCCGACGACGAGTTCGTCCTCGTCGGCACCGGTCAGGGCTTCGCGGGTGGTGCCGCCGGGCCGGGCCGCCTCCAGGCCGGCCGCGTGGTCGCAGCAGGCGGTCACGGCCGCACCCCCGTCCGCGGCCAGCACCACCAGCCGCTCCCCCTCGGGCACGACCAGCACCGCCTCGCCCGAGCGGGCGGCGGCCGACTCCACCACCTCGGCGAGGACACCGAGGGCGTCGCCGCCGCCCGTCTCGCCCCGCTCGCGGGCGGCTGCCGCCGTCCCGGTCTCGGCGACGACGATCCGGAACGGCGCGTCGAGCAGGCCGCCGTAGAGGTCTCCGGCGACCGCGCGGGCGTGGTCCGGCTCCCCCGCGAGCAGCATGCGCAGCACGGCGGCGCCGATGCGCTGTTCGGCGGCGTGCAGGGAGCGGGAGCGTTCGGTGGTGAGGGTGAGCAGGGCGATGGCGGAGTGCAGGGCGTAGCGCTCGGCGGTGCCGAGGGTGGCGGCGGTGCCGACGGCGAGGGCGGCGCGGGGGCGGCGGCCGGTGCCGAGGGAGTGCAGCTCCACCCGGTCCTCGTGGTCGGGTCCGGCCACGACGGAGGAGGCGGGCGCGGGCCGTTCCCGCAGCCGCTGGACGTCCGCGGTGAGCCGCGCGGCCCGCCGGCCGGCCCACTCCGGCGCGGTGGCGACGACGGCGCCCGACGCGTCGTACAGCGCCGCCCATCCGTCGACCTGGGAGGCGAGGGCGGAGAGCAGACCCTCGGGTCCGTCGGTCAGGGCCTGTTTGGTGAGCTCCCGCTGGGCCGCGAAGCCCGCGGTGACCGCCCGGTACTGGTCGGCGGCGATCGCGGCGGACACCGCCTTGCTGATCGCGAGGAACGGGGTGCGGCGCGGCACCTCCAGCAGCGGCAGCCCCTCCTCCTCGGCCGCGTGGACGAGGGCCTCGGGGATGTCCTCGTAGTTGACGCCGACGGCGAAGCCGAGCCCCACGACCCCCGCACCGACCAGCCGCTTCACATAGCGGCGCATCGCCTCGGGGTTCTCCGCGTCCAGTTTGAGCGCGGTGATCAGCAGCAGCTCCCCGCCCTCCATGTACGGCACGGGGTCGGCGAGCTCGCTGACGTGCGCCCAGCGGACCGGCACGTCGAGCCGGTCCTCGCCCGCGCGCACGGTCAGCTTGAGGGCCGAGTGGTGGACGAGCGAGGCGAGCGTCGGCGGCATGGGGGCGGGGGCCTTCGATCTGCGTCAGGTGGTGTGTGAGAGCTGTGATCTTTTGGCCGCCTCGTATGAACGGCCTGTGTCGATTCTGCCTCACTGTACGGTCGCCGCACGCCGGACCGTTCAGCTCACCCCCGCAGATCCACCAGCAGCGGCGGCGCGTGCTCGCCCTTGACGTCGGTCAGCGACAGCACCGCGTGCCCCGGCGGCAGCCCGTGCGCCAGCTCGGACGCGGACCACCGCTCCCGCTCGACCTGGCGGACGGTCACGGCCCGCGCGGTCGGCGCCTTGCCGGTGATGGCCCGCCGCAGCGCGTGCGCGGCCTTGCCCGCCGGGCTGTCGGCGATGATCTGCCGGTCGGTGACGTCCCGCGCCTCGGTCCACTCCTTGCCCCACACCTCGGCGAAGTCCTGCCCGTCCCAGGGGGTGAGCCCGGCCAGCGCCATCCGGCATCCGGTGGCCCCGAGCAGCGGCCCGCGCAGCGGCCTCGGTACGTCGTCCAGGGTGCGCAGGGTCAGCACCACGCCGGCGTTGGCCGACCGCAGGCGCTGCACGGCGCGGACGGCCTCGGGGGTGACCACGCCGGTCGCGTCGTCCATCACCAGGCAGGCGAACAGGGACCGGTCCTCGCGCACCGCCACGCTCGCCGTGAACTGCGCGAGCACCAGCCGCGCCAGCATCCGCGAGGCGTCCGCGTGCCCCCGCTCGGGCAGGTCGACGCGCACCCGCACCGGGTGGTCCAGGGCCTTGAGGGAGAACGGCCGGGACTGCCCGGAGGTGTCGAAGAAGCCCGCGAAGGCCGGCCGGTCCAGCAGTGCCACCCGGTCGGCGAGGATCCCGCCCACGTCGCCCGGCTGGGCCAGCTGCCGTTCGCGGGCGTCGAGTTCGCGCAGCAGCGAGTCCTGGCCCGCGTCCGTCAGCCCCTGACGCAGGGCGGCCAGCGGGCCGGGGGCGCCGTCGAGGAGCTGCCGCAGTTCGGGTACGGAGGGGAAGCGGCCGTGGACCGCGCGGAACGGGCCGAGGAGCTGGGCGAGCACGGTGGTGGCACGGCGGCTGTCGCTGCCGGGGTGCGGGTCGGCCAGGTCACCGGACAGCGCCTCGGCGAGCACGGCCGCGGCCTCGTCGGGGTCGGTGGTGCCGCCGTACAGGTCCAGGTCGTACACGGAGTCGGGGTTGCCGATGCGGACCACGACGTCGTAGGCGTCGGCCGGGCCGAGTCCCGCGCCCGCCGCGCCGACGACGACCACGGCCGCCCGGCCGGCGAGGGCGTGCAGGCACAGCGACTCGGCGACCGGCCGGACCACCCCGGCGGTCTTGCCGGATCCGGCGGGGCCGACGGCGAGCAGGGAGGTGCCGAGCAGGTCGGGGCCGAGGGCGAGGCCGGTGCCGCGGTAGGCATAGGGGTTGCGGGGGTCGTCGGCGGTGGTGCCCAGGCGTACCTGCCCGGTGACCAGGTCGTGCCGGGCCTGCCGGGCGGGCAGGTCGCGGGCGCCGGAGGGGTGCGGGCAGGCGGCGGCGCCGTCCTTGACCACGGCGCCGCTGAAGGTGGCGAGGCTGTGCCGGCCGCTGCGCACGCCCTGCCAGGCGCGGGTGATGCGAGCGTGGTCGACGTCCCGCATCAGTCCGGCGCGGGCGTCGGCGGCGAGCCGCTCGGCGGCGTCCACGGCACCGGCGGCGCGCAGCGCGGGCCAGGTGGCGGGGTCCTCGCCGGGGGCGGGCGGGGCCTCCTCGGTGCGCGGCCCGGTCAGCCGGCGCAGCGACGGGACGGCGTAGCGGCGCCAGATCTCCGACCAGCGCCCGAGCCGGCCCACCCCCACCATGATCATGACGGCGACGAGGCCGTAGTAGAGGTACGAGGTGACGGCCCCGACGACCTCCTCGCCCTCGGTCTGCGGCTGGGTCCAGGACTCGGGGGTGACGGCGTAGTAGGGCCACATCCAGAAGCCGCCGAGGTAGCCGTTCCACAGCAGCGACCAGATCAGCCACCCCACGAGGAACGCGATCAGCGCGCCGCTGAGCAGCTGCCGGGCCGGGATCTGCTCGGGCTCCTCCTCCGGTCGCGGCCGGTGCCCGAAGCGCCACACCCCGGGCAGCGCCTCCGGGCGCGGGGTGCGCAGCCAGGCGAGGAACGCCGAGCCGTCGGGCAGCGGCGGCATGCCCGGCGCCCGCGCGGGCCGCGGGGGCACCGCGGGCGCGCTCGGCACGTCGGGTGGCCCCGCCGGGCGCGGCACAGGGTTCGCATGCGTACCCCGCGCGTCCTGCGTCCCGTCGCTGTCCATCGCTCCTGCCCCCTGACCAGCCGCTCCGTCCACCATCAGCGAGTCAATCTAACGCCCCGACAGGGCGAGTTCACCGCTTACGCGGCCGGGTCCGGCCACGGAGGAATTCCGGCCGCCGCGCCCGGCCCCCGCCGTCGCTATGTCCACCGCGGACAACCCGGACCCCCGGACAACGCCCACATGGAGCATGCCCAGCCCTCTCTCCCCGCCCTAGCCTGCGAGAAAAGAAGGCAAGCGTCCGCAAAAGACCCCCAGGAGCCCCGCATGACCGCACTTCCGCAGGAGCGCCGCGTCGTCACCGCCATCCCCGGCCCGAAGTCGCAGGAGCTGCAGGCCCGCCGTACCGCCGCGGTCGCGCAGGGCGTGGGCTCCGTGCTGCCCGTGTTCACCGCGCGTGCGGGCGGCGGCATCATCGAGGACGTCGACGGCAACCGTCTGATCGACTTCGGCTCCGGCATCGCCGTCACCTCCGTCGGCGCCTCCGCCGAGGCCGTCGTGCGCAAGGCGTCCGCACAGCTCGCCGACTTCACCCACACCTGTTTCATGGTCACCCCGTACGAGGGCTACGTCGCCGTCGCCGAGGCGCTGGCCGAGCTGACCCCGGGTGACCACGCCAAGAAGTCGGCGCTGTTCAACTCCGGCGCCGAGGCCGTCGAGAACGCCGTCAAGATCGCCCGTGCGTACACCAAGCGGCAGGCGGTCGTGGTGTTCGACCACGGCTACCACGGCCGGACCAACCTCACCATGGCGCTGACCGCGAAGAACATGCCGTACAAGCACGGCTTCGGCCCGTTCGCGCCCGAGGTCTACCGCGTTCCGGTCGCCTACGGCTACCGCTGGCCGACCGGTGCCGAGAACGCCGGCCCCGAGGCCGCCGCCCAGGCCATCGACCAGATCACCAAGCAGGTCGGTGCCGAGAACGTGGCCGCGATCATCATCGAGCCGGTGCTCGGCGAGGGCGGCTTCATCGAGCCGGCCAAGGGCTTCCTCCCGGCGATCAGCAAGTTCGCCCAGGACAACGGCATCGTCTTCGTCGCCGACGAGATCCAGTCCGGCTTCTGCCGCACCGGCCAGTGGTTCGCCTGCGAGGACGAGGGCATCGTCCCGGACCTGATCACCACGGCGAAGGGCATCGCGGGCGGTCTGCCGCTCGCCGCCGTCACCGGCCGCGCCGAGATCATGGACGCCGCGCACGCCGGCGGCCTGGGCGGCACCTACGGCGGCAACCCGGTGGCCTGCGCGGGTGCGCTCGGCGCCATCGAGACGATGAAGGAGCTGGACCTCAACGCCAAGGCGAAGAACATCGAGGCGATCATGAAGGGCCGCCTCACCGCCATGGCCGAGAAGTTCGACATCATCGGCGACGTCCGGGGCCGCGGCGCGATGATCGCCATCGAGCTGGTCAAGGACCGTGCCACCAAGGAGCCGAACCCGGAGGCGACGGCCGCGCTGGCCAAGGCCTGCCACCAGGAGGGCCTGCTGGTCCTGACCTGTGGCACCTACGGCAACGTGCTGCGCTTCCTGCCCCCGCTGGTCATCGGCGAGGACCTGCTGAACGAGGGCCTGGACATCATCGAGCAGGCGTTCACCCGCATCTGAACCCTCTGGAACGGTTCAGCGGCAGAGGGTGTGAAGAACGTGTGCGGGGTGGATGGCAGGAGGCCGTTCACCCTGTCGCGGGACCACACCCTGCCGTAAGTTTTCCCCAGATGAGAGATACACCCCGCTCACAGGGCACTGTGGGCGGCTCGGGCCGAGGCCTCCCCAGCTTCGACCTGGTCGTGCCCTCGCGCACACAACCGGAGCCGTGAGCTTCGGGTCTCCTCACCGATCGGACGGTCGCCGCCCCATACCCCCCGGGGCGTGCGACGTTCCGGTCCGGACGGTCGCCTCGGCTTCACGAGTCGGCGGTTCACCGAAGGGCCGACGCACTCCCCCCCTTGCGCCGGCCCTTCGGTGTGTTTGCCAAGCTGGGCGGCATGCTGCTGCTCGGACCCCTCGCCCTGCTCTTCGCGCTGATCACCTGGCAGGTCGTCGCCGACGGCCCCCTCGTGGGCGTGGACGAGCGGCTGAGCCGGGCCCTGATCGAGCCCGACCGGGCCTCCGAACTGCTCGCCGACCTCGGCAACGTCCAGGTGGCCGTGCCGGTCCTCGTGATCGCGCTGGCGTACGTCACCTGGCACGGGCGCGCGACAGGTCTGGACCGGTGGTGGCTGCCACCGGCCGCCGGGGCCCTGGCGATGGTGCTCGTGCCCGTGCTGATCGCGCCCCTGAAGGAGTGGACCGACCGCCCCGGCACCCCGGCCGTGCCCCCCGCGGTCGGCTACTACCCGTCCGGTCACACCGCCACCGCCGTGGTGGCGTACGGCGCGGCGACGCTGCTCCTCCTTCCGCTGCTGCGGTCCGCGGCACTGCGGCGCGGGCTCGTCGTGCTGTGCGCCGTGCTGGTCCTCGGCGCGTCGTACGGGCTGGTGCGCCGGGGCTACCACTGGCCGCTGGACGTGGCGGCCAGTTGGTGCCTCGGCGCGATGCTGCTGATCGCGCTGTCGCTCGCGGTCAGCCGAAGTAGCCGTCGAACGTCCGCTGGAACTCCCAGCCCCCGAACCGGTCCCAGTTGATCGACCAGGTCATCAGCCCGCGCAGCCCGGGCCAGGTGCCGTGGGTGGTGTACGAGCCGCAGTTCGTCTTCCTGGTCAGGCAGTCGAGGGTCTTGGTGACCTCGCCCGGCGGCACGTGTCCGTTGCCCGCGTTCGGCGTGGCCGGCATGCCGATGGCGACCTGGTCCGGGCGCAGCGGCGGGAAGACGTTGTTCGCGTCGCCCGCGACCGGGAAGCCGGTGAGGAGCATGTCGGTCATGGCGATGTGGAAGTCGGCGCCGCCCATCGAGTGGTACTGGTTGTCGAGGCCCATGATCGGGCCGGAGTTGTAGTCCTGGACGTGCAGCAGGGTCAGGTCGTCGCGCAGCGCGTGGATCACCGGGAGGTAAGCGCCCGCCCTCGGGTCCTGGCCGCCCCACTTGCCGGTGCCGTAGTACTGGTAGCCGAGCTGCACGAAGAACGTCTCCGGGGCCATGGTCAGCACGAAGTCGTCGCCGTACTTGGCCTTGAGGGTCTTCAGCGCCGAGATGAGGTTGACGATCACCGGGGTCCTCGGGTTCTTGAAGTCGGTGTCGTCGGCGTTCAGGGAGAGGGAGTGGCCCTCGAAGTCGATGTCCAGGCCGTCGAGTCCGTACTCGTCGATGATCTTCGAGACGGAGGAGACGAAGGTGTCCCGGGCGGCGGTGGTGGTGAGCTGCACCTGCCCGTTCTGGCCGCCGATGGAGATGAGCACCTTCTTGCCTGCGGCCTGCTTGGCCTTGATCGCGGCCTTGAACTCGGCGTCACTCTCCACACCGGGGCATTCGCTCGCCGGGCAGCGGTCGAAGCGGATGTCGCCGGAGGTGACGGAGGTCGGCTCGCCGAAGGCCAGGTCGATGACGTCCCAGCTGTCGGGGACGTCGGCCAGGCGCGTGTAACCGGAGCCGTTGGCGAAGCTGGCGTGGAGGTAGCCGACGAGGGCGTGCGGCGGGAGGTCGGAGGGGCCGCCGGGGCCGGCGTCGGCGGTCGTCGCGGTGACCGTGGCCGAACGGGCCGACTCACCGGCGTCGTTGACGGCCGCGACCTGGAAGGCGTAGGCCGTCGAGGGGGTCAGCCCGGACACGGTGGCCGACGTCCCCTGCGCGGTCAGCACCTTGCTGCCGTCGCGGTAGACGGCGTAGTTCGTGGCGCCCGGGACCGGTGACCAGGACAGGGTGACGCCGGTCGCGGTGACCGTGCCGGTCCTCAGCCCGGTGGGCGGGGCGGGCGGCTGTCCGGTCTCGCCGCCGGGGCCGACGAGGGAGATGTCGTCGGCGTGGTAGGCGCCGGTGCCGTACCAGCCGTGGGTGAAAAGGGTGACCCTCGTCGTCGAGGGGCCGGTGCGGAAGGTGGTGGTGAGCTGCTGCCAGTCGGGGGCGGACTGGGTCCAGGTGGAGACGTCGGTGGTGCCGGTGCCGCTCGCGCCGAGATAGACGTAGGAGCCGCGGACGTAACCGGAGAGCGTGTACTGGGAGTCGGGTTTCACGGTGACGGTCTGGGTGCAGCGGGCGTTGTCGCTGCCGGCCGGGGTCGCCTTGAGCGCCGAACTTCCGCTGCGCACCGGTGAGTTCACGGTCGTACCGGCGGTGCAGGTCCAGCCGTCGAGGCCGGACTCGAAGCCGCCGTTCCTGGTGAGGTCCGCGTCGGCCGCACGGGCGGCCGACGAGATACCGGAGGCGGCCAGGGCGGCCGCGGTGGTGAGCACGGCGAGCAGTCTGAACGGTCTGGGGCGGTCGGGGCGGTCCACAAGTGCCTCCGGTGATGGGGGAGATGGAGGGTGGAGCGCCTCAAAGTTGGTCCAGACCAATCAGGTTGTCAATACCTTCGTCGCCCGGCCGCCGCCTCGTGCATGGCCAGTTCGAGCAGCGCAGGGTCGGTGAGCGTGCCCGAGCCGTCCGGCGGGACCAGCCACCGCACACCCCCGGTGGAGGAGCGCAGTGGATGCGGCACCACGATCCAGGTGCCCTCCCCCGCCGTGCGGACCCCGGTGCCGAGCCAGCGGGCCGCGGTGCCCGGCGGCACGAGGAAGCCCATCCGCGCGTCCCCGAAGTCGGCCAGGACCGGGCCCGGTTGGTCCAGGACCCGGGTGAGCACGTCGAGGGTGGGATAGCCGAGCTCGCCCGGCAGGATCAGTACGTCCCAGGCCTTGCCGGCGGGCAGCAGGGCCACCCCGTGGGGGTTGCGTTCCCACTCCGCGCGGCAGCCTTCCGGATCGGGTGCGACGGACGAGAGCCACTCGACCGCCGAATTCGCCCCTGTCATGTGGTACGACCTCCCTCTCAGTCGTGGACGCGGTCGCGTCACGAGGGAGAGGGCGGTCGAGGGCGAGCATTACGCGGGTTGTGCCGACTTTCTGGTTCTCAGCTGTCGAAGCCCAGCCCCAGCCGGTCCATCGTCCGCAGCCACAGGTTCCGGCGCCCGCCGTGCGCGTCGGCACGGGCCAGCGACCACTTGGTGAGCGTGATGCCCGTCCAGGCGAACGGTTCCGGCGGGAACGGCAGCGGCTTCCTGCGCACCATCTCCAGTTCCGTGCGCTCGGTCCGCTCCCCCGCCAGCAGGTCCAGCATCACCTCGGCGCCGAACCGGGTGGCGCCCACGCCGAGTCCCGTGTAGCCCGCCGCGTACGCCACCTTGCCCGCGTGGGCGGTGCCGAAGAACGCGGAGAAGCGGGAGCAGGTGTCGATCGCCCCGCCCCAGGCGTGGGTGAAGCGCACGCCCTCCAGCTGCGGGAAGCAGGTGAAGAAGTGCCCGGCGAGCTTGGCGTACGTCTCGGGCCGGTCGTCGTACTCGGCACGCACCCGGCCGCCATAGGGGTAGATCGCGTCGTAGCCGCCCCACAGGATCCGGTTGTCGGCGGACAGCCGGAAGTAGTGGAACTGGTTGGCGCTGTCCCCGAGTCCCTGCCGGTTCTTCCAGCCGATCGACTCCAGCTGCTCGGGGGTGAGCGGCTCGGTCATCAGGGCGTAGTCGTAGACGGGGACGGTGTAGGAGCGGACGCGCCGGATCAGGCTGGGGAAGACGTTGGTGCCGAGGGCCACCCGGCGGGCCCGGATCGAGCCGTACGGGGTGCGGACGGCCATGCCGGCGCCGTACGGCTTCAGCGTGAGGGCGGGGGTGTGCTCGTAGATCCGCACCCCGAGGTCGCGGCAGGCGCGCTTCAGTCCCCAGGCCAGCTTGGCGGGGTTGAGCATGGCCACGCCCCGCCGGTCCCACAGGCCCGCCTTGAAGGTCGGGGAGTTCACCTGCTCCCGGACCGCCTCGGCGTCCAGGAACTCGATGCCGTCGGCGAGGCCCTCGCGGTCGATCTCCTCGTACCAGTCGCGCAGTTCGCGCGCCTGGTAGTCCTCGGTGGCGACGTCGATCTCGCCGGAGCGCTCGAAGTCGCAGTCGATGGAGTGTCGGGCGACCGCCGCCTCGATCTCGTCGAGGTTGCGGGCGCCCAGTTCCTCCAGCTTGTGGATCTCGTCCGGCCATCGGGTCAGGCCGTTGGGCAGGCCGTGGGTGAGGGAGGCGGCGCAGAATCCGCCGTTGCGGCCGGAGGCGGCCCAGCCCGCCTCGCGGCCCTCCACCAGGATCACGTCCCGTGCGGGGTCGCGCTCCTTGGCGATCAGCGCGGTCCACAGTCCGCTGTAGCCGCCGCCGACGACGAGCAGGTCGCAGGTCTCGGCGCCGGTGAGCGCGGGCTCGGGGGCGGGGCGGCCGGGGTCGTCCAGCCAGTACGCCACCGGGCGCGCTTCGGAGAGGGATCTCGTCCAACGGCTCATGGCACCAGGGGCCATGATTTCAACTCCCTACAGGGGATTGCGATTGCTTTTCCGTGCCTGCGGCCGGCTCACGCCTTCTGCCGCTTGCGGCGGTTTCCGACGGCCATGGACACCAGCACCAGCAGGACGGCGACGATGAACATGGCCGTGCCGATGACATTGATCTGGACGGGCGTTCCACGCTGGGCGGAGCCCCAGACGAACATCGGGAAGGTGACGGTCGAGCCGGCGTTGAAATTGGTGATGATGAAATCGTCGAAGGAGAGCGCGAAGGCGAGCAGCGCGCCCGCCGCGATACCGGGGGCCGCGATGGGCAGGGTGACCCGGACGAACGTCTGGACCGGGCCGGCGTACAGATCCTGCGCGGCCTGTTCGAGACGGGGGTCCATGGACATCACGCGGGCCTTGACGGCCACCACGACGAAGCTGAGGCAGAACATGATGTGGGCGATCAGGATGGTCCAGAAGCCCAGCTGGGCGCCCATGTTGAGGAACAGGGTCAGCAGCGAGGCGGCCATGACCACCTCGGGCATCGCCATCGGCAGGAAGATCAGCGAGTTCACCGCGCCGCGGGCGCGGAAGCGGTAGCGGACCAGCGCGAAGGCGATCATCGTGCCGAGCACGGTGGCGCCGAGCATCGCCCACAGGGCGATCTGGAGGCTGAGGGAGAGCGAGCCGCACAGCCCGGAGACCCCGCAGGGATCCCGCCAGGCGTCCGTGGAGAACTCCTGCCATTCGTAGTTGAAGCGCCCCTTCGGATTGTTGAAGGAGAACACCGTGACGACGACGTTCGGCAGCAGGAGGTAGGCGAGGGTCAGCAGTCCCGCGATGACGACGAAATGGCGCTTGAGCCAGTTGACGAAGGTCATTTAAACCAGATCCTCCGTGCCGGACTTGCGGATGTAGAGCGTGACCATGATGAGGATCGCCGCCATCAGGATGAACGAGAGTGCCGCTGCCGTCGGATAGTCGAGGATCCGCAGGAACTGCGACTGGATCACATTGCCGACCATGCGGGTGTCGGTGGAGCCGAGCAGATCCGCGTTGACGTAGTCGCCGGTCGCCGGAATGAAGGTCAGCAGCGTGCCGGAGACGACGCCGGGCATGGACAGCGGGAAGGTGACCTTGCGGAAGGTCGTCGACGGCTTGGCGTACAGGTCGTTCGCCGCCTCGTGCAGCCGGGGGTCGATGCGCTCCAGCGAGGTGTACAGCGGCAGGATCATGAACGGCAGGAAGTTGTACGTCAGACCGCAGACCACCGCGAGCGGGGTGGCGAGCACCCGGTCGCCGGCGGTCCAGCCGAGCCAGCTGGTGACGTCGAGGACGTGCAGCGCGTCGAGGGCGCCGACGACGGGTCCGCTGTCGGCGAGGATGGTCTTCCAGGCGAGGGTGCGGATCAGGAAGCTGGTGAAGAACGGCGCGATCACCAGAATCATGATCAGGTTCCGCCAGCGTCCCGCGCGGAAGGCGATCAGATACGCCAGCGGGTAGCCGAGCAGCAGACACAGCACGGTCGCGGAGCCGGCGTAGAGCACCGAGCGGACGAACTGCGGCCAGTACTCGGACAGCGCGTCCCAGTAGGTGGCGAAGTGCCAGGTGACCTTGTAGCCCTCCTCCAGGGAGCCCGTCTGCACGGACGTGGAGGCCTGGTAGATCACCGGCAGCGCGAAGAACACCACCAGCCAGAGCAGGCCGGGCAGCAGGAGCAGGTACGGCGTCCAGCGGCCCCGCTTGCGCGGCGGTTTCTTCTCCGGGGTGGGCGTGGGCGCCAGGGGTGGCGCCTCGGTGACCGCGGCCATCAGGCGACCTCTTCCTCGACGGTCTCCACACCGGCGTCGATGTCCTGCGCGGCGTCGAGGCCGAAGGTGTGCTCCGGGTTCCAGTGCAGGACGACCTCGGCGCCGGGCACCAGGCGGGCGTCGCGGTCGATGTTCTGGACGTAGACCTCGAAGTCGGAGCAGACGGGGCTGTCGATCACGTACTGCGTGGAGACGCCGATGAAGCTGGACTCGGCTATGCGGCCGGTGATCCGGTTGCGGCCCTCGGGTATCTCGCCCGCGTCGTCGGCGTGGGTGAGGGAGATCTTCTCCGGGCGCACCCCGACCAGCACCTTGCCGCCGGCCGTCGCGGGCGCGCTGTTGCGGGCCTCGGGAAGGATCAGCTTGCCGCCGCCCGCCTTCAGCACGATCTCGGCGCCGGAGGTGGTGTCGACCTCGGCCTCGATGAAGTTGGAGGTGCCGAGGAAGTTGGCGACGAAGGTGGTGCGCGGGTTCTCGTACAGGTCGGCGGGCGAGCCGAGTTGCTCGACCCGGCCGGCGTTCATCACGGCGACCGTGTCGGCCATGGTCATGGCCTCCTCCTGGTCGTGCGTGACGTGCACGAAGGTGATGCCGACCTCGGTCTGGATGCGCTTCAGCTCCAGCTGCATCTGGCGGCGCAGCTTCAGGTCGAGGGCGCCGAGCGGCTCGTCGAGCAGGAGCACCTTGGGGTGGTTGATCAGCGCGCGGGCCACGGCGACGCGCTGCTGCTGGCCGCCGGAGAGCTGGTGCGGCTTCTTGCGGGCCTGCTCGCCGAGCTGGACCAGCTCCAGCATCTCCTCGACCTGCTTCTTCACGCTCTTGATGCCGCGCCGGCGCAGTCCGAAGGCGACGTTCTCGAAGATGTCGAGGTGCGGGAAGAGCGCGTAGGACTGGAAGACGGTGTTCACCGGCCGCTTGTACGGCGGGAGCGCGGTGACGTCCTGGTCGCCGAGGTGGACGGTGCCCGCGGTGGGCTCCTCCAGACCGGCGATCATGCGCAGGGTGGTGGTCTTGCCGCAGCCGGACGCGCCGAGCAGGGCGAAGAAGGAGCCCTGCGGGATGGTCAGGTCGAGCGGGTGTACTGCGGTGAAGGAGCCGTAGGTCTTGCTGATGCCGGTGAGGCGGACGTCCTCGCCGTGAGTCGCCGTGTCGTTGGTGGTCTTCATCTCGTCACGCCCCAGTGAGCTTCGCGAACTTCTCTTCGAATGCCGTCTCTTCCTTGGAGCTCAGGGAGCGGAAGGCACGGGACTTGGCCTGCATGGCCTTGTCGGGGAGGATCAGCGGGTTGTTCGCCGCGTCCTCGTCGATCTTCGCCAGCTCGTCCTTCACTCCGTCGACCGGGCAGACGAAGTTGATGTAGGCGGCGAGCTCGGCGGCCGGCTGCGGCTCGAAGTAGTAGTCGATCAGCCGCTCGGCGTTGGTCTTGTGCCGGGCCTTGTTGGGGATCAGCATGTTGTCGCTGGACGTCATGTAGCCGCTGTCCGGGATCAGGAAGTCGATGTCCGGGTTGTCCGCCTTGAGCTGGACGACGTCCCCGGCCCACGCCAGACAGGCGGCGAAGTCGCCCTTGGTGAGGTCGGAGGTGTAGTCGTTGCCGGTGAAGCGGCGGACCTGGCTCTTGTCGACGGCCTTCTGCAGCCGGGCGATCGCCGCGTCGTAGTCGTCGGCGCTGAACTTCGCCGGGTCCTTGCCCATGTCGAGCAGCGTCATGCCGACGGTGTCGCGCATCTCGGTGAGCAGACCGACGCGTCCCTTGAGCTTCGGGTTGTCCAGCAGGTCGGAGAGGGTCTTCACCTCGACGCCGTCGAGCGCCTTCTTGTTGTAGGCGATGACCGTGGAGATGCCCTGCCACGGGTAGGAGTAGGCGCGGCCCGGGTCCCAGTCGGGGTTGCGGAACTGGGCGGACAGGTTGGTGAAGGCGTTCGGCAGGTTGGCCGGGTCCAGCTTCTGCACCCAGCCCAGGCGGATCAGCCGGGCGGCCAGCCAGTCGGTGAGGACGATGATGTCGCGGCCGGTGTCCTGGCCCGCGGCGAGCTGCGGCTTGATCTTGCCGAAGAACTCGGTGTTGTCGTTGATGTCCTCGGTGTACTTGACCTTGATACCGGTCCGTTCGGTGAACGCCTCCAGCGTGGGGTGCTTGCTCCCGCTGTCGTCGACGTCCATGTATTCGGTCCAGTTGGAGAAGTTGACGGTCTTCTCCTCCTTGGAGTGGTCCTCTGCGGAGACCCCGCCCTGCGTGTTGCCGGCCGCGGGGATGCCGCAGGCGCTCAGCGTCCCGAGACCGCCGGCCGCGAGCGCGCCGCCCGCGGAGGCGCGCAGCAGGCTGCGGCGGGTGAGGGCCGCCCGGCCGTTGCGGAAACTGCGCCGCATGGCGGCCACCTGGGCCGGGGAGAGGCGGTCGGGCTCGTACTGCTCCATGCGCGTGGTGCCCTTTCGGGAGGGTGGCCGCGGGTCGGGCGGCCTGGCTGCTAACGGTCCCCGAAGATGGTGCGGTGCCAGTCCTTGCGGACCACCGCCGTGTTGTCGAACATGACGTGCTTGATCTGCGTGTACTCCTCGAAGGAGTACACGGACATGTCCTTGCCGAAGCCGGACGCCTTGTAGCCGCCGTGCGGCATCTCGCTGATGATCGGGATGTGGTCGTTGATCCACACACAGCCCGCCTTGATCTCGCGGGTGGCGCGGTGCGCGCGGTACAGGTCGCGGCTCCACGCGGAGGCGGCGAGCCCGTACGGCGTGTCGTTGGCCAGCGCGAGGCCCTCGTCGTCGGTGTCGAACGGCAGGACGACCAGGACCGGCCCGAAGATCTCGGACTGCACGACCTCGCTGTCCTGCGCCGCGTCCGCGATGAGCGTCGGGCGGTAGTAGGCGCCGTCCTGGAGGTCGCCGTCGGGTGCCTCGCCGCCGGTCACCACCCGCGCGTAGGCACGCGCCCGGTCGACGAAGGCGGCCACCCGGTCGCGCTGGGCGTGTGAGATCAGCGGGCCGAGGTCGGTGCCGGGGGCGAAGGGGTCCCCGAGCCGCACGGTCTCCATCAGGGCGGCGGTCCGCTCGACGAACGCGTCGTAGAGGGGGCGCTGTACGTAGGCGCGCGTGGCGGCCGTGCAGTCCTGCCCGGTGTTGATCAGCGCGCCCGCGACAGCGCCGTTGACGGCGGCGTCCAGGTCGGCGTCGTCGAAGACGACGAAGGGAGCCTTGCCGCCGAGCTCCAGGTGGAGGCGCTTGACGGTGGCGGTGGCGATCTCGGCGACGCGCTTGCCGACGCCGGTGGAGCCGGTGAAGGAGGTCATGGCCACGTCGGGGTGGCCGACCAGGTGCTCGCCGGCCTCCTTGCCGGTGCCGGTGACGATGTTGATCACACCGTCCGGGATGCCGGCGTCCGTGGCGGCCTGCGCGAACAGGAGGGAGGTCAGCGGCGTGAGTTCGGCGGGCTTGAGCACGATGGTGTTGCCCGCCGCGATCGCCGGGAGGATCTTCCAGGCGGCCATCTGGAGGGGGTAGTTCCAGGGGGCGATGGAGCCGACGACGCCGATGGGTTCGCGGCGGATGTACGAGGTGTGGTCGCCGGAGTACTCGCCGGCCGACTGGCCCTGCAGATGACGGGCGGCACCGGCGAAGAAGGCGATGTTGTCGATGGTGCCCGGCACGTCGAACTCGCGGCTCAGCTTCAACGGCTTGCCGCACTGCAGCGACTCGGCCCGGGCGAACTCCTCCGCGCGCTCGGCGACGACGGCGGCGAACCGGTGCAGCGCGTCGGACCGCTCGCCGGGAGTCGTGCCGGCCCACGCCGGGAACGCCTCCCGGGCGGCGGCCACGGCCGCGTCCACGTCGTCGGTGGAGGCGAGGTCGTAGGTGTAGACGCCCTCACCGGTGGCGGGGTCGACGACCGTGTGGGTACGGCCCGAGGTGCCCTTGGTCAGCCGGCCCGCGATGAACTGCGCGCCGTCGGCGAAACGGTCCTGGGCCGGGAATCGCTCCGGGGTGGCGTTGCCCGGGTTGTGCATGTCGCTCTCCTCCGTGTCCCCAGTGAGGGGGCGGCGTGGCTCCAGCTCGATTTGAGTGCCGATCCTGACAGAGCCATGGGACTCCAACAAGTGATTCCGTTGTTGCCTTTTGGTTACGCGACGGAATCTGTCGACCAGGTGTCGAGTAGCCGCGGAAAAGGCAGGACGGACTGTCAGTGGTGCGTGCCAGACTCGCGTGCATGGAGAGGATCACGGGGGCGATCTCTTCCCGGGAGGCGCTGATCGAGGCGCTGCGGGCCGGGGAGAAGGTCAGGTATCTGCACTTCTGGGGCCACCGTCCGCCGGCGGACGGCCGCATCGGGGCGAGCTGTCTGAGCCAGTGGTGGCCGGCGCCGTTCACGGTGGACGGGGTGGAGTACGCGACGGCGGAGCACTGGATGATGGCGGCGAAGGCGCGGCTGTTCGGGGACGCGGAGGGGGAACGGCGCGTCCTGGAGGCCGGCCACCCGTCTGAGGCGAAGAAGGCCGGGCGCCTGGTGCGCGGCTTCGACGAGGCGCTATGGCGCCGGGAGCGGTTCGGGATCGTCGTCGAGGGCAGCGTCCACAAGTTCGCGGCGCACGCCGATCTGCGGGGGTTTCTGCTGGGCACGGGCGAGCGGGTGCTGGTGGAGACCAGTCCGGTGGACCGGGTGTGGGGCATCGGCCTGGCGGCGACCGACGACGCCGCGACGGACCCGGCCCGCTGGCGCGGCCCGAACCTCCTGGGCTTCGCCCTGATGGAGGCACGCAGACGGCTGCGGGAGCGCGGGGAACCCTCCGGCAGCCTCTGACGCGCCCGCCGGGGGGCTTGCCGGCCGTGCCGGTGCCGGTACTGGTGCCGGCTAGACGGGCGTGGCCAGGACCAGTACGCCGAAGCCGATGCCCAAGGTCAGGCCGATGGCTCCGCAGATGATGCCGGCCAGGGCCTGGCCCGGGTTGGTGGCCTCGCCGCGGGTCACCTTGGCGCGGCCCACGGAGCCGAAGATCACGCCCAGGACACCGAGGACGATGGCCACCGGCCACAGGCAGAACAAGGCGGCCGAGATGATGCCCAGCACCAGCCCGGTCACACCCATCCCGTTGCTCGGCAGTGGTGCCATGCCGGTCCAGCCGTAGTACGCCTGGCCGGGGGCACCGCCGTACCCGCCCGGATAGCCGTACGGGACCTGCCCGGGGCCGTCGGGAGCCATGGGTGGCGGCGGGACGGGCCCACTGGAGGCCGGGGGCGCGAAGGGGTTGGGCGCGGGGCCCTGCGCGGAGGGTCCGGCCCAGGGCTGGGACGGCTGCGGTGGCGGCGCGGAGCCACCCATCGCCGGGAACGAGGTGAGCGTCTGCTGGTCGTGGACGGACGACGCGGCGGGAGCGGTCGGGGAGGACCAGGGCTGCGGGCTGTTGTCCGCCACGGTCTGGTCCGGCCCCGCGTAGGCACCGCCGGCGCCGCCTCCGTGGTCGGCTCGCGGGCCAGGGGCCGGATTCGTCGGCGGCGCCCAGGGATCGGGCGTGGCCCCGGCGGCCGAGGCACCCCCCGCACCGGACGCTCCCGGCGAGGTACCCGGCGTGCCCGGCGCAGTCGGCTTGCCGAAGTCCACCGGTGTCTGTGGTGTCTCCGGCGTCTGCGCGTCGTCGGACATGCGCGGGGCCCCCTCAGTCGAATGTCCCGTCATGCTACGGCCCGTCCCCCCGCCGCGCGCCCCCGGCCTACGATGATCCCGGATCCACCGATCAGCCGATCACCCGCGTCGCGCCGCCCACCGGCCGCGCACGCCGTTCCCGGGGAGGAACATTGACCGACCAGCTCGCCGCCGCCACCGCCGGACTGAACCGCGACCTGCACGCCTTCATCGCCGGACTGCCGAAGGCCGAACTGCACGTCCACCACGTCGGCTCCGCCTCCCCCCGCATCGTCTCGGAACTGGCCGCCCGCCACCCCGACTCCAAGGTCCCCACGGACGTCGAGGCCCTCGCCGACTACTTCACCTTCACGGACTTCGCCCACTTCATCGAGGTCTACCTGTCGGTGGTCGACCTGATCCGCACCCCCGAGGACGTGCGCCTGCTGACCTACGAGGTGGCCCGCGAACTGGCCCGGCAGCAGGTGCGCTACGCCGAGCTGACCATCACCCCGTTCTCCTCCACCCGCCGAGGCATCGACGAGCGCGCCTTCATGGACGCGATCGAGGACGCCCGCAAGGCGGCCGAGAAGGAGTTCGGCACCGTACTGCGCTGGTGCTTCGACATCCCCGGCGAGGCCGGGCTGGAGTCCGCCGAGGAGACCGCGCGGATGGCGACCGACGACCGGCTGCGCCCCGAGGGCCTGGTCTCCTTCGGGCTGGGCGGCCCCGAGATCGGCGTGCCCCGCCCTCAGTTCAAGCCGTTCTTCGACCGGGCCATCGCGGCCGGGCTGCACTCCGTGCCGCACGCCGGGGAGACCACCGGCCCGCAGACCGTGTGGGACGCCCTCAACGAGCTGCGGGCCGAGCGCATCGGGCACGGAACCAGCTCCGCCCAGGACCCCGAGCTGCTCGCACACCTCGCCGAGCGGCGCATCGCGCTGGAGGTGTGCCCCACCTCCAACATCGCCACCCGCGCGGTGACCGATCTCGACCAGCACCCGATCAAGGAGTTCACCCGGGCCGGCGTCCTGGTGACGATCAACTCCGACGACCCGCCGATGTTCGGCACCGACCTCAACACCGAGTACGCGGTCGCCGCCCGGCTGCTGGGCCTCGACGAGCGGGGCCTGGCGGAACTGGCGAAGAACGCGGTCGAGGCGTCCTTCATGGACCCGGCGGACAAGGCGAGGCTGGCCGGCGAGATCGACACCTACACGACCTCCTGGCTCGCCTCCTGACCCCCGCGACGGGCCGCGGAAGACAAGCCGACGCCATGGAGAAACCGACGTCATGCAGAAGGTGACCGCCGTCGCCCACCGCGGCGACCCCTACCGCGTCCGCGAGAACACCCTCGCCTCGCTGCGTTCCGCACTGCGGAGAGGCGCGGACGCGGTGGAGGTCGACGTACGCCTCACCCGCGACGGCGTACCGGTCCTGCTGCACGACCGGACGCTCAAGCGCCTGTGGGAACACGACCGCCCCGTGCTGTCCCTGTCGTGGGAGGAGGTCCGCGCCGTGACCGACGACGGCGTGCCGACCCTCTCCGACGCCCTGGCGGCGACCGACGGCAGCCGCGTGATGCTGGACCTGCCCGGCACGCCGGACACCCGCGACGCGCGCCGGGTGGTCGACGTCGTCCGCGCCTGCGAGGCCCACGACCGCGTCTACTACTGCGCGGG
Organism: Streptomyces sp. NPDC052012; assembly: GCF_040689265.1. Classification (NCBI taxonomy): domain Bacteria; kingdom Bacillati; phylum Actinomycetota; class Actinomycetes; order Kitasatosporales; family Streptomycetaceae; genus Streptomyces; species Streptomyces sp. NPDC052012. The sequence goes on from NZ_JBFAXA010000013.1 coordinate 85,164, forward strand.
CGCCCCCGCCATGCTCGCCGTCCGTGCGGCGGACCCGTCCGCGGAGATCGCCCTCACCCGCTCGACCTCGGCCCCGCCACGAGCCGCACTCCTGGCAGCGATCCGCCCCCGCTGGCTGAACTACCGCTTCACCCTGGTCGACCAGGCCCTCGCCGACCGGGTCCACCACGAGGGCTATCTCCTCTCGGTCTGGACCCCGGACACCCGCCGCTCCATGCGCCGTCTGCTGGCGATGGGCGTCGACTCCATCACCACCAACCGCATCGACGTCCTGTGCGCCCTGCGGGACGGCGGCGGCATCAGCCGGCGAGAGCAGGCGCGGCGTACGGGCTGAGCGCCTCCAGCCGCTTGATCTTCTGCCGGACGACGTACAGCGGGATCACCCCGAACACCCCGAACGCCATGTCGATGACACTCCACCACAGGGGGATGCCGCGGATCGGGCCGCAGATCAGCGCGAGCGGGACGATCCCGGCGCAGGCGATCATCCCGAACTCGACGACCCAGACGTTGCGGACGGGATCGCGGTAGGGCCCGTAGAAGGCGACGGCGATCACGAGATGGGCGAACGCGAGCCAGTCGGTGCCGTACAGCAGGAACGGATACTCGGCATCGGCGGCGTCCAGCCCGTCCCGCACCCGCTCGATCCACTCCATGAGGCCCGGCAGGTACTCCCCCACCGACAGCGACCGCAGCACCTCCTCGGTCCACCGCAGCTCAGTCACGAGCGGAAACGCGGTCACCCCACTGAGGACCAGGCACACGACGAAGAAGACCAGCCACACACGAATGCCCTTGAGCAGGGCGGATCTGTCGCTCATGGCGACAGCGTACGCCCTTCTTGAACACGTTCAAAAAGCGCCCTGGAGGGCAACACACCAAAGGGGCGCGGGGAACTGCGCGACGAGCCACGACGAACCCGCGGCCTCGCACAACCCCGCGCCCCTACGGCGCACTGGACTCAGCCCTCCAGGGACGTCATCACATGCTTCACCCGCGTGTAGTCCTCGAACCCGTACGCCGACAGATCCTTGCCGTACCCGGACTTCTTGAACCCACCGTGCGGCATCTCCGCGACCAGCGGGATGTGCGTGTTGATCCACACGCACCCGAAGTCCAGCTTCTTCGACATCCGCATCGCACGCCCGTGGTCCTTGGTCCACACCGAGGACGCCAGCGCGTACTCCACGCCGTTGGCGTACTCGACGGCCTGCTCCTCGTCCGTGAAGGACTGGACGGTGATGACCGGCCCGAAGACCTCCTTCTGGATGATCTCGTCGTCCTGCTTGAGGCCGGAGACGACGGTCGGCGCGTAGAAGTACCCCTTGTCGCCGACCCGCTTGCCGCCCGCCACCACACGCGCGTGCGCCGGCAGCCGCTCGATGAAGCCCTCGACCTGCTTGAGCTGGTTGGGGTTGTTGAGCGGACCGAACAGGACGTCCTCGTCGTCCGGCATGCCCGTCTTCGTGTCGGCGGCGGCCTTCCCCAGCGCGGCCACGAAGTCGTCGTGGATCGACTCGTGGACCAGCACACGCGTGGCGGCCGTGCAGTCCTGCCCGGCGTTGAAGAAGCCCGCCACGGAGATGTCCTCGACGGCCTTGGCGATGTCGACGTCCTCGAAGACGACGACCGGCGCCTTGCCGCCCAGCTCCAGGTGGACCCGCTTGAGGTCCTTGGACGCGGACTCGGCGACCTGCATGCCGGCCCGTACCGAACCGGTGATGGACGCCATCGCCGGGACGTCGTGCTCGACCATCATGCGGCCGGTCTCACGGTCGCCGCAGACGACGTTGAAGACACCCTTGGGCAGGATCGAGCCCAGGATCTCCGCCATCAGCACCGTGGACGCCGGGGTGGTGTCCGACGGCTTCAGCACGACCGTGTTGCCCGCGGCGATCGCCGGGGCGAACTTCCACACGGCCATCATCATCGGGTAGTTCCAGGGGGCGACCTGGGCACAGACGCCGACCGGCTCGCGGCGCACGATGGAGGTCAGGCCCTCCATGTACTCGCCCGCGCTCTTGCCCTCCAGCATCCGCGCCGCACCCGCGAAGAAGCGGATCTGGTCGACCATCGGCGGGATCTCCTCGGTGCGGGTCAGCCCGACGGGCTTGCCCGTGTTCTCCACCTCGGCCGCGATCAGTTCCTCGGCGCGCTCCTCGAAGGCGTCCGCGATCTTCAGCAGGGCCTTCTGCCGCTCGGCGGGCGTGGTGTCCCGCCAGCCGGGGAAGGCCTCGGCGGCGGCGGCCATGGCGGCGTCCACGTCCGCCTGTCCGGACAGCGGAGCGGTCGCGTACGCCTCGCCGGTCGCGGGGTTGACCACCTCGGTGATCCGTCCGTCGGCGGCGTCACGGAACTCACCGCCGATGTAGTTGCGCAGACGACGCAGCTCGGTGCTCACTGCAGGCCCTCCTGGTGCTCCTTGTGGATGTCCGAGGTGTCCAACTGTCCAACCTCTGAGACACCCACCCTAATCCGAGCGCTGACGTTTTCAACACCCCCAGCCGCCCCGCTTCTGCGAAATCCGCACGTTACAGACTCCTCAACGACGGATTTCATCGCCTACGCCTTGCGAAACTGTCGAGACGTCGTGCACAGTGACCTCGTGGCCAGTCGAAGCGCAGACCCGAAGGACTCCCGCGAGTCCCGAAACGGCGGCAGTCCCCAGCTGGACGCCGTCTCCCTCGCGATCATCGAGCAGCTGCAGGAGGACGGTAGGCGGCCCTACGCGGCCATCGGCAAGGCCGTCGGCCTGTCGGAGGCGGCCGTGCGCCAGCGCGTCCAGAAGCTGCTCGACCAGGGCGTGATGCAGATCGTCGCCGTCACGGACCCGCTCACCGTGGGCTTCCGCAGGCAGGCGATGGTCGGTGTCAACGTCGAGGGCGATGTGGAGTCCGTCGCCGACGCGCTGACCGCCATGGCCGAATGCGAGTACGTGGTGATGACCGCCGGCTCCTTCGACCTGATGGTCGAGATCGTCTGCGAGGACGACGACCACCTTCTGGAGGTCATCAACAAACGCATCCGGGCCGTGCCCGGCGTGCGCTCCACCGAGAGCTTCGTCTACCTCAAGCTCAAGAAGCAGACCTACATGTGGGGAACCCGATAATCGTGAGCACCGACCGCCCCAACGATCTCAGCAAGTCCGCGTACGACCACTTGTGGATGCACTTCACCCGCATGTCCTCGTACGAGAACGCGCCCGTCCCCACCATCGTCCGGGGCGAGGGCACCTACATCTACGACGACAAGGGCAAGCGCTACCTCGACGGTCTCGCCGGCCTGTTCGTCGTCCAGGCGGGCCACGGCCGCACGGAACTCGCGGAGACCGCCTCGAAGCAGGCCCAGGAGCTGGCCTTCTTCCCGGTGTGGTCCTACGCCCACCCCAAGGCCGTGGAGCTGGCCGAGCGGCTGGCGAACGAGGCCCCGGGCGACCTGAACAAGGTCTTCTTCACCACCGGCGGCGGCGAGGCGGTCGAGACCGCCTGGAAGCTGGCCAAGCAGTACTTCAAGCTGACCGGCAAGCCGACCAAGCACAAGGTCATCTCCCGCGCGGTCGCCTACCACGGCACCCCGCAGGGCGCCCTGTCGATCACCGGCCTGCCGGCCCTGAAGGCCCCCTTCGAGCCGCTGGTGCCGGGCGCGCACAAGGTGCCGAACACCAACATCTACCGCGCGCCGATCTTCGGCGACGACCCGGAGGCCTTCGGCCGCTGGGCCGCCGACCAGATCGAGCAGCAGATCCTCTTCGAGGGCCCGGACACGGTCGCCGCGGTCTTCCTGGAGCCCGTGCAGAACGCCGGCGGCTGCTTCCCGCCCCCGCCCGGCTACTTCCAGCGGGTGCGCGAGATCTGCGACCAGTACGACGTGCTGCTCGTCTCCGACGAGGTCATCTGCGCCTTCGGCCGCCTCGGCACGACCTTCGCCTGCGACAAGTTCGGCTACGTGCCGGACATGATCACCTGCGCCAAGGGCATGACCTCGGGCTACTCCCCGATCGGCGCGTGCGTCATCTCCGACCGCATCGCCGAGCCGTTCTACAAGGGCGACAACACCTTCCTGCACGGCTACACCTTCGGCGGTCACCCGGTCTCCGCCGCGGTCGGCCTCGCCAACCTCGACCTGTTCGAGCGCGAGGGCCTCAACCAGCACGTGCTGGACAACGAGGGCGCCTTCCGCTCGACCCTGGAGAAGCTCTACGACCTGCCGATCGTCGGCGACGTCCGCGGCAACGGCTTCTTCTACGGCATCGAGCTGGTCAAGGACAAGGACACCAAGGAGTCCTTCGACGAGGAGGAGACCGAGCGCGTCCTGTACGGCTTCCTGTCCAAGAAGCTGTACGAGAACGGCCTGTACTGCCGCGCCGACGACCGTGGCGACCCGGTCGTCCAGCTCGCCCCGCCGCTGATCTCCAACCAGGAGACCTTCGACGAGATCGAGCAGATCCTGCGCGCGACCCTCTCCGAGGCCTGGACCAAGCTCTAGGCCACGGACACCGGCCTGTAGGCCGACCGAGGTTCCGATCTTCCTTCTGGATGATCAACACCGGCCCCGGTGCCGCCCGTTCGAGTGAGAAACGGCGGCCCGGGGCCGCGTGCTGTCCGGCGTGTCGCCGCCGCCTGCCTAGCGTGCCAGTGACCGATCGGCCCTGCCTTCGTTCCCCCGCACGGGGGAAAACACGAACCGCGCACGGCATTTCCGATCCGAACCGAGGTGTACGCCATGGTGGCCCCACCGGACAACGACGTGCTCTGGGCACGTGCCCTGCAGTTCCGGCACGCGGACGGCTCTCCCGGGCTGAGCGGGGTCTCGCTCGGCGTCAGGGAGGGCGAGATCCTCGCCGTCGGCGGCCCGCGCGGCAGCGGCAAAACGACACTGCTGCGCTGCCTCGCCGGTCTGACCCCCGTCCACGGCGGCGAGGTCTGGTTCAACAGCGGGCCGATGCACACCCTGGGCCCGGTCGCCCGGGAGCGGCTGCGCCGGGAGCGCTTCGGCTGGATCGACCCGGTCCCGGTCCTCGTCCCGGAGCTGAACGTCTGGGAGAACGCCGCGCTGCCGCTGCTGCTGCGCGGCACCGGCCGCCGCCGGGCGAAGACGGCGGCCCTGGAGTGGCTGGAGCGCCTGGACGTCGGCGACAAGGCCCGCGAGCACCCCGACGAGCTGACGCACGCCGAGCGGCAGCGGGTGTGCATCGCCCGCGCCCTCGCCCCGGCGCCCACGGTGCTGTTCGCCGACGAGCCGACCGCCCCGCTGCACCGCGCCGACCGCCGGCACGTGCTGCGCACGCTCACCACGGCGGCCCGCTCGCACGGCATCACGGTCGTCCTCGCCACCGCCGACCCGGACACCGCGGCGCTCGCCGACCGCACCGTGTCCCTGCTCGACGGACGGCGCGTACGCACCGTCCATCTGCCACCGGTCGCCGAGACCGCCGAGACGGAGGGCCGGGCCGCGTGCTCGCTCTCCGTCTGACCCGAAGCGCCCGGCCCGCCGTCCAGCTGCGCCGCCTCCTGGTCGCCGCGGCCTCGGCGGGCACGGGCTTCCTGCTCCTGGGCGCCCTCGGTCACGCGCTGAACCACCCGGACACCCCGTCCGCCTCCGCGCTGCGCCTGGCCTGGTGCACGGCCCCGCTCGCGGCCACCGTGTACTTCGCGGTGGCGGTGGCGCGTACCGACCCCGCGACCCGGCCCCGGCCCGGTCTGTCGGCGCTCGGTCTCGGTCCCGCCCGCCTGATGGCGATCTCCGCGACGACCACCGCCCTGGCCTGCACGCTGGGCTCGCTGATCGCGCTGCTGGTCTTCCTGCACCTGCGCGGTGATCTCACCGGCATGCCCTTCGACGGGGCTGCCACCGACTTCCTCGCCGCGGAGCAGCCGCTGCCACTCCCGGCGGCCCTCACCCTGCTCGCCATGGTCCCGCTGAGCGCGTCGGCGGCCGTGGCGGTGTCGCTGCGGCCGCGCGAGCAGGCGGCCGGCGGGTCCCGCATGGCGCGGGCGTACGGCCGGTTCGGCGCGTACCGGCGCACGGCGGTCCGGGAGACCTTCGGGGCGTACGGGCGCTTCGGCAAGCACCTCGGCCCGGCGGCACGCGACCGGCGCACGGCCGAGACGCCGCCACCGGACCAGGCCGGTACCGCCGCCGCGACCGGCACGCCGGGCACCACCGCCGAGGCCACGCTCACCGCCGAGCCCACGCCCACCGCCCCGGCGACGGGCAGCCGTGCCACATCAGCCGCCCCGGGGACGGTCGCCACCGCCCCAGGCACGCGGACCGACCCCTCGCCCGCCACGCCGGAGTCGCTCACCGAGGCCGCCACCGCCGCTCCCCTCGCGCCGCCGTCCGGTCTGCCCTGGGGCATCGCCGTACTGGCCGTCGGACTGGCCGTGGAGGCCTTCGTCAGCCGTACGAGCGACGGTTCCGCATCCGGCGGGGGGCCCGGCGCGCTGGCGGGCCTTGCGCTGACCGCCCTCGGGCTCGCGCTGGCCGGTCCGGGGCTCACCCACCTGTGCGGCAGGCTGCTGCAGGCGGTGCGCCCGGGCGCCCTGCGCCTGCTGGCGGGGCGGACGCTGATGACGGAGGCCGTCCGGATCGGCCGCCCGCTGGGCGTGGTCTGCGCGGTCACGTCGGCCGCGTACGCCATGACCTCGCTGTACGACACCGAGGACCCGTCCGTCGCCCCGCTCACCACCCTCGGGGTGCTGCTGGTGACCGGCTGCGCGGTGGCGACCCTGCTGACGGCCGCGGCCGAGGCCAGGCAGGCCCGCGCGCTCACCACGGACGCGCTGCTGCGCCTCGGCGCTCCCGCCGCGACCCTGCGCAAGGCCGCGGCGCTGCGGTCCGCCGCGCTCGTCGCCCTGTTCGCTCCCCTGACGCTGTTCGTGGCCGAGTTGTCGGCGCTTCCGCTCGCCGGCTGAAACCCGCTCGAAAAAATCCCCGCGGGAGCGATGACTTCCGCGGGGGCCCTCGGTCTAACCACTCGAACGCTACGGAACCGAATGGGAGAGGCCCCACCATGTACCAGCAGATGATCTTCGTGAACCTGCCCGTCAACAACCTCGACGCCTCGAAGAAGTTCTTCACGGAGCTCGGCTACTCGATCAACGAGCAGTTCAGTGACGAGACCGCCGCCTCGGTCGTGATCAGCGACACCATCGTGGCGATGCTGCTCACCAGGGAGAAGTACGCCTCGTTCACCAAGAAGGAGATCGTCGACGCGACGAAGTCCAGCGAGGTGCTGATCGCGCTGAGCGCGGAGAGCCGCGAGAAGGTGGACGAGCTGATCGACAAGGCGATCGCGGCGGGCGGTTCCCCCAGCGGCGAGACGCAGGACTACGGCTTCATGTACGGGCGCGCCTTCGACGACCTCGACGGCCACACCTGGGAAGTCATTTGGATGGACCCGTCCGCGGTGGAGGGCTGAGAACACGACGGGCCTAGCATGGGGCGGGTGCAGACCTCTCCCGCCCATGCCGCCCATCACGGTGACCGCGAGATCGAGACGATCGAGGAGTTCGACGCGATCGTCTCGGCCCGCGGCACCCTCTCCGGCTTCCGGGTCCAGTCCGTCGATCTGACCGACCGGACACGGGAGTTGCTGACCACGGACACCGCGGAGGCGGTGTTCCTGGGCTGCCGGATGCGCGCCGAGGCGGCGGAGAAGCTCCGCGCCGACGGCGCGCTCGTGCTTCCGCCCGTGCCCGGACTGCCCTTCGACCCCTACCGGGGTCATCTCTACACCCCCGGCGACCTGTTCGCCTCGCTCGACAAGGGCTACGAGGCGACACCGGACGCCCTCGCCTACGCCTGGTTCCAGCGGACCAGGGCCGACGGCGACATCTTCGCCTCGATGCTGCGCGCCGTCCACGACGACTCCATGTCCGACGCCCTCGACGAACTCCTGCGCGGGGCACGGGTGGTGGGGGTCATGGGCGGACACGCGATGGCCCGCGGCACCGAGCAGTACCGGGGTGCCGCCCGGCTGGGCCGCGCGCTCACCCAGGCCGGGTTCACGGTGGCGACGGGCGGCGGTCCCGGCGCGATGGAGGCCGCGAACCTCGGCGCCTACTCGGCCCCGTACGACGACGCGATGCTGGACGAGGCGTGCGAACTCCTCGCGGTGGCCCCCTCGTTCGCCCCGTCGGTCACCGACTGGGCCCGTGCCGCCTTCGAGGTGCGCACCCGCTGGCCGAAGGGCAACCACTCGGTCGGCATCCCGACCTGGTTCTACGGCCATGAGCCGCCCAACGCCTTCGCGTCGCACATCGCGAAGTACTTCGCCAACGCCACCCGCGAGGACGGTCTGCTGGCCCGGTGCACCGCGGGTGTGGTCTTCCTTCCGGGCGCCGCCGGGACCGTACAGGAGATATTCGACAACGCGACGCCCAACTACTACGAGTCGCGCGGGGAGCCGACGCCCATGGTGCTGGTGGACCGGGCGCACTGGACGGAGAAGCTGCCGGCCTGGCCGCTGCTGCAGGCGCTCGCGCGGGAGCGGTCGATGGAGGCGCGGATCGCCCTGGTGGACCGGATCGAGGAGGCTCCCGGGGCGTTGAAACGTCTGGGCGGTTAATGAGAAGGCAAAGCCGGGGGCCGCGATCGGCATATGCGTTGACACTACTTATGCGGCGCTTATAAACCTGGGTGCCACCTGGGAGAGCTGATGTCCCGTCAGCTCTCCCTCAACCCCCCGCATTTGCGCATCCCAGTGAAGGACAAACGTGACAGTTCTGTCCGTATCCCGTCGTACGGCCCCGCGCCGTACCGTCACACGTACCGTGCGTGCTCTCGGCGTCGCCTCCGCGTCGGCCGCGCTCGCCCTCGGCGCCGCCGGCACCGCGGCGGCCTCCGGCATCAGCGATTTCTCGGCCGAGGCCAAGTGTGTCGGTGACAACGGTGTCATCACCGTCACCGACGTCGACCCCAAGGGGATCCCGGCCACCGTCAGCGTGTTCCTGGAGAACAACGGCGCCGACGTGAAGAAGGTCGGCGAGAAGGTGGTCAAGGGCTCCCGCGACGGCGTGACCCTCACCTTCGAGGAGGACTGGAAGCCGAACGCCGAGTACCGCATCCACATCAAGGCCGAGCCCCACGTGGACGCGGACATCGAGCCGAACCTGACCACCCCGGCCACGGCGTGCAAGAAGAAGCAGGAGCAGACCCCGAGCCCGACGCCCACTCCGTCGGACTCCGCCTCGACCCCGGCCGAGGAGCCCGGCACCCCCGCCCCCTCGGAGCCGGAGAGCGAGAGCAGCGCTCCCGCGGACACCGCGAGCAACGCCCCGTCGCCCGCGGTCGGCGAGTCCAACCTCGCCGAGACCGGCGCCGGCTCCAACACCGCTCTGATCGCCGGTGTCGCGGGCGCGCTGGTCGTCGTCGGCGGCGGCGCGGTCTTCCTCGGCATGCGGCGCCGGGGCTCGGACAGCGACCGCTGATCCGGCCCCGCCCTTCCGCCGGCCCGTCCCTTGCCTGGGGTCCGTCCCCTGCCGGGGGGCGGGCCGGCCTCGTGCCGCCCGTGCCGGGGGCGGGGGGGCGGGCCACCGTCGTGCCGCCCCGGCCGGTGGCCCGTCTCAGCCGAACGTCGCCCGCTCCAGCCAGAACTCCAGCAGCTTCCGGTCGCCGAGCACCTCGAGCCGCGGGGCGTCCAGCGGCAGGCGCCGGTAGAAGGCGAGGAGCAGGGAGGTGAGCGGGCCGCGCAGGGCGACGCTCGCCTTCTCGTGCCCGCGGCGCCAGGTGACACCGTCCTCACCGAGCTCGATCAGCCACTCGGCGTTCAGACCGGGCGCGGTGTCGGTGGCGTGCAGGTGGAGCGAGGCGCCGGGCCGGCGCAGATCCTTCGCCGGGCCGTCCGGCAGGACCCGCTGCACGAACTGCACGATCTCCAGCCACTCGTCCACCGCGTCGGCGGCCACCTCGGCCGCGACCGGCGCGAAGGGCCGGCCCGCGGCGAGCATGGCGTCCGCGTGGTGGACGACGAGCTCGTGGGTCATCCGCCGGGCCCAGAACCCGGTGGTGTGGATCCCGGACCATGCCCACACGCGCGTGTCCGGTCCGGCTTCCCGCAGCGCGGCCACCGCCGCCGCACCGGCCTCGGCCAGCCACGTCTCCAGCGCGGCGGCATCTCCGCGGGTGCCGGGCCCCTCGGTCCCCGGTACGTCGTCGATCGGGACCTCCTCCTGGGCCCGGGTGCGCACCAGCAGCTCCACCCAGAGCAGGGCCCGTCCGACATGGCGCACCAGCTGCTCCAGGGTCCAGTCCGGGCAGGTCGGCACCGTCGCGAAGAGGCCGGACCCGGAGGTCAGCAGGGCCCTGAACTGCCCTGTCCGGTGGGTGATTTCGTCGCAGTAGCGGTCGTGGGAGAGCGTGGTCATGACGTCACCCTACGAGCGCGGTGATCAGCCCAGCACCACGATTTCCGCCGCGTCGAACTCGACCCCGACCTCGTCGCCGACCTCGGGTGCCGCCCGCAGCGGGCAGGCGGCCTCCAGGCGCGGGGCGTCCTCGGGCTGGAGGTGGACGGCGACATGGGTGCCGCGGAAAGTACGGGCGGCCACCGTGCAGCGCAGGCCGGCGTCGGCGGGAACCAGGCGCACCCCGGCGGGCCTGATCAGAAGAGTGCGGGCGCCCTGCGGGGCGTCGGCGGGCACGGGGACCTTGCCCCAGGGCGTCACCGCGACGTCCGCGCCGACGGTCGCCTCGACGACGTTCTCGAAGCCGAGGAACCGCGCCACGAAGGCGTTCGCGGGCCGCTGCCACACCTGCAGCGGTGTGCCGGACTGGGCGATCCGGCCGTCCCGCATCACCACCACCCGGTCGGCCAGCGCGAACGCCTCCCCCTGGTCGTGGGTCACGGCGAGCACGGTGGTGCCCAACCGGCCGAACAGCTCGCGCAGTTCGACGACCAGCCGCTCCCTGAGGGACCGGTCGAGCTGGCCGAGCGGCTCGTCGAGCATCAGCAGCCGCGGGCTCGGCGCGAGCGCCCGCGCCAGCGCCACCCGCTGCTGCTCACCGCCGGACAGGGCCGCGACCGCCCGCCCGGCCGCCCCCGGCAGACCGACGAGATCCAGCAACTCCCGCACGCGACCGGCCTGTTCACCGCGCGAGGCGCCGCGCATCCGCAGCCCGAAGGACACGTTGCCGGCCACGTCCCGCTGCGGGAACAGCTGGTGGTCCTGGAACATCAGCCCGACCCCGCGCCGATGCGCGGGCACACCGGACTGGTCGCGGCCGTCGAGCAGCACGTGCCCGGCATCGAGGGGCTGGAGCCCGGCCACCACCCGCAGCAGCGTCGACTTGCCGCTGCCGCTGGGCCCGAGAACGCAGACGATCTCGTGCTCGGCGACCGACAGGTCCACCGTGTCCAGCACCGCCCTGCCCCCGAAGCGGACGGTCGCGCCCTCAAGGCTCAGCAGCATCTAGAACTCCCCGGTCCGGTCGGTCCGCAGCCGCTCCAGCACCAGCAGCGCCACCGCGCACACGATCATCAGCATCGTCGACAGGGCCATCGCCTGGCCGTAGTTGAGGTCACCCGGCCGCCCCAGCAGCCGCGCCACGGCCACCGGCAGCGTCGGGTTGTCCGGCCGCGCGATGAACACCGTCGCCCCGAACTCCCCCAGCGACACCGCGAAGGCGAACCCGGCCGCGATCAGCAGCGCTCGCCGCACCATCGGCAGGTCCACCTCCCGCCAGGCCCGCCACGGCGACGCCCCGAGCACCGCCGCCGCCTCCCGCAGCCGTACGTCCACCGCCCGCAGCACCGGCAGCATGGTCCGCACGACGAACGGGACGCCCACCAGCGCCTGCGCGAGCGGCACCAGGATCCACGAGGACCTCAGATCCAGCGGCGGCTCGTCGAGGGCGATCAGGAAACCGAAGCCGACCGTCACCGCGGACACCCCGAGCGGCAGCATCAGCAGCGCGTCGAAACCGCGCACCAGCCGCCCCGCGTCCCTCCGGGTCAGCGCCACCGCGGCGAGCCCCCCGATCAGCACGGCGATGACGGTGGCGGCGACCGCGTACTGCAGCGAGTTGGCGACGGCCTGGATCGGCGCGACCAGGAACACCCCGCCGTCGTCCCGGGTCAGCGCCCGGTAGTAGCCGAGGTCCGCGGCGCCGAAGGAGCGCTCCACCAGCACGGCGAGCGGCAGCACGAGCAGTACGGCGACGGTGGCGACCACCCCGCCGAGCAGCGTCCACTGCCCGGCGCCGCGCGGCCGGCGCGCGGTCACGGACGCGTCCACCAGCCGCAGCGCGGTCTCCCGGCGCCGCACGGTCCAGGCGTGCAGGGCGAGGATCGAGCCGACCGCGACGAACTGGATCATCGTCAGCACGGCGGCCGTGGACAGGTCGAAGATCTCGGAGGTCTGCCGGTAGATCTCCACTTCGAGGGTGGAGAAGGTGGGCCCGCCGAGGATCTGCACCACACCGAAGGAGGTGAAGGTGAACAGGAAGACCATCAGCGTCGCCGCGGCGACGGCGGGCACGAGCGCGGGCAGCGTGACGGTCCGCCAGGCGGTGAAGCGGGAGGCGCCGAGCATCCGCGCGGCCTCCTCCTGCCGCGGGTCGAGCTGCGCCCACAGCCCGCCCACGGTCCGTACGACGACGGCGTAGTTGAAGAAGACGTGCGCGAGCAGGATCGCCCACACGGTGGTGTCCAGGCGTACCCCCCACCACTCGTCGAGGAGTCCGCCGCGCCCCACGAGCGCCATGAACGCCGTGCCGACGACCACCGTCGGCAGCACGAACGGCACGGTGACCACGGCCCGCAGCAGCTGTTTGCCGGGGAACTCGAAGCGGGCGAAGACGTACGCGCCGGGCAGGGCGATCACCAGGGTCAGGGCGGTGGAGACGAGCGCCTGCCAGGTGGTGAACCACAGGACGTGCCGGATGTCCGGCTGGGCCAGCACGTCCCCGATCCGCCCGAGCTGCCAGCCGCCGTCGGTCTTCAACCCCCGCGCGACGATCGCGGCGACGGGGTAGGCGAAGAAGACGGCGAAGAACGCGACGGGCACGGCCATCAGACCGAGCCGCGCCGCGTTCCCGCGCCACCTGGCCGCGGCGCGGCTCACCGGCGCGGTCCGGCTCACTTCAGGACGAGCGAGGTCCACGACTTGACCCACTGGTCACGGTTGTCGGCGATCTTCGCCGGGTCCATGGTCTCCGGGTCCTTCGCCTGCGGCCCGAACTTCACGAACTCCTGAGGCACCTGGGCGCCCTCGCGCACCGGGTAGACGAACATGTTCAGCGGCATGTCGTCCTGGAACGTCTTGCTGATCAGGAAGTCGAGCAGCGCCTTGCCGCCCTCGGGATTCTTCGCGTTGCTCAGCAGGCCCGCGTACTCGACCTGGCGGAAGCAGGTGCCCTCGGCGACGCCGGTGGGCGCGGTGTCCGGCTTCGGGTCGGCGTAGATCACCTCGGCGGGCGGTGAGGACGCGTACGACACGACGAGCGGCCGGTCGCCCTTCGCCTTCTTGCCGCCGGCCGAACCGGAGAACTCCTCGTTGTAGGCCTGCTCCCAGCCGTCGACGACCTTGACGCCGTTGGCCTTGAGCTTCTTCCAGTAGTCCTGCCAGCGGTCGTCGCCGTACTTCGCGGCGGTGCCGAGCAGGAAGCCGAGGCCGGGTGAGGAGGTGGAGGCGTTCTCGGTGACGAGGAGGTCCTTGTACTCGGGCTTGATCAGATCGTCGAAGGTCTTGGGCGGGTCGAGCTTGTGATCGGCGAAGTACTTCTTGTCGTAGTTGACGCAGACGTCGCCGGTGTCGACGGGGGTGACCCGGTGCTTGTCCCCGTCCACCCGGTACTCGGGCAGGATCAGGTCGGAGCCCTTCGCCTCGTACGGCTGGAACAGCCCGTTGTCGAGGGCGCGGGACAGCAGGGTGTTGTCGACGCCGAAGAAGACGTCGCCCTGGGGGTTGTCCTTGGTCAGGATCGCCTTGTTGACGGCCTGCCCGGCGTCGCCGTCCTCGAGGACCTTGACCTTGTAGCCGGACTGCTTCTCGAAGGCGGCGACGACGTCCTCGGACGCGGCCCACGAATTGTGGCTGACCAGGGTCACGGTCTTCGACCCGCCGCCGCTCGGGTCGTCGCCGTCGGACGACCCGCACGCGGACAGCGTGACCAGCCCCAGCCCGACGGCCAGGACGGTGACCTTCTTGGTGATGCTCACTGGATTCCTCCTGGAGTGACCAGGAAGAGACGCGGCCCTGCCCGGGACACCCGTGAGGGTCCCGGGCAGGGCGCAACAGCTCGAGTGGTGACCGATCTCCCTACCCAGAATGACCTGGGCCAGGTTCGGAGGGTCTGCGGCCGGTGCCGCACTCTCAGCGCTGTGGCGCTCCCCTGTCGGAATATGAAGGTGTACGCCGGTCAGGTTACCGCTCGCTCGCGGCGAGCTGACCACAGGCCCCGTCGATCTCCTGGCCACGGGTGTCCCGGATGGTGACCGGCACACCGTGCGCGGCGATCGCCTCCACGAACGCCTTCTCGTCCTCGGGCCGCGAGGCGGTCCACTTGGAACCGGGCGTGGGGTTCAGCGGGATGAGATTGACATGCACGGGCCGCCCCTTGAGCAGCCGTCCGAGCCGGTCACCGCGCCACGCCTGGTCGTTGATGTCACGGATGAGCGCGTACTCGATGGACAGCCGCCGACCGGACTTGGCCGCGTACTCGAACCCGGCGTCGAGCACCTCGCGCACCTTCCACCGGGTGTTCACGGGGACGAGGGTGTCGCGCAGCTCGTCGTCCGGGGCGTGCAGGGAGATGGCGAGCCGGCACTTGAAGCCCTCGTCGGAGAACCGGTGAATCGCCGGAACGAGCCCCACCGTCGACACGGTGATCCCCCGCTGCGACAGCCCGAGCCCGTCCGGCTCGGGGTCGGTGAGGCGGCGAATGGCCCCCACGACCCGCTTGTAGTTGGCGAGCGGCTCGCCCATGCCCATGAACACGATGTTGCTCAGCCGCGCGGGCCCGCCGGGCACCTCCCCGTCCCGGAGCGCCCGCATCCCGTCGACGATCTGATGCACGATCTCCGCGGTGGACAGATTCCGGTCGAGTCCCGCCTGCCCGGTCGCGCAGAACGGACAGTTCATCCCGCACCCGGCCTGCGAGCTGATGCACATGGTCACCCGGTCCGGGTACCGCATCAGCACGGACTCGACGAGCGTCCCGTCGAACAGCTTCCACAGCGTCTTGCGGGTGGTGCCCTGGTCGGTCGACAGATGCCGCACGACGGTCATCAGCTCGGGAAGCAGCGCCTCCCGCAGCCGCCCGCGGGAACCGGCCGGGATGTCCGTCCACTGCTCCGGATCATGCGCGTACCGCGCGAAGTAGTGCTGCGACAGCTGCTTGGCACGAAACGGCTTCTCACCGACCGCAACGACCGCCTCCTTGCGCTCGGCAGGCGAGAGATCGGCAAGATGCCGCGGCGGCAGCTTGGCTCCGCGCGGCGCGACAAAGGTAAGTTCTCCGGGCTTAGGCATGGCTGTACCAGTGTCGCAGATCGACTCGGGTGACCTGCGGGTGTTGGCTGCCACACCTGTCGCTGGTGGTCGTCGCTGGTCGCCCGTGAGCGGCCTCGGACGGCCCGGGGACGGCCCAGCGGCGATCACTCGTCGGTTGCCAGCCACTCATCGAGCCGGACCTTGACCTGGTGGTTGTGGTCGACGTGCCAGAGGACCTGTCCACGAACGAGGGCCCCTAGGGCGGGGAGATTCATTCCGAGCGGCATGGCCGTGATCTCCGCCAACGCCACGGCGTCGGGCACGCCCTTTATCCGCAGGAAGACCCCGAATGGCCGGCGCCCGACGACCTTGCCGGTGATCCAGTGACCCACGGGTAGGGCCGCCACGGTTGCCGCCCAACTCCGCCGCCTGTCCTCGGCAGCCGGCACTTCAGGGTCCGTCGGCCACGCGTACTCGTCCATCTCTGGATCATGCAGTCCTGGGACCGGTGCTTGGAAGACGCGGGCAAGCATGGGTGGGCTGGGACGGCGGTACCACGCCAATGCTGTGCTGTGCCGTCGAGTACCACTGCCGTTCGCCGTCGTTGCCGTCAGCGCTGCCGTCACTGCCGTCGGCGGTGGGGCCGGGTGAGCAGGCGAGCGCATGGCCCGGACGTCCTTCCCCTTCTGCAAAGCCTGAGAGCCGGCATCGGATCTCGCAGGGCGCTTCGGGGCGGCCTAGGCTGTGATCAGGGGACCCTCGAGTAGAAGGGACCCGAGATGCACTTCGTCCTGATCGCGACCCACACTCCGGAAGTCTGTCCGACCTCCAACGCGACAACGCGCGACCTGCTGCTGCAGACCGCCCCCGACACCCCGAACCTCGCCCAGAAGGCAGGCGTCGAGATCGTGGCCGGCCCCTTCGTCAACCGCGAGCACACGATCGTCGTGGTCGTACGGTCCGACAAGGTCGAGAACGTCGACCGCTTCCTGGTGGAGTCTCGTCTCACCCACTGGAACCGCGTCCGCGTGCTGCCCTCGCTGACCATGGAGGAAGGGCTCGCCGAAGTCGAAGCACAGACGCCGATCTTCTGAACCCGCCCGCTCAGGCACGCGGCCGGTGCCTCAGCGCCGCGTGCCGCCATCTCGGGGACCGCTCCGACCGTTCGGGGGACGTTTCCTTGATCATGGAGGCCGACGGCCCTGCCCGGCCCGGCGGCCTCTCCGGTCAGCGGACGGCCTGGGCCATCGCGTCGCGCAACGTGGCCACCTGGCGCTCGACCTCGCGGTAACGGTCGCCGATCTTGAACTCGGGCGTCGGAATGACCCGGCCCTCGTCCAGGGCGGTCAGCCGGTCGCCGAGCGCCGCGAGGTCCGCCTGCCAGCCGTACCAGCCCCCCGCACCCTGCGCGGCGTGCAGTTCGTCCTGCGCCGCGCGCACGGCGGCGTACACCCGCTCGCGCAGGGGGACCAGTTCCGCGCGCAGGCGCTCGGTCTTCATCCTGACTTCGACGAGAGCCTCCGTCATGCCGACGAGTTCCTCGCCTGCTTCCGCCATGCCGTCGGCCTGCTCCACCATCACCTCCAGCCACGGCAGCGCCGCGTCGACGCCGTTGCGCAGCTCGGCGACGGCACGCTCCCGGTTGTCCAGGTACTGCTGGGCCACGTCCTGCAGGCGGCCGAGCGTCGAGAGGGCGGCCTCCAGCTGCGGGCTGATGGCGTCGACGGGCACACCGTCCCGCCCGCCGAGCAGCGCCTGGACGGCCTCGATCTCCCCCAGCGTGGCGGCGACCAGTTCCATCAGCCCCTCATGGGCCTGGTCGGTCGAGCTCAGCGTCTGCTCGACCGCCTCCAGGTTCTCGTCCGCCTGGTCACGTCTGGTGCGCTTGCGCCCCCACATACACCCCACCCCTCCCGTGCACGACGATCACGGTGCGGTGATCATATGCCCGGAAGGGGTGGGTCGGGAGTGCTGTGGAACGGCTGTTCAGCCGGACCCCACGAAGAGCACGAGCAGCAGCCACACCACCGGCGCCGTCGGCAGGAGTGAGTCCAGGCGGTCCATGATGCCGCCGTGGCCCGGGAGGAGGGTGCCCATGTCCTTGATGCCCAGATCGCGTTTGATCATGGACTCGCCGAGGTCGCCCAGCGTCGCGCTGGCCGCGACGGCGAGGCCGAGCAGCAGGCCCTGCCACCAGGTGCCGTCGTCGATGAGGAACTGCATGCACAGGGCGCCCGCCACCATGGCGAAGGAGACCGCGCCGAGCAGCCCCTCGCGGGTCTTGCCGGGGCTGATCCGCGGAGCGAGCTTGTGCTTGCCGAAGCGCCAGCCGACCGCGTACGCGCCGGTGTCGCTGACGACCGTCAGCAGCAGGAAGGTCAACACGCGCCAGGCGCCGTCGTCGGCGGTGAGCATCATCGCGACGAAGGTCGCCAGGAACGGCACGTAGAACGCCGCGAACAGGCCCGCCGTGACGTCCTTGAGGTAGCCCTCGGGCGGCTCGGTCATCCGCCAGACCAGCACCGCCAGCGCGGTGAGCGCCATGGCGACCCACGCGCCCTCGGCGCCCCCGACGTATCCGGAGATCACCATGGCCGCACCGCCGAGCGCGAGCGGCACCAGCGGCGCCTTGATGCCCTTGCGCTCCTGGAGCCGCTTCGTGAGCTCCCACAGGCCCACCACCACGGCCACGGCGATCACACCGACGAAGACGGCCTTCACGACGAACAGCGAGGCGACGATCACGGCACCGAGGCCGACCCCGACGCCTATCGCCGCACCGAGGTCGCGCCCGGCGCTCTTCTTCGGCGGCCGAGGTGCCGGCTGCGAGGCGTCGGGCATGGGCTCCGGATTCTGCGGCACCTCCCCCGGGTGGGTGCGTGCCTGCGTCGTCTCGTCTCGGAACAGGGGGCCGCTCAGCCGGGCGGCCCCCCGGTCCGCATCCTGGTCTCCGCCGTGCGCGGGCACGTCGGCCACGTAGGGCAGGGGGCGAGTCTGCTGCGCGTTGTGCGCATCGTACGCGGGACCCGCCGGGGCAGCCCCCTGGACAGGCCCCTGGTCGGACGGCCCCCAGTACCCGGTCTGCGGCGGGGTTCCCCAGGAAGAGTCGTTCATCAGACCTCGAGCAGCTCTGCTTCCTTGTGCTTCAGGAGCTCGTCCACCTGGGCGACGTACTTGTGCGTGGTGTCGTCGAGCTCCTTCTCCGCGCGGCGGCCCTCGTCCTCGCCGATCTCGCCGTCCTTGATCAGCTTGTCGATGGCGTCCTTGGCCTTGCGGCGCACCGAGCGGATGGACACCTTGGCGTCCTCGCCCTTGCCCTTGGCGACCTTGATGTACTCGCGGCGGCGCTCCTCGGTCAGCTCGGGGAACACCACCCGGATGATGTTGCCGTCGTTGCTCGGGTTGACGCCCAGGTCGGAGTCGCGGATCGCCTGCTCGATGTTGCGCAGCGCGCTCTTGTCGAACGGCGTGACCACGGCCATGCGCGGCTCGGGCACGGAGAACGAGGCCAGCTGGTTGATCGGCGTCGGCGCGCCGTAGTAGTCGGCCACGATCTTGTTGAACATCGCCGGGTGCGCACGGCCGGTGCGGATCGCGGCGAAGTCCTCCTTGGCGACCACGACGGCCTTCTCCATCTTCTCCTCGGCCTCGAGGAGGGTCTCTTCGATCACCACTTGCTCCTGCGTGTCTTGAGTAGGCCCGGCTGCGGTTCCGTTGTCTCGGCGGCGGCCGGCTGCGTCGCGTCTTCTTTCTGCACGGTTCCCGACCGGCGGGACATTGTCCATCCCCCGGTCAGGGTGATCAGCCGTGGCTGACCTGGTCACCCACCAGCGTGCCGATCTTCTCACCCTTGACGGCGCGGGCGATATTGCCCTCCGCCAGAAGCTCGAAGACCACGATCGGGAGCTTGTTGTCGCGGCACAGCGTGACGGCCGTGGCGTCGGCGACCTTCAGATCGCGCGTGATGACCTCCCCGTAGCCGAGGTGGTCGAACTTCACCGCGTCGGGGTTGGTCTTCGGGTCGGAGTCGTAGACCCCGTCCACGCCGTTCTTGCCCATCAGCAGCGCCTCGGCGTCGATCTCCAGGGCGCGCTGGGCGGCGGTGGTGTCGGTGGAGAAGTACGGCATGCCCATGCCGGCGCCGAAGATGACCACACGGCCCTTCTCCAGGTGCCGTACGGCGCGCAGCGGGATGTAGGGCTCGGCGACCTGGCCCATGGTGATGGCGGTCTGCACGCGGCAGTCCACGCCCTCCTTCTCCAGGAAGTCCTGGAGGGCCAGGCAGTTCATCACGGTGCCGAGCATGCCCATGTAGTCGGAGCGGGCGCGGTCCATGCCGCGCACCTGCAGTTCGGCGCCGCGGAAGAAGTTCCCGCCGCCGATGACGATCGCGATCTGTGCGCCGTCCCGCACGACGGCCGCGATCTCGCGTGCGATGGCGTGCACCACGTCGGGGTCGACGCCCAGGCCCCCGCCACCGGAGAAGGCCTCTCCGGACAGCTTCAGCAGAAACCGGCCGCGTACTTTGCCGTCGTCGCTCTTCTCAGCCTTGGTGGTCATGGTCGGATCCCGCCTCTTTCACGTGTTGCACATACAAGAAGGCCATTGCCGGTGGGGCGTGTTTCGCATCCCGTGCGGCAATGGCCTCCTCGTCAGATCTGCTGTCGTCCGGCACGCGCGCGTGCGTGACGCCGTGTCCGGACGACTGCTGTCGACCCTATCCGGGTCGCGCGTCCGTCGCGGTACGGACTCAGATGCCGACCTTGATGCGCGTGAAGCGCTTCAGGGTGACACCGGCCTCGTCCAGGACCTTCTGGACGGACTTCTTGTTGTCCAGCGCGTAGGGCTGGCCGAGCAGCGTGGCGTCCTTGAAGAAGCCGTTGAGGCGACCCTCGACGATCTTCGGCAGGGCGGCCTCGGGCTTGCCCTCGGCGCGGGTGGTCTCCTCGGCGATGCGACGCTCGGCCTCGACGACCTCGGCCGGCACGTCCTCCTTGGAGAGGTACTTCGGCGCGAAGGCGGCGATGTGCTGGGCGACGCCCTTGGCGACCTCGGCGTTCGGCTTGTCGAGCTCGACGAGCACGCCGATCTGCGGCGGCAGGTCGGGCATCGTGCGGTGCATGTAGGCGGTGACGTAACCGCCGGAGAACTGCGCGAAGCGGTCCAGGACGATCTTCTCGCCCAGGTTGGCGTTGGCCTCGTCCACGAACGCCTGGACGGTCTTGCCGGCCTCGATCTCGGAGGCGAGCAGGGCCTCGATGTCGGCCGGGGAGGTCTTCGCGACGTGCTCGGCGATGGCGTTGGCCACGGCCTGGAACTTCTCGCCCTTGGCGACGAAGTCCGTCTCGCACTTCAGCTCGACGAGGACGCCGGAGGAGTTGTCGTCGGCGATGATCGAGACCACGGCGCCGTTCTCGGCGGAGCGGCCCTCGCGCTTGGCGACGCCCTTCTGGCCCTTGATGCGGAGCGCCTCGACGGCCTTGTCGACGTTGCCCTCGGCCTCGTCCAGCGCCTTCTTGCAGTCCATCATGCCGGCGCCGGTGAGCTCCCGGAGCTTCTTGACGTCGGCGGCGGTGTAGTTCGCCATGAGTCTGTGAATCTTTCTCGAAGTCTGGAGGATCGAAGATCTGCGGCTGTGTGCTCTACATATGTATGCAGTTCTGCGTCGCGCCGCCGACCTACGGGTGAACGGCGGGAGCGGACTTCACCGCGCCGAAGGCGCTGGGTGAGGAGTACCCGCTCCCGCCGTCATCGCTGACGCTGACGGACGGTCAGGCCTGCTCGCCCTCGGCGGCCGGGGCGGCCTCGGCGGCGGGGGCCTCGGCCGGCTTCTCGGCCTCGGCGGCGGGGGCGGCCTCGGCGGCCGGGGCCTCCTCGGCCTTCTTCTCGCCCTCGAGCAGGTCGCGCTCCCACTCGGCGAGCGGCTCGCCGGCGGCCTTCTCGCCCTTGCCCTCGGTCGCGACACCGCTGCGGGCGATGAGGCCCTCGGCGACGGCGTCGGCGATCACGCGGGTGAGCAGGGTGACGGAGCGGATCGCGTCGTCGTTGCCCGGGATCTTGTAGTCGACCTCGTCGGGGTCGCAGTTGGTGTCGAGGATGGCGACGACCGGGATGTTGAGCTTCCGGGCCTCGCCGACCGCGATGTGCTCCTTCTTGGTGTCCACGATCCAGACGGCGCTGGGCACCTTCTGCATCTCGCGGATACCGCCGAGGGTCTTCTCCAGCTTGGCCTTCTCACGGGAGAGGACCAGGAGCTCCTTCTTGGTGAGGCCGGAGGCGGCCACGTCCTCGAAGTCGATCTGCTCGAGCTCCTTCAGGCGCTGCAGGCGCTTGTAGACGGTCGAGAAGTTGGTGAGCATGCCGCCCAGCCAGCGCTGGTTGACGTAGGGCATGCCGACGCGGGTGGCCTGCTCGGCGATGGCCTCCTGCGCCTGCTTCTTCGTGCCGACGAACATGACCGTGCCGCCGTGGGCGACGGTCTCCTTGACGAACTCGTAGGCGCGGTCGATGTACGACAGCGACTGGAGCAGGTCGATGATGTAGATGCCGTTGCGCTCCGTGAAGATGAAGCGCTTCATCTTCGGGTTCCAACGACGGGTCTGGTGACCGAAGTGGACGCCGCTCTCCAGCAGCTCCCGCATCGTGACGACGGCCATGGCCGTATCTCCTTGAATTTCTCGGTTGTGCCGCGGGGGCCGGACGGCTCCCGCGCCTGACGCCCACGACGCGCCGTTGCCACGAAGGACCGAGGGGCGCTGACAGCGGGAGCGGCCGTGACCGGTCCCGATGTCGGGGCGTGCGAAGTCGACCCGGTGGCCCGGGTCGCCACCAGAAGTGTACGGGACCCGCGGGGCGCCGGGTGACGCCGTTGTCCACAAGCCGCCGGTGGTCCACAGGTCCCGGCCATGATCGCGGATCTCCGGGACGCTTGCGGCATGCGAGTGAGGCGATGTGCGAGAGCGGTGACCCGGCTGGCGGTGCTGCTGGCCCTGACATGCACGCTGCTGCTGTCCCCTCCCCCGGCGCAGCTGCTGGCGTCGGGGGAGGGGGACGAGGGGGCTGAGGATGTTCCTGCTGTCGGGCGTGCGTGGCCCGTGGGGTCACGTCCCCGGGTGCTCCGCGGCTGGGAGCCGCCGGCGACGCCGTACGGCCGGGGGCATCGCGGTGTCGATCTGGCGGCGGTGCCGGGGACGCCGGTACGGGCGGTGGCGGCGGGCCGGGTGTCCTTCGCGGGCCGGGTGGCCGGAAAGGGCGTGGTCTCGGTGGAGCTGTCCGGCACGGGCGATCCCCCGCTGCGCACGACCTACGAGCCGGTGCGCGCGTCGGCGAGGAAGGGCGACGCGGTGAGGGCGGGCGAGGTGATCGGGGTGGTGGAGCCAGGCGGCTCCCACTGCACGGCCCCGTGCGTCCACTGGGGCCTGCTGAGAGCCGGCACCTACCTGAACCCCCTCACCCTGCTGCCGCCATGGCTGCTCCACCGGGGTCCGTCGAGACTGCTGCCGGTGCTGGGGGTGCCGGTGCCGGGGTGACGAGCCGGGGGGCCTTCGGTCACCCACCGCCGAGCGGGCCGAGCCCGCGGCGGTCAGCCTCGTACGCCCCGCAGCGCCATCGAGACCGCCGCCTCCGTGATCGTCTCGGGGTCTTCCGCCGCGCCCAGCTCGATGCGGCGGACGGCCGCGTCGACGACACCCTGGAGGAGCATGGCCGCGAGCCGGGGCTCGGCGTGGCCCAGTTCGGCGAGCGCCTCGACGATCATCGCGATCAGCCCGCCGTGTGCCGCGCGGATCTTCTCCCGCGCGCCCGCGTCGAGTTCGCTCGCGGAGATGGCCACGACGGCCCGGTGCCGGCGGTCCCCGACGAGGGCGAGCTGCCGGCGTACGTACGCCTCGATCTTGGCCTCGGCGCCGTCGGCCGCGGCCATCGCCGCCTCGACCTCGGCCGCCCAGACGGGGAAGTCGACCTCGCACAGTTCCTCGACGACCGCTGCCCGCGACCGGAAGTACTCGTACACGGACGAGCGCGCGAGTCCCGTGCGCTCGGCGAGGGCCGGGAAGGTCAGCGCCTCCGTACCACCCTCGGACAGCAGGGAGCGTGCAGCGTCCAGCAGGGCGGCTCGCTGCATCGACCGGTGCTCGGCCACGGAGGCCGCTCGAATCCTTGGCACGTCAACCACTGTACGGACGCCCCCCGCATGGCGGGAGTCACTCTCCGGGAACCGCAGGCCGGCGGCGCCCGCTCAGCGACCGAAGCCGGCCAGTTTCGCGCGCAGCTGGAGGACGGACTTGGTGTGGATCTGGCTGACCCTGCTCTCGGTCACCCCGAGCACGTTGCCGATCTCGGCCAGGGTGAGTCCTTCGTAGTAGTACAGCGTGACGACGGTCTTCTCCCGCTCGGGCAGCGTGTTGATCGCCCGCGCCAGAAGCCGCCGCAGCTCCCGGTCCTCGGCCACCTCCACCGGATTGTCGGCGGCGGTGTCCTCCAGCGTGTCCATCAGGCTCAGCCGGTCGCCGCTCTCCCCGCCGGCGTGCAGCAGCTCCTCCAGAGCGACCACGTTCGCGAGCGACAACTGGCTGAAAACCGCGTGCAGTTCGTCCACCGCGATGCCCATCTCACGCGCGACCTCGCCCTCCGTCGGCGTGCGCCGCAGCCGCGCCTCCAGGGTCGCGTACGCCCGCTCCACGTTGCGGGCCTTCTGCCGCACCGAGCGCGGGATCCAGTCCAGCGCGCGCAGCTCGTCGATCATCGCGCCCCGGATCCGGGTGATCGCGTACGTCTCGAACTTGATCTCCCGGTCGACGTCGAACTTCTCGATCGCGTCGATCAGTCCGAACACCCCGGAGGAGACGAAGTCCGCCTGGTCGACATTGGGCGGCAGTCCCACGCTGACCCGGCCCGCGACGTACTTCACCAGCGGCGAGTAGTGCAGGATCAGCTGCTCGCGCAGCCGCTCGTCCCCCGTCTCCTTGTACGACCGCCACAGCTCGTCGAGCGTCGAGGGAGCGGGCGGCCGCACGCTGCCACCGTCGCGGGCGGCTGGGGGGAGCGCCGCCCGGTCGGACCCGGAGGTGTGCTGGGGCATTCGTCGCCTTGTGCCGTTCTGCCGTGGATGGTGCTGCCCGGGTGGGCTGTCTGTCTGATGTCGAGTTGCCTGTCCGTGTCGGGATCCTCGTGAGCGTAGCGTGACTGCGGCGTCGCGGTGCGCGAAGAACGGGGGCGGGGGCGTGCGCAGATTCGTTCCGTGGGCCGTCCCGCCGGGGCACACCCGTCGCTCTGCGTGATCACCCGGGTGTCCCAACTGGCTTATTTTCCCAGGCGTGTCGGGGTTCCCCCGGACGGCCGAACACGCTCGGTCAGCGCGCGCTCGGATCACCGCGGACCGAGATCATGGCCTGGCGTGTCAACTTCCAGCCGTCGTCGTGTCGTTCGACGTAACCAAGTGCTCGTAGTTCGTACAGTCTCGCGACCGCGTCGTCCTGGGAGGTCTGTGCGCCGCGGGCGATCTCGGCCACCGAGGCGGATGCGCGGGCGGGCAGCGCGGCGAGCACCTGGCGGGCACCGGCCTCCAGGAGATCCCGCGGCAGCACGGGGCCGCGCCGCTCCGGGGCGAGTTCGCCGATGCCGCCGACGAGCTCGACGACCTCGGCGGCGTCGGTGACCAGCACGGCGTCCTGCCGCAGCAGCTCGTGCACTCCGGCGGAGAGCCCGCTGGTGGCCGGTCCGGGTACTCCCATCGTGTGACGGCCGAGGCGCCTGGCCGCCCTGGCGGTCACCAGGGAGCCGCTGCGGTGGGCGGCCTCGACGACGACGGTGCCGCGGGTGAGGGCGGCGATCACGCGGTTGCGGAGGATGAATCTGCTGGGGGTCGGATGGTCGCCGGGCGGCAGCTCGCCGAGGACGAGTCCCTGGTCCGCGATCCTGTTGATCAGCGCGGTGTGGCCGCGCGGGTAGGGCCGGTCGACTCCGCAGGCGAGGACGGCGATGGTGGCGCCGTTCGCGCCGAGGGCACCGCGGTGGGCGGCGCCGTCGACACCGTAGGCGCCGCCGGAGACCACGACCCAGCCGCGTTCGGCGAGGCCGGCGGAGAGGGTGGCGGCCATGTGGGCGCCGTACTCGGTGCAGGCGCGGGCGCCGACGACGGCGACGGAACGCAGGGCCCACATCCGCAGATCGGCGCGCCCCCGCACCCACAGCCCCAGCGGCCGGGCGTCCCCCAGATCGTCGAGCTGCCGGGGCCACTCGGCCGTCCCCGGCGCCACGAACCGCACGCCGGCCTCCTGGGCGACGGCGAGATCCTCCCTCGGCACGGCCCGCTCGGCCCGAGCCACCAGCCCGTCCCACCGCTTCCTGCTGACCCCTGGCAACGGCCCTCCGAGCTCCCGCAGCCGCCCCACCACTCCCCGCACCCCGAACTCCCGCACCCACCGCCCCCCGATCTCGTCACCGGGTTCGAGGACACGGGTGAGGAAGACACGGGCGAGCAGGTCGTCGTCGGGTTCGTCGAAGGAGTCGACGGGACTCACGTCAGCGCTCCGATGGCCATGGGCACACCCCGCGGGACCCCGGTGCGCAATTGCAGGGCCAGGGCGACGTCCGTGGCGTCGGGGCGGTCATGGCCCACCAGGTCGGCGACGGTCCAGGCGACCCGGAGGACCCGGTCGAGCCCGCGTGCGGTGAGCACGCCCCGCTCCAGGCTCCGCTCGGCCTCGTCCATCGCCCCGGATGCGGCATGCCAGCGGCTGCGCAGGTCCCGCCCGGGGATCTCGCTGTTGGTACGCCAGGGGGTGCCGGTGAGCCGCGCGGCGGCGCGCTCCCGGGCGGCCCGGACCCGGTCGGCGACCTGGCTGGTGGATTCGCCGCGGGCACCGGTCGCCGTCAGTTGGCTCCGCGTGACCCGGTCGACCTCCACGCGCAGGTCCACCCGGTCGAGCAGCGGGCCGGACAGCCGGGCCTGGTAGCGGCGGATCGCCGAGGGCGGGCACTCACACAGGTCGTCCCTCAGCGAGAAGCGCCCGCACGGGCAGGGGTTGGCGGCCAGCACCATCAGGAACTTCGCCGGGAAGCGCACGACCCCCGCGCTGCGAGCGATGACGACATGTCCGGCTTCCAGGGGCTGGCGCAGGGCGTCCAGTGCATGGCTGCTGAACTCCGGTGTCTCGTCCAGGAAGAGGACTCCCCGGTGCGACAGCGATACCGCTCCGGGCCTGGCGATGCCCGGGCCGCCGCCGACGAGCGCCTGCATCGTGGCCGAGTGGTGCGGTGCGCAGTAGGGGGCCACGTCGATCAGCGGTTTGCCCGGGGGCAGCAGGCCCGCCACCGAGTGCACCGCGGTGACCTCCAGTGACTCCTGGCGCTCGAGCCGGGGCAGGATCGTCGGCAGCCGCTCGGCGAGCATGGTCTTGCCTGCCCCGGGCGGCCCTTCGAGGAACAGGTGGTGTCCTCCGGCGGCGGCCACCTCCACGGCCGTGCGTGCCGAGATCTGGCCGACGACGTCCGCGAGGTCGTGGCCCTGGTCGTGGTGGGCCGCGCCGACGCTGTGCATGCCGGTCGCGGCGCCGGTTCCGGGGACGCGGAGCCCGGCCAGGAGCGGATCGGGCCGGCCCAGTTCCTGCTGTTCCTCCTCGGGGACGGGTTCGTCGGTGAGCACAGCGATCAGCTGGCGCAGGCTGCGGATGCCGAGGACGGAGACCCCTGGCACCAGGGATGCCTCCGCGGCGGCGCACTCGGGCACGACGACCTGCTCGTATCCCGCGTCGGCCGCGGCGAGCACGGCCGGCAGGATGCCCCGGACCGGCCGCACCCTGCCGTCCAGTCCCAGCTCGCCGATCATCACGATGTCGGCGAGCACCCTCGGGTCGATCCGTTCGGCGGCGCCGAGCACCGCACAGGCGACCGCCAGGTCGAAGCCGCTGCCGGCCTTGGGCACCGACGCCGGGCTGAGACCGACGGTGAGCTTCTTCTGCGGCCACTCGGCCCCCGAATTCACCACCGCCGCCCGGACCCGGTCCCTGCTCTCCGTCAGGCTCTTGTCCGGGAGGCCCACCAGGGTGAAGGCGGCCACGCCCGGTTCCAGGTCGGCCTGGACCTCTACGACGACGCCCTCGACGCCCACCAGGGCGACCGAGCATGTGCGGGCGAAGCCCATGTCAGGCCACCCCCCGCACGTGCTCGACCCGGGGTGCGCCGCGGGCCGGGAGCTGGATGCCGACCAGGTCGATGCGGACGCCTCCCGGTGGGGCGCCTCCGTGTTGCTGGAGCCAGCGTTCCGCGAGGCCCCGCAGCCGGCTCGCCTTGGCCGGCGTGATGGCCTCCATGGGGTGCTGGAAAGGCCCTGCCCTGCGGGTCTTCACCTCGCAGACGACCAGCACGTCCCCGTCCCGGGCCACGATGTCGATCTCGCCGGTCCTGCCGCAGCGCCAGTTGCGCTCCAGGACCGTCATCCCGGCCTCCGCCAGCCGCCGTGCGGCCAGCGTCTCGCCGTACCTGCCGAGTGCACTGCGTGCCTGCTGTGCGTTCATGTCGGCACCACCTCCGGCGCCAACCGTCACGCACCCGCCGCCACCAAGTGGATCTTGGTGCAGAACTCAGCGATTGTGGATAACTCCGTCACCCGCTCGGGAGCTCGAGATCGCTCTTGTTGAGCTCCTCGATGTTCACGTCCTTGAACGTAAGAACGCGCACCTGCTTCACGAAGCGGGCCGGCCGATACATGTCCCACACCCACGCGTCCGCCATGGAGACCTCGAAGAACACCTCACCCTGAACCGAGTGCACCTGCATCTCGTAGTCGTTGGTCAGATAGAAGCGCCGCTCGGTCTCGATCACGTATTTGAACAGACCGACGACATCTCGGTACTCCCGGTAGAGCTTGAGCTCCATCTCGGTCTCGTACTTCTCGAGGTCCTCGGCGCTCATGGCATGTTCCCCTTCAGCCGTGCGATCCCACCATTGTGCGCCAGTCCCGTCAGCCCCTAGACGATTTCGGTGTCAAGGGTCACGGGTCCGGCCGGGGGACCTTCGTCGAGCAGCGTGCGCAGCAGCTCGGCGAGTCTGGTCGGATACACCGTCTCATGCGCCCGGCTCAGTTCCGGGCACGTCCACCAGCGCGCACCGGCGACGCTACGCCGCTCCAGCTCGGTCAGCGCCGTGGCCGCGGTGGCCGTCTGCGAGGTCCGGGCGAGGTAGTACCACTCGTCCTGGTCCCAGCGGCGGCCGGCGAACGGGAAGGAGCATCTGCGCCGCCACAGCACGGGCCCGAGTTCCACGTCGGTGATGCCGGTCTCCTCCGCGAGTTCCCGCAGGGCGGCCTGCTCGCGGGTCTCGTCGCCCTCCACGCCGCCGCCGGGGGTGAACCACCAGTCGTCGGCCGGATCGCCCGGCTCGTGGCCGTGCAGCAGCAGAATGCGGTCCTGGGGGTCGAGCAGCACCACGCGGGCCACCCTGCGCAGGCCGCCCTCGTACGAGTCGGCCACCGGGGCGGCCGGCTCAGCGGCCACGGGACGGCTCCGCGTTCGCCTGAGCCCCGGCCCTGGCCCGCCCCCGGGACGTCTCCGCCCGCTTCGCGATCGGCCCGTACGCGGCGCCGCCGAGGACGAGGACGGCCCCGGCGATCACCAGCGCGACCATCGTGCGCAGCGGGCCGGGCGACGACAGGGCGCCGAGCTCCTCGAAACCGGTGGGCGTCGGCAGCATGCCGTCCATCGGCCAGACCACGGCGTCGACCCGGCCCTGGACGGCCCCGCGGGAGACGGTGCCGTTGGCCGCGTCGGTGAGGTGGGCGGTGGAGTCCACCGAGCCGGACCGCTCGTCACCGAGCAGGAACAGCCGCCCCTTCGGGACGGTCACCGACGGAAAGTTCGCGAGCCTCTCGGCGGTGTCCTCGGCGAGATACGGTTCGTCGATCTCCTTGCCGTTGACCCTCAGCTTGCCGTCCTGGCAGCAGGAGACGGTGTCCCCGCCGACGGCGACCACACGCTTGACCACGGGTACGTCCGCCCAGGTCGCGTCCTTGAAGACCACGACGTCACCGCGCCGGACGTCACCGCTGTCGACGCGCTGCGCCAGCACGCGGTCCCCTGCGCCGATCGTCGGCGCCATCGACGTGGTGGGCACGGTGTACGGCCGGTACACCACGGCTCCCCAGGCGAAGCCGCCGAGGAACAGCACCATGCCCAGCGCCACGGCCAGCCCGGACAACCGCTGCCCGGTCCGGCTGCCCGCCGGGCCCCTGCCGGTGCCGCCGCCGCTGGGGGCCGTACGCGTCGTGCTCTGACCACTCATGGGCCGCACCCTACCCGGCAGTACCGGGCCCGGTCAGCCCATCACCGGGTCAAGACCACGCCGCCACCAGGGCCTTGCCGGCACGGGACTCAGCGGTCCTCGCTCCGCCTGCGCCGCCACAGCACCAGCGGCACCGCACCCGCGAGCGCCAGCCCCTGCGGTGCCACCGACAGGGCGGCCGCGGCCGACGACCGGGTGTCCAGGCCCGGCTGGTCGAAGGTCTCCGGAACCGGCAGGTTGTCCCAGCGGTTGATCGGCCACGCGATGACGATGGCCCGGCCGACGACGTCCTTCACCGGCACCATGCCGTTGTTCTTGTCGGCCCGGTTGTAGCGCGAGTCCCGGGAGTTCTGCCGGTGGTCGCCCATGACCCAGATGTGCCCCTCGGGGACCTTCACCTTGAACTGGCCGCCCTGGTCGTCCTGGCTGCACGGGGTGTTGCCGGGGTAGACGTACGGCTCGTTCAGCGCCTTGCCGTTGACCTTCAGCGGTCCGGTGCCCTTGCACTCGACCGTGTCGCCGCCGACGCCGATGACCCGCTTGATCAGGTCCTTCTCCTCCGCGGACGGCATCAGGCCGACCCAGCTGAGCACCTTCTGCAGCGGGTTCGGCGTGGGCGTCGGCTCGCCCGCCAGCCAGTTGTCGGGGTCGTGGAAGACGACGACCTCGCCGCGCTCGGGCTCGGAGCCGAACCAGGGGGTGAGCTTGTCGACCAGGACCCGGTCACCCTGCTGGAGGGTGTTCTGCATCGAGTCGGAGGGGATGGAGAACGCCTGCACCAGGAACGTCTTGATCAGCAGCGCCAGCACCAGCGCGATACCGATCAGGATGGGCAGCTCCTTCCAGAAGGAGCGCGGCTTCTTCGCCTTGGGGGCGCCGCCGCCCTCCCCGCCCTGCGCCGTCGGGGGCCGCCCGTCGCCCGGACCGCCGCCGCTGGCGCCCGGGGTGTCACTCCCGGAGGTCACGGCGCCGTCCGTCGCCCGGACGGACTCCACGGGGCGCCCGCGGTGCTCCTCGCCGCCCTGTCCGGACCGTGCGCCTACCGCCACATCCCCCACGCCAACTCCTTACTCTGTGCCGCCGCCTGCCCCATGCGCGGCGCAGGCCCACCACTCCCATAACGAGCGGGAGTTCCGCAGGGCTCGGGAGCTGAGCAATTCCGTTCGGATCGTCGGGGGCAACCCTATGCGACGGCGGGGCGGCGGCAGTCGACCCGGAGGTCGCGTCCGACACGGAGGCGTAGGTTTTCGGCTCCTCGAGGGTGCTCCAGTGGCCGAGCGGCCAGGCGATGACCATGGCCCGGCCCACCACCTCGTCCTCGGAGACGGTGCCGCCGTAGTCGGTGTTCTGGTGGGAGCGGGAGTCGGCGGAGTCGGCCCGGTGGTCACCCATCACCCAGAGCCGGCCCTCGGGCACGGTGACGTCGAACGGTGTGGTGGACGGTGCGTTGCCCGGGTACAGGTAGTCCTCGTTCAGCGGTACGCCGTTGACGGTGACCCGGCCCTGCGCGTCACAGCACTGGACGCGGTCGCCGCCGACACCGACGACCCGCTTGATGAGGTCCTTCTCGTTGTCGGACGGCAGCAGTCCGATGAAGGTGAGCCCGTCCTTGATCTGCTTGATCCCTACGGGATCTTCCTTCTTGGGCACGGTCTGCTCGTCCCGGAGCCAGCCGCCGGGGTCCTTGAAGACGACGACGTCCCCGCGCTGCGGCTTGGAGCCGAACCAGGGGGTGAGCTTGTCGACCAGGACCCGGTCGCCGATCTGGATCGTCTGCTCCATGGAGCCGGACGGGATGACGAAGGCCTGGACGAGGAACGTCTTCAGGACGAGGGCTATCAGGACGGCGACGCCGATGAGGAGGGGTATCTCCTTGACCGCGCTGCGCCTGCGGCGCCGTTTGACCTTGCGCTGGAGCTTGCGCCGTTCGGCGCGGCTGCGTCCGCCGGCCGGGCGTGCCGCGCGGCGGGACCCCGTGGGCAGCAGGTTCTCCGCGGCGGTCTCGGGGACGCCGCGGGGCTTGCCGCGATTACCCATGCGCGCCCCCCGCGGTGAGCGCCGCGTCCGCCGCGGCGGACGGCACGCGCGTGGACGCGGACGGCACGCGCGCGTACGCGTCGGGGCGGTGCAGCCGGGTGGCGTGGTCGAACGGCCAGACGATCCCGTCGGCCCGGCCGATCACCTCGTCCACGGGGATCATGCCGCCGCCGGGCGAGCCGAGGTGGTCGCGGGAGTCGCTGGAGCCGGCGCGGTGGTCACCGAGGACGAACAGGCGTCCCTCGGGCACGACCACGTCGAAGGGCACCGTGGAGGGGCTGTCGCCGGGGAACAGGAAGCCCGACTCGTCGACCGAACGGCCGTTCACCCGGATCCTCCCCTCCTGGTCGCAGCAGACCACATGGTCACCGCCCACGCCGACGACGCGCTTGACGTAGTCGGCTTCCCCGAAATACCCGGAGCCGTCGAACACAACCACGTCACCGCGCTGCGGCCCGGCTCCGAAACGGTATGCCAACTTATTTACGAGAACACGGTCCCCGACCCTCAATCCCGGTTCCATCGACCCGCTGGGAATCTGGAACGGGCGTACGACGAACGTGTTGAGCGTCAGCAGGGACAGCAGGCAGAGCAGCAGGGCCAGGGTGATCCGCCCGCCGGGCACCCAGGCCGCGAGGCGCGACAGCAACGCGGAACGCGACCGTTCCTCCGGGCCCGGTGTGTCCGAGATCTCCTCGGAATCGGCCGGGCGGGAGGAGCGGTCGCGCTCCGTGGGCTGTGCTTCGGTGTCCATCGGGGCCAGATGCTATCCGGCCCCGCTGTCACCGCGGGAAGCGCTCAGCTCTCGCGCTTCTCCTTGATCTTCGCCGCCTTGCCGCGCAGCTCACGCAGGTAGTACAGCTTGGCGCGGCGGACGTCACCCTTGGTGACGAGCTCGATCTTCTCCACGATCGGGGTGTGCACCGGGAAGGTGCGCTCGACGCCGACGGAGAAGGAGACCTTGCGGACCGTGAAGGTCTCGCGCACGCCGGCACCCTGGCGGCGGATCACCACGCCCTTGAACTGCTGCACACGGGAGCGGTTGCCCTCGATGACGCGCACGTGGACGTTGACGGTGTCGCCGGGGCGGAAGTCCGGGACGTCGCTGCGCAGCGACGCGGAGTCGACGGAGTCGAGCAGGTGAGACATTTCGTCTGCTTTCTTCGCTGATGCCGCAGGTCATCAACGGCAACTAGAGATCGGATCACAGGTGTGCGGCTCGGGGCGGGCGTCGTGTCCCCCTGCGGCAGGGGCGCACGCCGGACGACGCACAACAGCGGCCTATTCTTCCACGCCGTCGGTCCTGCGCCAAAATCGGCCGTACGGCTCGCCCGCCGGGTCCGGTTCCCAGCCCAGGACGGACAGCATCTCGCGGTCCTTCTTGTCGAACGCCTTGGGGTCGCAGCGCTCGATGAGGTCGGGCCGGTGGGCCGTGGTGCGCCGGAGCGCCTCGTCGCGCCGCCAGCGGGCGATCTTTCCGTGGTGGCCGCTGAGCAGCACCTCGGGGATGTCCCGCTCCCGCCAGACGGGTGGCTTGGTGTAGACGGGGCCCTCCAGGAGGCTCGCCATGGCGCCGGGCGCGAAGGAGTCGTCCCGGTGCGAGTCGGCGTTGCCCAGCACGCCGGGCAGCAGCCGGGCCACGGCCTCGGTGATCACGAGGACGGCCGCCTCGCCGCCGGCCAGCACGTAGTCGCCGATGGACACCTCGTACACCGGCATCCGGGTCGCGTACTCGTCGACGACGCGCCGGTCGATGCCCTCGTAGCGGGCCGGGGTGAAGATCAGCCAGGGGCGCTCGGAGAGCCGGACGGCGAGCTCCTGGGTGAAGGGGCGTCCGCTGGGGGTGGGGACGATCAGGGCGGGCTCGTGGGAGCCGGTCTCGTAGCCGTCCGCGAGGACCGAGTCCAGCGCGTCGCCCCAGGGCTCGGTCTTCATCACCATGCCGGGGCCGCCGCCGTACGGGGTGTCGTCGACGGTGTGGTGCCGGTCGTAGGTCCAGCGGCGCAGGTCGTGCACATGGACGTTGAGCTGTCCACGCGCGCGTGCCTTGCCGACGAGGGAGACGTTCAGCGGCTCGAGGTACTCGGGGAAGATCGTGACCACGTCGAGCCTCATACGTCGGCGTCCTCGTCACGGGAGGAGGCGATCTCGGCGCGGTCGTCGATGAGCCCGGGCGGCGGGTCGATGACGGCCCGCTGTTCCTCCAGGTCGATCTCGGTGACGATCTGCGACACGAACGGCACGAACACCTCGCTGCCGTCCGCGCGCTCGACCACGAAGAGGTCCTGGGTGGGCAGGTGCGAGATCTCGGTGATCCGGCCGACCGTCTCGCCGTCCTCGGTGACGACGTCGAGGTCGATCAGCTGGTGGTCGTAGTACTCGTCCTCTTCCTCGGGCAGCTCGTCGGGGTCGACCTCGGCGATCAGGAGGGTGTTGCGCAGCGCCTCCGCGGCGGTGCGGTCGCGCACGCCCTCGAAGCGCAGCAGGAGACGGCCGCTGTGGACGCGGCCCGTCTCGATGGTCAGCGGTCCGGCGGAGGCCGGGTCGGTGGCCAGGACGGCGCCGGGGGCGAGCCGCAGTTCCGGCTCGTCGGTGCGCACCTCGACGGTGACCTCGCCCTTGATGCCGTGGGCGCGGCCGATGCGAGCGACTACCAGCTGCACGGTGCTTGGTTCTCCTGATCTACGGCCGGCTGCCTTGACGGTGCCGGTACGACTGCGGGCCGGGGACGGCCCAGTGGCCCTCCCCGGCCCGAGCCGGATGCGATAAGCGTCAGCGGACGTGATCCACGTCGACCAGGTCGACGCGGACCCCGCGGCCGCCGATGGCGCCCACGACGGTACGCAGAGCGCGTGCGGTGCGGCCGTTGCGGCCGATCACCTTGCCGAGGTCGTCCGGGTGGACCCGGACCTCGAGCACACGTCCGCGGCGCAGGTTGCGCGAGGCGACCTGCACATCGTCAGGGTTGTCGACGATGCCCTTCACGAGGTGCTCGAGAGCCTCCTCGAGCATGCTCAGGCCTCGGTCGACGCGGACTCGGCGGAGGCCTCGTCCTTCTTCTCAGCCTTCTTCTTCTGGGTGATGGCCTCACCCTTGCCCTCGTCCTCGCCGCTGATCGCCTCGAACGACGGACGCGCGGGCTTCTCCTCCGGCTGCAGCAGAGGCGCCGGGGCGGGCTCGCCCTTGAACTTCTGCCAGTCGCCGGTCTTCTTGAGGATGGCGAGCACGGGCTCGGTCGGCTGGGCGCCGACAGAGAGCCAGTACGCCACACGCTCGCTGTCGACCTCCATCACCGACGGGTTGTACGTCGGGTGGTACTTGCCGATCTCCTCGATGGCCCGGCCGTCACGGCGGGTACGGGAGTCGGCGACGACGATGCGGTAGTGAGGCGAACGGATCTTGCCCAGACGCTTCAGCTTGATCTTGACTGCCACGGGAGTGGGTTCTCCTGGATTTGACGTGGTTGGGCACGGCGAGATGGCCGCGTGGGGTTGCGGTACCCGAGTGCCCGATGGACGCGTCAGCCGGAGGAGAGAGGGGTCCTGTGCGGCTGTCGAGTACAGCTAGCCATTGTGCCATACCCTGCGGGTCGCCTTGAGCCGAGGGGTTGGGTGAGGGTGGGCATGCTGCATCGGCACCTGGCGTTCCGGCGGGCCGGGTGCCGATCGCGCAGCCCGGCGCCGAGAAGGCACCGTGCACGCCCACCCGTGCCGCCCTGCGGCACGACTGCCCGGAATCGACGCCCTGGCCGCGCCCCGCCTGACCGACCCATCCGCCGGCACAAGCGCACCCGCCCGGCCGTAGGCCCGCGCGGATCGACGGCACGAGCGCGCACGGCAAGCCCGCGCACCCGTAGGTCAACGGCACGGGCGTGCACGACGCGCAGGCACACCCCCGGCCGACGGAGCGGTGTCCGGTCGTCTGACGACGTTCCCCGGTGGTTCCGGCAGCCACGAGTTGCCGGGATCCGTAGGGCCGGCGTCACGCCGCGCCGGCTACCTCCGGGATGCGGAACGGCTTGCCGCAACCGCCGCAGACGATGGGGGCCTGGGCGAGGACGGACGGGACGACGCGGACGTTGCGGCCGCAGTCGCAGACGGCCTTGACGCGGACGCCGCCCCCGGAGGAGCCGTGCCGGGCGGCCGGACCCCGGAAACTGCGCGCGGTGTCGCCCGCCGTCGCGGCGGAGTGGGCCTTCAGGGCGCGCTGGAGCCGCTCGATCGTCGGGCGGTACCGGCGCTTCGCCTCGGGCGTGAGCGTGACCAGCGAGAAGCCGCTGCTGGGGTGCGGCTCGTCGGGGTGGTCCAGGCCCAGCTCCTCGGCGATCGCGAGGAATCTGCGGTTGTGGTAGCGGCCGGCACGGGATGTGTCGCGAACGCCGCGCGCGGCGGCGATGCCGTGGACTGCCTCGTGCAGCAGTCGCTCGAAGGAGAGCTCGTGACCGCACGCGGACGACGACTCCCCGATCAGGGACTCGGGCGCGGCAAGATCGGGCAGCTCGGGGTGGTGCCGCTGAATGTCGGCCCACGCCTGCGCCAGCTCTGCGGCGAGTACAGGTGGTGTCTGTGTCGTGCTCACGTAATGACAACGAGCCTGGGTGCCTCTGTGTTCCGATTCCGGGGCATCCCAAATAATTTGCACGTACCCGTCAGTTGCCGCTGATGCGTCCCGACGAGGGCGGGTGCGCCGATCTGTGGAGAAGCCTCGCAGCTCGTCCCAAGCCGGTGCGTAGGCTGACGTACGGCCCAGCGCGTACACGGTGTCCGCACGGCGGGGCAGCGGTGTCCCGCTGATGCGCAAGAGGTGTTTCGGTCGCTCTCGCGGCGGAAGGTCACGTCCCGGACGGCACGCGCCTCGGCCGCGAGATTACCGGGCCCGCCTCCTGCGACCGGCACCGGCCCCGCCTCCGGCGCCGTCGGGGCGCCTCCGGATTGCCGGAATGTGAATTCTTGCCACTGGCACGAGCAACTCCCAAGCCGCCGCCGCATTCCACTGGACGCCGGGTCGAGGGGGGAGTTACCTGACATACGGGGGTAGTGCGAGCGCACTGCACGGGGGCCATGGAAACCGGCACGGCGGCAATTCTCGGCTGATTGGGGCGCTTACCTATGACACCTACGCTCGTGCGGCAGCACCTGCCTCACACGGGGGCCGTCCCCCGCGTGGACCTGCGTGCACGCGCGCGTGACTGGTCGGAGATACAGGAGCGGATGCTCGTACCGCTCATCGAGGCCGTCTACGAGCGACTGGACGTGGGACCCGCGACACGACTGCTGGGACTCGGCTGCGGCTCCGGGCTGGCGCTGCTGATGGCGGCCTCGCGCGGCGCCACGATCACCGGTGTCGACACCTCCACCGACCGGCTCGACCTCGCGCGGCAGCGGCTGCTTCCGGACCACCGTGAGGCACGCGCGCGTACCGGGACCCGGATCGTGGCCGGCTCTCCCGGGGACACCGCCCGCGCGGACACGCCCGGGTACACCGTGGTCACCGCCTTCGAGCCGATCGGCTGCCGCTCGGGGGACGCGGAGGGGCTGGGTGAGCTGCTCGCGGAGGCGACGCCGCTCGCCGAGCGCGGAGCGGCCGTGGTGCTGGCCGGCTGGGGTCCGCCGGAGCGGTGCACCACGGCGTCCGTGCTCCGCGTGGCCACGAAGCTGGCGGAACCGCTGCGCGGCACCTGGCGTTCCGCCCACCGCGACGATCTGGAGGAGGTCGCCCAGCGGGCGGGTCTGCGGCCGGACGGCTCCGGACGGGTGGCCTGCCCGTTCGGGTATGCCGATGTCGGCAGCGCGGTGCGTGGCCTGAAGTCGACGGGGCTGTTCGACGCGGCGATCAGCGCCACGGACCAGGTGCAGGTCGACAAGGAGCTCACGGAGGCGCTGCACCCGTATCAGCGGCCGGACGGCACCGTGTGGATGCCGAACGTGTTCCGCTATCTGATCGCACGTACCCGCTGACCCGGACCCGGAAGGCCCCGGGGCAGGACCCCGGGGCGCCGGTCGGTCAGCCCATGAACTTCTTGAACTCGTCCGGGAGTTCGAAGTCCTTGCCGCCCTGCTGCGGCAGTCCGAAGGCGCCCGCGCCCTCGGCCGCGGCGGCGCGGCGCGCGGCGGCCTCCTGCTCCTGCTGCTTGCGCTTCATCGGGTTGCCGGAGCGCTGCTTGCCCTTGGCCTGCTTCTGCTTCTTCTTGGTCCGGCCGGGGCCGCCGCCCATGCCCGGCATCCCGGGCATGCCGGGCATCCCCGGCATGCCGCCCTGGGCCATGCGGGACATCATCTTGCGGGCCTCGAAGAACCGCTCGACCAGGTTCTTCACGGCGCTGACCTCGACACCGGAACCCTTGGCGATACGGGCGCGGCGCGAGCCGTTGATGATCGTCGGGTCCTGGCGCTCGCCCGGGGTCATCGACTTGATGATCGCGGCGGTGCGGTCGACGTCCCGCTCGTCGAGGTTGTTGATCTGGTCCTTGATCTGGCCCATGCCCGGGAGCATGCCGAGCAGCTTGGAGATGGAGCCCATCTTCCTGACCTGCTCCATCTGGGCCAGGAAGTCGTCGAGGGTGAAGTCCTGGCCCTTCTTGGAGGCCAGCTTCTCGGCCATCTTCTGGGCTTCGGCCTGGTCGAAGGTCTTCTCCGCCTGCTCGATCAGGGTGAGCAGGTCACCCATGTCGAGGATGCGGGAGGCCATCCGGTCCGGGTGGAAGGCGTCGAAGTCGTCGAGCTTCTCGCCGTTCGACGCGAACATGATCGGCTTGCCGGTGACCTGGCGGATGGACAGGGCCGCACCACCGCGGGCGTCACCGTCGAGCTTGGACAGCACCACGCCGTCGAAGCCGACGCCGTCGCGGAAGGCCTCGGCGGTGTTGACCGCGTCCTGACCGATCATCGCGTCGACGACGAACAGGATCTCGTCCGGCGAGACCGCGTCCCGGATGTCCGCGGCCTGCTGCATCATCTCCTGGTCGATGCCGAGGCGGCCGGCGGTGTCGACGATGACGATGTCGTGGACCTTGGACTTCGCGAAGTCGATGGAGTCCTTGGCGACCTTGACCGGGTCACCGACGCCGTTGCCCGGCTCGGGCGCGTAGACCGCGACGCCGGCGCGCTCGGCGACGACGCTGAGCTGGTTGACGGCGTTGGGGCGCTGGAGGTCGGCGGCGACCAGGAGCGGGGAGTGCCCCTGCTCCTTGAGCCACCTGCCGAGCTTGCCCGCGAGGGTGGTCTTGCCGGCACCCTGCAGACCGGCCAGCATGATCACGGTCGGCGGCTGCTTGGCGAAGCGCAGCCGGCGCGTCTCGCCGCCGAGGATGGTGATCAGTTCCTCGTTGACGATCTTGAGGACCTGCTGGGCGGGGTTGAGCGCCTTGGAGACCTCCGCGCCGAGGGCGCGCTCCTTGACGTTCTTGATGAAGGAGCGGACGACCGGCAGGGCCACGTCCGCTTCAAGGAGCGCGATACGGATCTCGCGCGCCGTGGCGTCGATGTCCGCTTCGCTCAAGCGCCCCTTGCCGCGCAAGTTCTTGAAGGTCGCTGAGAGGCGATCGGAAAGAGTATCGAACACGGCGGCGTCGGTCCTCGGAGTCGGTGGCTAGGGAATCGCCCTCCAGGGTATCCCGGACGCACAAGTCGCCGGGGTGTCCTCACCCACGCAGGGTCTCCTCCAGTTTCCCCGTCACCGTCACGGCCTCCTCACCGGGCAGCGGGGCCCCTTCCGGACCGGTGACGTAGAACGCGTCCACGGCGTTCGCCCCCAGCGTGCTCACATGCGCGCTGCGCACCCGTACTCCCGCGTCCTCCAGTGCCCGCCCGATGCGGAAGAGCAGCCCCGGGGCGTCCTGGGCGCGGACCTCGATGACCGTGGCCAGGCGGGAGGCGGCCGGGGCGACGGTCACGCGGGGCGGGGGCGGGACCACGCCCCGGCGGCGCGGGTAGGCGGCGTCGCGTTCGGCGAGGCGGGCCGCGATGTCCAGGGTGCCCTCCAGGGCACGCACCAGGTCCGCGCGCAGGCGGGCGGCCTGGGGCAGGGAGCCGTACTCGGCGGCGACCCGCCAGTCGAGCAGCAGGACGGAGCCGTCGACGCCGTCGGGCAGGCCGACGGCACGCAGCTCGGCGGTGCGTACGGTCAGGCGGTGCATGGCGAGCACGCCGGCCACCGCCGGCAGCACGCCCGGCTGGTCGGGCACGGCGATGAGGAGTTCCACGCCGAGCGGCTCCGGGTCGCCGGAGGGTTCCTGCCCGGTGGGCGGCTCGGTCTGGGCCCGCAGGGCCAGCACGGGCCCGCCGGTGGCGGCGGCCTCCAGGGCGAGGCGCTCCTGTTCGGCGGTGGGTGCGGTGTCCTCGGGCACGTCCGGAACCTCCCCGGAGAGCACCGCGGAGACCCGTTTCACCAGGTCGGTGACGAGGGAGGCACGCCAGGACGACCAGGCCGCCGGTCCGGTGGCGAGGGCGTCCGCCTCGGTGAGGGCGTGCAGCAGCTCCAGGGTGCCCTGGGACCGGACGGCGTCGGCGACCGCGCGGACGGTGGCCGGGTCCTCCAGATCGCGCCGGGTGGCGGTCTCCACGAGCAGCAGGTGGTGGCGTACGAGGGTGGCGATCACGGTGACGTCGCGCTGGTCGAAGCCGATGCGGGCGGCGACGTCCCGGGCGATGGTCTCCCCGGCCACGGAGTGGTCGCCGGGCCAGCCCTTGCCGATGTCGTGCAGCAGCGCGGCGACGAGGAGCAGGTCGGGGCGGCTGACGCGGCGGGTGAGTTCGGAGGCGCGGACGGCGGTCTCGATGAGGTGCCGGTCCACGGTCCACAGGTGGACGGCGTTGCGCTGGGGGCGGCAGCGGACCCGTTCCCAGTCGGGCAGCAGTTGGTTGATCAGGCCCTCGGCCTCCAGCGCCTCCCACACCTCGACGGTGGGGCGGCCGGAGCCCAGCAGGGTCACGAGCTGCTCACGTGCCTCGGCGGGCCAGGGCGTGGGCAGGGGGCGCACGGTGGCGGCGAGGCGCCGTACGGCGTGCAGGGAGAGCGGGAGTCCGGCCTGGGCGGCGGCGGCTGCGGCGCGCAGGGGGAGCACAGGGTCGCGTTCGGGGCGCGCGGTGCGGGCGAGCACCACCTCGCCCTCCTGTTCCACGACCCCCTCGGCGAGCGGGGACCGCTCGGCGGTGGGCTTCCCGCCGCCGAGCATGGCGCGCAGCCGGGGCCGCACGGCGCGCGAGCGCAGCACGCGCCCCACCTCGCGCCAGGTGACGTCGGAGGCGTACGCGATGACGCGGGCCGCCTCGTACACCTGCCGCAGCAGGGCGTCGGCGTCGAGCAGGCCCAGCTCGGCCGCCACCTGGTCCTGCTCCTGGAGCGCGAGCCGGTCGGTGGCGCGGCCGGTGGTCAGATGGAGCGCGTCCCGGACGTCGAGGAGGCGTCGGCGGGCGTCGGCGAGGCCCTCGCGCGGGGCGTCGGCGAGCCAGGAGGCGGCGACGGCGCGCAGGGCGGTGGCGTCGCGCAGCCCGCCGCGGGCCTCCTTGAGGTCGGGCTCCAGGAGGTACTGCAGCTCCCCCATGCGCTCGGCGCGGTCGGCGCACAGTTCCTGCAGCTCCGGAAGCCGTTTGGGTGCCTGGTTGCGCCAGTCGGCGAGGACGGCCGTGCGCAGACCGGTGGTGAGGCCCAGGTCGCCGGCGATGTGCCGGGCGTCGAGCAGGCCGAGCTGGACCTTGAGGTCCTCCCCGGCGGTCCTGCGGGCCTCGGCCGGGGTGCGCACGGAGTGGTCGAGGGCGAGGCCCAGGTCCCACACCGGGTACCAGAGCCGGTCGGCGAGGGCGGCGACGCCCTTGGGGTCGCCGCCGTCGTGCAGCAGGAGCAGGTCGAGGTCGCTGCGGGGCGACAGCTCCGCGCGCCCGTAGCCGCCGACGGCGACCAGGGACACGCCGCGCAGCCCTTCCGCGCCCGCCGCGAACAGCCCGGTGAGCCATTCGTCGGTGAGGTCGGCGAGGCCGGCACGGCGCGGCGGCCCGGACCGCGCCCCCTCGGTGAGGAGGCGCAGCCGGGCCGCCGCGTAGCCGCTGGGTCCCGAGTCCTCTGCTTCTTTCGTCACGTCCGTACTCGTCACCCAGCGACTCCTGTTCCCGTGTGTCAGAGCGCGTCCGGGCCGCGCTCGCCGGTCCGGACCCGTACGGCCGTCTCGACCGGGATCGACCAGACCTTGCCGTCACCGATCTTGCCGGTACGGGCCGCCTTGACGACGACCTCGATGAGCTGTTCGGCGTCGTCGTCCTCGACCAGCACCTCGATGCGGATCTTGGGCACCAGGTCGACGGTGTACTCGGCACCGCGGTAGACCTCGGTGTGGCCGCGCTGGCGGCCGTAGCCGCTGGCCTCGGTGACGGTCAGACCCTGTACGCCGAAGGCCTGCAGGGCCTCCTTGATCTCGTCGAGCCGGTGCGGCTTCACGACGGCGGTGATGAGCTTCATGCGTCCACCTTCTTGGACTCGGCCGGGGCGACGGGGGCGGTGGCGGCGGTCCGGGCCGCGCCGCCGCCGGCGCCGCTGAAGTCGTATGCGGTCTCGGCGTGCTCGGCCTGGTCGATGCCGGCCACCTCCTCGTCCTCGGAGACTCGCATACCGATCGTCTTGTCGAGGAGGAAGGCGAGGATC
This sequence comes from Streptomyces sp. NPDC052012, assembly GCF_040689265.1. NCBI lineage: Bacteria > Bacillati > Actinomycetota > Actinomycetes > Kitasatosporales > Streptomycetaceae > Streptomyces > Streptomyces sp. NPDC052012. The sequence continues at coordinate 127,544 of NZ_JBFAXA010000013.1, forward strand.
GCGGAGACGACCAGCGAGTAGGCGAGGACACCGAAGACACCGGCGCACTGCTTCCAGAACTGGTCCAGGCCGCCGCCGTAGAAGAGGCCCGCGACGTCGGACTGGCCCTTGCCGGTGGCGAAGAAGCCGATGAGCAGGGAGCCGAGGATGCCGCCGACGAGGTGGACGCCGACGACGTCCAGGGAGTCGTCGTAGCCGAGCTTGTACTTCAGGCCGACGGCCATGGCGCACAGCACACCGGCGATGACGCCGATGGCGATCGCGCCGAGCGGGGAGACCGCGCCGCCGGCCGGGGTGATGGCGACCAGACCGGAGACCGCGCCGGAGGCGGCGCCGAGGGTGGTGAACGCGCCGTGGCGGATCTTCTCGTAGGCGAGCCAGCCGAGGACGGCGGCGCCGGTGGCGACCTGGGTGTTGACGAACATCAGCGCGCCCACGCCGTCGTCGTTGCCGAGCCACGAGCCGGCGTTGAAGCCGAACCAGCCGAACCACAGCAGACCGGCACCGAGCATGACCAGCGGCAGACTGTGCGGGCGCATCGGGTCCTTCTTGAAGCCGACGCGCTTGCCGATGACCAGGATGACGCCGAGCGCGGCGGCACCCGCGTTGATGTGGACGGCCGTACCACCGGCGAAGTCGATCACGCCCAGCTCGAAGGCCCAGCCGCCGCTGCCCCAGACCCAGTGGGCGACGGGGAAGTAGACGACCGTGACCCACAGGGCGACGAACAGCGCCCAGGCGGTGAACTTCACCCGGTCGGCGAGGGCGCCGCTGATCAGCGCCGGGGTGAGGACGGCGAACATCAGCTGGAAGACCAGGAAGACGAAGACCGGGATGGTGTAGCCGTCCCACAGCTCGGTCAGGCCGATGTTGCTGAGGCCGACCCAGTCGGAGTTCCAGCCGATGAGGCTGCCGGAGTCGGTGCCGAAGGCGAGCGAGAAGCCGTACAGCACCCACAGGACGGTGACGATGCCGAGGCTGATGAAGCTCATCATCAGCATGTTCAGGGTGCTTTTGACGCGGACCATGCCTCCGTAGAAGAAGGCCAGGCCCGGGGTCATGAGCATCACCAGGGCGGAGCAGATGAGCATGAAGCCTGTGTTGGCGGCAGAGAGCTCGGTCTCTGCGGCAAGCGTGATGGCTGGAGCCATCGGCGTCTCCTCGTCGTTGGTACGGCCCCGTGCGGGCGAAGCCTGAGCGGGCCATGAGGGGTGGGCCGGTTATGCGCCATGAGATTGGCGCAGCGCGGTTTCGGTGGAAGCCCCTCGTTGTTTCGCCGCCGTGACGAAGGCACCGGGTGTGTTACGCGTCGGTGAACTGGCAGATGCCGGGGGCGCCGATCGTTATCGTGGCGCAATCTTCCCCGCGGGGAACGCAAGCCGGCCGCGGCCGGCCTTCCGAATGACTGGCATGGGGGAGCCGAGTCGGGCAGTTCGGGAGGGCCGGCCGCGGCCGGGGCCTTGGGGTTCCGCGAATCTCCGCGGGGAAGGTCAGACCGCCTCCGCGGTCTCGGGCAGCTCGACGGCGAGTCGTTCGGTGAGATCGACGACCTCGGCCACCGTGCCGAAGTCACGGGCGGCGGTGTCCACCGTCTTTCGGATACGAGTGTTGACGCGCTCCGAGCGGACCTTCTTGGCCGCCTTGATGGCCTCGGTGGCCAGAACCGCCCCCTGTTCGGGCTCGCGCTGGAGCAGATGCACGGTGGCCATGCCGATCAGGTTGAGGGCGTACGAGCGCTGGTGCTCGCCGGCCTCCTGGGAGAACAGCTCCACGGCCCGCTTCATCAGCGGCTCGGCGAGGGAGGCGTAGGTGGGGCTGCGGCCGGCGACATAGGCGAGGTCGCGGAAGGAGTGGGAGTTCTCCCCGTAGAGCTCGGCCTCGGAGAAGAACTTGATCCAGTCGGGGTCCGGCTCGTCCCACTCGTCGGCCTCGGCGAAGGTGTCCTCGGCCATCCTGACCGCGCGCTTGCACCGGCCGGGCTGGCCCATGTTGGCGTAGGCGCGGGCCTCCATCGCATACAGCATCGACTGGGTGCGCGGGCTCGCGCAGTCGCGGCTGCCGTACTGGGCGAGGTGGATGAGCTCCAGGGCGTCCTCGGGGCGGCCGAGGTGGATCATCTGGCGGCTCATGTTGGACAGGATGTAGGAGCCGAGCGGCCGGTCGCCCGCCTCCTTGGCGGCGTGCAGCGCGAGCACGAAGTACTTCTGCGCGGTGGGCTGGAGCCCCACGTCGTACGACATCCAGCCGGCCAGTTCGGCGAGTTCGGCGGCGACCTTGAACAGGCGGCGGGTGGTGGCCTCGGGCTGGGGTTCCTGGAGGAGGTCGGTCACCTCGTGCAGCTGGCCGACGACCGCCTTGCGGCGCAGGCCGCCGCCGCACTGGGCGTCCCACTGCCGGAACATCACGGTGGTGGTCTCCAGCAGGTCCAGCTCCGGCCTGGACAGCCGGCCGCGGGCGCGGGCGGAGGAGGACACCGGCTCGGGCTCGGGGCGCTGCTGCGGCGCCGAGGGGGTCGGGACGAGCCAGCGCTGCATGGGCTCGATGAGGGACGGGCCCGCGGAGAGGGCCAGCGAGCTCCCGAGGAAGCCGCGCCGCGCCAGCATCAGGTCGCTGCGCGAGAACTCGCTGAGCAGGGCCACGGTCTGCGGGCCCGTCCAGGGCAGGTCGACGCCGGTCGCGGAGGGTGCCGGGCGGGTGTTGCGCAGGCCCAGGTCCTCGACGGAGACGACGACACCGAAGCGTTCGGAGAACAGCTCGGACAGGATCCGGGGGATCGGCTCGCGCGGGTTCTCGCCGTCCAGCCAGCGGCGCACGCGGGAGGTGTCGGTGGAGATGTGGTTGGCGCCCAACTGGCGTGCTCTGCGGTTGACCTGGCGGGCGAGCTCGCCCTTGGACCAGCCGCTGCGGACGAACCACGAGGCGAGGAGCTCGTTCGGGCGTTTCTCCGCACTCGCAGCGTTCGCTCCGCTACCGCCGTTGCCGCTCACTGGAACGCCCCCATCCCTGAAGACCACTTGTCGCCGAGTGCGCCAAGCCCTATCAGAATGCCGGTTGTCGAGGCCGCCCGTCCGGCGGTTGTCACCCTTCGAACGGAAAGCCGAGTTGCCTCCGGCATACCCACGAGTGCATGTGCCCCAAGAAGCCGTGCACTCAAAGTAATCCTACGATCACCCGTCCAGCCATGGCGGATGCGCAATCGCCACCATTCGCCACCCCTTCGTATGAACTCAAGGTCGCCGGCGCACGATTCACTTGACATAGGACAGCCAGGAGTGGGTGCAGCGACGTACGCAGGGGCGCACGGCGCTCCGCGCACCACCCTTGGCGCGTCAAGGCGCTGACTGAATCGAGCGGCGCGGGGAAGCTGAGGACGGAGAGTCACAATCTCTGTCCGCTGCGTAACCACCGGTGCGTCGGACCCGTTGGAGGGGGCATGGGCTTCACGATCGGTATCAGTCGGGGCATCCGCGACATCCGGTCCGGCTCGCGTCGCCGGAGCCGCCCGTCGGACGGCACCGCGGTGGCGGAGTACACCGGGCTGTGGGGCTGGGACGTGGTGCCGGGCGCCCGCACGGCGGCCGGTGCGTGCTCGTGCGGCCGGGCCGGCTGCCGGGCACCGGGCGCGCATCCGCTGGACTTCGCGCCGGTGATCCCCGCGGGGGCGACGCTGGACGAGGTGACCAGGACCTGGGCCGAGTTCCCGGGCGCGTCGCTGATGCTGCCGGTCGGCCGGACCTTCGACGTGCTCGAGGTGGCCGAGCCCGCCGGATGTCACGCGCTGGCCCGGCTGGAGCGCATGGGCCTGCCCGTCGGGCCGGTCGCCGCCACCCCGGACGGCCGCGCCCAGTTCTTCGTCGCCCCCGGCGCGGCGGCCGCGCTGCCCGAGCTGCTCTACCGCATGGGCTGGGACGACCCCACCGCCCTCGACCTGCGTGGACTCGGCCCCGGCACCCACATCACGGCCCCGCCCTCCGACCGCGCCGGCCTGGGCCCGGTCCGCTGGCTCCGCTCCCCCGCCCTGGACTCGGCCTCCCGCCCCCCGGAGGCCCGCCTGCTTCTGGGCACGCTGGCCTACGTGGCCCACCGGTCACGGGCGTAGCGCCGCACGCCCCACCGCGCGCCCCCGTCGCACACCTCCCCCGCGCACGGCGAAGCGCCCGTCCCCGGATGTCTCCGGAGCGGGCGCTTCCTCGCTGTCGCTGTCGGTGGACGTACCCCGGGGCTCAGTCCCCGATGAGCGCGTCCACGAAGGCCTCCGGCTCGAACGGCGCGAGGTCGTCCGCGCCCTCGCCGAGGCCGATCAGCTTGACCGGGACGCCCAGCTCGCGCTGGACCGCGATCACGATGCCGCCCTTGGCCGTGCCGTCCAGCTTGGTCAGCACGATGCCGGTGATGTCGACGACCTCGGCGAACACCCGCGCCTGGACGAGACCGTTCTGACCGGTGGTGGCGTCCAGCACGAGCAGCACCTCGTCGAGCGGGGCGTGCTTCTCCACGACGCGCTTGACCTTGCCGAGCTCGTCCATGAGGCCGGTCTTGGTGTGCAGCCGGCCGGCGGTGTCGATGAGCACGGCGTCGGCGGACATCTCGATGCCCTCCTTGACCGCGTCGAACGCGACGGAGGCCGGGTCGCCGCCCTCGGGGCCGCGCACGGTGTGCGCGCCGACCCGCTCGGCCCAGGTCTGCAGCTGATCGGCGGCGGCGGCACGGAAGGTGTCGGCGGCGCCGAGGACGACGGTGTTGCCGTCGGCCACCAGGACGCGGGCGAGCTTGCCGGTGGTGGTGGTCTTGCCGGTGCCGTTGACGCCGACGACCATCACGATGCCGGGACCGCCGGCCGCGTTCTCGGTGTGCACGGTGCGGTCCATGTCGGGACCGACCAGTTTGATCAGCTCCTCGCGGAGCAGCCCGCGCAGCTCCGCGGGCGTGCGCGTGCCGAGCACCTTCACACGCTCGCGCAGCTGCTCGACCAGCTCCTGCGTCGGCTGCACGCCGACGTCGGCGGTGAGCAGGGTGTCCTCGATCTCCTCCCAGGTGTCCTCGTCGAGGTGCTCGCGGGACAGCAGGGTGAGCAGGCCCTTGCCCAGGGCGTTCTGCGAACGGGAGAGCCGGGCGCGCAGCCGGACCAGCCGGCCGGCGGTGGGCTCCGGGATCTCGATCGGCGGAGCCTCGACGGTGGGGGGCTCCTCGACGGCGACGGGCGCGCCGCCGCCGTCCGGAAGATCAACCTCCTCGATGGTGCGCCGCGGTTCCTCCCGCGGCGTCTCGGCCTCGTCGCCGACGTGCGGCTCGGCCGGAGGGGCGGTGATGTCGGGCGCGGCGGGCGGCGGCGGAGGCAGCGGCTTCTTGCGCCGGCTGCCGACGATGAGCCCGCCGAGCGCGCCGAGCACGACCACGGCGATGACTACAGCAAGGATGACGATGTCCATAACGCGTCCAGTATCAGCCATGGGCACCCCGGACGGACCGATGGCGACGCCCCCGGACGGACCGTGGCGCAGGGTGCCGGCGACCTGGCGATCTGACGACACGTCAGCTACGGTCCGCCCCACAGTCACCGGCTCGGCGCGGAGGGGACGAGGGCCATGCCCGTCACGGTCGTACGGTTCAACCTGGTCGCCCCCGGCGCCTCCCCCGCCGAGCTCGCCGCCCGCTACCGGGCCGCCCTGGAGATGGCGGCGTACGCAGACGACCGCGGGATCACCACCGTGCAGACGGAGGAGCACCACGGGGTGCCCGACAACTGGCTGTCCGCGCCCTTCGCCTTCGCGGGCGCCGTCCTCGGGGCGACCCGGCGTCTCCGCGTCACCGTCTCCGCGATGATCGGCCCCCTGCACGACCCGCTGCGGCTGGCCGAGGAGATCGCCGTACTGGACCTGCTCAGCGGCGGCCGGCTGATCACGGTCGCCGGGATCGGGTACCGGCCGGAGGAGTACGCCCTGTTCGGCGTGGACTTCACCGAGCGCGGCAGGCTCCAGGACGAGCTGCTGCACACCCTGCTCACCGCGTGGACCGGCGAGGAGTTCACCCACCGGGGCCGGACCGTACGCGTCACCCCTCGTCCGTACTCCGATCCGCACCCGTTGCTGCTGGTCGGCGGCTCCTCCCGGGCCGCCGCGCGCCGCGCCGCCCGCTTCGGGCTGCCGTTCTTCCCCAGCGCGCATCTGCCGGAGCTGGAGGCGTACTACAAGGCGCGGCTCGTGGAGTACGGCACCGAGGGCTGGACGATGATGCCGGCCGCCGAGACGCCGTTGCTGCACCTCGCCGAGGACCCGGAGCGGGCCTGGGCGCGCTGCGGGGCGCACTTCCTGCACGAGGCGCGGACCTATGCCTCCTGGCAGCCGTCCGGGAGCCGCTCGGCGGTGCGGTCGGCGGCGGCCACGGTGGAGGAGCTGCGCGCCGAGGGCGTGTACCGGATCGTCACGCCGGAGGAGTGTCTGGCGCTGGGGCACGACACATACGTCCTGCATCCGCTGGCGGGCGGGATGCCGGTGGACGAGGGGTGGCGGAGCCTGCAGCTGTTCGCGGAGCGGGTCGTGCCCCGGCTGGACGGCTGAGTCGCTGACACGGCCGGGTCGTACCGGAACAGGGCACCGCCCCGGCGCGGGCGGACCCGGCCGGGGCGGTGGTGGGGGGTACGAGGAGTGGGGCAGCGGGGACTGGAGCCTTCCTCCTCGGGTTCTTCGGTGGTGCGGGGCCGGTCAGCCCATCTCCTCCAGCGCCTTGCCCTTCGTCTCCTTGACGAACTTCAGGACGAACGGGATGGAGAGCGCGGCGAACGCGGTGTAGATCATGTAGGTGATCGACAGGTTCCAGTCGGCCAGCGACGGGAAGCTCGCGGTGATGGCCCAGTTGGCCACCCACTGCGCCGCGGCGGCGACACCGAGCGCGGCGGCGCGGATCCGGTTGGGGAACATCTCGCCGAGCATGACCCACACGACCACACCCCACGACAGGGCGAAGAAGAGAACGAATACGTGGGCGGCGATCAGAGCGATCCAGCCCTGGGTCTCCGGGAGCTTGCCGCCGACGAGGTCGAAGGAGAACGCCCAGGCCTCCAGCGCGAGGCCGATCACCATGCCGACCGAGCCGATGATCGCGAGCGGCCTGCGGCCGATCCGGTCGACGAAGATCATCGCGATGACGGTGCCGACGATGTTGATGATCGACGTGGTGAAGGAGTAGAAGAACGAGTCCGTCGGGTCGACGCCGACCGACTGCCACAGCGTCGAGGAGTAGTAGAACGCGACGTTGATGCCGACGAACTGCTGGAAGACCGACAGGCCGATACCGATCCAGACGATCGGCTTGAAGAAGAAGCTGCCGCCGAGCAGGTCCTTGAAGCTGGACTTCTCCTCGCGGTGCATACCCGTCTCGATCTCGGTGACGCGGGCGTCCAGGTCGATGTCCTTGCCCTCGACCTCGGCGAGGATCTCCCGGGCGCGCTCGTGCTTGCCGACGGAGATCAGGTAGCGGGGCGACTCGGGGATGGCGAAGGAGAGCAGGCCGTACAGGACGGCGGGGACGACCATGACGCCGAGCATCAGCTGCCAGGCCTCCAGGCCGAGCAGCTCACCGCGCTGGTCGCCGTCGGCGGCGTTCAGGATGCCCCAGTTGACCAGCTGGGAGACGGCGATGCCGACGACGATCGCGGCCTGCTGGAAGGAGCCGAGGCGGCCGCGGTAGGCGGGCGGGGCGACCTCGGCGATGTAGGCGGGCCCGATCACGGAGGCCATGCCGATGGCGAAGCCGCCGACCACGCGCCAGAAGGCGAGGTCGTACAGCGAGAAGGGCAGGGCGGAGCCGATGGCGCTGACGGTGAACAGCACCGCGGCGATCTGCATGCACCGGATGCGTCCGATGCGGTCGGCTATACGGCCGGCGGTCGCGGCGCCGACGGCGCAGCCGATCAGAGCGATGGCGATGACCTGCGCGAGCGCGGCGGAGCCGATGTCGTAGCGGTCGCGGATGGCCTCGACGGCGCCGTTGATCACGGAGCTGTCGTAGCCGAAGAGGAAACCGCCCATGGCGGCTGCCGCCGCGATGAAGATGACATGCCCGAGGTGATCGGGATGAGCCGAGGCGGCTCCTGTCTTCGGGCTCTGCGCTGTGCTGGTCACGGGTCCACCTGAACGTACCTGAAGGTAAAAGCGACGTTGCAGAGACTATTCCTTCAACTTTTGAAGTCAATAGGTGAGACGGCGGCGAGATTGTGAGCAATAAGACAGCCCCTTACGGGCCGCTTACCCGCAGCTCACCCACCATGTGTTCAGAACTTGAAGATGCTGCGCCGTTCTAGCGCAGACGCTGGCTGATGACCTTGGACACGCCGTCACCCTGCATGGAGACGCCGTAGAGCGCGTCGGCGACCTCCATCGTGCGCTTCTGGTGCGTGATCACGATCAGCTGCGAGGCCTCCTGGAGCTCCTGCATGATCCGGATCAGCCGCTGGAGGTTGGTGTCGTCGAGGGCGGCCTCGACCTCGTCCATCACGTAGAACGGGCTGGGCCGCGCCTTGAAGATCGACACGAGCAGCGCGACGGCGGTCAGCGACCGTTCGCCGCCCGAGAGCAGGCTGAGCCGCTTGACCTTCTTGCCCGGCGGACGCGCCTCGACGTCCACGCCCGTGGTCAGCATGTTGTCCGGGTCGGTCAGCACCAGGCGGCCCTCGCCGCCCGGGAACAGGCGGGAGAAGACACCCTCGAACTCCCGGGCAGTGTCCCGGTAGGCCTCGGTGAAGACCTGCTCGACGCGTTCGTCGACCTCCTTGACGACCTGGAGCAGATCCGCGCGGGTCTTCTTCAGGTCCTCCAGCTGCTCGCTGAGGAACTGGTGGCGTTCCTCCAGCGCCGCGAACTCCTCCAGGGCGAGCGGGTTGACCTTGCCGAGCTGCTGGTAGGCGCGCTCGGCGGCCTTCAGTCGCTTCTCCTGCTCGGCCCGCACGAAGGGGCGGGGCCGGTTGCGCGGGTGCTCCGGGTCCTCCGGCAGCTCCTCGCCCTCGGCGGGGGGCGAGGGCGGCACGAGCTGGTGCGGGCCGTACTCCTCGATCAGCCCGGCCGGTTCGACACCCAGTTCCTCCAGCGCCTTCGTCTCCAGCTGCTCGATCCGCAGCCGCTTCTCGGCGCCGAGCACCTCGCCGCGGTGGACCGAGTCCGTCAACTTGTCGAGTTCCGCCTTGAGATCGCGCCCCTCGGTCCTGGCGCGGGCGAGTTCCTGCTCGCGGTGGGCCTTGGCGGCCTCGGCGGCGGTGCGCTCCTGATCGGCGCGGGCGAGGGACACCTCGACGTGCGCGAGCAGCTGCCGGGCGCCTGAGGCGACCGCCTCGGCGACGGCGGCCTCGTGGCGCAGCCGGGCCCTGCGCTGCTCGGCACGCGCGCGCGCCTCGCGCTCCGCACGGGCGGCCCGGTCGAGGGAGTCGGCCCGCCCCGCGAGTCCCTTCACCCGCTCCTCGTGCGTACGGACCTGGAGGCGGGCCTCCATCTCGGTCTGCCGGGCGTTGGCCCCGTCGGCCGCGAGCCGGTCGCGTACGGAGGTGTCGGGTTCCTCCTCGAACGGCATCTCCTCGGCGACGGCCAGCCGTTCGGCGAGTTCCTCGGCGTCGGTGAGGGCCTTGTCCAGGGCTTCCTGGGCGCGGGCGGCCGCCGCGGTGGAGCGCTCGGCCTCACCGGCGGCGCCGCGCGCCTGGCCGGCGAGGCGGCCGAGCTGCTGGGCGACGGTGTTCTTCTCGCGGTCGGCGGCGCGGCGGCGTTCGCCCAGTTCCTCGACAAGGGTGGCGGCCTCCTTGCGTTGTTCCGCCGCGGCGGCCTGTGCCTGTGCGAGTTCCTCGCACCGGACCGCCAGTTCCTCCAGTTCGGCGGCGGCCTCGTCCACGGAGGCCTGGACTTCGAGGAGGCTGGGGGCGGCCGCGGAGCCGCCGTGGGCGTAGTGGGCGCCGAGGAGGTCGCCTTCGGCGGTGACGGCGGTGAGGTGGGGGTGGGTGTAGATCAGGTCCTCGGCGTCTTCGAGGGTGCTGACGACGACGATGTCGTGGAGGAGGCGGCGGACGGCCGGCATCAGGTCGCTGGGGCCGGTGATGAGGCGCGTTGCGGGGAGGGCGGTGGCGGGGAGGTCGGCGGGTGCGGGTGCGTTGTGGCTGGTCGTGCGGTTCCCCGCGCCCCTGAGGGAGCTTGCGGCGCCCTGTGTTTCATCCTCCTGCGGACCTGCCACCAGCAGAGCTGCCCTGCCGGCATCCTGCTTGCGCAGCAGGCGGATCGCGTCGGCCGCCGAGGACGGGCTGGTGACCGCGATCGCGTCTGCCGCCGCGCCGAAGGCTGCCGCCAGCGGGACCTCGTAGCCCGGTGTCACCGTGAGCAGTTCCGCGGCGGGACCCAGCAAGCCCGTGAGGCGGTCCTTCGCGGTCAGGAGTGCGCCCGTGCCGTCCTTGCGCCGCAGGCCCATGGCCAGGGCCTCGTGGCGGGCCTGGGTGGCGGCGCGCTTGCGTTCCGCGGCGGTGACAGCCTCGCGGGCGGCGGCCAGGGCCGTCTCCGCCTCGGCGAGCCGGCGCTTGGCCGCCTCGTGCTGTCCGGCGAGTTCCGCGTCACCGGCGTCGAGGCCGTCGACCTCGGCCTTGAGCGCCTCGTACTCCTCCTGGGCCGCGACGGCCCGCTCCTGGGCCTCGTCGCGGGCGGCGGCCAGGCGCTCGATCTCGGCCTGGGCGGCGGCGGCGCGGGAACGGGCGGCGCCGACCTGGCCCTTGAGGCGGGCGAGGCCCTCTCGGCGGTCGGCGATGGCACGGGCGGCGTCCTTCAGCCGCCGCTCCTCCTGGGCGAGTTCGCGCTCCAGTTCGGCACGGTGGGCGACCGTGTCCTCCAGGGCGCGCTCGGCCGCCTCCAGGGCAGCCTCCAGCTCGGCTTCCTGTTCGCGGATGCGGGCGGCCTCGCGCTCCATCTCCTCGGGGTCGCGACCGCGCCGTTCCTCCGGCGGTGCGGAGGTGGCGCTCTTCACGCGGGCGTCGGCCAGCGAGATCGTGCCGCGGACGCGCTCGGCGAGCTGGGAGAGCTCGTACCAGGTCTGCTGGGCGTTCTGCAGGCGCGGGGTGAGCCGGCGGACCTCGTCCTCCAGCAGGGCCTCGCGCTGGAGCGCCTTCTTCAGCTCCTGCTCGGCGGCCTCCTTGCGTTCCTTCAGGGCCGCCTCGTCGGCGACCTCGGCCTTGAGCGCCTCCCGGAGCCGTACGAGGTCGTCGGCGAGGAGGCGCAGGCGGGCGTCGCGCAGGTCGGCCTGGATGACGGCGGCCCTGCGGGCGACGGCGGCCTGCCGGCCCAGGGGCTTGAGCTGGCGGCGCAGTTCGTCGGTGAGGTCCTGCACGCGGGCGAGGTTGGCCTGCATCGCGTCCAGCTTGCGCAGCGCCTTCTCCTTGCGCTTGCGGTGCTTGAGGACGCCGGCGGCCTCCTCGATGAAGGCGCGGCGGCCCATGGGGTCGGCGTGCAGCACGGAGTCGAGCTGGCCCTGGCCGACGATGACGTGCATCTCGCGGCCGATGCCGGAGTCGGAGAGCAGTTCCTGGATGTCGAGGAGGCGGCAGGTGTCGCCGTTGATCTGGTACTCGCTGCCGCCGTTGCGGAACATGATCCGCGTGATGGTGACCTCGGCGTACTCGATGGGCAGGGCCCCGTCGGAGTTGTCGATGGTCAGCGACACCTCGGCACGGCCGAGCGGGGGGCGGCCGGTGGTGCCGGCGAAGATGACGTCCTCCATCTTGCCGCCGCGCAGCGACTTGGCGCCCTGCTCGCCCATGACCCAGCTGAGCGCGTCCACCACGTTGGACTTGCCCGAGCCGTTCGGTCCCACGACACACGTGATGCCCGGCTCGAACCGGAGCGTGGTCGCCGAGGCGAACGACTTGAAGCCGCGGAGGGTCAGGGCCTTGAGGTGCACGCCGCCGGACTCTACCCGGCGGGGGATGTCTCACTCCATGAACGCGCGGTTTCACGGGTGAACGTGCAGGGCAGACCAGACGTTAAAGACGGTGAAAGGATGCGCGGGACAACAAGCACCGCCTCGACGGGCGGGCCCGGGGCGCGGGGGCGCGGGAGGGCAAGAAAGAAGGGACGCCGAGGCGTCCCTTGCACTTCTGAACAACGTGGCGGTTGTGACGGGCGGCCCGACCACTGCTGTGCTGTTGTGGAGCGGTGCAGTGATCAGGTGAGCGCAGGCTCCGCCTGGTGTGCGTCAACGCTCTCCATGATCCTGTCGTGAGAAGCGGCAGCCGTCAGTGCGTCGTTCTCGGCCTGGATGCGTACGAGCTCGGATTCCAGGTCCTGGACGCGCTGCTGGAGCCGTCGCATCTCGGCGAGGAGTCGAGGGTCGGAGCCGCCGACGTAACCGAGAAGCGCCTTTGCCATGATGGATGGTCCTCCACACTGAGTGACCGACCGATGCGGTGTGGGTCGTGAGGGATTCGCACCCGCGGTGCTTGGCAGGCCTGGAGTTGTGCTGCCGTTCAGCCATGCCAAACAGCTAAGGTGCGCGGGGCTTTCAGCGTCTCACCAAAAAGTTTGACGGTCAACACGATCACGCCCCGTATTGGCGGACAACCGGGTGCGCACGGCCGGATTCGGCGGCGCCGCGACTCCTGCGGGTCCTCGGGGCGTGGCGATCATCTTTGCGGCTGGAGCCTCCCACGGCAAGCCCTCCTTGGCAACCACCAGGACTTTTCCGTTCTGCGGAGCCGAAGGACCGGTCCGCCGGGGCCGGCCGCGCCCCCGACGGACCGCGGGGTCAGCGGATGGCGAAGCCGTCGTAGCCGCCGCGAGGTGTGTCCCAGATCTCGGTGACCCCGTCCACGCGCCCGGGCGTGTCGCCGCCCTGGAGCCAGTCGAGAAGGCCTTCACAGCGGTCACGGGAGCCCTCGGCGACCACTTGGACCCGCCCGTCGCCCAGATTGAGAGCAAAACCACTCAGGCCGCCGATCTCCAGCGCCTTGGCGCGGGTGAACCAGCGGAAACCCACACCCTGGACACGGCCTCGCACCCAGGCGACCAGTCGCACATCCTCGCTCATGACTGCAACCTAACCGGACAATGTCACACCGGACACTCCATCCCCTGGCGCCATGCGGTACCGTCCCGACCCAATGAATCTCATATGAAACTCACTCGTTCGTGTGAGTTTCGTGTTGATCGCGAGGACGAGTCGACCGCAAGGACGAGGAAGGCCAGGACATGGGACGCCACCGACGCTCCGCCGCCGGCCGCGCCGCCAGGGGCCGCGCCACGGGGGTCACTCATCACGACGGCTCCCTGGACGGCGGCTACGACCCGCTGACCGCTCAGCCGGACGACACCACGCCCACGATGGGCATCGCGCCGTATCTGAACCCGGAGGCGTACGCCGAGACGTACGCGAAGAGCGAGGCCTACCTCTTCGCGACGGACGACGGCGCGGCAAGCGCCGGCACGGCCGCCTTCGCCGGGCACGGGCTCTCGGACGACTTCTCGGGCGGTGCGGTCGCGGAGGGCGGTTTCGCCGGCACCGGCTTCTCGGGCTTCCCGAACTCCTCCGACAGCGGCGGCTTCTCGCACAGCCGCTTCCCGGACACCGGACACCACGCGGACGCCGGCCACTCCCCGGACCGCGGGCTCGCGGACCGCGGCCTCCTGGACGACGGCTGGTCCACCAGCAGGCTGCCGACCGCCACCGGCTTCTCCGACAGCAGCTTCTCGAACCGCGACTTCACCGGCGGGGCCTTCCGCAGCGCCCCCTTCCCGGACGACACCTACGCACCCGACGCGGGCGCCCCGCGTGCGGGTGTGCACCGGCGCCGGAAGAAGGGCCCGGCGCCCGTCCGCACCGGCCTGCTCGGCGTCTCCGCCGCGGTCGCCCTCGGCACGGTCGCGGTCGCCACGGGCGCGGTGCCGGGGCTGGAGAACTACAAGCTGGGCGGCGGCAGCACCGCCGGCGACAGCGTGCAGGCGGGGGACTCGCCGACCAACTCCCCCACCGAGCAGGGCGGCACCTCCGGCAGTCTGGAGAGCCCGGGCCGCGAGGCCGGCAACCCGGCGAGCCGTGACTCCGAGCGCTCCACGTCGCCGAACCCGTCCCCGTCGACCCCCGAGGCCGCGCCGACGAAGACGCCGGAGAAGAAGCAGCCCGTACAGACGCCGAGCAAGGAGCCCGAGGAGGCGCCGACCCGCGAGGCCGCGCCCGAGCAGGCGGAGAAGCCGGGGAAGTCGGAGCGGGCGAAGAACCCGGTGGCGACGGCGACGGAGGCCGCGGCCGCCGCGCAGGTCCTCGCGCTGGTCAACGAGGAACGGGCGAAGGCCGGCTGCCGCCCGGTCACCGCAAACAGCGCCCTGGGCGACCTGGCCGCGGCGTTCAGCGAGGACATGGCCCGGCGGGGCTTCTTCGACCACACCGATCCCGACGGCGACACCCCGTGGGACCGCGCGCAGCGGGCCGGGATAGCCGACCTGGGCGGCGAGAACATAGCCCGCGGCCAGGTGGACGCCGCGTCCGTGATGCAGGCCTGGATGGACAGCCCCGGCCACCGGGCGAACATCCTGAACTGCGACTTCAAGACCCTGGGCGTGGGCGTGCACTTCGGCTCGGGCGGCCCGTGGTGGACGCAGAACTTCGGCTACTGAGACGACCGCGGGTCAGGGGCCTGGCCGCCGGCCGGTGAGACGAGCCGGTGATCAGTAGGTGGTCAGTAGGTGATCAGCAGGCGGCGTGCGGACGCGGTCGCGTCGCGTGGTCCGGGCGGGTGCTCGTTCCTCGCCGTCGCGGTGGGCGCGGCCGTCCTCACCACGGTGTGGTGGGGGCTCACCGCGCTGCTGTCGGAGAACTTCGGGAACGACTGTCTGTTCTACTTCGGCGTGGGCGGGCCACGGGCCGAGCACTGTCACCTGGTCAACGACCGGGCCGCGACGTGGCTCCCCCGGGTGGTGTCCGTCGCGTGGGTCGCGGCGGTACTGGTGCTCTGCCTGCCGCGCCGGTGGCGTCCGGGGCGGCGTGTGGCCGCCGGTGTCACCGTCGTCTGCCTGATCACCGCCGTGGTGCTCGGAGGTCACGCACTGGCCGTCTCCAGCCCGTGACGGGCCGGGAGCGCCCGGCACCCGGGCACTCCCTCTGCCCTGTGGGTCAGTGGCAGTCGAAGCGCCAGTCCCAGGGCAGGCCGGGGCACCGGCGGCAGTGGAAGAAGTAGACGCCGCCGCAGTCGCCCAGCTGGATGTCGCCGGTGATGGTCAGAAGGTGCTCCATGCGGTGTCCGCTGTCGCAGTCGGGCCAGTCGGCGGGCTGCGTCCAGGCGGGCCAGCCGCCGACCTTCGTCCCGATGAGGTGGGAGTCGGGCAGCGGGGTCTCGCGCAGCTGCCCGGGCAGGTCGTGGCGGCTCGGGTAGTCCGCAGCGGTCGTCGGGGACAGCGTGGACGGTTCCGGCATGTGGTCCTCGTCGTACTCCCCTTCGCTCACCCCCGGGATCTCGGTCAGCAGCCCGCCGGCCGTGACCTCCGCCTCGTTGCGCCAGTACAGCCGCGGCATCACGGGCCCGGGATCCTGCTCGTGGATCAGCGCGCACCACACCAGCTGCAGGAGATCCTTCCCCTCCGGGAACTCCAGCCCCGGCACGTCGCGGGCGAACAGCTGGAGGACCGGCACCATCGGCACCGCGCCGGGGACGATCTCGGTGGGGTCGCGCCAGTCGGACCCGGACGTCCAGTGGTCCTCCTGCGCGCAGTACGGCCACGGCTCGTCCGCCGGCCACAGCAGCGCGCCCCCCAGCGAGCTGTCCCGGACACCGGGGTCGCCGGGCTCCGGGTTGAGCAGGGTGGTCTCCCGGGCGAGGTCCGCGTGCCCCGGTATCAGATCCTTCATGGGCGGCTCGGGTATCTGTGCGGGCATCACGGCTCCTCGGGGCGACGAAGATCGACGGGCGATGCACGCACGGTAGTACGGGCCACTGACAGCGCCACGCGGGCCTGACCGAGCCGCCCCGCCGACGGGCTGCCGTACACGGCGGGAGGGCTACGGCGCCGAGCGCGGCGGTCGCTGGCACCGCGGGCAGAAGTAGCTGGAGCGGTTCATCCAGGGCCGGCGGCGCATGGGGGTGCCGCAGCGGCGGCAGGGCAGGCCCTCGCGGCCGTAGGCGTCCAGCGAGCGGTCGAAGTAGCCGGACTCACCGTTGACGTTGACGTAGAGGCTGTCGAAGCTGGTGCCGCCGACGGCCAGGGCGGCGTTCATGACGTCCCGGACGTGGCCCAGGAGGAGTGTGGTGCGCGGGCGGGTGAAGCCGGCCGTGGGGCGCTCGTAGTGGATGCGGGCGCGCCACAGCGCCTCGTCGGCGTAGATGTTGCCGACGCCGCTGATCAGCGACTGGTCGAGCAGCGCCCGCTTGATCGTGGTGCGCTTGCGGCGCAGTGCCTGGTGGAAGGCCTCGTCGTCGAAGAGCGGGTCGAGCGGGTCGCGGGCGATGTGCGCGATGACGTCGGGCAGGCCCTCGGGGGTGTTGTCGTGCAACGACAGACCGCCGAAGGTGCGCTGGTCGACGAACCGGAGTTCGGTGTCCAGGGCGTCGGTGAAGCGGACGCGGATGCGCAGGTGCTTCTCGTCCGGGGCGGTGTGCGGCTGGACCAGCAGCTGGCCGCTCATGCCGAGGTGGGCCAGGATCGACTGGTCCGTGTCCTCCAGCGGCAGCCACAGGTACTTGCCGCGGCGGCTGGGGGTGCCGATGCGGTGGCCCTTGAGGCGGTGCGCGAAGTCGTCGGCGCCCGCGAGGTGGCGGCGCACGGCGCGCGGATGCAGCACCTCGGCCTCGGCGACGGTCCGGTGGGCGACCCACCGTTCGAGTCCGCGCCGTACGACCTCCACCTCGGGCAGCTCGGGCATGGTGTCCCCTCCGGTCCCGTACGGTCCCCTCCGCGAGGACCGGTGTACGCCCCGAGCGCCCGCCCCGTCGAGGGGCGGGCGCTCGGGTGTGACTGCTTCTCTGTCCTGTCAGGCGGAGGCCGACGGGGCGTCGGCGTTCTGCTGGGCGGCTCGGGCCTCGGCGGTCTTCACGACCTCCTCGGCCTCGGCCGCCGCCTTGGCGCGCTCGTCCGCCGCGGCGCGGATGGACCGCCAGGCGGACTCGGCGGCCTGCTGCTCCGCCTCCTTCTTGCTGCGGCCGGTGCCGGTGCCGTACGAGACGCCTCCGACGCGGGCGGCAGCAGTGAAGGTCTTCTCGTGATCGGGGCCGGTCTCCGTGACCAGGTACTCGGGCACGCCGAGCCCTTCGGTCGCGGTGAGCTCCTGGAGCGATGTCTTCCAGTCCAGGCCGGCGCCGAGGTTGGAGGACTTCTCGATCAGCGGGTCGAACAGACGGTGCACCAGCTCCGCCGCCGACTCCAGCCCCTGGTCGAGGTAGACCGCGCCGATCACCGCTTCGAGGGTGTCGGCGAGGATGGAGGCCTTGTCCCGGCCGCCCGTGCCCTCTTCACCGCGGCCGAGCCGGATGAAGGAACCCAGGTCGAGGCTGCGCCCCACGTCCGCCAGCGCACGCGAGTTGACCACCGCGGCCCGCAGCTTGGCCAGCTGGCCCTCGGGCAGGTCGGGGTGGGTGCGGTACAGCGTGTCCGTGACGACGAGGCCGAGGACGGAGTCACCTAGGAACTCCAGCCGCTCGTTCGTCGGCAGACCGCCGTTCTCGTACGCGTAGGAACGGTGGGTCAGCGCACGCACCAGAAGGGCGGACTCGACCTGGTAGCCGAGCCGCCCTTCCAGAAGCGTGTGGGACGAGGCCTGGTTGTCCGCAGAGTTCTTTTTCGGCGTGGACACAGTGCCTCTCACCAGCCGCTCAGACCTCGAGGACCTGGCGCTTGTTGTAGGTGCCGCAAGACGGGCACGCGATGTGCTGCTGCTTGGGCTCGTGGCAGCGCTCGCACGCAACCAGGGTGGGGACCGCAGCCTTCCACTGCGACCGGCGGTGGCGCGTGTTGCTGCGCGACATCTTCCGCTTCGGAACAGCCACGGCTACTTCTCCTGCTTCTCGTCGACGCCCGGTTCGGCGCCGCTCATCTCGTCCTTCTCGCCGTCCTTCATGGTGTCGGCGAGTCCCTGCAATGCCGCCCAACGGATGTCGACGGCGTCGTGGTGGTGGTCCGGGTTGTCGTTCAGGTTGGTTCCGCACTCGGAACACAGACCCGCACAGTCCTCCCGGCACACCGGCTGCATCGGCAGTGCGAGCACCACCGCATCGCGCAGCACGGTCTCGAGGTCGATCAGACCGTCCTCGACAAAGAGCCTGTCCTCGTCGTCCTCGGCGTCGCCGGCCGGTTCCGCGATCACGCGGCCCCGGTCGTCGGCGTCAGGGTACGAGAACATCTCCTGGAAGTCCGCATCGAGGTCCAGCTCGAGCGGCTCCAGACACCTTACGCACTCCCCCTCGGCCGTCGCACGGGCGGTGCCTGTGACGAGCACACCTTCCATGACCGACTCGAGGCGGAGCTCCAGCTCCACCGGGGCGCCTTCCGGCACTCCGATGACTCCCGCGATACCGAGGTCCTTGGGAGCGTCGACCGTGCGGGTCAGGCGCTGCAGCGCACCAGGCCGCCGACCCAGCTCGTGCGTGTCGAACACGAGGGGGTTGCGGTGGTCGAGGCGGGCGTTCAGGGCCATTCCTGCTTTCGGTCTTCGAACTCAGAGGAGCGCTGCCGCGCGGTGTTCCAGGGCAGCGTTGATCGCGGGCATACGCGCGACCGAAGAGCCAGGATACTGGACCTTTCGCTCTCGGCCCAATCGGGCCCTGCGCCGGCCCGACCGGCCCCTACAGGCCCCGCTCGCGCTCGTACGCACGCAGCTGTTCGGGCGTGATCATGCTGGTGTCGAAGAGGCTGGTCTCGTCGAGGGCGTAGCCCTGCTGCTGCGCCTGCTGGGGCTGCTGCACCTGGTTCGGGTCGTACGTCTGCTGCTGGGCGTCGTAGCCCTGGTACGCCGCGTACGGGTCGGCCTGCGGGTAGCCGTACGCGTCCGGCCCGCCGTACGTCTGCTGCTGGTAGCCGGCGTACGGGTCCTGCTGCTGGTAGCCGTAGGCAGCGGGCTCCGGCTGGGGCTGGTGCTGGGGCTGGTGCTGCTGAGCCTGGTGCTGGGGCTGGGCGTACTCCTGCCGCTGCTGCGGTACGGACCGGGCCGCGGACGGGGTCTCCTGGTCCGCGACGGCGGCCAGATCGGCGAGGTAGTCGGCGTCGCTGGAGTGCTGGCGGGTGCTGGTGTCGTCGGCGAGGGCGCCCAGGTCGTCGGAGGCGATCCGGCCGTGCAGCTTCTGGCGGCCGCGGCCGACCGCCTCCAGCGTCTTGGCCAGCACCGCCTCGAAGGCGCCCAGCTTGACGTCCACGTACTCGTCGGCGGTGCGCCGCAGGGTCTCCGGGTCGTGGCTGCGCTCGGGGGCGTCCTCGTCCTCGTAGCCCTGCTCGTCGAGGCCGGGACCGGTGCCGAGCAGTTTCTCGCGGCCGCGGCCGACCGAGCCGAGGGTCTTGGTGAGGACGACCTCGAAGTTGGCGAGCTTGGAGTCGACGTAGTCGTCGGCCTCGGCGCGGATCTCCTCGGCCTCCTTGCGGGCCTCGGCGAGGATCCGGTCGGCCTCGGCCTGGGAGCGGCGGGCGATCTCGGTGTCGGAGATCAGGGAGTTGCGCTCGGCGTGCGCGGACTGGATGATCCGCTCGGCCTCCTGGCGGGCCTGCTCGACCATCTGCTCGCGGTCGCCGATGACCTCCCGTGCCTGGGCGAGGGAGTCGGGCAGGGCCGCGCGCACCTCGTCCAGCATCGAGAGCAGTTCGGCGCGGTTGACCACGCACGAGGCCGACATGGGCATCGACCGGGCGCCGGAGACCGCGGCGACGATCTCGTCGAGCTTCTTCTGCACGTCCACCTGTGCTCGCCACTCTCTACAGCTGTGTTGGAGACGGACGGGACGACTGTAGCCCCGGGTGGCCCCGTCAGTCCTTGCGCAGGCGCTTGCCGAGTGCCTCGAGGACGATCGGCGGCACCAGGTGGGAGACGTCGCCGCCCCAGGCCGCCACCTCCTTGACCAGGGAGGAGGACAGGAAGCTGTAGGTGGGGTTGGTGGGCACGAAGAGGGTCTCGACGCCGGTGAGGCCGTTGTTCATCTGGGCCATCTGCAGCTCGTAGTCGAAGTCGCTGACGGCGCGCAGGCCCTTGACGATGGCGGGGATGTCCCGCTCCTTGCAGAAGTCGACGAGGAGGCCGTGGAAGGCCTCGACGCGGACGTTGGCGTACTCGGAGGTGACCTGGCGGATCAGATCGATCCGCTCGTCGATCTCGAACAGGCCCTTCTTCGACTGGTTGATCATCACCGCGACGTAGACCTCGTCGTACAGCCTGGAGGCGCGGGAGATGATGTCGAGGTGTCCGTTGGTGATCGGGTCGAACGACCCGGGACATACGGCGCGGCGCACTTGTGTTCCCTCGCTCTCCGGTCCGGTCATCGTGCGTCTTCGCACGTAGAGGCGGCGCGACCGTACCAAAACGTTCCCTCGCCGTAGCGGCGGGAGCGGATGGCGTCGAAGCCGGGCGGCCACCTGAATTCCCCGCCTCTGGTGCTGCGCTCCACGGTGACGAGCGCTTGCTTATCGAGCCAGCCTTCCGAGCGGAGTGTGAGCAGAATCTCGCGAAGATCGTCGTCCGTGACCGCATATGGGGGGTCGAGGAAGACGATGTGGTACGGGGCCTGCGGGGGTGCCGTGCGGATGATCTGTTCCGCTTTGCCCGCTCTCACTTCGGCGCCGGGGAGTCCGAGACTCTTCACGTTCTCGCGGACGGTGCGGGCCGCTCGTGCGTCGGACTCGACGAGGAGGACGTGGCCGGCGCCGCGGGAGAGGGCCTCCAGACCGACGGCTCCGGAGCCGGCGTACAGGTCCAGGACGCGTTCGCCGTCCAGGGGGCCGCCGAGGAGGGACTGCCAGGTGGAGAAGAGACCTTCGCGTGCGCGGTCGGAGGTGGGGCGGGTTCCGGTGCCAGGGGGTACGGCGAGTCGACGTCCGCCGGCTGTGCCGGCGATCACGCGGGTCATCTTGGGTCCTTGGTCGTGGGTGATTACGGATCCAGTGTGGCAGTCGGTCCGTCGTAGTCGCTCGTGCCCGCGGCGGTTGCCGCATATCGAACACAGCCCCGCGCCCCTGAGGTCAGTCCGGTTCACCCCTTTTCCAGGAACTGCTCCCTCTCCTCGTCCAAGAGGGCCTGCAGGGCCGTGCGCAAGCCTGGCAGGCGCTCCAGCTCCGGGTCCGCCGCCACCACTGCCGCCGCCTCCTGTCTCGCCTCCGCGATGATCTCCTCGTCCTCGATGACCGCGAGCATGCGCAGGCTGGAGCGGGTGCCGGACTGGGCCTGGCCGAGGACGTCGCCCTCGCGGCGTTGTTCGAGGTCGAGGCGGGAGAGTTCGAAGCCGTCCAGCGTCGACGCGACCGCGTCCAGGCGCCGGCGGGCCGCGCTCGCCTCGGGCATCTCGGTGACCAGCAGGCACAGGCCGGGGGCCGAGCCCCGGCCGACGCGGCCGCGCAGCTGGTGCAGCTGGGAGACGCCGAAGCGGTCGGCGTCCATGATCACCATGGCGGTGGCGTTGGGGACGTTGACGCCGACCTCGATGACGGTGGTGGCGACCAGGACGTCCGTCTCCCCCGCGGCGAAGCGGCGCATGACGGCGTCCTTGTCGTCGGGCGGCATACGGCCGTGCAGCACCTCGACCCTGAGCCCGTCGAGCGGCCCCTTGCCGAGCTGGTCGGCGACGTCCAGGACGGCGAGCGGCGGCCGCTTCTCGGCCTCGTCCTCGGGGGACTTCCGCGCCTTCGCTTCCTCGGCCTCGTCGCCGATGCGCGGGCAGACCACGTAGGCCTGGTGGCCCTTGGCGACCTCCTCGCGGACGCGTTCCCAGGCGCGGGCCAGGAAGTGGGGCTTGTCGGCGGCCGGGACGACATGGCTGGCGATGGGTGAGCGGCCGGCCGGGAGCTGGTCGAGGACGGAGGTCTCCAGGTCGCCGAAGACGGTCATGGCGACCGTGCGCGGGATGGGGGTGGCGGTCATGACGAGCAGATGCGGGGGCTGCTTGCCCTTGCCGCGCAGGGCGTCGCGCTGTTCGACGCCGAAGCGGTGCTGTTCGTCCACGACGACCAGGCCCAGGTCGTGGAACTGGACCTTGTCCTCGATCAGCGCGTGCGTGCCGATGACGATGCCGGCCTCGCCCGTGGCCAGGTCGAGGAGGGCCTGGCGGCGGGCCGCCGCGCCCATGGAGCCGGTGAGCAGCACGACCTTGGTGGCGTTGTCCGCGCCGCCCAGCATGCCGCCCTCGGCGAGCTCACCCATCATCTCGGTGACCGACCGGTGATGCTGCTGCGCGAGCACCTCGGTGGGCGCGAGCATCGCAGCCTGTCCCCCGGCGTCGACGACGGCGAGCATGGCGCGCAGGGCCACCATCGTCTTTCCGCTGCCGACCTCGCCCTGGAGCAGCCGGTGCATCGGGTGTTCGGTCGCCAGGTCGTCGAAGATCTCCTTGGAGACCTTCTGCTGGCCCTCGGTGAGCGTGAACGGGAGGCGGTCGTCGAAGGCGGCGAGGAGACCGTCGGGGGTCGGCCTGCGGGCCACCGCCGGGAGTTGGGCGTCGGCGTGGCGGCGGCGGGCGAGGGCGACCTGGAGGACGAAGGCCTCGTCCCACTTGAGGCGGGCGCGGGCGTCCTCGATGTCCGCCTTGGTGTGCGGGCGGTGGATCTTCAGCAGGGCCTCGGGCAGCGGGACCAGTCCGCGTCCCTCGCGCAGGGAGTCGGGGAGCGGGTCGACGGCCTCCTGGGCGCTGGGCAGGACGGTCTGGAGGGCCTTGCCGATCTTCCAGGACTCCAGCTTGGCGGTGGCGGGGTAGATCGGGATGAGCGCGCCGGCCCAGGTCTCGACCGTCTCCTCCGCGTCTGAGCGCAGCAACTCGTAGGCGGGGTGGGCGAGTTGGAGGCGGCGGTTGAAGACGGAGACCTTGCCGGCGAACATCGCGCGGGTGCCCGGCAGGAGTTCCTTGTGGGGTTTGTGGACGCCCTTGCCGAAGAAGACCAGCTGGAGACGGCCGCTGCCGTCGGTGATCGTGACCTCCAGGCGCTGGCCCTTGCCGCGCGGGGCCCTGGCCGAGGCGAAGGTGTGCAGGCGGGCGTCGGCGACCTGGGCGACCACCGTGACGTGCTCGTCCATGGGGAGGTCGGCGAGGTGCGTGAGCTGTCCGCGCTCCTCGTATCTGCGCGGGTAGTGGTGGAGGAGGTCGCCGACGGTGTGCAGGCCGAGATGCTCGGCCATCACCTTCGCGGTGGCGGGGCCGAGCACTTTCCTCAGTGGTTCTTCCAGTGCGGGCACGAGATCCATTGCACACCACGGCACTGACAATGCGGGAACACCGGACCTCCGGTTTTGCCAAAGTTCCGGGGAAATCGCTGGTCAGACGGCTCTGCGGGGCCCTAGGATGGCGCGCTCCGGTCATCCCTTCGCGGTCACCGCCCCACCGGGGCCGCCCGACCCCGCGCCGCAGCGAGCCCCCCACCGGCGCCGTGACGATGGACTCCCAGATCTCTCAGTCATCCCAGGCAGCTCACTCACCCCGATCACCCCAGCCACCTCATACGTTCCAGGTCGATCTGCGCGGCCTGGTGGACCTGCTCTCCCATCACCTCTACTCCAGCCCCAGGGTCTATCTGCGCGAGCTGCTGCAGAACGCCGTGGACGCCATCACGGCCAGGCGGGCCGAGCAGCCGGACGCCCCGGCGCACGTGCGGCTGTCCGCCGACGGCGGCTCGCTGCGGGTCGAGGACACCGGGGTGGGGCTCACCGAGGCGGACGTGCACAGTCTGCTCGCGACCATCGGGCGCAGCTCCAAGCGTGCCGAGGGGCTGCAGGAGGCCCGTTCGGACTTCCTCGGGCAGTTCGGCATTGGTCTGCTGGCGTGCTTCGTGGTGGCCGAGCGGATCCGGGTGGTCAGCCGCAGCGCCCGTACGCCCGACGCGCGGCCGGTGGAGTGGACGGCGTGCGACGACGGTTCGTACACCGTGCGCACGCTGCCCGACGACGCCCGGCCCGAACCGGGCACCACCGTGCACCTGGTGGCGCGGGCCGGGGCCGCCGAGTGGCTGACCGAGGAACGGGTGCTGTCGCTGGCCCGGGACTTCGGCTCGCTGCTGCCGTACGACGTGCGCGTGGGCGAGGAGGCGGTGACCGATCTGCCGGCGCCGTGGGACCGGTCGTATCCGAGTCCCGCCGCGCGCAGGGTGGCGCTGGCGCGGCACTGCCACGGGCTGTTCGGCTTCACGCCGCTGGACACCATCGACCTGGACGTGCCGCTGGCCGGGATCCGCGGGGTGGCGTACGTCCTGCCGTCGGCGGTCAGTCCGGCGCAGCGCGCGGGGCACCGGGTGCATCTGAAGGGCATGCTGCTGACCGAGCGGGCCGAACAGCTGCTGCCCGACTGGGCGTTCTTCGTGCGCTGTGTGCTGGACACGGACAGCCTGCGGCCCACGGCCTCGCGTGAGGCGCTGTACGAGGACGAGACGCTGGCCGGGGTGCGCGAGGCGCTGGGCGAGCGGATCCGGGCCTGGCTGACGGGACTTGCCGCCGGTGATCCGGAGCGGCTGGCGGCGTTCCTGTCGGTGCACCACCTGGGGGTGAAGTCGCTGGCGCGGCACGACGCGGAGATGCTGCGCACGATGCTGCCGTGGCTGCCGTTCGAGACGACGGACGGCCGGCTGTCCCTGGAGGAGTTCGCACAGCGGCACCCGGTGGTGCACTTCACGCGCACGGTCGAGGAGTACCGGCAGGTCGCGCCGATCGCGTCGGCGCAGGGCATCGGCGTGATCAACGGCGGCTACACCTACGACAGCGAACTGGTCGAGGCGCTGCCCTCGGTGCGGCCGGGAACCGTCGTCGCCGAGCTGGACGCGGACACCGTGACCGCGCATCTGGACGCGGTCGACCCGGCTGAGGAACTGGCCCTGTCGGGTTTCCTGGCCGCCGCGCGGGCCAGGCTCGACCCGCTGGGCTGCGACGTCGTGCTGCGGTCCTTCCACCCGCTGTCGGTGCCCGCGCTGCACCTGGACGACCGGGAGGCGCGGCACGAGCAGGCCCGGGCCGAGGCGGAGGCGGAGGCCGACGACCTGTGGGCGGGCATCCTCGGCTCCCTGCGCGGCAGCGCCCCCCGCGCCCGGCTGGTGCTCAACCATCTCAATCCGCTGGTACGGCGGATCAGCTCGCTCGGCGATCCGGAGCTGATCGGCACGGCCACGGAGTCCCTGTACGGGCAGGCGCTGCTGATGGCCCAACGGCCGCTGCGGCCCGCCGACTCGGCGCTGCTGAACCGGGCCTTCATCGGCCTGCTGGAGTGGGCCACGCACCCGGAGGAGGGCCGCTGATGGGCGAGATCACGGACATGGAGGCCCTCCGCCAGGCGCTGGCGGACAACTCCGCGCAGCCGGAGGGACCGGCCCGCAACGCGCGCGCGGAGCGGCTCCTCGCACAGGCCGAGGCGCTGAACGAGCCGCTCGCCGTCATCGAGGCGCTCAGGCACCAGCTGGAGGTCTACAACTACAGCTCCGAGAAGGCGAAGATGTTCGTTCCCTTCGCCCGGCTGCTGCGCATGTGGGACGAACACCCCGAGGACTTCGACGCGTACGAGACGCACTCGCTGCACTGGGTGTTCAAGTGGGTGTCGGCCGGAATGCTCCACCAGCCGCACATTCCGCTCGCCTCGATCGAGAAGTGGCTCGGCGAGATGGAGCACCGCTACCGGCTCGCGGGTCACTCCGAACGCGCTGTGCGCAGCGTGGAGTTCAGCGTGGCCGCGCACATCGGGGACCTCGCGCGGGCCGAGCGGGCGTATGCGGCGTGGCTGGCCGCCGACCGGGACTCCATGGCCGACTGCCACGCCTGCGAGCTGCACCGGCAGGGCTTGTGGCAGACCGTGTGCGGCCGGGACGAGGAGGCGCTGCGGCTGTGGCGGCCGGTTCTCGAGGGCGAGTTCACCTGCGCCCACGAGCCGCACTCGGTGCTGGCGTCGTCCCTGACGCCGCTGCTGCGGCTGGGCCGCGCCGACGAGGCGCGCGCCCACCATCTGCGGGGCTTCCGGCTCGTCCGGCCCATGGAGAGCATGCGGAGCGCCTACGCGGACCACGTGGAGTTCTGCGCGCTGACCGGCAACGAGGCGCGCGGTCTGGAGCTGCTCGCGGAGCGTCCGCCGTACTTCACGGACGAGGGGCATCCGCGCAGCAAGCTGGACTTCCTGAGCGTGGTGACCCTCCTCATGGAGCGGCTCGTCGAACTCGGTCTCGGGGAACGGCAGGTGCCGGGGCCGTCCGGCCGGACGTGGACCGCGGGGGAACTCGCCGCGCACGCGCGCGCGGAGGCGCTCGCCCTGGCGACCCGCTTCGACGAGCGCAACGGCACGACGTACGTCAGCGACCGGGCACGCGCGCGGATGGACCAGCCTCCGCTGGTGGACCGGCTGCCGCTGGGCGTGCGCTCGCCGGGTCCGGTCGTGGCGCGTCCGGCGGCGGCGCCTGCCGGTGAGCCGTCGCAGTCGCCGGCCACGCCCGCCGACGAGCCCGGCCTGGCGGCGCTGGTCGCCGAGGCACGGCGGCTCTCGGACACCCTGCGGCCGCACGCCGCGGAGGCGTGGGCGGCGGTGGCACGGGCGGCCGAGAGCGCCGAACTGGACGCCCGGGACCGTGCGGAGGTGGCCGACCACGAGGCGATGAGCCTCGGCCCGCAGGGCGCGCACCTCTTCGAGCGGGCCGCGGAGCTGTACGCGGAGGCGGGCGACCCGGGCGAGGCCCTGGCGGCACGCGCGCGTGGAGCGTACGTACGGGCCCTGGCGGGCGAGGTGGACGAGGCCCTCGCGGCGGTCGCCGGCCCGCACGAGGAGATCCTGGCCCTCTACGCCGCCGGCGGCACGGGGATACGCCAGACCGCGTCGGTGCTGATGGCCCGGGCGCGGATTCTGATGCGGTGCGTGCAGGAGGCCGCGGAGCGCCACCTGGAGGGCGTCCCGGCCGGCGGGGAACCTGAGGACGCCGACGCGGCCGGGGATGCGCCTCAGCAGGACGAGCTGCCCGAGGTCGTGCACCACGGCAGGTCGGCGGCGGAGGAGGGACCGGCGGGAGCGGCGCCCCTGAATGACGTCCTGGCGGAGGCCGAGGGCGCCGTGCGTGCCGTGCTCGCGCTGGTCGAGGGGCACACCGGTGAGGACGTACGGCTGGCCGCGCGGGCTGCCGAGGGCGAGGCGATGCTCGGGGAGCTGGCCGGGCGGGCCGGGGACGTGGAGACGGCCGCCGACCTGTTCGGGCGGGCCGCCGAGGCGTTCGTGGCGGCGGGGCTGCCGTGGTTCGCCGTGGAGTACGAGGCGCGGCTGGCGCAGCTCGCCCATCATCTCGGCGATGCCGAGGGGGCGGAGCGGGCTCTGCGGGCCGCCCTGGAGCACGGCGGACCGTATGTGGAACCGGCCGGGCGGGCGCAGCTGCACCTTCAGCTGGCCGAGGTCACCGCGGGGCTCGGGCGGGTGCGGGAGGCCGCGGACCATGCGCTCGAGGCCGCGCACTGGGCCGACGAGGCGGGCGAGGGGCCGGCGCTGGGCGCCTGGGCGCGGCATCAGCTCGGCGGTCTTCTGCTGCGGCAGGGGCGGTGGGCCGAGGCCGCGGAGGTGCTGGAGTCGGCGCTGCCCGACGTGACCGCCGAGACGCACGGCGACGGCGCGGTCGTCCAGACGCTGTGGTGGCTCGGCGACTGCCTGAGCGAGCTCGGCGAGCATCGCGCGGCGGCCGAGCGACGGTTGCAGGCCGCGGGGATCGCCCGGCACTGGCCCGAGCAGCAGGACCACGCCACGCTGGCCCATCTGGCCGCGTCCAGCCTGGAGATGGCGGGCCTCCCCGAGGAGGCCGAGCGGGCCTTCGCGCGCGCGGGCGACCTGTGGCGCGCGGTCGGCGACGCCCCCGGCCTGGTCCGCTCGCTGCGGGCCCGTGCCTGGCTCGTCCTGCGCACGGAGGCGGACCGGGAGCAGGCGCGGGCGTTGATGACCGAGGCGGTGACGGAGTGCGCGGCGGCGCGGGACGCGGCCGGCGACGAGACACGCCTACAGCTCACCGCCGAGCTCGGCCACACCCACCGCCAGTGCGCGGACCTGCTGGTCCGGTGGGCGGGCGACACCGCCGAGGGCGACGCGCGGGAGGCCGCCCTGGAGGAGGCCGTGTCCGAGCTGGACCGGGCGATCGCCGAGTTCGACGCCGCCGGACCTGACGCCCTGCACGAGCGCACCGGCGCACAGCTGGCGGCGGCCTGGGTGGAGACCGAGCTGGGCCGTTCCTCCGCCGCCACCGCACGCGCGCGTGCCGTACTCGCGGTGTACGAGGACGCGCGTGCGGACGACGACGCCGCGCACAACCAGCGCGCGGAGGCGGAGCACCTGCTGCGGCTCGCGGAGCAGCGGGAGAACGACTGAGGGACCGCGGCGGACCGCTGCTGCTCGACGGTGCCGCTCGACCCCGATTCGACGGTGCTACTCGACGCCGATGAGCAGCAGCGCGCCCTGCCTGCCTCCGCGGTAGACGACCGTGTCGACGGCGAGGTAACGCTCGCGGACCCGGGCCTCCAGGTGTGCGGCGACGGCCTCGGGGGCCTCGTCGCCGAGGACCAGGGTGACCATCTCGCCGCCCGCGGCGAGCATGCGGTCGAGGACGTCGGCGGCGATGGCCGTGACGTCCTCACCGATGACCGCGACGTCGCCGTCGACCAGGCCGAGGACGTCCCCGGCCTGGCAGATGCCGGCCATGGTCCAGGACTCGCGTTCGGCGACGGTGACCTCCCCGTAGCGGGTCGCGCCCGCCGCGGAGGTCATGGACACCACGTCCTCGTCGAAGCGGCGGTCCGGCTGGTGCACGGCGAGCGCCGCGATGCCCTGCACCGCGGAACGGGTCGGGATGAGGGCCACGCGGATGCCCTCCGCGCGTGCCTGCTCGGCCGCGGCCGCGGCGGTGTGGCGCAGCTCGGCGTCGTTGGGCAGCAGCACCACCTCGCGTGCGTGCGCCCGCCGTACCGCCTGGACCAGCTCGCCGCTCGCCGGCGGCTCCCCGGGGCGCGCGAGCACGGTGGTCGCGCCGGCCTCGGTGTACAGCACGGCCAGGCCCTCGCCGGGCACCACGGCCACGACCGCCCGCTGGGCCCGCTCCCTGGGCGGCCGCTCGGCATGGGTGGTGTGGACGTCACCGGCGCCGAAGTGGGTGATCCGGATGCGGTACGGCCGTCCGGCCTCGACGCCCGCCTCCACCGCGGCGCCCGCGTCGTCCACGTGGACATGCACGTTCCACAGCCCGTCTCCGCCGACCACGACGAGCGAGTCGCCGAGCGCGTCGAGCCGTGTCCGCAGCCGGTCCACGGAGGCGTCCTCGGCCTCCAGGAGGTAGATCACCTCGAAGGCGGGGCCGCCGGGCGCGGTGACGGTGTCCTCGTCCATGCAGTGGTCGAGGTCGTCACCGGCGACGGCGCCCTCGTCCGGTCCGGCGGGCTCCACGCGCGCGTGCGCGCCCGCCGCCTCCTTCGGCATCTCCCCGGTGAACGTCCCCACCAACGCCGCGAGCACCGTCAGCAGTCCACGGCCGCCCGCGTCGACCACCCCCGCCCGCCGGAGCACGGGCAGTTGGCCGGGTGTCGCGGCGAGGGCCGCGCGGGCCCCCTCGTAGGCGGCGCGGGCCACCGAGCCGCAGT
Organism: Streptomyces sp. NPDC052012; assembly: GCF_040689265.1. Taxonomy (NCBI): domain Bacteria; kingdom Bacillati; phylum Actinomycetota; class Actinomycetes; order Kitasatosporales; family Streptomycetaceae; genus Streptomyces; species Streptomyces sp. NPDC052012. The sequence continues at coordinate 157,274 of NZ_JBFAXA010000013.1, forward strand.
CGCCCTCCGCCGCGTCGGCGGCGTCGGCGGCGGCCGAGGCGACGGTCAGCACCGTCCCCTCCACGGGGTGGGCCACGGCATGGCGGGCGGCGTCGGCCGCCTGCCGCAGGGCGAGCCGCAGCCGCGCCCCGTCAGCGGAGGCGTCGGCGGCTGCATCGGCGGCGGCCTCGGCATCTGCGGCGGCGCCCTCGTCCGCGGCCAGCACCTGCGCCATCCCCCGCAGCAGTTGCGCCAGAATCGTCCCCGAGTTCCCACGCGCACCGATCAGCGCACCGTGCGCCATCGCCCGCACGGCGTCGGCGAGCGTCGGACCGGCCCCGGGCTCCGCTCCCGCACCGACACCGGCGCCGACCCCCGCCTCGTGGCCCGCGAACACCGCCTCCACCGCCGCCGCGGCCGACTCGACGGTCAGGAAGAGATTCGTCCCGGTGTCCCCGTCCGCCACGGGGTAGACATTGATCGCGTCGATCTCCTCGCGCGAGCGCCCCAGCGCCTCGAGCGCGAGACCGCACCAGGCACGGACCGCGAGAGCATCGAAGAATGTCTGCGGCACCTGCGCCACCTGCGCCTCCCTGAGCTGGACGTGGCACGCAGCGTAGACCGTGGGGGCCTCACCGCCGGAAGAGGGCCGCAGGCGGGCCCCTGAGCTGCCATGGTAGTTTCGTTCTACGGGTGCAGCCGATGTATGCTGCTCCGGTTGCCCGATCCGATCGGGCGTCTCCCCTGGCAACGCCACCCGGATCCCCAGGGGCTCCCCCGGAGCCCGTGATTCTGGTCCCGGCATGCCGGGATCAACCGTAAGTGCATCTGAAGTCTTTGGAGTGACCCGTGGCTGCCAACTGCGACGTCTGCGGCAAGGGGCCGGGCTTCGGCAACAACATCTCGCACTCGCACCGCCGTACGTCCCGCCGCTGGAACCCGAACATCCAGCGTGTGCGTACCGTGGTCGGCGGGACGCCGAAGCGCGTGAACGCCTGCACCTCGTGCATCAAGGCCGGCAAGGTCTCGCGCTGACGCTATCGCTGAGCGCGCGGCCACAGCCGGTTTCGCCGCACTGAGCCGGTCCACCTCCGGGTGGACCGGCTTTTTGCCGTGCTCGAAGGAGCCGTGCCAGCGGGCCGTGTCCGGGGGGCCGTGTCCGGGAAGCAGTGCTCGCAGAGCCGTGCTCCGGGGCCGTGTCCGCGGATCCGTGCCCGCGCAGCCGGGCTCGCAGAACCATGCTCGGAGGCTGTACTCGCAAAGCCGTGCCCGCGGATCCGTGCCCGCGCAGCCGGGCTCGCGGGACTGTGCCCGCGCACCCGGACTCACGGAGCCGGACTCACGGAGCCGGACTCACGGAGCCGGACTCACGGAGCCGGGCTCGCGGAGCCGGGCTCACGGAGGCGGGCTCGCGGAGCCGGGCTCGCGGAGCCGGGCTCGCGGATCAGCCGGACCGGTGCCTGATGCGCCAGCCGTGATCCACCGGCCCGATCCCGCCCCCCAGCGCGAACCCGGCCGCGATCGCCCCGGTGACGTACTCCTTGGCCGCCGCCACCGCCTCCGGCACCGGCTGCCCCTTCGCCAGCTGTGAGGCGATCGCGGAGGCGAGCGTGCAGCCCGTGCCGTGGGTGTGCCGGTTGTCGTGGCGCGGCGCCCGCAGCCAGTGTTCCTCGGACCCGTCGGTGAGCAGGTCCACGGCGTCACCGGACAGATGCCCGCCCTTGATCACCACCCACCGCGGCCCGTACGCCAGCACGGCCGCGGCCGCCCGGCGCATCTCGTCCGGCGACTCGACCCGCGCCCCGGTCAGTTGGGCCACCTCGTCGAGGTTCGGGGTGGCGACCGTGGCGACGGGCAGCAGCTTGGTGCGTACGGAGTCCAGCGCGGAGGCCGCCAGCAGCGGATCCCCGTGCTTGGAGACCCCCACCGGGTCGACGACCGCCGGCGCGTCCGTGCCGGCGATCAACTCGGCCACCGTCTCGACGAGTTCGGCGGAGGCCAGCATGCCCGTCTTGACCGCCTGGACGCCGATGTCGTCGACGACGCTGCGGTACTGGGCCCGCACGGCCTCCGCAGGCAGTTCCCAGGCGCCCTGCACCCCGAGGGAGTTCTGCGCGGTCACCGCGGTGATCACGCTCATGCCGTGCACGCCGAGCGCCAGCATCGTCTTCAGGTCGGCCTGGATGCCCGCGCCGCCGCCGGAGTCGGAGCCCGCGACGGTGAGAACCCTGGGGATCATGACTCGATGTCCCCGAAGTGGTCCCAGCCGCCCTTGCTGGTCCACGGCGCCCCGTCGACCGTCACCTGGGGCAGCGCCGAGGGGTTGAGCACCTCGCCGATCACCTTCCAGCGGGCGGGCAGCTTCACGTCCGGCGGGAAGGTCGCCACGATCGCGTGATCCTCTCCCCCGGTCAGCACCCACTGCATGGGGTCGACGCCGACGGCCTGGCCGATGTCGTTCATCTGCGAAGGAATGTCGATCGCCCCGGAGCGGATGTCGATGCGCACCTTGCTGGCCTCGGCGATGTGCCCGAGGTCGGCGATCAGCCCGTCGCTCACGTCGCACATCGCGGTGGCGCCGAGCCCGGCGGCGGCCGGGCCCGCGTGGTACGGCGGTTCGGGGCGCCGGTGGGCCTCGACGAAGGCGCGCGGGGAGCGGAAGCCACGGGAGAGCACCGCGTGCCCGGCCGCGGACCAGCCGAGCCAGCCGGTGACGGCGACGAGGTCGCCGGGCTGGGCGCCGGCCCGGGTGACGGGCTCCTGGTTGCGCAGATCGCCGAGCGCGGTGATCGACACCGTGATGGTGTCGCCGCGTACGACGTCACCGCCGACCACGGCCGCGCCCGCGACCTGGCACTCGTCGCGCAGCCCGTCCATCAGCTCGGCGGCCCAGGTCACCGGCAGGTCCGCCGGGACGACAAGGCCGAGCAGCAGCGCGGTGGGCACGGCGCCCATGGCGGCGATGTCGGCGAGGTTCTGCGCGGCGGCCTTGCGGCCGACGTCGTACGCCGTGGACCAGTCGCGGCGGAAGTGCCGGCCCTCCAGCAGGATGTCGGTGCTGGCCACGACCCTGCGGTCGGGCGCGGCGACCACCGCGGCGTCGTCGCCGGGGCCGACCCGGACCGCCGGTGTGGTGGTGAGACGGGAGGTGAGCTCCCTGATGAGCCCGAACTCACCGAGCTCACCAACAGTGCCCTTCATTGCCCTTTCTCCCCTTCTGTCCCTGTCCGTGCCCGGTCGCGAGGCGTCTGCGCCCTCGCTACGGTCGAAGTGACCGTCAACTTCTCTCGTGCCTGTACCCCGGCGCGCAAGGCCCGGTTCCCGCAGGTCTCCCCGCGGCGAGCTGCGACGCGATACCGTGGCGTTCCTTTTCCCCACATGATCCTCGTGGCCGCCCTGGAGGTTCCGTGGTACAGGCGTACATCCTGATCCAGACGGAGGTCGGCAAGGCGTCGACCGTCGCCGATGAGATCGGCAAGATCCCTGGAGTCGTCCAGGCCGAGGACGTGACGGGACCGTACGACGTGATCGTGCGCGCCCAGGCCGACACCGTCGACGACCTGGGCCGCATGGTGGTCGCCAAAGTCCAGCAGGTGGACGGCATCACCCGCACCCTGACCTGCCCGGTCGTCCATCTGTAGCCCCCGTCTACCCTGTGCCGGTGAACTCCTTCCGTCACCGGCACGCCGTCCTGCCCGCGCTCGCGGTGCTGATCACCGTCGCGGGCTGCTCCTCAGCAGACGACGACGCGTCCGCGGCGGTTCCCAGCCCGGACGCGAAGGTCACCGAGCTGTGTCAGAACCTGGACAAGGCACTGCCTGCGACGGTGGACGGTGAGAGTCGCGACGATCCCGAGCCCGCCTCCGCACTGACCGCGGGCTGGGGCGGCGAGGCGATCATACTGCGCTGCGGTGTCGAGCGACCGCCGAAGATGGCCGACCCCAAGGTGGCCGACGGCCACGACCCGGACGCGATGCCGGGCGGCGTGAACGGCGTCGACTGGCTGATGGAGAAGCAGGACGACGACACGTACCGCTTCACCACCGCCAACCGCGAGGCGTACGTCGAGATCAGCGTGACCGACGGCCGGGACAGCACGGGGGTGCTGATCGATCTGGCGCCGGGCATCAAGAAGGCGATCCCCGAGGGGATCGCCTCCTGAGCACTGCCGCCTCTCAGCGCAGGCCGGTCGAGCGCCGCAGCGCCGCCTGCACCAGCCGGTCCACCAGCTCCGGGTAGCTCACGCCGGTCGCCTGCCACATCTGCGGGTACATCGAGATGGGTGTGAAGCCGGGCATCGTGTTGATCTCGTTGATGACGAACTCGCCGTCCTCGGTGAGGAAGAAGTCCGCGCGCACCAGCCCCTCGCAGGAGGCCGCGTCGAACGCCTCCACGGCGAGCCTGCGCACCTCGGCCGTCTCCTCGTCGGTGAGCGGCGCGGGGACGATGCCGGGCGTGGAGTCGATGTACTTGGCCTCGAAGTCGTAGTACGCGTGCGCGTCCGGCGGCGGGATCTCGGCCGGTACGGAGGCGCGCGGGCCGTCCTCGAACTCCAGCACGCCGCACTCGATCTCGCGGCCGCGCAGGGCGGCTTCCACGAGGATCTTCGGGTCGTGCGCCTGCGCGGTGACGATCGCCTCGTCCAGGCCGGACAGGTCGTCGACCTTGGTGATGCCGATGGAGGAGCCCGCGCGGGCCGGCTTCACGAACAGCGGCCAGCCGTGCTCACCGGCGAAGTCGATGATCTTCTTGCGGGCGGCGGACTCGTCGAGCTCCCACTCGCGCGGCCGGATCACCACGTACGGGCCGACCTTCAGCCCGAAGGAGGTGAACACCCGCTTCATGTACTCCTTGTCCTGGCCGACGGCCGAGGCGAGCACACCGGAGCCCACGTAGGGGATCCCGGAGAGCTCCAGGAGGCCCTGGAGGGTGCCGTCCTCGCCGTAGGGGCCGTGCAGCACCGGGAAGACGACGTCGACCTCGCCGAGCGCCTTGGGCACCGAACCGGGCTCGCTGTAGACCACTTCGCGGTCGGCGGGGTCCACGGGGAGCACCACGCCGCCCTCGGCCGACTCGGCGAGCTGCTCGACGCTGGGCTGCCGCCGGTCGACGATGGCCATGCGTTCGGGTTCGTCGGCGGTGAGCGCCCAGCGGCCGTCGCGGGTGATGCCGATCGGCAGGACGTCGTACTTGGTCCGGTCGATGGCCTTCAGGACGGCGCCTGCGGTGACCACGGAGATCCCGTGTTCGGAGCTGCGCCCGCCGAACACGACGGCCACACGCGGTTTGCGCGCCGGCTGCTCGGGAGTCTGGGGGAGGTTCTCGGTGCTCATATCGCGACGAGCGTACCCGCCCGTAGGGTGCCAAGACAGCGCCCGGAGGCGGTGTCGCTCACCGTCGTTCGGGCTTCGCGCTGCGCGACATCAGCTCCTTGAGGGCGACCACCGGCGGCTTGCCCTCGTGGACGATGCCGACGACCGTCTCGGTGATCGGCATGTCGACGCCGTGCCGGCGGGCCAGATCCAGCACCGACTCACAGGACTTGACGCCCTCGGCGGTCTGCTTGGTGACCGCGATGGTCTCCTGGAGCGTCATGCCCTTGCCGAGGTTGGTGCCGAAGGTGTGGTTGCGCGACAGCGGCGAGGAGCAGGTGGCCACCAGGTCGCCCAGACCGGCGAGTCCGGAGAAGGTCATCGGGTCGGCGCCGAGGGCGACCCCGAGCCGGGTGGTCTCGGCGAGTCCGCGGGTGATGAGCGAGCCCTTGGCGTTGTCGCCGAGTCCCATGCCGTCCGCGATGCCGACGGCGAGCCCGATGACGTTCTTCACGGCGCCGCCCAGTTCGCAGCCGACGACGTCGGTGTTGGTGTACGGGCGGAAGTACGGCGTGTGGCAGGCGGCCTGGAGCCGCTGGGCGACGCTCTCGTCGGTGCAGGCGACCACGGCGGCGGCGGGCATGCGGGCGGCGATCTCACGGGCCAGGTTGGGTCCGGTGACCACGGCGATCCGTTCGGCGCCGACCTTGGCGACGTCGTCGACGACCTCGCTCATCCGCATGGCGGAGCCGAGTTCGATGCCCTTCATCAGCGACACCAGGACCGTGCCGGGGGCGAGCAGCGGAGCCCACTCGGCGAGGTTGCCGCGCAGGGTCTGCGAGGGGACGGCGAGGACGGTGAAGTCGGCGTTCCGGGCGGCCTCGGCGGCGTTGGTCGTGGCCCGCAGGTTCTCGGGGAGTTCGACGCCGGGGAGGTAGTCGGGGTTGGTGCGGGTGGAGTTGACCGCCTCGGCGAGTTCGGGGCGCCGCCCCCACAGCACGACGTCGCAGCCCGCGTCGGCGAGGACCATGCCGAAGGCCGTCCCCCACGATCCGGTGCCGAAGACGGCCGCCTTGACCGGTGTGCTCACTTGCCCAGCCCCTCTTCCTGCGCGGTGGCGCGGTCGGCCTGCGCCCGGTCCCGCCGGGACTGCGCCCGGGTCTTGCGGCGCTGCTCGATCCGCTCGCGGCGCGGGTCGTAGGGCGTCTCGGGGGCCTTCTCGCCGCGGATCTCCTCCAACTGGCGGGTGATGGCCGCCATGATCGCCTCGGTGGCCTCCTTGAGGAGCTCCGGGGTCATCTCCCGGTCGTAGAAGCGGTCCAGGTCCACCGGGGGCCCGGCCAGCACCCGGTGGGTCTTGCGCGGGAAGAGGTGAGGCTTCTTGGCGTACGGCGGCAGCAGTTCGTTGGCGCCCCACTGGGCGACCGGGATGACCGGGCACTTGGTCTGCAGGGCGACGCGGGCGGCGCCGGTCTTGCCGGTCATGGGCCAGCCGTCCGGGTCGCGGGTGAGGGTGCCCTCGGGGTAGAAGGCGACGCATTCGCCGCGCTCCACGGCGTCGATCGCCGCGCGGAAGGCGCTCAGCGCGTCCGTGCTCTCACGGTAGACGGGGATCTGACCGGTGCCCCGCATCGCGGCCCCCACGAATCCCTTCTTGAAAAGCCCGCTCTTCGCCAGGAATCGCGGAACGCGTCCGGTGTTGTACTGGAAATGCGCGTACGCGAAGGGATCGATGTGCGAATTGTGGTTCACCGCGGTGATAAATCCACCGTCGGCCGGAATGTTCTCCATTCCGCGCCAGTCCCGCTTGAGCAGAACCACCAGCGGCGGTTTGCAGATCACCGCGGCGAAGCGGTACCAGAAGCCGATTCTGCGGCGCGGCACAAGGACACCTTCCTCTAGGGCCTGGTTGGGGCCTGGACCCGGAGGCCAGGCGGGCCGCACAAGTGTCGCCCCGGGCCGCCGGTCTGTCGAGAACACCGTACGCCCCGACTCCCCGGTCGCCGGATGCCCCGGGTGACAATGGCCGCGACAAGAGAGGGACGTAACACTCGTGCAGTGGACCTTGGTGGTACCCCTGAAGCCGCTGGCTCAGGCCAAGAGCAGGCTCTCGGACACCGCGGACGACGGGCTGCGCCCCGGTCTGGCGCTGGCGTTCGCCCAGGACACGGTGACAGCCGCGCTGGCCTGCGCGGCGGTACGGGATGTGGCGGTCGTCACGGACGACGCCCTGGCCGCCCGTGAGCTGGCCGCACAGGGCGCCGCGGTGATCCCCGACGAGCCGCGCGGCGGCCTGAACGCGGCGCTGGCCCACGCGGCCACCGAGGTACGGACCGCCCGCCGTGCCGGTGCGGTGGCCGCCCTCAACGCCGATCTTCCTGCCCTTCGCCCACGGGAATTGGCCCGCGTCCTGGAAAGCGCCGCCGCATTCCCGCGCGCGTTTCTCGCCGATGCCGCGGGCACGGGCACGACCTTGCTGACCGCGGCCCCGGACCGGGAATTGCGCCCGCTCTTCGGCCCCGATTCCCGGACCCGGCACCGTGCGTCCGGAGCGGTGGAACTCCTCGTGGACGCGGTGGATTCCGTACGGCAGGACGTGGACACCGGGGAGGATCTGCGGGCGGCGCTGGCGCTGGGCGTGGGCCCGCACACGGCCGCGGCCGCCGCGCGGTTGCTGATGGCCGAGCAGTAGGCTGCGGTCATGCAGGCGACCGCATACACCTACGACCCCGAGAGCCGAAGCGGCCAGGTGCTGCTGGACGACGGCACCCCCGTGCCCTTCGACGCGCCGGCCTTCGACGCGGGGGGCCTGCGGCTGCTGCGGCCCGGGCAGCGGGTGCGGATCGAGACGGAGGGCGAGGGCGAGCACCGTCGGATCACGCTGGTGACGCTCCAGACGTTCTGATCGTCCGCCCGCGGGACCCGGAACACGCCGCGGGCCGGGCTCCGTGAGGGAGTCCGGCCCGGCGCGTGAGTACCGCTTGCCTGTGCCTGCCGCTTACTTCTTACGGGCGGTGGTCTTCTTGGCGGTCGTCTTGCGCGCGGTCGACTTCTTGGCGGGCGCCTTCTTGGCCGTGGCCTTCTTCGCCGGGGCCTTCTTGGCGGTCGTCTTCTTCGCGGCGGTGGTCTTGGCGGTGCCCGTGGTCTTCTTGGCGGGCGCCTTCTTCGCCGTCGTCTTCTTGGCCGCCGCCGTCTTGGTGGTGGCCTTCTTCGCCGTCGTCTTCTTCGCGGTGGTCTTCTTCGCCGCGGCCTTGGTCGTCTTCTTGGCGGCGGCCTTCTTCACGGTCGCGGCGGCACCGCCGGACAGGCTGCCCTTGGGCGCCTTCTTGACCGCGACCTCACCGCCGCGCGGCAGCTTCTTCGAGCCGCTCACCAGGTCCTTGAAGCCCTGACCCGCGCGGAAGCGCGGCACCGAGGTCTTCTTGACCCGAACCCGCTCGCCCGTCTGGGGGTTCCGGGCGTAGCGGGCCGGACGGTCGACCTTCTCGAACGAACCGAAGCCGGTGACCGAGACCCGCTCACCCGCGACCACGGCGCGGACGATGGCGTCCAGGACATGGTCGACAGCATCGGCGGCCTGCTGGCGGCCGCCCATCTTGTCGGCAATCGCTTCTACGAGCTGCGCCTTGTTCACGTCTTCCCCTTCGGAGACATCGCCAGAACGAAAGTGTTCAAGCTTTTTCGCACGTTAGGCAGATATATACCGCAAATCAAACACGAAACGGGCTAATCACCCTTGTGCCGCAACGGACTCGACTGCCTCGACTGGTTCAGCGTTCCTCTTCGGGGAATCGACCCTCGTCCAGGTCCGCGTTGAACCGCTCCAGACGCCTTGCCGCACCGGCGAGATCGTGCTTGGCCGCGGCCGTAATGACCAGCAGCTTCCGGGTCAGCGCCATCCGTACGCCCTCCGGGACTTGCAGTGCGCGCACCCGTGAGTGCGCTTCCTTGAGCCGGACCGCGACCGCCGTATAGAGCTCGAGTTGGCCGTCGTGTTCCATGCACAGATTGTGCCATCTGGGGCGAGTTGTCGCCTGCGCAGGGGGCAACTGCCGCCTCGGACGGCCCTGTCGAGCACACACACAAGCCGCGGTTCCATGACTCACGTACCCCGGCAATCACCTTCATAACGTGGGAAGTTGAGGGCCGGCGAGGGGGCGCGCGGGTCCGGACGGGTACGGAAAAGCCCGTACCCCCGATCGGGCCGATCGGGGGTACGGGCGGGGTGTCGCGGTGGCCGAAAGTCGACCCGGATCGGGGACTTCGGCGGCGCGGGTCAGGCCGTGAGCGTCCGCGGCTTGAACGACGGCCGCTTCTCCTCGTAGGTGGCGATGTCGGTTTCGTTCTGGAGGGTGATGGAGATGTCGTCGAGGCCGTTGAGCAGTCGCCAGCGGGCGTTCTCGTCCAGCTCGAAGGAGGCGGTGATGCCCTCGGCGCGCACCTCGCGGGCCTCGAGGTCGACGGTGATCTCGGCCTGCGGGTCGCTCTCCGTGAGCTCCCACAGCGCGTCCACGATCTTCTGGTCGATGACGACGGTGAGCAGGCCGTTCTTCAGCGAGTTGCCGCGGAAGATGTCGGCGAAGCGGGAGGAGATCACCGTCTTGAAGCCGTAGTTCTGCAGGGCCCAGACGGCGTGCTCGCGGGAGGAGCCGGTGCCGAAGTCGGGGCCGGCGACCAGCACGGTGGCGCCCTGCCGCTCGGGCTGGTTGAGGATGAACGACGGGTCCTTGCGCCAGGCCTCGAACAGCCCGTCCTCGAACCCGTCCCGCGTGACCTTCTTGAGCCAGTGGGCGGGGATGATCTGGTCGGTGTCGACGTTGGAGCGGCGCAGCGGCACGGCCCGGCCGGTGTGGGTGGTGAATGCTTCCATGACTGATCAGACTCCAGCGGGCACAGAGGTCTCGGACAGGTCGGCGGGAGAGGCCAGGTGGCCCAGCACCGCCGTGGCGGCGGCGACCTGCGGGGACACCAGGTGGGTGCGGCCGCCCTTGCCCTGCCGGCCCTCGAAATTGCGGTTGGAGGTGGACGCGGAACGCTCGCCGGGGGCCAGCTGGTCCGGGTTCATGCCGAGGCACATCGAGCAGCCCGCGTGCCGCCATTCGGCGCCGGCCTCCTTGAAGACCACGTCCAGGCCCTCGGAGACGGCCTGCAGCCCCACGCGCGCCGAGCCCGGGACGACCAGCATGCGTACGCCGTCGGCGATTTTGCGGCCGCGCAGGATCTCGGCGGCGTTGCGCAGGTCCTCGATGCGGCCGTTGGTGCAGGAGCCTACGAAGACGGTGTCCACCTTGATGGAGCGCAGCGGCTGACCGGCCTCCAACCCCATGTACTCCAGGGCCTTTTCGGCGGCCAGGCGCTCCGAAGCGTCCTCGTACGAAGCCGGGTCGGGGACGGACGCCGAAAGCGGCGCTCCCTGGCCGGGGTTGGTGCCCCAGGTGACGAACGGCGACAGTTCGGCGGCGTCGATGACGACCTCGGCGTCGAACTCGGCGTCGTCGTCGGTGCGCAGCGTCTTCCAGTACTCGACCGCGGCGTCCCAGTCGGCGCCCTCGGGGGCGTGCGGGCGGCCCTTGAGGTAGGCGAACGTGGTCTCGTCGGGGGCGATCATGCCCGCGCGGGCGCCGGCCTCGATGGACATGTTGCAGATGGTCATCCGGGCCTCCATCGAGAGCTTCTCGATGGCGGAGCCGCGGTACTCAAGGACGTAGCCCTGGCCGCCGCCCGTGCCGATCTTCGCGATGATCGCCAGGATCAGGTCCTTGGCGGTGACCCCGTCGGGCAGCTCGCCGTCGACGGTGATCGCCATGGTCTTCGGGCGGGCCATCGGCAGCGTCTGGGTGGCCAGCACGTGCTCGACCTGGGAGGTGCCGATGCCGAACGCCAGCGCGCCGAACGCCCCGTGCGTAGAGGTGTGCGAGTCACCGCAGACGACGGTGGTGCCGGGCTGGGTCAGACCCAGCTGCGGGCCGACGACGTGCACGACGCCCTGCTCGACGTCGCCCAGCGGGTGCAGCCGGACGCCGAACTCCGCGCAGTTCTTGCGCAGCGTCTCCAGCTGGGCGCGGGAGACCGGGTCGGCGATCGGCTTGTCGATGTCGAGGGTCGGGGTGTTGTGATCCTCGGTGGCGATGGTCAGGTCGAGCCGGCGCACCCGCCGGCCGCTCTTGCGGAGACCGTCGAACGCCTGCGGGCTGGTCACCTCGTGCAGCAGGTGCAGATCGATGTAGAGGAGGTCGGGCTCGCCCTCGGCGCGCCGGACGACATGATCGTCCCAGACCTTCTCCGCGAGTGTCCTACCCATCGCTTTCCCTCCGGTCGGCCACGGTGGTGCCGACCCAACTAGAGATCTGTGAGGAGACGGCGCCCGCACCCCTGATCCCGGGCGTCCGCCGCCAGGCCCTTACGTCCACGGGCCGCTGTGACTTCGTGCTTCCAGAGTGGCGTGTTCCACGGAAAATTGAACTTGCGTTTCACAGAGTGAGACGCGAGTATCGTTGCATGGACAACAGTAGCGGCGTCGGCGTTCTGGACAAGGCGGCACTCGTCCTGAGCGCTCTGGAGTCCGGTCCGGCCACCCTCGCGGGTCTGGTCGGGGCCACCGGACTGGCACGACCCACGGCCCACCGCCTGGCCGTGGCGCTTGAACACCACCGCATGGTGGCGCGGGACATGCAGGGCCGGTTCATTCTCGGTCCCCGCCTGGCCGAACTGGCCGCGGCCGCGGGCGAGGACCGTCTGCTCGCCACGGCGGGCCCGGTGCTCACCCACCTCCGCGACGTCACCGGCGAGAGCGCCCAGCTCTACCGCCGCCAGGGCGACATGCGCATCTGCGTCGCGGCGGCGGAGCGGCTGTCGGGCCTCAGGGACACGGTCCCGGTGGGCTCCACACTGACGATGAAGGCCGGTTCCTCGGCGCAGATCCTGCTCGCCTGGGAGGAGCCGGAGCGGCTGCACCGAGGTCTGCAGGGCGCCCGCTTCACGGCGACGGCCCTGTCGGGTGTGCGCCGCCGGGGCTGGGCCCAGTCGATCGGCGAGCGCGAGCCGGGCGTCGCGTCCGTCTCCGCGCCCGTACGCGGCCCTTCCAACCGCGTGGTGGCCGCCGTGTCGGTCTCCGGCCCCATCGAGCGCCTGACGCGCCATCCGGGCCGTATGCACGCCCAGGCCGTCATCGACGCCGCCGCCCGCCTCTCCGAGGCACTGCGCCGCTCCTGAAGTCCCCTTGGCCCCGACGAACGGGGGCGGGCCCGCCTCAACGCCGCGGCGGACCCGCCCCCGATGTCGTGCGGCTGTCATGTCAGATCGGACGCGACCTCCGCCCGCTCCTTCCGCGAGCGATGCGCGAACCGGTCCCTGGCCCGCATCCCCCGCCGCTGAAGCGGTATCTGCCCGTGCGCGGCGGCGAGTCCGAACGCCGGCATGTCCGCGTAGATCGACTCGTACGACCCCTCGGGCACGATGTAGGCCTCGTGCCACAGGCCCACGTGGCCGCGTACCTTCCCCTTGCGCTCCTTGCGGTTGATGATCGACCACGCGGTGTGATGGAACGTGTCGGCGGCGTGCGCGTAGGCGTAGAGCTTCTCCTTCGACTCCCAGTACTGGACGACGTAGTACGTGCGTGGCGAGGCCGTGAGCAGCACATGGCTGAGCAGGCCGCGCTCGGGTTGCCTGCGCAGTTCGCGCAGCATGCGCGGCATCGCGAGGAGCACCGGAAGCCAGTGGTGCACCGCCCAGAAGTGGTTGATCCGCATGCCGATCAGCAGAACGACGACATCCCCCTCGGCTGCCGCGGTCGTGCGCTCGGCGGTGCCGGACGTGCCCGTGATGGACTCTCCCATGCTTGGATAGTGCCGCTATCCGATGGAGGGTGCAAGACATGCGGCTGGCCGAGTTGAGCGAGCGCAGTGGGGTGCCCACGGCGACGATCAAGTACTACCTGCGCGAAGGCCTGTTGCCGCCGGGCCGCCGGATCAACGCGACGACGTCCGAGTACGGCGAGGAGCATCTGCGCCGGCTGCGGCTGGTGCGCGCGCTGATCCAGGTGGGCGGAGTTCCGGTGGCGACCGCACGGGAGGTGCTGGCGCACGTCGACGACGACTCCCTGGGCCGCACGATCCGCCTGGGCGCCGCTCTGTGGGCACTGCCACAGGATCCCGAGCCGGACGAGGAGGACCCCGCGGTGGCCGCCGCGCGGGCGGAGGTGGACCGGCTGCTGGAGATGCTGGGCTGGGAGACGGCCCGCGAACTCGCGCCGCTCTCCCCTGTGCACCGCTCGCTGGTGGTGGCGGTCGCGACGCTGCAGCGGCTGGGCTATCCCTGGAACGCCGAACTGATGGCGCCGTACGGGACGTTGATGCACGAGGTGGCGCGACGCGACCTGGACTTCATGGAGACGTTCGCCTCGGAGGCGGAGAAGGTCGAGGTGGCGGTCGCGGCGGCGGTGCTCTTCCAGCCGGTGCTCCGGGCGCTGCACCGGCTGGCGCAGGAGGAGGAGTCGGCGCGGCGGTACGGGATCGAGTGAACGCCGAAGGGGCCTCCGCCGAAGCGGAGGCCCCTGGGGACTCGTACCCCCGACCGGATTCGAACCGGCGCTACCGCCTTGAGAGGGCGGCGTGCTAGGCCGCTACACAACGGGGGCGTGGACTCTGCGTTTCCGCAGGTCCGAGCTGGTCTACCTGGACTCGAACCAAGACTAACTGAACCAGAATCAGTCGTGCTGCCAATTACACCATAGACCAATGATGGTTTAGACCAGTCAGTACCCCCGACCGGATTCGAACCGGCGCTACCGCCTTGAGAGGGCGGCGTGCTAGGCCGCTACACAACGGGGGCCCTAGCGATCCTGCATCGAGAACAGCGGGAGCTACCCTGACCGTCCTCGCGGGAAGGATCTGTACCCCCGACCGGATTCGAACCGGCGCTACTGCCTTGAGAGGGCAGCGTGCTAGGCCGCTACACAACGGGGGCTTGCGGATGGGATCCGCGGGTGCAGATGAGCTCTGCGAGCTGGCCTACCTGGACTCGAACCAAGACTAACTGAACCAGAATCAGTCGTGCTGCCAATTACACCATAGGCCACTGGAACGCAAGCCCCTGAGGGGTTCTTGTTCTAGTTCTGCGCCTGAGGGCTCCGGCCTGGTGGCCCGCTCCCCGCGGCGCAGGAAGAACATTACCCGAAGGTGGACGGGGCTCCAAAACGAGTATCGGCGCCGAGGATCGAGGGGAGTTCGGCCAGGGACGCGATACGGCGGGGTCCCTCGGGCGGGTCGACGGCCGCATAGGCGCCTCCGCGGTCGATCCACACCGACAGCAGCCCGGCCTCCGCGGCGCCCCGTCCGTCGATCTCCGGGTGGTCGCCGACGTACGCCACCTGGTGCGGGGGCAGCGACAGCGCCTCGCAGGCGGCCAGGAACGCGCCGGGGTCCGGCTTGGAGACGCCGAGCTCGGCGGCGCACAGGATGGCCTCGAAGCGGTCGTGGACGCCGAGTACGCGCAGCTTGCGGTCCTGTACGGGCAGGCTGGAGTTGGACAGCACGGCGTGGCGGTGGGTGGCCGCGAGGGCGTCCAGGACGGGCAGGACGTCCGGGAACAGGCTCCAGGCGGCCTCGTAGTGGACCAGGTAGCGCCGGAACCAGTCGTCGGCCTCGTCGTCGGTCAGATCCCGCCCCAGGAAGACGCGGGTGCGGTCGCGCCGCTGGGTCTCGAAGTCGACCTCGCCCGAGGCGAACCGGGCCCACTGGGCGTCGGTGATCTCCCGCCAGCGCACCAGCGCCTCCTCGACGGTGGCGTACCGGCCGAGCACCCCCTCGGCCAGCAGATGCGCCCGCAGGCCCTCCCGGTCGGCGGAGGTGTAGTCGAAGAGGGTGTCGTCCACGTCCCACACAACGGCTCGGATGCCCATGCGACCGACCGTACCGGGGAACGGCGAAGGGCGGCTCCCGAAACGTACGGGAGCCGCCCTCGCGCAGCGGTCAGGCGGCCAGCTTGGCCAGGGCCGCGTCGATCCTGGCCAGGGTCTTCTCCTTGCCCAGGACCTCCAGGGACTCGAAGAGGGGCAGGCCGACCGTGCGGCCGGTGACGGCGACGCGGACCGGGGCCTGGGCCTTGCCGAGCTTGAGGCCGTGGGCCTCGCCGGCGGTCAGGACGGCCTCCTTCAGGGACTCCGGCGAGCTCCAGTCGGCCGCCTCGAGCTTCTCGCGGGCCGTGCGCAGCAGCGCGTCGCTGCCCTCCTTCATCGCCTTGTTCCAGCTGGCCTCGTCGAAGACCGGCTCGGGCAGGAAGAGGAAGTCGACGTTGTCGGTGATCTCCGACAGCACCTTCACGCGGGTCTGCGCGTGCGGCGCGATGGCCTGCCACTTCGTCTCGTCGAAGGCCTCCGGGGCCCAGGGGGCGAAGGGGGCCTGGAGCCACGGGCGGCAGCGCTCGGCGAAGTCCTTCACCTCCAGCATGCGGATGTGGTCGGCGTTGATCGCCTCGCACTTCTTCAGGTCGAAGCGGGCGGGGTTGGGCTGGACGTCCGTGACGTCGAAGGCCGCGACCATCTCGTCCATGGTGAAGATGTCCTGGTCGGCGGAGAGCGACCAGCCGAGCAGCGAGAGGTAGTTGAGCAGGCCCTCGGGGAGGAAGCCGCGCTCGCGGTAGAGGTTGAGCGAGGACTGCGGGTCGCGCTTGGAGAGCTTCTTGTTGCCCTCGCCCATCACGTACGGCAGGTGGCCGAACTGCGGGATCCCCTTGGCGATGCCCAGCTCGATCAGCGCCTTGTACAGGGCGATCTGGCGCGGGGTGGAGGAGAGCAGGTCCTCGCCGCGCAGGATGTGGGTGATCTCCATCAGGGCGTCGTCGACCGGGTTGACCAGCGTGTACAGCGGGGCGCCGTTGGCGCGGACGATGCCGTAGTCCGGGACGTTCTCCGGGGTGAAGGTCAGCTCGCCGCGGACCAGGTCGGTGAAGGTGATCGTCTCGTCGGGCATCCGGAAGCGGACGATCGGCGTACGACCCTGGGCCTGGTACTCCTCGACCTGGGCGGCGGTCAGCTCGCGGCAGTGACCGTCGTAGCCGGAGGGCCGGCCGGCGGCGCGGGCGGCCTCCCGGCGGGTGTCCAGCTCCTCCTGGGAGCAGTAGCAGTGGTAGGCGTGACCGGCGTCGAGGAGCTTCTGCGCGACGTCCCGGTAGATGTCCATGCGCTGCGACTGGCGGTACGGCGCGTGCGGGCCGCCGACCTCGGGGCCCTCGTCCCAGTCGAAGCCCAGCCAGCGCATCGCGTCGAGCAGCTGGGTGTAGGACTCCTCGGAGTCGCGGGCCGCGTCGGTGTCCTCGATGCGGAATACGAATTGAGCACCGCTGCCCTGGTGGTGCTTGGCGAACGCCCAGTTGAACAGGGCGGTGCGGACCAGGCCCACGTGGGGGTTACCGGTGGGCGAGGGGCAGAAACGGACGCGTACGGGAGTGCCGGGTGCGCTAGCCACGCTTGACAACCTTGTTGGTGAGAGTGCCGATGCCTTCGATGGTGACGGCGACCTCGTCGCCGACGTGGAGGGGGCCGACCCCTGCCGGGGTGCCCGTGAGGATGACGTCGCCGGGGAGCAGTGTCATGGCCTCGGAGATGTTGACGATCAGATCCTCGATCGAGTGGATCATCTCGCTGGTGCGGCCGAGCTGGCGCTGTTCGCCGTTGACCGTGAGCTGGACGGTCAGGTCGGAAGCGGCCGCCAGGTCCAGGCCGGTCTCCACCCAGGGGCCGAGCGGGCAGGCGGTGTCGAAGCCCTTGGCCCGGGCCCACTGCTTCTCGCGCTTCTGGACGTCGCGCGCGGTGATGTCGTTGGCGCAGGTGTAGCCGAAGATCACGTCCTGGACGCGCTCGCGCGGGACCTCGCGGCACATGCGGCCGATGACGACCGCCAGCTCGGCCTCGTGGTGCACGTCCTCGGAGAAGGAGGGGTACTGGATCTCGTCGCCGGGGCCGATCACCGAGGTCGACGGCTTGAAGAAGGCGAACGGGGCGTCGGGGACCTCGTTGCCCAGCTCGCGGGCGTGCTCGGCGTAGTTGCGGCCGAAGGCCACCACCTTGTTGGGGAGCACCGGGGGCAGCAGCCTGACCTTGCTCACCGGGACCTTCGTCCCGGAGAGCTCGAAGTCCGCGAACGGGATGCCCTTGATGATGTCCAGGACGAGCTCGTCCTGCTGGTCGCCTTCGACCGCGCCGAAGGCGACGTTCCCGTCGATGGAGAATCTGGCGATGCGCACGGGATGCTTGGCCCCTTGACTGAAGCGGCTGGAGTCTGACGCTCCAGGCTAGCGCGGCGACGCGCTGCCACCTCGCCCATTACCGGGGGCGCTGCTGTCCGGGGCATGATGAAGGGCGCCCCGCTGTCGGGGGCGCCCCTTGAGCGATCCGCGGCCGGTGCGCGTACTGACGGGTGTCAGTTCACGGCGCCCGCCGTGACCGGGATCTCCATGAGGACGGTGCGCTTGGGGTTGGCTGTCTGGGCCGGGAGGTCGACGGGGTGCTCCTGCTGGACCGGCGTCTGCAGTTCGTCGGCGCCCTCGAGGTGGGCCAGCGTCGTGCGTCGCGGGTTGGCGATCTTGTGGAACATCGTCGTCGTCTTCACTGTTTACTTGACCCTGTTCTGTGCGCGGCTACAGATGCATCCATCTTGTAAAGCGTCAGGCTAAACATGCAATTCCCCGCGGACGGCACGGGGAGGCCATGATCCGCGTGTGAGTTTGCTCACGAATCGCCGGACAAAACGGTCATTCCGTCAGGCCTCACCCTGTCACCGAAACGGACATTGCGGTCCTGAAGCTGTCATTCCGCTCCTGATCATCGCGACTGGGACACCCACAGGAAGCCCTTGCCGTCAAGGCGACTTGCGGCCATTTGCCTGCTTTGCCCCGGATCCCGCTCCACGCCAGGTGACCCACCCCTCACGCCGTGTCACGTATGTCACGGCCTGACCCACGGGCCTTGTTGGAGATCCTGCACTGTGCTGGAATTCCACGGACCGCCGCAGGATCGAGCCGGCGCACAGGGGGCGCACAGACGCGCCGAGTGGCGGCGAGAAGGGGGAGCCAGCGCCGGTCACCCACGACCACCACGGGGGCGTATTCAGGGCGCCCCTATGACGCCGACACCGTGCCTCGCCGTTCACGCGGAGGGGTGCCTGGTCCAGAGGTTGCGACGCTAGTGCAGGGACGTTTCAAGAGGGATGGCAGCGCTTCGGCGGAGCCGGAGCCGCACGGCGGGACAGGCCCGATGGCCGTCAGCTCCTCGCCCCAGCACGCCCAGAGCCAGGGCCCGGCCGCGTCCGGTGACGGCGGCGAGCGCTCCGGCCGCCCCGGCGGCTCCGCGCCCACGGGCGCGCCGAGCCCTGCGCCGGCCGCCCCCAGGCCGCCCAAGGGCCCGACCGGCCCGGGGTCGCGAATAGCCCTGCGCAACTGGCGGATCTCCACCCGTCTGGTGTCGCTGCTGGCCCTCCCGGTGGTCGCGGCCACCTCGCTGGGCGCCCTGCGTATCAACGAGTCGATGAACGACATCCAGCAGCTCGACAACATGAAGCTGCTGACGGACATGACCAAGCAGGCCACCGAGCTGGCCGCCGCCCTCCAGGAGGAGCGCGACCAGTCCGCCGGCCCGCTGGCGCACAACGGCAAGGCCACCGACTTCACGGTCAAGGGTCTGCGCGAGAAGACCGACCGTGCGATGAAGAACTTCGTCGACAGCACGGAGGAGATCGACGACGCGGACAAGGACGGCGACCTCAGCGGCGTCCGCGACAAGCTGGTCCAGCTCGCCGGTGACCTCCAGCAGATCGAGAAGGTCCGCAACGCGGCCTACACGCAGGACAACAACTCCACGCAGACGGTCGAGGCGTACCACCGTCTGATCGAGAACCTGATCGACCTCTCGCAGGACATGGCGGAGGCGACCAGCAACCCCGACATGATCCAGCGCACGCGCGCCCTGGCCTCGTTCTCCTCCGCCAAGGAGTACGCGTCGATCCAGCGCGCGGCCATCGCGGCGGCGCTGCCCGCCAGCAACACCACCACCGGCAAGCTCTCGGAGAACGACCGGCTCTACGCGGACGGTGCGCGCACCAGCGAGCAGTCCGAGCTGCGCAGCTTCAAGAGCATCTACGGCGAGGACAAGGCCACCGAGCTGCTGCTGCCGATCCAGGACGGCAACATCACCATCCGGGCGACCGACAAGTACGCCAACCGCGCCCTGGTCTCGGCCGACGGTCTGGCCTCGGCCGGCAAGCGCTCCTACCGCGACTGGCTGGACGACAGCTCCACCAAGATCCAGCAGATGAAGAACATCGAGCACACGCTGCTCGAGGAGATGGAACAGAAGGCCCGTGAGCTGCGCAGCGCCACCGAGCGCGACGCGATCATCTCCGGTGCGCTGATCCTGCTCGTGCTGGGTGTCTCGCTGGTCGGCGCCTTCGTGGTGGCCCGCTCCATGATCCGCTCGCTGCGCCGGCTGGAGGAGACCGCGACCAAGGTCGCCCAGGAGCGGCTGCCCGAGCTGGTCAAGCAGCTGTCCGAGTCCGACCCGCAGGACGTCGACACGTCCGTGGAGTCGGTCGGTGTGCACTCCCGGGACGAGATCGGCCGCGTGGCCGCGGCCTTCGACGACGTGCACCGCGAGGCGGTCCGCCTCGCCGCCGAGCAGGCCCTGCTGCGGGGCAACGTCAACGCGATGTTCACCAACCTCTCGCGCCGCTCCCAGGGTCTGATCCAGCGCCAGCTGTCGCTGATCTCCGAGCTGGAGTCCCGCGAGGCCGACCCGGACCAGCTGTCCTCGCTGTTCAAGCTGGACCACCTCGCCACGCGTATGCGCCGTAACGGTGAGAACCTGCTGGTTCTCGCGGGTGAGGAGCCGGGCCGCCGGTGGACCCGTCCGGTCCCGCTGGTCGACGTGCTGCGTGCCGCCGCGTCCGAGGTGGAGCAGTACGAGCGCATCGAGCTGGCCGCCGTGCCGACCACCGAGGTGGCCGGCCGGGTCGTCAACGACCTCGTGCACCTGCTCGCCGAGCTGCTGGAGAACGCGACCTCGTTCTCCAGCCCGCAGACCAAGGTCAAGGTCACCGGTCACGCGCTGCCCGACGGGCGCGTGCTGATCGAGATCCACGACACCGGTATCGGTCTGTCGCCGGAGGACCTGGCCGCGATCAACGAGCGGCTCGCCTCGCCGCCCACCGTGGACGTGTCGGTGTCCCGCCGCATGGGTCTGTTCGTGGTCGGTCGTCTGTCGCAGCGGCACGGCATCCGCATCCAGCTGCGCCCCTCCGACTCCGGTGGTACGACCGCGCTGGTCATGCTGCCCGTCGATGTCGCCCAGGGCGGCAAGAAGCCCCAGGGCAAGCCCGGTCAGCCGGGCGCGGGCGGCGGCGGTCCCGCCGCCGCGCAGGCGGCGGCCGGTGCGGCTGCCGCACGGCGTGCGGCCGGTGGCGGTCAGTCCTCGGCCGGTGCTCTCGGCGCGGGTGCGCCCGGTGGGCGGCTCGGTGCGGGCCAGGGCCCGCGGGCCGCGCTGCCCGGGCGGGACGGCGCCGGACGGCCGGGCGGCGCCCCGGGCGGGGCGCGCGGACCCCAGGGTCAGTCCGGCACGGGCTCCCTGTTCGACCAGGGGGCTCCCGCGGCTCCCCCAACTCCTTCGGCTCCCTCCGGTCCGCCGCAGGGCCGTCCCTCCCCCGCCGGCGCGGGCGCCGGCTTCGGCGGCCAGACGCCGGGCGCCCCGCAGGGCCTGCAGGCCGCGGGCCCGGCCGGGACGCAGGGTCAGGGCACCCCCGGCGGGCGGGGCCCGGTGCCTCCGCAGCGGGGCAACGGCGGCTCCGAGCGCGGCCGTCGTCCGCAGCTTCCGCCGCGCGGTGGTCCGCGCGCCGAGCTGCCCGGCGGTGACCAGCAGCAGCGCGTGCCCAGCTGGAGCGACGAGAACGCCCAGCCGCCGGTGCCGCGCGCCTCGCTGGACACCCCGCGCGGTCACGAGGAGCCGGATGTCTCCAGGACCGGCGCCATGCCGCGCTACGACGACCGCCAGGGCCCCGGTTCCACGGCCGAGATCCCCCGGTACGACGAGCGTCAGAACCCCGGTGCCCACGCGGCCCCGGGCGCGGGCGACCCGCAGCAGACCGGCCAGTTCGTCCGTGGCGACGTCTACGGCGCCCCGGCGGGCCGGCAGGGCGCGCAGAACCCGGCCGACACCGGCCAGTTCACCGCCCCGCAGGGCTACCAGGCCGGCACCACCGGCCAGTACCCGGTGCCGGCCCAGGACAACGCCACCACGGGCCAGTACGAGCGTCCGCAGCCGAACGGCGCCGCGCGTCCGCCGGCCCCGCAGACGCGGCCGGTGCCGCGCGAGCCCGAGGCGCTGCCGCCGGCCACCGGCCCCGGTGACGGGCGCACCCCGCTGTACGACACCCTGGAGACCAACTGGTTCAAGGGCGGCCGGGAGCAGGCGCAGAACGGCGCCCAGGCTCCGGCCCAACAGCAGTCCCAGCAGCAGCCGCAGGGACCCACCGGTCCCCAGCGGTCCGCTTCCACCACTGCCTGGCGCAGCTCGCCCAACGACGAGCTGGTCCGGCAGGCCGAACGCGTCCGGCAGCCGGCCGCGGGCGGTGTCACCACCTCCGGCCTGCCGCGCCGGGTGCCCCGGGCGAACCTCGTCCCGGGCACGGCTCAGCAGCAGACCCACCAGAGCGGTCCGCAGGTCTCGCGCGCCCCCGATGACGTGCGCGGCCGGCTGACCAATCTCCGTCGGGGAATCGCACAGGGCCGTCAGGCGGGATCCACCCAGACCGGGAGCTTCCCGCGGCCCACTCACCAGCAGGAGCGTTAGTTGAGCCCGATGAGCCAGGCGGCACAGAACCTCAACTGGTTGATCACCAACTTCGTGGACAACACCCCAGGGGTGTCCCACACCGTCGTCGTGTCCGCCGACGGCCTTCTGCTGGCGCTGTCCGAGGGCTTTCCGCGCGACCGCGCGGATCAGCTCGCGGCCGTGGCCTCGGGACTGACCTCCCTCACGGCCGGCGCCTCGCGGATCTTCGAGGGCGGCGACGTGGCACAGACGGTCGTCGAGATGGAGCGGGGGTTCCTCTTTCTCATGTCCGTCTCGGACGGCTCGTCCCTGGCCGTCCTGGCACACCCCGAGTGCGACATCGGCCTCGTCGGCTACGAAATGGCGCTCCTGGTCGACCGCGCGGGGGCGGTCCTCACCCCGGACCTGCGCGCCGAACTACAGGGAAGTCTGCTCCACTGATCGGCCCCGGCACCACCCGTCTCACCACATCACCGTCCGGCCGCCACAATTTCCCCCCACCGGCCCTCAATAGACGGCTTGACTGACCGACTTGCTGTCCCGCCCGGAGGATTGAGGATTCATGACCCCGCCCACCGCCTCTCATGATCCGTACGCGGAGCCGTACGAGGACGAGGGCGACCAGCCGCTGGTCCGTCCGTACGCGATGACCGGCGGTCGGACCCGGCCGCGCTATCAGCTGGCCATCGAGGCGCTGATCAGCTCGACGGCCGACCCGGCAGCACTCATGGGGCTCCTTCCGGAGCACCAGCGCATCTGCCATCTGTGCCGTGAGGTGAAGTCGGTCGCCGAGGTGTCGGCGCTGCTGAACATGCCACTGGGCGTCGCCCGGATCCTGGTGGCGGATCTCGCGGAGGCGGGTCTCGTCGCCATCCACCAGCCGGGCGGCGACGAGGCGACCGGCGCCCCGGATGTGACACTGCTCGAAAGGGTGCTCAGTGGACTTCGCAAGCTCTAGCGGCGGGGCGGTCTCCGACAGCCGTGCCACCACGTCCGCGAAGATCGTGGTGGCGGGCGGCTTCGGCGTGGGCAAGACCACGTTCGTCGGCGCCGTCTCGGAGATCAACCCGCTGCGCACCGAGGCCGTGATGACCTCCGCCAGCGCGGGCATCGACGACCTCACCCACACCGGAGACAAGACGACCACGACGGTCGCCATGGACTTCGGCCGTATCACCCTGGACCAGGACCTGATCCTGTACCTGTTCGGCACGCCCGGTCAGGACCGCTTCTGGTTCATGTGGGACGACCTGGTGCGCGGCGCCATCGGCGCGGTCGTCCTGGTGGACACCCGCCGGCTGGCCGACTGCTTCCCCGCGGTGGACTACTTCGAGAACAGCGGTCTGCCGTTCGTCGTGGCCCTCAACGGATTCGACGGGCAGCAGCCCTACCAGCCGGAAGAGGTGCGCGAGGCGCTGCAGATCGGCCCCGACACCCCGATCATCACCACCGACGCCCGGCACCGCGCGGATGCCAAGAGTGCGCTGATCACGCTGGTCGAGCATGCGCTGATGGCACGCCTCAGGTAGCCAAATCGGAAGCGGCCCAGGGAAGTTGTTGTCGCAGGTGACCTGGATGCACCGGGGCCGGCTGTGTCCTTTGACACGGCCGGCCCCGGTGTTCATAACGTTTCGGCAGAGGAATCCGGTGAGGCCGACACGCGTCGCGGTCGCGCGGTATCGCTGCGCTCACATCAGGCCTGCTTTTTGCTGGGGCTCGCTCTTTATGACCGTTTTATCTGGGGCTTACGGGGGCGCTTACTGATCGTTTCCGTTGTTTGGAAGACCGCAGGTCGGCATGCTGGAATGCCTGAACTGCCCATTGGTCAAAGACGTACCAAGAAGTCGATGGCGAGCAGGGCTCTGAGACACTGCGGCACAACGAAGGTGCCGACCGCCGAGAGGTTGTTGGTCGAGTGAGGCGAAGCAAGAACAGTCCCGAGCCGTCGGCCCGGGGCAACTTCACCCCGCCGCCGCGCACAGCGGCGCCCGCCCCCGTGCCCGGTCCGGAGCCGACGGCCGCGCCCGCCCCGAGCGGCGGCCGGTTCACCCCGCGCAACTGGCGGGTGGCGACCAGGCTGAACGCGATCCTGCTCATACCCGTGCTGGTCGGCCTCGTCATGGGCGGCTTCCAGGTGAGCAGTTCGATCGACACCTGGCAGGAGGCCGAGGACGCGGAGAACACCGCGCGTCTGGTGCAGGCCTCCCTCACGTACGCCGACGCCCTCTACGTCGAGCGGGACATCACCGCCGTCCCGCTCCTGGAGGGCAAGGGCGAGGACGACCCGACCGTCGTCAAGGCCCGCGCCGCGACCGACAAGGCCGCCGACGCCTTCGACGAGGCCGCGCAGAACATGCCGGACAAGGAGGGCCTGAAGCGCCGCCTGGAGCGGTTCCGCAAGGCCGAGCCCCAGCTGTCCAAGCTGCGGGCCGCCGCCTTCACCTCCGAACTCAAGGGCGTGGAGACCGAGGAGGGCTACGTCGACGTAGGCCACTCCCTCATGGAGTTCGCCAACGAACTCGGTCTGGGCACCGGAAACATCACCAGCTATGGGCGCACGGTCTACGCGATCTCGCTGACCAAGGCGGCCCTGTCGCTGGAGCGTTCCATCGGAATGCACATGCTGACCAAGCCCGGTCCCACCCCCAGCCAGCTCGCCAGCCAGCGGGTCGCGCTCTCCTCGTACGCCTACCTCGAGCGCATCGCCATCGAGGAGTACCGGGGCGGTGGCACCGAGGCCGACCTGACCAAGCTGGAGCAGACGGCACAGGACATCGAGGCCAAGGGTGCGGCCATGGCCCGCGAGGCCAAGCAGAAGAACCCGGACTACGTCCCGCCGCCCGCCAAGGTCGAGACGATGATCGGCGAGGTGGCCCGGCTCGACACGACCGACCCCGCCGCCCGCGCCGAACTCGCCGCCAAGGGCATCACCCGCGCCAACTGGTGGGCCGTGAACACCCTCAAGTTCGACGGCTACCGCCAGATCGAGTCCGACCTCGCCGACACCGCGGTGAACGAGGCCGCCCAGATCGCCGACGACGCCCAGCGCGACGCCTACATCACCGGTGCCGCCGTCGTCGTCGCCCTGCTCGCCGCGTTCATCCTGGCCGGCATGGTGGCCCGCCAGATGAGCCGCTCCATGCGCCAGCTGCGCAACGCCGCCTTCGGCATCGCCGAGCAGCGTCTGCCGATGCTGGTCGACCAGCTCTCCCACACCGACCCCGGCCGGGTCGACACCCGGGTCGCTCCCATCCCGATCACCTCCACGGACGAGATCGGCGAGGTCGCCCGCGCCTTCGACCAGGTCCACCGCGAGGCCGTGCGGCTCGCCGCCGAACAGGCGCTGCTGCGGGGCAACATCAACGCGATCTTCACCAACCTGTCGCGCCGCAACCAGTCGCTGATCGAGGGCCAGCTGACCCTGATCACCGACCTGGAGAACAACGAGGCCGACCCGGACCAGCTGGAGAACCTCTTCAAGCTGGACCACCTGGCGACCCGTATGCGCCGCAACGGCGAGAACCTCCTGGTCCTCGCCGGCGAGGAGCCCGGCCGCCGCTGGGACCAGCCGGTGCCGCTGGTCGACGTGCTGCGCGCCGCCTCCTCCGAGGTGGAGCAGTACGAGCGCATCGAGCTGTCCGGCGTCCCTGAGGCCGAGATCCACGGCCGTGCGGTCACCGACCTCGTGCACCTGCTCGCGGAGCTGCTGGAGAACGCGACGACCTTCTCGTCGCCGCAGACCAAGGTCCGTGTCACCGCGACCCGGCTGCCCGACGGCCGCATCATGATCGAGATCCACGACAAGGGCATCGGCCTGACGGCCGAGGACTTCGCGGACATCAACCACAAGCTGGCCAACCCGCCGACCGTGGACGCCGCGATCTCCCAGCGCATGGGCCTGTTCGTGGTCGGCCGGCTGTCCGACCGGCACGGCATCCGGGTCCAGCTGCGCCCCTCGGGCGAGCAGGCCGGGACGACCTCGCTGGTCATGCTGCCGGACGCGATCACCCACGGTGGTGGCGGCGAGCAGCAGATCGACCGCGACGAGTTCACCGTCTCGCAGATCATCCCGAAGCAGAACTTCCAGGGCGAGGACTTCAACCAGCCCCTGCGCACCGCCGCTGAGCTCGGCTTCGACGACAGCCGCTACTCCGAGGTCCCGGACGACATCCGCGAACTGGACCCGGTCGGCCGCTCCCTGATGCGCGAGGAGCGCCGGGCGGCCCTGGAGGCCCAGGCGCAGAACCAGCCCGAGCTGGACGCACCGAACCGCCGGGACGATGCCGAGCAGGCCGGCTACGCCGACGAGTACGCCCAGCAGGGCTACGACAACGGCCAGGGCTACGACAGCGGCCAGGGCTACGACGGCGGATACCAGGAGCAGCAGTCCGGCGGGTACGACCGGCAGACGTACGGCAACGGGCAGCAGCCGTCGTACGAGGAGCCGCAGCAGCAGTCGTACGACGAGGGGTACTACGCCCAGAACGGCCACCTGCCGCAGAACGACTCCTTCTCGTCGAACGGCGGCTACCCGGACCCCTCCTACGCCGAGCCGGCCCAGGAGAACCCCGCGAACCCCGCCACGGAGTCCTTCCCGGCCTTCGCCGAGCGGCGGCAGCAGGACGACTGGCCGCAGCAGGACGACTACCGCAACGGCTACCCGGCCCAGTACCCTGCCGATGCCCAGGCCGCGGAATCCGCGCAGGCCGCTGACGCAGGTGAGCGGGACAGCGTAGGCTTCGACCGTCCGGGACCGGCCCACTCCGCCGTCCACGAGCTGACCGACGCCGGGCTTCCGCGCCGCGGGTCCACCGCGAGCGGCACGAACGGCTCGGGCGGCGCGCGGCACGTGAACCAGGAGCCGCCGGCCTCCACCGCGGAGAGCAACGGCGACAGCAACTGGCGTTCGGCGAACGACGAGCGCTGGCAGCAGGCCTCGCAGCTCCGCAAGCCCAAGGCGGGCGGGGTGACCTCCTCCGGCCTGCCGCGGCGGGTGCCCAAGGCCAACCTGGTTCAGGGTTCCGCCGAAACCACTCCCCAGGGAGGCCCACAGGTCTCCCGCGCCCCGGAGGACGTCCGGGGCAGGCTGAGCAACCTGCGCCGCGGCGTCCAGCGAGGCCGCAGCGCAGGCAGTGAAACGAACGGCCAGGGCTTCGGTCCTGACAGCACCTACAACCAGGAGCGTTAGTGTGAGCCCGATGAGCCAGGCGGCACAGAACCTGAACTGGTTGATCACCAACTTCGTGGACAACACCCCGGGGGTGTCCCACACGGTGGTGGTCTCCGCCGACGGACTCCTTCTGGCGATGTCCGAAGGCTTTCCCCGCGACCGCGCCGACCAGCTCGCGGCCGTCGCCTCCGGTCTGACGTCTCTGACGGCAGGCGCCTCCCGGATCTTCGAGGGTGGCAGCGTGAACCAGACGGTTGTGGAGATGGAGCGGGGATTCCTCTTCATCATGTCCATTTCCGACGGTTCGTCGCTCGCCGTTCTCGCACATCCCGAGGCGGACATCGGCCTCATTGGGTACGAGATGGCCCTTCTGGTGGACCGTGCCGGCACGGTCCTGACGCCGGATCTTCGAGCGGAGCTCCAAGGGAGCCTTCTCAACTAACAGACGGACGGTGCGTTTTGGCGTCCCGTGGCCGTAAGGTTTCGGGACGCGGCGCCACATGATGGGTGCCCGGCACAGTCGGAGGAGGAGAAAGTGGCAACACCCCCAGGCGGTTCGTCTTCGGGCAACTGGCCGTACGGCCCTGGCCAGGGCCAGAACGAGGCTGCCCAGAGCGGATACGGCTACCCCTCCGCACCGAACCACCGGCAGCCGTACGCGCCGCAGGGCCCCGGCCCGTCGCCGTACGACCAGCCGCACGCGCCGCGCATCCAGCCTGTGCAGCCGCAGCGCCGCAACCCCGAGCCGGCGCCCGCCGGGGCGTCGAACAACCCCCTGGTGCGTCCGTACGCCATGACCGGTGGCCGGACCCGCCCGCGGTACCAGCTCGCCATCGAGGCACTGGTGCACACCACTGCGCAGCCGCACCAGATGCAGGGGCAACTGCCCGAGCATCAGCGGATCTGCAACCTCTGCCGGGAGATCAAGTCGGTCGCCGAGGTCTCGGCGCTGCTGACCATCCCCCTCGGCGTGGCCAGGATCCTCGTCGCCGACTTGGCGGAGGCGGGACTGGTCGCCATCCATCAGCCCGGCGGCGACGAGAACGCCGGCGGCCAGCCAGACGTGACACTGCTCGAAAGGGTGCTCAGTGGACTTCGCAAGCTCTAGCGGCGGTCCTTCCCGCTCCACCACCTCCGCGAAGATCGTGGTGGCGGGCGGCTTCGGCGTGGGCAAGACCACGTTCGTCGGCGCCGTCTCGGAGATCAACCCGCTGCGCACGGAGGCCGTCATGACGTCTGCTTCGGCGGGCATCGACGACCTCACCCACACCGGAGACAAGACGACCACGACGGTCGCCATGGACTTCGGCCGTATCACCCTGGACCAGGACCTGATCCTGTACCTGTTCGGCACGCCCGGTCAGGACCGCTTCTGGTTCATGTGGGACGACCTGGTGCGCGGCGCCATCGGCGCGGTGGTTCTTGTCGACACGAGGCGGCTCGCCGACTGCTTCCCCGCCGTCGACTACTTCGAGAACAGCGGGCTGCCGTTCGTGATCGCGCTGAACGGGTTCGACGGGCAGCAGCCGTACTCTCCGGACGAGGTCCGGGAGGCGCTTCAGATCGGTCCGGACACGCCGATCATCACGACGGACGCGCGGCACAGGGCTGACGCCAAGTCGACGCTGATCACTCTCGTGGAGCACG
Organism: Streptomyces sp. NPDC052012; assembly: GCF_040689265.1. Classification (NCBI taxonomy): domain Bacteria; kingdom Bacillati; phylum Actinomycetota; class Actinomycetes; order Kitasatosporales; family Streptomycetaceae; genus Streptomyces; species Streptomyces sp. NPDC052012. The sequence continues at coordinate 186,195 of NZ_JBFAXA010000013.1, forward strand.
CCCTGATGGCCCGCCTGCGCTGACCGACTGCGTCGCCTGCGCCCCTCTGGCCCACGTGGCCTGGGGGGCGCTTTTGCGCTGCCCTCGCTTGAACCGACCCAGCGCAGGCGGCACCCCGTTGCGGCCGGGTCGCGTCACGCCCGCCGGATGCGCGTCTGCCGGGTGTCTGTTCAGTGCCGGGTGCGGGTGAGTACGTGGCTGGTCGCGCAGTTCCCCGCGCCCCTGGGTACGTGAAAGTGGCCCCTCCTTTGAAAGAAGGAGGGGCCACTTCGTGGTCTCAGGTCAGCGCCAGCTGTGCGGTGCGCGGAAACCCGGTTCGCGTTCCAGGCGGCGCCAGCCTGCGCGGGCGCGGCCCCGGTGGGTCGGGGCGGGGGTCGGCTGGGTGGCTGCGCGGGCCAGGAGGATCGCCGTGATGGCGGCGACCTCCTCGGGCTCGGCGTGGCCCTTCTCGACGCGGATGTCAGGTGTGGTCATGGTGGGTTCTCCCAGTTACTGGGGCGGGTTGCCGTGCTTGCGGGACGGCAGGTCGGCGTGCTTGGTCTGGAGCATCGCCAGGGAGCGGATGAGCACCTCGCGGGTCTCCGCCGGGTCGATCACGTCGTCGACCAGGCCGCGCTCGGCCGCGTAGTACGGGTGCATCAGCTCGGCCTTGTACTCCTTGACCATGCGGGCCCGCATCGCGTCCGGGTCCTCCGCCTCGGCGATCTGCCGGCGGAAGATCACGTTGGCCGCGCCCTCCGCGCCCATCACCGCGATCTCGTTGGTCGGCCAGGCGTAGGTGAGGTCCGCGCCGATGGACTGGCTGTCCATGACGATGTACGCGCCGCCGTAGGCCTTGCGCAGGATGAGGGAGATGCGCGGGACCGTGGCGTTGCAGTAGGCGTAGAGGAGCTTGGCTCCGTGGCGGATGATGCCGCCGTGCTCCTGGTCGACGCCCGGCAGGAAGCCGGGGACGTCCAGGAAGGTGACGATCGGGATGTTGAAGGCGTCGCACATCTGGACGAAGCGGGCGGCCTTCTCGGACGCCTCGATGTCCAGCACGCCGGCCAGCACCTGGGGCTGGTTGGCGATGATGCCGACGACCTGGCCGTCCATCCGGGCCAGCGCGCAGATGATGTTGCGCGCCCAGCGCTCGTGGACCTCCAGGTACTCGCCGTCGTCGACGAGCTCCTCGATCACCTTGGCCATGTCGTACGGCCGGTTGCCGTCGGCCGGGACCAGGTCCAGGAGCGTCTCGCTGCGGCGGTCCACCGGGTCGGTGCACTCCACCCGCGGGGGGTTCTCGCGGTTGTTCTGCGGGAGGAGGGAGAGGAGGTAGCGGACCTCGTGGAGGCAGGTCTCCTCGTCGTCGTAGGCGAAGTGGCACACGCCGGAGGTCTCGGCGTGCACG
>NZ_JBFAXA010000014.1:0-5072 GCF_040689265.1 Streptomyces sp. NPDC052012
TCGGTCTGGCGCGGAATCGGTCGACTCGAGAAGCGGGGGGTGTTGACGCGCCGGCCGCTGCGGGCGGACACCACCGCCCCGTCCCCTCCCCGCCGCGTGCGTGCGCGCCACGCCCACGCTGCGCTGGGCCCGCCCGCCGCGGGCGGCTGCGGCCCGCATTTGCGCCCTAGCTGCTGGGGCGTCGATCCCGCCTGGCTGCGGGGCCGTCGATCCCGCCTGGCTGCGGGGCCGTCGATCCCGCCTAGCTGCGGGCAGTCGTGCCGCTGGGGCGGCACGGGTGGGCGCAGCGGCACCCCGCCAGCGCGGGCGAGCGGACCCACCCCCGGCCAGCCCCGACGCCGGGGGCCTGGACGGCGCCGGGCCGTGTGACCCACCCCCTGTCACGCGCCCGGACTCAGTGCGTACGCTCCACACGCCACGGCAGCTCCGCCGTCACCCTCGTCGGACCGCCCACCGGTGAGTCCACCACCAGCACACCGTCCACCGCGTCGAGCCGTTCGGCCAGCCCCGCCAGCCCGGAGCCCCCGCTCACCTCGGCCCCGCCGACCCCGTTGTCCACCACCTGCAACATCAGCCGGTCCCCGGCGCGCCACACCTCGACGGCCGCCGACGTAGCCCGCGCGTGCTTGCTGATGTTCTGCAGCAGCTCCGAGACCGTGAAGTACGCGATTCCCTCGATGGCCGGCGCCGGGCGTTCCGTCAGGTCCACCTCCACCTGCACCGGGACCGTGCAGCGGGAGGCCACCGAGGACAGGGCCGCGTCCAGGCCGCGGTCGGTGAGGACCGCGGGGTGGATGCCCCGGGCCAGATCGCGCAGCTCCTGCAGCGCCGTCTTCACCTCGCCGTGCGCTTCGTCCACCATCCGCGCCGCCACCTGCGGGTCCTCCCGCAGCTTCTCCTTCGCCAGACCCAGGTCCATCGCGAGGGCCACCAGCCGGGCCTGCGCCCCGTCGTGCAGATCCCGCTCGATGCGCCGCAGGTCCGCCGCCGCCGTGTCCACCACGACCCCGCGGTCCGACTCCAGCTCCACCACCCGGGTCGCGAGCCGTGACGGTCCCAGCAGCCCGTGCACCATCACCCGGTCCACCGTCGTCAGCGCCCGCACGATCCACGGCGTGGCCATGGTGAACAGCAGCCCCACCAGCGCGGTCACCGTGATCTCGAAGGGGTTGTCCAGATAGATCCGGTGGTGCTCGTCGCCGTAGAGCTGGATGCCGTCCTGGCCCGCGTACATCGGGAAGACCCAGAACCACAGCGGATAGGTCAGGAGCGACCAGCCGATCGACCAGATGGTGACCGAGACGGTGAAGGCGAACACCGCCCACGGCAGATGCAGGACCGCGTAGAGGAGAGAACGCCAGGACGCTCCGCTCTTGAGCACCGCTCCGATCCACGCCATGAAGCCCTGTCGCTTCATCCGCAGCGGCTCCGGCTCACCCACGTCCAGGCCCAGGAGGCCCCGTGCGCGTGCCCGCTCCAGCATGCCGAAACCCCGGCAGCCGGCGAGGGCCGCGGCCAGGACCGGGACGCCGAGGAAGGTGACGAGGAGGCCCGCGCCCAGCGACACCATCGTGACCGCGTACGTGAACAGGAGGATGCTGATCGGCAGGCTCAGCAGCACGTAGCCCAGCTCGCGCCAGGTGCGCCCCTCGACCGGTGCCCGCAGCGCGGCCGGCAGCCGGTGCCGGCGCTCCTGCGTGTTCGCGTCGAGCCCGTAGCCCGCTCCGTAGTCCGTGGCCATCGGCGTCGTCCTTCTCCTCGTCCGGGGCTGTGCTGTCGTACCCTCAGCCTGCTCCGGTGCAGGTCGCGGGGCCATGGAGTCCGTCGCAGTCTTGGACGGGGGGTTATCCCCACCCCCGCGCGGCAGTCCTCACCCGGCCGTCTCCCGGTCCCGCCAGGGCAGCTCCGCCGTCACCGTCGTCGGGCCGCCCTCCGGCGACTCCAGGACGAACAGGCCGTCCACCGCGTCCAGCCGGTCCGCGAGACCCCGCATGCCCGTACCGGCGTCGAGGCTCGCGCCGCCTCTGCCGTCGTCCCACACCTGTATGAGCAGCCGGCTCTCCGAACGCCACACATCGACCGAGGCGGTCCGGGCCCCGCTGTGCTTGCTCACGTTCTGCAGCAGCTCCGAGACGGTGAAGTACGCGATGCCCTCGATCGCCGCGGCGGGGCGCTCCGCGAGGTCGACCGTCACCTTCACCGGGACCGTGCAGCGGGAGGCCACCGAGGACAGGGCCGCGTCCAGGCCGCGGTCGGTGAGGACCGCGGGGTGGATGCCCCGGGCGAGATCGCGCAGCTCCTGCAGCGCCAGCTTCACCTCGCCGTGCGCCTCCTCGACCATCGCCGCCGCCGCGTCGGGGTCCTCCAGCAGCTTCTCCTTGGCCAGGCCGAGGCCCATCGCGAGGTTCACCAGGCGGGCCTGCGCCCCGTCGTGCAGATCGCGCTCGATGCGCCGCAGGTCGGCCGCGGCCGTGTCCACCACCACACCCCGGTCGGACTCCAGCTCGGCGATCCGCCGCTCCAGTTCGTCGGACGGCGACAGCAGCCCGCGCACCATGGCCCGGTCTGCGTTGGTCAGCCCCCGCGCGATGAACGGCAGCACCGGCCACAGCACGAACAGCGAGGTGAGCGTGATGGCGAAGGTGAGGACGCCCCACGGCAGCCGTATGAACTCGTACAGCACCGAACGCCAGGCCACCGGGTCCTTCACCGCCAGCCACAGCCGCAGCCAGAACCCGCCGGAGCCGCGCAACGCCAGCCGGCTCGGCTCGTCCACCCGCACCCCGAGCAGCGCCCTGGCCCGTGCCCGCTCCATCCTGCCCAGCTGCCGCGCGCCCATCAGCCCGAGCGCGAGCAGCGGGAAACCGATCACCGTGACGGTCAGCCCGAGACCGGTGAACAGGACCGTCGCCACATAGACGAAGCCCACCAGGGACAGCGGGAAGTTCGCCAGCAGGTGGGCGATCTCCTTCCACGTGTGCCGGTCGTAGGCGAAGCGGGGTGACGGCGGGCCGTCTCCGGCGCCGGCCGGCGCCGGGATCGCCGCGCTCGTGTGCGTGTCCCGGGGCGGGATGCGTTCGGTCATGGGCATCAGCCTGCCCGGCGCGAAGGGCCCGCGCCATGAGGTCGGCCGCCGACATCCACTGAGGAAAACCCCACCCCCGCATGCCGAGCGGCGACGGGCTGCTTACCGTGCCTTTATCAGGGCCTAGACTCCCCTGCGTACAGATCGTCGAACGGTTGCGTTCACCAGGCACGGATCAGGGACACCAGAGCGGGAGTGAGGGGCGGACGTGCGGGAATCCACCGTCGTCGTCGCGGCGGACTACTTCCAGGCCTACTCGGTCGTCGGACTGCTCGCCGTCGTCGGCGTGCTGTTCGTCGCCGTCGCCTTCGGCGCGGGACGCCTGCTGCGGCCCGTGGTCCCCACGCCCGAGAAGCTCCTGACGTACGAGTGCGGCGTCGACCCCGTCGGTGAGGGCTGGGCCCACACCCAGGTCCGCTACTACGTCTACGCGTTCCTGTACGTGATCTTCGCCGTCGACTCGATCTTCCTCTTCCCCTGGGCGACCGTGTTCGCCGCCGACGGCTACGGCGCGACCACCCTCGTGGAGATGTTCATCTTCCTCGGCTTCCTCGCCGTGGGCCTGCTCTACGCATACAAGAAGGGCGTCCTGACATGGACGTGACCCCCGAGCCTGTCCTGTTGCCCGAGCCGAAGCGGCTGGGCGCGCTCGCGCGCCTCGCGCCCGAGCCGATGAAGGTGGTCCTCAACTGGGGACGCCGCTACTCGCTCTGGGTCTTCAACTTCGGCCTCGCCTGCTGCGCGATCGAGTTCATCGCCGCGTCGATGGCCCGCCACGACTTCATCCGCCTCGGCGTCATCCCCTTCGCGCCGGGACCGCGCCAGGCCGACCTGATGGTGGTCTCCGGCACGGTCACGGACAAGATGGCCCCGGCGGTGAAGCGCCTCTACGAGCAGATGCCCGAGCCGAAGTACGTCATCTCCTTCGGCGCGTGCAGCAACTGCGGCGGCCCCTACTGGGACTCCTACTCGGTCACCAAGGGCGTCGACCAGATCATCCCGGTCGACGTCTACGTCCCCGGCTGCCCGCCCCGGCCCGAGGCGCTGCTCCAGGGCATCCTCAAGCTCCAGGAGAAGATCGCGCGGGAGTCGCTGGGGGAGCGGTACGGGACCGCCGCTCAGCGTCCCTCGGCCGCGGCGTTGCAGAGCGGGCTGGTGAAGCCGCCGGAGCCTGGGGAGTCCGGTGCCGTGCCGCGCGCGGACGTGGAGGGCGCCCGATGACCACGATCGGCTGGCTCCCCGCCGCCGTCGAGGAGCTGTTCGGTACGGACGCCACGGCCGAGGAGTCGTACGACGTCCTGACCGTCGATGTGCCCCCGGCCGCCTGGATCACCGCGCTGGAGACCGCCCGCGACCGTCTCGGCTGCACGTTCTTCGACTGGCTCAGCGCGGTCGACGAACCCGGCACGGGTTTCCGTGTCACCGCCCATGTCGCGGCCCTCGCCCCGGTACGACGCCTGCTGCTCCGTACGACCGTCCCGCACGAGGCCCCGACCCTGCCCAGCGCCGTCGGCGTCTACGCGGGCGCGGCCTGGCACGAGCGCGAGACGCACGAGATGTTCGGCGTGGAGTTCACCGGCCACCCGGCCCTCGACCACCTCCTTCTCCCCGAGGGCTTCGAAGGCCACCCCCTCCGCAAGGACTTCGTCCTCGCAGCCCGGGTGGCCAAGGCCTGGCCGGGCGCCAAGGAACCGGGCGAGTCCGAACACGGCGGCCCCAAGCGCCGCCAGATGCTGCCCCCGGGCGTCCCCGACCCCAACGAGTGGGGCCCGCTGAAGGGCCAGCTCCCGCCCGCCCCCGCCCGCCCGGCCCGCGGCGCGGGCAGGGCAGCCGCCGGCGCCGCCGCCCGCACAGCGACCGACCGCCCGGTCCGCCGCACCCGCACAGCCTCGGAGGGTTCGGCGAGCCAGGCGGCGGGTGCGGCCGGGGGTGCCGAGCCGACGTCCACGTCGTCGCCGCGCCGGGCGCGTAGTGCGGCTGAGGGTTC
>NZ_JBFAXA010000014.1:5169-130501 GCF_040689265.1 Streptomyces sp. NPDC052012
CGGCGAGCCAGGCGGCGGGTGCGGCCGGGGGTGCCGAGCCGACGTCCACGTCGTCGCCGCGCCGGGCGCGTAGTGCGGCTGAGGGTTCGGCGAGCCAGACGGCGGGTGCGGCTGGGGCTGCCGAGCCCACGCCGAGGCCGCGCCGGTCGCGTAGTGCGGCTGAGGGTTCGGCGAGCCAGGCGGCGGGTGCGGCCGGGGGTGCCGAGCCGACGTCCACGCCGACGCCGCGCCGTACCCGTACGGCAGCCGAGGGGTCCGTGAGTCAGTCGGCCGACAGCGGCGCCGAGACGGCTGCCACCGATGCCGGTGCCGACGCTGGTGCCGCCGCCGCGGAACCGGGCGCTCCGACCGAGCCCGCGGCCCGCCCCACACGCCGTGCGCGCACTGCGAGCGAAGGCTCCGCGAGTCAGCGGGCGACGGCCACGGACGCCGGGGATGCCACGGACGCCACAGACGCCACGGACGCCAGAGATGCCGCGGACGCCACGGAGGCGACCAGCGGCGAGTCCTCGCCCGCGCCCCGGGCCGGCCGGCCCGACCGCAAGCCTGCCGTCGCACCCCGCAGCCCGGACGCCCCGTGGCACCAGCCCCGCCCGGCCTTCGACGAACCCGATGCCGAAACCGCCCCCGAGACGGAAACAGGCCCCGAGCCCGAACCCGGCACCCACGCCCGCCCGAAGGCGACTCCCGGTCCGGACGGCGGACCCGAGCCGGAGCCCGAGTCCGTAACCGGCTCCGAGCCCGCCTCGACACCCGACCCGGCGCCCGCGCCCGACCCCGACGCCGCGCCCGATTCCGAATCCGAGCGCGGTCCCGAATCCGCGCCCCGTAACCCAGACACCCCCTCAGGAGGCCCGCAGTGAACGACGTGCTCGACGTCACCCTGCGACTCCTGCTCGTCTTCGTCGTCTTCCTCACCTTCCCCTTGATCATCGGTCAGACCGAGCACAAGGTGATGGCCCACATGCAGGGCCGCCTCGGCCCCATGTACGCCGGCGGCTTCCACGGCTGGGCCCAGCTCATCGCCGACGGCGTGAAGTTCGCGCAGAAGGAGGACGTCGTCCCGGCCGGCGCGGACCGCCGTATCTTCCAGCTCGCCCCGGCCGTCGCCCTCCTGCCCTACCTCCTCGTCCTGCTCGCCATCCCGATCGGCCCCGGCGAGGGCGCCGTAGGCCAGGTGCTCGACGCGGGCGTGTTCTTCGTGCTGGCGGTCATGGGCGTCGGCGTGCTCGGCTCGCTCATGGCCGGGTGGGCGTCCGCCAACAAGTTCTCCCTCCTCGGCGGCCTGCGTACCGCCGCCCAGCTCCTCGCCTACGAACTGCCGATGCTGCTCACCGCCGCCTCGGTGGCGATGGCGGCCGGCACCGTCTCCCTCGTCGGCATCCTCGACGCCTTCGAGTGGTGGTGGCTGCCCTGGCAGATCACCGGCGCGCTGGTCTTCTTCATCGCCGGCCTCGCCGAACTGCAGCGTCCCCCCTTCGACATGCCCGTCGCCGACTCGGAGATCATCTTCGGCGCGTACACGGAGTACACCGGCCTCCGTTTCGCCCTCTTCCTTCTCGCCGAGTACGCCGGAATCGTCGTCCTGTGCGGCCTGACCACCGTCCTCTTCCTCGGCGGCTGGCACGGCCCCTGGGGCGCCGACGGCCTCGGCTGGGTGTGGACCCTGCTGAAGACCGCCGTCCTTGCCTTCCTCGTCATCTGGCTCCGCGTCACCTACCCCCGCCTGCGCGAGGACCAGCTCCAGAAGCTCTCCTGGACCCTCCTCGTCCCCCTCTCCCTCGCCCAGATCGCCCTCACCGGCATCGTCAAGGTGGTGTTCCTCTGATGGCCCCGATCCCCGGCTCCGGCCTGGCCAAGGGCCTGGCCGTCACCCTGCGGACGATGACGAAGAAGTCCGTCACCGACCAGTACCCGGACGCCCAGCCCGAGCTGCCGCCCCGCACCCGCGGTGTGATCGGTCTCTTCGAGGAGAACTGCACCGTCTGCATGCTGTGCGCCCGTGAGTGCCCCGACTGGTGCATCTACATCGACTCCCACAAGGAGACGATCCCGGCGGCGACCCCGGGCGGCCGCGAGCGCAGCCGCAACGTCCTCGACCGCTTCGCCATCGACTTCTCCCTGTGCATGTACTGCGGTATCTGCATCGAGGTCTGCCCCTTCGACGCCCTCTTCTGGTCCCCGGAGTTCGAGTACGCCGAGACCGACATCCGCGACCTCACCCACGAACGCGACAAGCTCCGCGAGTGGATGTGGACGGTCCCGGCCCCGCCGGCGCTCGACCCCGGCGCTGAGGAGCCGAAGGAACTCGCCGCCGCCCGCAAGACCGCCGACAAGCTGGCGGCCCAGCAGGAGGCCGCGACCGCCGAGCCGGAGGCCGCGGCGCCGACCGCGACCGAGCGGCATGCGGACGAGCAGGCCCGCGCGGCCGAACAGCCCACCCGCCCGATGGGCGACTCCAAGCAGCAGACGGACCAGCCGAGGCCGAAGCAGGAGGGCCGGGAATGACCCTCGCAGCAACCGTCGGCCTTCTCGCGGCGGACACCACCGCCGCGGCCGCCACCGAGACGCACGGCTTCCTGTCCCCGACCGGCGTCGAGATCGCCTTCCTCCTCGTCGGCCTGGTCACCTTCGGCGCCGCCGTCGTCACCGTCACCACCCGGCAGCTGGTGCACGCCGCCCTGTGGCTGATGGTGACCCTCGGCGGTCTCGCCGTCGAGTACCTCCTGCTCACCGCCGAGTTCATCGCCTGGGTGCAGGTCCTCATCTACGTCGGTTCCGTCGTCGTCCTCCTCCTGTTCGGTCTGATGCTCACCAGGGCGCCCATCGGCCGCTCCCCGGACGCCGACTCCGGCAACCGCTGGGCCGCCCTCACCGTGGCCGTCGCCGCCGCGGCGGCCCTGGTCTGGGTGGTCGTCGACGCCTTCCGCACCACGTGGATCGACCTGGACGGCGCACCGGCCGGCTCCACCGAGGTCACCGGCGCGAGTCTCTTCCAGCACTGGGTCCTCCCCTTCGAGGCCCTCTCCGTCCTCCTCCTCGCCGCCCTCGTCGGCGCGATCGTCCTGTCCCGCAAGGCCAAGGCCGAGAGCGTGGCCGAGGCCGAGACCAGGGACGCGGCCGGGGCCGCGGCCAGGGGACCGGCCAGCACCCGGCGCGCCGCGGAACGCACTACGGAACGCTCCACGGACCACGACACGGCACGCGCCCCGGAAGGTGACCGCTGATGCACCTCGCCTATCCCGCCGTCCTGTCCGTCCTCCTCTTCTGCACCGGCCTGTACGGCGTCCTCGCCCGCCGCAACGCGATCCTGGTGCTGATGTCCGTCGAGCTGATGCTCAACGCCGTCAACCTGAACCTCGTCGCCTTCGACGTCTGGCTCAGCCGCACCGCGCAGGAGACCCTGCACTCCGGCCAGGCCCTGACCCTGTTCACCATCGCCATCGCCGCCGCCGAGATCGGCATCGGCCTGGCGATCGTCCTCGCGGTGTACCGCAACCGCGGCACCTCGGACATCGACAAGCTCCGCGACACCGCCGAAGGGCACGAGCCCGACGGCCCCGGCGGCGACGAACCCGGCAGCGACGCCTCCGCCACCCCGGCGGCCGGCGAGAAGGCTGAGGCCACCGCGTGACCACGACCACCCTCGCCGTCCTCGTCCCCCTCCTTCCGTTCCTCGGCTCCATCGCCGGCTTGCTCCTCGGCCGCACCGCGCCCGGCTTCGTCCGTCCGCTCGCCGTCCTGCCGACGCTCGCCTCTGTCGTCCTCGCCGCGACCGTCGCCGCACGCCAGGGCGGCGACCGGGCCCTGGACGCCGCCACCGAGCTCACGCCCACCGGCTCGGTCCCGATCGAACTCGCCCTGCACATCGACGGCTTCGCCGCCCTCACCGCCGTCCTGGTCGGTGTCGTCGCCTCCTGTGTGCAGATCTACTCCACGGGCTATCTGCGCGACGACCCGCGCTACCCCTCCTACGCGGCCCTCGTCTCCCTGTTCACCTCCGCGATGCTCCTGGTCGTCTACTCGGGCGACCTGATGGTGCTGCTGGTCGGCTGGGAAGTCATGGGCATCTGCTCGTACTTCCTGGTCGGCCACTACTGGGAGACCCCGGAAGCCCGCGCCGCCTCGCTCAAGGCCTTCCTGGTCACCAAGCTCGGCGACGTCCCGTTCCTCATCGGCCTGTTCGCCCTGGCCGCCGACGCCGGGTCCTTCCGCATCACCCGGGTCCTCGGCGCCGTGGCGAACGGCGGCATCGAGCACCCCACGCTGATCGCCCTGCTGCTCCTGGCGGGCGTGGCGGGCAAGTCGGCGCAGTTCCCGCTGCACACGTGGCTCCCCGACGCGATGGCGGGCCCGACGCCCGTCTCCGCGCTGATCCACGCCGCGACGATGGTCGCCGCCGGTGTCTATTTCGTCGCCCGTCTCCTCCCGCTGTTCGAGGCCTCCCAGGCCGCGATGATCGTCCTCGCCGTCATGGCCGCCGTGACCATGGCCGGCTCGGCGCTCGCCGCGCTCGCCCAGGACGACATCAAGCGCGTCCTCGCCTACTCGACGATCGGCCAGCTCGGCTACATGGCCGGCGCCCTCGCCGTCGCCGACCGCGGTGCCGCCGTCTTCCACCTCCTGTCCCACGGCGCCTTCAAGGCGCTGCTGTTCCTCGCGGCCGGCGTGATCATCCACGCCGCCGGCACCAACTCGCTCGCCGCCATGTCCCGCATGAGCCGGCTGCGCGACCGTGTCCCGGACGCCTACTGGACGATGACCGTGGCGCTGCTCGCGCTCGCCGCGATCCCGCCGTTCAGCGGCTTCTTCTCCAAGGAAGCCGTCCTCGGCGTCGCCGAGCACGTGGTCACCGGTCACACCGAGCACGCCCCCGCCGCCGCGGGCTGGATCGTCCTGCTCGCCGGACTGGTCACCGCTCTGCTCACCGCCGCGTACGCGACGCGCCTGTGGCTGCTGGCCTTCCGCGGCCACGGCGCCGACGCCCCCGACCACGGCCGGCAGCCGCTGACCATGACCGCGGTGCTCTGGGTCCTCGCGGTGCCCTCGATCGCCCTCGGCGGCCTCGCCTTCCGCACCCTGCCGGACTGGTTCGACGGCCACGACCTCACCCCGACCCTCACCACCTCCGTGCTCGGCACGGGCGTGGCCCTGGTCGGCGGCATCGTCACCTACGCCGCCTGGCGGCACACCACCGCCGCAGCGGCCCGTGTCCCGCTCGGCGCCGTCGCCGCGCACCCGGAGGGCGACGCCGGTCAGGTCGAGGCCGAGGCCATTGCCACCCACAAGCCCGCCTACGGGGACGTGGCCTACGCACCCGACCCGGCGGACCCCGGCCGGCTGCTGCTCGGCCCGCTCCACCGGCACGCGGCCGTCGGCTTCCACCTCGACGCCGTGTACTCGTCCCTCTTCGTCCGCCCCGTCCGGGCCGGCGCGAGCCTCGTGGCGTTCCTCGACCGCGAGGTCGTCGAGACCTACGTACGCGGCGCGGGCGCCCTGCCCCGCTGGCTCGGCGCCGCCGTGCGACGGGCGCAGACCGGCAATGTGCAGACCTATGTGAGCGCGCTGCTCGCCGGCACCGTCGTGCTCGCGGTGGCCGTCGTCCTCGTCGCCACGGGAGCGTGAGCAGGCGTGATCGATATCAGCGAGTCCGTGATGCAGTTCCTTCTGGCGTTTCTCGTCGTCGGCCCGCTCCTCGGCGCCGCCGCGGCCCTGCTGCCCGCCCCGCCCGGGCTGAAGGGGAAGTCACCCGACCAGGCCGTGCTCCGCCATGGCGTCACCGTCACCGGCGCGGTCCTCATCGCGGCGATCGTCCTCGCGCTCGGCTTCGACCACGACCAGCCGTCGAAGATGCAGGCCACGACCGACATCAGCTGGATCCCCGCACTCGACGTGCGGATCCACCTCGGCACCGACGGCATCTCCCTCCCCCTTCTGGTCCTGACCGCGCTGCTGACCTTCCTCAGCGCGCTCTACTCGTACTTCAAGCCGCCCACGGGCCCGTCCCCGAAGGCCTTCGTCGCGCTGCTGCTCGTCCTCGAGTCCGGCACCCTCGCGACCTTCGCCGTCCTCGACCTGATCCTGTTCTTCCTCGCCTTCGAGATGGTCCTGATCCCGATGTACTTCCTCATCGCCCGCTGGGGCGGTGAGGGCCGGGCCGAGGCCGCCTGGAGGTTCATCCTCTACACGCTGCTCGGCTCCGTGGTCATGCTGCTCGGCCTGCTCCTGATCGGAATCAAGGCGGGCACGTTCGACATGGTGGCACTCGCCACTGACAACGGCCGGTCGCTGACCACATCCGTGCAGGTCATCGCCGTTCTGGCGATCGGGATCGGCCTCGCGGTCAAGACCCCGATGTGGCCGCTGCACAGCTGGCTGCCCGACGCGCACACCGCCGCGCCGACGGTCGGCTCGGTCCTGCTGGCCGGCGTCCTGCTGAAGATGGGTACGTACGGGTTCGTCCGGATTCTTCTCCCCGCTGCCCCCGACGGCTTCCGCACCTTCGCCCCGTACCTGGCCGCCTTCGCCGTCGTCGGCATCATCTACGGATCCCTCGCCTGCCTCGCCCTCGCCAAGCGAGGCGCGAAGGGCGACCTGAAGCGCCTCATCGCCTACTCCTCCGTCGGCCACATGGGCTTCGTCCTCCTCGGCATCGCCACCATGACCCCGACCGGCGTCAATGGCGCCCTGTTCGCCAACATTGCCCACGGCCTCATCACCGGCCTGCTGTTCTTCCTGGTCGGCGCGCTCAAGGACCGCACCGGCAGCACCGACCTCGACACCCTCGCCGAGGAGACCGGCGCCGCCCTCTACGGCAAGGCCCCGCGCCTCGGCGGCCTGCTCGCCTTCGGTGCCGTCGCTTCCCTCGGCCTGCCCGGACTCGCCGGATTCTGGGGCGAGATGCTCGCCCTGTTCGGCGCGTTCGACCCAGCCGAAGGGCTCAGCCGCCCCGCCTTCCTCACCTTCATGGCGATCGGCGCGTTCGGCACGCTGCTGACGGCCGCGTACCTGCTGGTCGTGGTCCGCAGGGTCTGCATGGGCGCCGTACCCCAGGAAACCCCGGAACTCACCGACGTGCGCGGCTACGAGTTCGCGGCCTGGACCCCGCTCGTCGTCCTCACCGTCGTCGCCGGGCTGTGGCCAGGGGCCCTCCTCGGGCTGACCGACCCGGCCGTGCAGCAGCTCCTCGCAGGAGGCACCCGATGAGCTCCCTCGTCCAGTCCGTCGACTGGCTGGCCATCGCACCGCCCACCATCGCCGCGGTCGTCGGACTCGTCGTCCTCGTCGCCGACCTGTTCGTCACCGAGTCGAAGAAGCCGCTGCTCGGCTGGCTGTCGGTGGCCGGGCTCGCCGCCGCCACACTGCTGCTGCTGCCCCTCCTCGACGCCGACCGCAGCACCTTCTGCCTCGTCGGCGACACGCGCGTGTGCAGCTACACCGCCGACCGGTTCACCCTCGTCATCCAGCTCCTGGTGCTCGGCGGCGCGCTCCTCACCGCCCTGCTGTCGGTCACCGCCCTCAAGGACGACGCGAAGCGCCTCCCCGAGGGCGAGTACTGGTTCCTGTTCCTGTCCTCCGCCGCCGGCGCCGCCCTCCTGCCCGCCTCCCGCGACCTCGCCACGCTCATCGTCGCCCTGGAGGTCGCCTCCCTGCCCGCCTTCGCCCTGGTCGGCCTCAGGCACGGCGACCGCAGGTCGTCGGAAGCGGCCCTGAAGTTCTTCCTGTCCTCGGTCACCGCCACCGCGGTCAGCCTGATGGGCATCAGCTTCGTCTACGCCGCCACCGGCACCCTCCACCTCACCCTGGTGGCCGAGCGCATCCAGAACGTCGACGGACAGCTCGGCACCCTCGCCCAGACCGGCGTCGTCCTCACCCTGATCGGCTTCGCCTTCAAGACGGCCGCCGTCCCCTTCCACTTCTGGGTGCCCGACACCTACGTGGGCGCCCCCCTGCCCATCGCCGCCTATCTGTCGGTCATCGGCAAGGCGGTCGGGTTCTCCGGCCTGATCCTCGTCACCGTCGTCGCCCTCCCGTCGTACGCCGACGTCTGGGGCCCGGCACTCGCCGTGCTGGCCGCCCTCACCATGACCGTCGGCAACGTCGGCGCCCTCAGACAGCAGGCCACGCGCGCGTACAGCGCGGTACGCCTCCTCGCCTGGTCCTCCGTCGGCCAGGCGGGCTACCTCCTGGTGCCGATCGCCGCCGCCGCGTACGCCGAAGACGCCGAGCAGGCGATCGGCTCCACCGTCGCCTACGCGCTGATGTACGGAGCCGTGAACCTCGGCGCGTTCGCGGTCGCCGCCGTCGTGGGCCGTACGAGGACGCTCAACCGCGTCTCCGACTACCGCGGTCTGTACGCCTCCAGCCCGCTCACCGCGCTCCTGCTCGCCTTCTTCCTGCTCTGCCTCGCCGGACTCCCGCCGGGCATCATCGGCCTCTTCGCCAAGGTCACCGTTTTCTCCGCCGCCGTCGACGCCGGACTGGGCTGGCTGGCCGTCGTCATGGCCGTCAATGTCGTCATCGCACTGGTCTACTACCTCCAGTGGACGGCCGTGCTGTTCCGCGCCCCCGAAGGCGCTCCGGCGAAGCACCACCTCCCGGCGCCGCTCACCGCCGCGCTCGCCCTCACCGGCGTCCTCGGCATCGCCCTGTCCGGCGCACCCCAGCTGGTCCTGCGCTTCACCGGCACCGGCCTGTTCTGAACCCCCGGCCGCATCCCGCACGCGCGCGTGCGGCATCCGCCGTCCACGCGCGCGTGCCCCACGCCCCGCCGTCACCCGGACGGTTGACACGCGCCACCGCGCGCACAAGGGAACTAGTCCCCCTCGCCTGGCGTTGACCGGTACGGGAGGGTCCACTGGACGTGACACCACCACGACCAGTGGCAGCGCAGATCACAAGGAAGATCAGCAAGCAAGGGTCCCCTGCCGCACGACTTGGAGGGCGTACCGTGCACCGCCGGCACAACGGGCTCAGGACAGCGGTCCTCCTTGGGGGACTGTCCGCACTCATCATCGTCATCGGCAGCTTTTTCGGCCGCATGGGGCTCGTCGTCGCCGTCCTGATCGCCCTCGGCACCAACGCGTACGCGTACTGGAACAGCGACAAGCTGGCCCTGCGCGCGATGCGCGCCCGCCCGGTCAGCGAGTTCGAGGCCCCGGGGCTGTACCGCATGGTCCGCGAGCTCTCCACCCAGGCCCGCCAGCCCATGCCCCGCCTGTACATCTCCCCGACGGAGGCGCCCAACGCCTTCGCCACCGGCCGCAACCCGCGCAACGCCGCCGTGTGCTGCACCGAAGGCATCCTGCGCCTGCTGGACGAGCGCGAGCTGCGCGGCGTCATCGGCCACGAGCTCAGCCACGTCTACAACCGCGACATCCTGATCTCCTCGGTCGCCGGCGCCCTCGCCTCCGTGATCATGTTCCTGGTCAACTTCGCCTGGCTCATCCCGATCGGCCGCTCCGACGACGACGACGGCCCCGGCCTGCTCGGCATGCTGCTGATCATGATTCTGGGCCCGCTCGCCGCCACGCTGATCCAGCTGGCCATCAGCCGCTCCCGCGAGTACGAGGCAGACGCCTCCGGCGCCCAGCTCACCGGCGACCCGCTCGCCCTCGCGAGCGCCCTGCGCAAGCTGGAGCTCGGCACCAAGCAGCTCCCGCTGCCCCCCGAACCCCGCATCGAGACGGCCAGCCACATGATGATCGCCAACCCGTTCCGGCCCGGCCAGGGGTTCTCCAAGATGTTCTCCACCCACCCGCCCATGGCGGAACGCATCGCCCGACTCGAGAAGATGGCAGGTGGCACCCGATGAAGACCATTCTGAACGTCATCTGGCTCGTCCTGAGCGGCTTCTGGCTCTTCCTCGCCTACCTGCTCGCCGGCGTGCTGCTCTGTATCACCATCATCGGCATCCCCTTCGGCATCGCCGCGTTCCGGATCGGCGTCTACGCCCTGTGGCCCTTCGGGTACACCACGGTCGAACGCCGCGACGCGGGCGCCGGCTCCTGCGTCGGCAACGCCCTGTGGCTGATCCTCGCCGGCTGGTGGCTGGCCCTCGGACACATCGCCACCGGCATCGCCCTGTGCGTGACGATCATCGGCATCCCGCTCGGCATCGCCAACTTCAAGCTGATCCCGGTCTCCCTGCTGCCGATGGGCCGCGACATCGTCCGCACCGACCAGCCGTTCACGTCGGTGCGCTAGACCACCACTGCGTCGCACCGCGCAGCGAGCGAGAGCAGGTGCGAGGTCCGGCCGGTGCGAGGCCCGGCAGGTGGGATGCCCGAGCAGGTGCGAGCCCGGCGGGAAGGGGCAGGCTCACGGCATGACGATCATCAGCTGGATCATCCTGGGACTGCTGGCCGGAGCCATCGCGAAGTTCCTGCTGCCGGGCCGCGACCCGGGCGGCCTCATCGGCACCACCCTCATCGGCATCGCCGGTGCCTTCATCGGCGGCTGGATATCGGCCCGTCTGCTCGACCACCCCGTCACCAAGGACTTCTACGACGGCACGACCTGGGTCGCCGCGATCGGCGGCTCGCTGGTCCTCCTGATCGCCTACCGCCTGCTGTTCGGGCACTCGCGCGACTGACCGCGAGGGCCGGCGAGGAGGCCGGCGAGCAGACGCATCGCCGGGCGACGAGGGAGAAGCCGGCTCGACGACCGGCGGCGCAGAGGGTGGGCTCCCGAAGCGCCGCACGGGCGCCCACCCGTCCGCGTCCTAGCGGTAGTTCACGAACTGAAGGGCGAAGTCGAAGTCCTTGCCCTTCAGCAAGGCGATGACGGCCTGCAGGTCGTCGCGGCTCTTGGAGGTGACGCGCAGCTCATCACCCTGCACCTGTGCCTTGACGCCCTTCGGACCCTCGTCGCGGATGATCTTCGCGACCTTCTTGGCGTTCTCCTGGGAGATGCCCTCCTGGATGGAGGCGAAGATCTTGTACTCCTTGCCCGAGAGCTGGGGCTCACCCGCGTCCAGGGCCTTCAGTGAGATGCCACGCTTGATCAGCTTGGACTGGAAGACGTCGAGGACAGCCTTCACCCGGTCCTCGGAGTTCGCCTCCATGAGGATCTTCTCCCCGGACCACGAGATCGAGGCGCCCACGCCCTTGAAGTCGTAACGCTGCGAGATCTCCTTGGCGGTCTGGTTGAGGGCGTTGTCGACCTCCTGCCGCTCGACCTTCGAGACGATGTCGAAACTGGAGTCGGCCATGTCCTGTGGCTCCTTGTATCGGGGTGCGTATCGGGCTGCGAACCGAATGCGTACCGGCGTACCTGGGGCGGCCATCGAGCCCGCAACGGTCCCGGGCCGCATCCGGACAAGCCTAGCCACCCCCCGGCCCCCGGGTGGCGATCAATCGGGTGGCGAAGCACCCCTGTCCATCGGGTATTGTTTACGTCGTTGCCACGGAGCACCGCCGAAAGGCGGTTCGACGGCAGCAACCCCGGCGGTGTGCCCGAGCGGCCAAAGGGAGCAGACTGTAAATCTGCCGGCTCAGCCTTCCCAGGTTCGAATCCTGGCGCCGCCACACTTGAGGAGACCCTCTCCGAACTGCGGAAACGCAGCACGGAGGGGGTCTTTCCTATTCGAACACGCTGATGCGAACGGCGCCCGAAAAGCGCAGGTTGTCTCACCTGGTCTCGGGGGTGGCCCGGCTCTGATCAGCGTGTGTCCCCCAGGCGTCCCCCGGGGGAGGGATGATCTCCGTCCCATTCCCGCAGGCCAGCCTCGATCTGGCGGTTCGCTCGGTCCTGAGCCTGTGCGAGAACCTTCGCGTAGACCCGTAGCAGCACGGCTACGGAGTGTCCGGCTCTGCGCGCCACCTCCATGGGGTCGACACCGGAGAAGAGCCAGAACGAGACCCCGGCGCATCGAAGGTCGTACGGCCGGCGGGCGAGCGGCGACGCCACCTCGGAGGGGGACAGGGCAGCGCACCGAGCTTCGGCCCAGACCTCGCCATATCCCGTGTCCTGGATCACGCCGCCGCGGCTCGTGCGAAACAGGCGGCCATCCGGAGCGGCGCCGTACCGCTCGATGTGCCATCGCAGCATCGCGACGAAGTGCGGCGGGATCGGCACCACCCGCGAGTCCCGGACCGCTCGCGCCTTCAGGTGGCGGTCCTGGTGCGCCCGGTCGTCGTCCGTCCAGCCGTGGCCGGCGTGCACGATGCCGCCGCGCAGCGTGAGATGCCCCCACCCACGCTTCGGCAGGTGACACTGCGATGCCTTCAGGCCCACGGCCTCAGCGGGACGCATGGCGGCGTAGTAGAGGCACCCGAAGAAGGCTTCAAGGTGCGCGCCGCGCTCCCCCTGAGCGCGGACCCCTTCGAGCAGATCCCTGACTTGGCGCGGGTTGGCGACGCTCGCCGGGTCGACTTCCTCGGTCGACTTTGGAGCCGTCCACTTCACCGTGGTCAGCGGGTTCACGGGGACAGTGAAGTACCGCCGTTCGACCGCGAGCCCGAGAACGTCGCTCAGGCAGGCTCGCTTGCGACGGGCAGTACGCCCCGCCGCGGGGGAGCCGTCGAGCAACTTCGACAAGGCGTCCAGTGCCGCGCGGAGCGTCGCAGGGTCTTCCAGGGCTGAGATGGCCACGGAGTTCTTCTCAACCCATCGAAGGGCGTCGGCCACTTCGGCGGGAGGCTCTTGACCCCAACGGCTCTTGTTGTACGCCCACCCGTACAGGGCGCTACGCAACACTCGGGGCGCCGGGCGGCCGGCCGCGGTCTTCACGAGCGCGGCCGTGATGGTCGCGAGGGCGTCGGCGTCGTTGCGTCGGGACTTGGCCGGGAGGCGGTCCCATCTGCTGTCGACGTACGCTCGGGTGTGCTCGTACCAGGTGACGGAGCCGTTCAGTGCGCGGAGCTCGGAGGCGGGCAGGCCCGTCTCCACGTCGAACTGCTCGCCTTTGCGGAGAGCGGTCATCAGTTCCGAGCGGCGGCCGTCCGCCTGCGCTTTGACGGTGTAGCTCTTGGAGTGCTTCTGCGGACCGACCAGCCAGCGGACGCGGTACGGCTTGGGACGGTCACGGCGGATCTCGATGCTGTAGACACGAACGTCGTAGGTGAAGGGCATTGCTCTCCATGCGGAAGGCGGGCCCGCCCTTCCAGGGCGGGCCCAGCAGGCGATGCGGTCAGGCGGCGTGCTCGGTGCAGCTCTCCCACCACGCGTCCAAGTCGGCGCGGCTGATACGGACTTGGCCGTTGGGGAGCTTGCGGAGCTTGGGAGCTTGGCCGCGTGCGCGCATCCGGTAGAAGGCTGCGCGGCTCATGCCGATTTCCTTGAGAACCTCGGGAAGTTTGAGCATCTCGGGGCGGGCCACGGTCGACTCCTTCGCGGGATCGGGCATGGCGGGGCGCTTGGCCCCCTTCTGAGGGCCGCTACTTCCGCTACCGCCGCTACCGCGCAGGTCAGGGGCCTGTGCGGGGTAGCGGGAAGGAGTAGCGGTAGCGGATGGGTAGCGGCGGGGTAGCGGCTCGCGACGGCGGTTGCCGCTACCCCGTTAGCGCTGGTCAGGCCGCGTCCTCCGTCTCAGGTAGCGGAAGTAGCGGACATTCTGGGGGTGGGGGGCAGTAGCGGGCCCACGCGTCGGCGAGATCGGCGGCGTAGTAGCCCTTGAGGACGCTCCCGGCGGTCTTGATGTTGCGGGAGGTGATCGGCTCGTTGTCGGCCGTCATGTACTCCGCGAGCATCCGCGAAAGCCGCCGGTTGTCGAGCGGCTTGCCGTTGAGGTCGGCCCACGGGGCGTCGTCGAGGGCGTTGAGCCGGTCGAGGATGGCGACGGTGGGCAGGCGGTCGATACCGACCATGACGTGATCGCGCAGGTCGGTCAGCAGCCGAACCCCCAGACTGCCCTTGTCATTGGCCTTGGACGCACTGACCAGGGTCACGCAGGCTGCGCGGGCGCGGTCGGGCCAGGTGCCGCCGGCGGCGTCGGCGACGGCGAGGAGGGGTTCCCACACGTCGGCCGGCCGGTCGGTCACGCCGTCCGGCATGTCCGGCCACGCCCCGATGACGGCATCGCGGACCTGTTCGGCCCAGGTGGCGAGGCGGTCACGGAGCTTGTGCCCCTCAGCTTCGTGGATGCGGGCCCGGAAGGGTTCGACCTTCTCGTTCCTGGCCCGGCGGCGCATGCGGATGATGACCGAGCGGGACAGGATCGTGTCGGGCAGGGAGCCGAGTCCGGCGACCGCGACCGCGCAGTAGGAGGGGAAGGCTTGCACGGTCTGGTTGCCGCCGTCGCCGATGCACCGGTAGGTGACCCCGGTGCGGCGGTGTCCGGCGTTGAGGAACCCGCGCAGTTCCTCGTTGTCCCCCGCCTTCGGCCCGAAGACCGTGTCGATCTCGTCGAAGAGGATGGTCGGCTTGGCGGTGCCCGCGGAGACGGACCGGAACAGCGCGGCGGCGGACGCGTTCACCGCGGTCATCGGGTGCGGCACGAGAGTTTCCACGATCTCCAGCGCGCGCGTCTTGCCCGAGCCCGGCTCGGGGGAGAGGAACGCGATGCGGGGGGTGGAGTCGAAGCAGTCGAGCAGGTGGGCGTGGGCGTCCCACAGCGCGACCGCGACGTAGGCGGCCTCGGTGGGGAAGACGTTGAAGCGGCGGTGGAAGGCTTCCACCTCGTTCAGCAGAGCGGCCCCGTCGATGGCAGTCGTCATGCGGCGACCCTTCCTTCCAGCGTGGTGGGGGCTTTGGTGCAGCCGGAGGTGTGGGCGGCGTACTCGTTGACCAGCGCGGTCACGGCATCCTGTCCCCGGGCGGTGCCGGTCTCTCCGCAGGTGCAGGCGTAGGCGGCCGTGGGGATGCGGCCGTGGCGCAGGGACCAGCGGGCCCCGTCCCAGTGGTGCCGGTAGACCGGCGGGGCGTAGATCCGGATGCCGGGCCCGTCCGGCGTCGGGTCGGCACTGGGGTGCGCGCCGGCGGACGGGAACCGGTTCGAGCGAAGAACAGAAACGACGCCCTTACGGGCGGCGCCCTTCGGCTCGCCCACGGCCGCCGGGGGCGCGGTCGACTTGGCGGCTTCCGGGCCGGTGATGGCGGCCGGTTGGCCTTCCAAGCGGGGGGTGGCAGGAGTGGTCACGCCGCCTCCCGGGGGCGGGCGGTGCGCAGGGAGCTGTCCAGGGCGCTGCGCACCGTGGCGCGGCACTCGCCCGCGGTGAGTCCGGCCGCCTCTCCAGCCGCTTGGAAGGCCTCCTCTGCCACCTGGCGGGGGAGGTCGCCCCATGCGACGAACCGCCCCACCTTGAACGCGCTGCGGTTCAACGTGACGTTGCGCAGACCCTCCGGTGCGGAGGCGACGGTCGCGCATTCGGCTTCCAGCGCGGCCACGGCGGCGTGGCTGCCGTCCACCGCCGGGAACCGCAGCGGGCCCACAGGGCGCGCGGGAGCCGGACGCAGGATGCTCAGCAGCCAACCCGGCAGCGAGGCGGTCACAGAGCCGTTCAGCGGCTCGTACCGTCCCGCCGGGGTGACGCTGCCCGCGGCGATCACGTAGCCGCCCCACGCACGCGTGTCGACCGAATCGGCGACCGTCCCCGCCGTGTTGGGCAACCGAATGCCGTCCGGAGCGGTGAAGTACAGGTGCGTTCCGCCGCTCGCGGTCCGGGTGCGGTAGGTGTCGGGGACGGCGTGCCCGGCGCGCTCGCAGAGCGCTCCGAAGGTCGCCGCGCCGCAAGGCGCGTCCGAACTGCCCTTGTCCTTGGGCACGTCCAGGTCGATGACGACCAGCCCGGACGGGCCGGTGGCGATACCGACGTTGAACGGCGCGGTCGACCACGCCGCGCGGATGCGGTCGGGGTCGGTGGTGGCGCGCTGTTCCCACTTCACGTGCCCGCCGGCGCACGGGCCGGTGCGGGTGCAGGTCTTTGCGCCGTGCAGGGCGGGCCGCTTGGTGCCGGGGCGTAGGGGGAAGACGTGCCAGCCGCGTTCGGCGGCGTCCAGTGCCGCGCGCAGCAGCGCGGAACGGGTGTCTTGGGTCATGCTGGATGTCTCCAGTTCCTCGGTTGGGGTTCTGGTTGGGCAAGGGCGACCGCGCATCTTTGGCGAGAGGGGCGGTCGCCCTTGGCGTTGCTAGGAGTCGGTGCCGGTGTAGTGGGCGACGTAGCCGGGGCAGGCAGACTCCCGGCAGTCACAGCCCTTGCACTCGTTGCAGATGTCACCGGAGCACTGGTCACAGAGCCAGTGACCGGGGCATCCGTAGTCGGCGCATTCGTCGCAGTACTGCTCGTCGTCAAGCACGCGTGATTCCCCTCCGTCAGGCATTGGTGTGGGCTGGTTCGTTGGAGTCTTGGTCGCGTTGGCTGCTTTGTCGCCGCTGATAGTGGCCAGACTGCGAGCGCTGGGCGGCGACATCGCTTGCGTCATTCCTTGCGACTTCTCTTGCGACATCGCTTGCGACATCTCTTGCGGATGCCGTTTCAGCCACCGGGTGTTGTCGCTGGTGAGTGGGGCTGTACCGGCGTGGTCGGGGTGCTGACATCCCCTCTGTGGCCTGTCTGACCCTGCCCTGTTGCGTGAGAAGTGAGGTGGTGGGCGTGGGCGACGGAGCCGCATCGGGGACCGGTCGGCCGGTATCCGGTTGCGCGCGGGCCGCCGACCCGCGCGCCGGCCGCCGGTGGTGGCCACGGCTGGTCAGCCGTGGAAGTGGTTGCGCTTGAACGTGGCCTTGCGGATGTTCACCGTGGTCCCGCCGCGGTGGCCGCTCGGACCGAGCACCTGCACGGCGATCCAGCCGCCGAAGATGACGGCCGCGAGGATGATGAGCTGGGTGATGAACGCGGTCAGGGCCGCGATGAACGACGTGAGCAGCAGCAGACCGCCGCACACCGCGAGGAACCCAACGCCTCCGAGCGCGACGTTCACGGCGGTGCGGGAGACGGCCGGCTGGGTGGTGACCGGCTCGGGTCGGGCGGGTTCGATGGCGTAGCCGGTGACGACGCGGCCGTCGGGCAGGACGATGCTCGCCACCGCCGGAATGTGGCCCGGCTGCACGGGGACGACCGGCGCCGCCTGGACGACGGTGGCGGGCGGGATCGGGGTGGGGTGGTGGACGCCCACGGCCCGCTGAGCGGGCGTGTGGTGGGCCGGTTCGGGGTGCA
This sequence comes from Streptomyces sp. NPDC052012, assembly GCF_040689265.1. Taxonomy (NCBI): domain Bacteria; kingdom Bacillati; phylum Actinomycetota; class Actinomycetes; order Kitasatosporales; family Streptomycetaceae; genus Streptomyces; species Streptomyces sp. NPDC052012. Next base: position 22,266 of record NZ_JBFAXA010000014.1, read on the forward strand.
TGCGGAATCCCTTCCGGTGCCGATTCAGGGAGGCGGATACACCCCCTTCGGGGGTGCTGTGGAGGGGGTTTCAGGGGTGCTGACCTGCGGGCCTCCCTGACTCCCTGACGGATCATTTGTGCTGGTCAGGGGTAGGGAGGTGGGTCAGGGAGGGGCTGAGGGAGTTCTCCCTGCCTCCCTGGCCGGGACGGGGGTGGCTCCCTGTCATCCGGAGGCGGAAGCGGAACCCTCACTGTCGCGGTTGGCGAGGGCGCGGGCGAGCCGGTCACGGCCGACGACCATCACGCCGTCGGACTTGTACGGCTCGGCTCCGGTGCCGTCCAGCACGCGCTTGAGGTCGATGAACGACCACTTGCCGTAGGCGCTGGCGTTCAGCGCGGCGAGCCGGGTGATGACTTCCTGGGTGCGCAGCCGGGGCGCGTCTCCGAGCACGCTCGCGATGTCGGCGAGCGGATCGTGTTCCTCGCCTCGCTCGATCGCGTGCAGCGTGGTCACGCCGTCGCGGAGCCGCTTGGCGCGGGCGGCGATCAGTTCGGCGTCGTCGGTGCTGATGTAGTGCGTGCGCACGGTGATGGACGACTGTCCCTTGGGGATCTCGATGCCGTCGGAGGCGACGACCAGGGTGCCCTTGTCCAGGCCGGGACGCAGCAGGTTCGGGGCGGCGCCGCCGTCGACGGCCTTGTCCCCGAGCGCCATGCGGGCCTGCGACTCCGTGCCCAGCGCGAGCGAGGCACGCGTGTGCGCGCCCTCACGCACGAGCTTGGGAAGGTTCTGGTCGGTCGGGTCCTGCGTGCCCTGCCACAGCAGCACGTTCACCGCCCGCCCCTGGTTGTGGATCTTCCGGGCGGCCATGAAATACCGGGACGTGGAGCTGGAGCCGCCGTAGGGGCGCTTGTCCTCGTCCTTGACCGGGCACATGAACGCGACCTGCGCTTCGTCCACGATGACGATCAGCGGCGGGAACGCGGTGCCGGGCGGCGCCTGGAGACGGCGGTTCATCTCCTCCACGGCGTCCTCGACCATTTCCGTGACCTGGATGACGTGGTCATCGGTCGGGCCCTGGATCAGCTTGGTGGCGAGCCCGTCGAACATGGCCCAGTCGCCCACGCCCTTGAGGTCGCCCATCCAGAACTCCACCGACCGGTCCAGCGCCAGCCACAGGGCGAGCGCCCGAAGTGCGGCGGTCTTGCCCTGGTTGGATAACCCCGTGATGAGCAGGTGCCGCTGATACAGGCTCAGGGCGGCGGCGTCGCCGCGCAGGTCCTGACCCCACGGGGCCTTGCCCTTGGCGTAGTCGGCGGTCAGCGTCTCGTCGGTGACCAGCGGCGACGGCCCGATCGGCTCATCCAGCGCCCCGGAGTCGGCGATCCACAACCGCACGGTGCGGGCCGCCTCGGGAATGGTGATGAACACCTCGTGCTCGTGCCGGGTGAGGTTCTCCGCGAGCTTGCGGCGCCGGTTCTGCACCTCGTTGGTCGACACACCGGAGGGAAGGGTCACGTCGACTTCCACACCGCATCCGGCGATCCGGATCGGTCCGAGCATGCCCGCGCCGGCGTCGCCCATCTCCTTGATGGCGTTGCGCAGGGCCGGGATGCCCAGGTCGCGCAGGGCCTTGACGACGATGGACGGTGTGATCGGCTCACCCTCACCCGAGCGGATGTTGGCGGGGAGCGCCCACTGGGGTGCGGCCTGCTGCTTGCGGCCGACGGACCACAGGGCGAGCAGGGCCAGGAACGGGCCGATCGTCAGCGCGGGACCCCAGACGACCTGCACGATCCGGATGAGCAGGGCGATGAAGTCGATGGTCGCCGACAGCGGCGTGATGACGTCCCCGACCTGACCGGTGTTAATGGCCATCACGATGCCGAGGGCGACCAGCACCCCGACGCTCATGCCGGTGCCCACGGCCACACCCTTCGCGGCGTCGACCGGGGAGTGCAGCAGGTCCATCCGACGGCGGTGACGGGCCTCGCGGAAGCGCTGCAACCGCTCCTCCCACTCCTCCGCCACCTCGTAGTTCCCGGACGCTTCGGCGGCGCGGAGCATGCGCTCGTACCGCGAGCCGGTACGGCCGTCCCACGCCCTGCGGGCCACAATGCGGCCGCCGTTGAGGGTGTAGAGGCTGTGCCGGGCCGTTGCGCGGACGACCGTCTTCGTCCGCTCGTGCGTCACGGCCGTCTTCACAGCGCGCCCGGAGCGCACCCACAACGGCACCGGCCGCGCGGGCGGGGGGTCCGGGACGACGGTCAACCGGGTCACCGCGGACGGTTCGGTGGGCGGGGGGTTGGTGGGCTTGTGGAGGCGGACGACGTTCTCAGACATGCTGGAAAAGCTCCTGACTGCCCCTATCGGGGCGGAGGTTGGGGAGAGCCGGGGTGGCCGGGTCCGTGGCAGGGGACGGCCACCCCGGGCAGCAAAGACGTGCAGGCGCCCGTCAGAGGGCGGGGAAGGGGCGCGGGGGCGCGGTCACCACCAGCGCGACTTCTTGGGCACGATGTAGGGGTGGCCGTTGATCATGTGGTCCACGCACTGCGGGCAGTCCTCGCGCGGCTTGAGCTTGCGGTGAATGCGCCGGTCATGGGCGTGCTGCCAGCACTGCGGGCACTCACCCGGCGGCGTCTCTAGGCTCTTGGCCACGGTCACCACCACCCCTTCGACTTCCTGGCCGCCTTGGCGCGAGCGGCCTCGGTGGTCAGCCGCTGCCGCTCGCTGTGCAGGGCGGTCAGCTCCGCGTTCAGCCGTATCTCCGCGGCCGACGTGGTCGACTCCATCTGCGTCTCGGCCCGCCCGGCGCTGCGACCCCGGGCCACCTTGTAGGCGCCACCGGCCAGAGCGCGGGCCATGGCCCGCCGCTCCGAGCCGTTCAGCGGCCACAACTCACCGCGACGCACGGCCTCCAGCTTCTTCGTGGTCTGCCGGATCTCACGGTCCAGGCGGCGGATATCGGCGTTGTTCATGGATGAGTCCTCCTCGGATCGATTCGAGGGGTGCGCCGCTACGGTGTGCGGCATGGGTGGGGGACCAGTGGCCCGCGTGCGTCCTTGTTTGTGGTGCGGCACGCCGGTGGAGCAGCCGCGTAGTCGGTGGCGCAGACGGCGCCGTTTCTGCAGCAAGGCGCACCGTCGTAGGAACCGCGTTCTGGAGGCTGTTTTGAACTTCCTGGACAGCCTGTAGCGATCAGATGCCAGCGCCGTGCGGGTCGGGGTATGCGCAGGTCACGCACGTGCCGAGCGAGGCGGGGATGACGTATCCGGCATCACGGCTGCACTCGGGACACGTGCGGCGGGCGGCGTTCGCCTTGGCCAGCGCCGCGCGCTTCGCCGGGGTCATCGGCCGGACCGGCACGGCGCGATCGACGCGGTAGAGGTAGGCCACCAGCGGTGGGCGCCGGCGGCGTGGCCGTTCGAGCTGAGCGGCGACCTCCTGACCGCCGGGCCGCAACCGAGAGCGCGGAGTTGGCGGCGGGTGGCGTAGCCGTCCGGGGCGAGGCGCCACCGGAACACCGGCAGCGCCCCCATCACGCGGCCATCCCCAGCTCAGCGGGGTGAGGCTCGCGCCGGGCGAGCAGACGCATACGCTGCGAGGCATCCGGTACGGCGCGGGCACCCCAGTCGTCGGCGATGAAGTCCCGGCCGATGTACTCGGTGTAGGCGGGCGGGATCGCCTCGGTCAGCTCCTCATGGACGTCCGTCCAGGTGATGCCCATGGCCCGCTGCATCTCGCGGATGCTGCCCTTGCCACCGCCCTTGCCGTAGGCGGCGATGTACGGGCCGTCCCGCCAGACGCCGTGCCGCCAGCCGCGCACCGGGCCACGGTGCGGCCGGTGCGCAGCGGGGGCGGGCCGCCAGTACAGGCCCACCTCGAAGTAGCGGTGCCGGATCACCCCGAGCCCGAACATCTCCCCGCACAACAGCAGGTCTTTGCGCAGGTCAGCGCCCTGCACGTTCTCGATGACGTACGGCACGCCGTACCACTCGCACACCTCGCGGACCTGCGGGATGGGATCGATGTGCGAGCGGCGACCCCGGTTGGTTCCCTTGGTCAGCGCGCAGGACGCCTGACACGGCGGGGAGTAGTGGACCAGATCGAAGTCCTGGCACAACTCCCGCGCCGCATCCAGAGCGTCCCCTTCGACGAACGGGAACGGGTACGACGCACGCCGGACGATGTCCACCCCGACCACGTCGAACCCGGCCCGCCAGTAGCCCATCGACGCCCCGCCCGCGCAGCAGAACAGATCCAGCACACGCGGCCGGCGCATCATGCGACACGCTTCCACGCCGCCCGCAACCGGACCTCCGAGGCGGAATGCCCAGCGGCCCGGAAACGGCTCGCCATCTCGCGGTACGACAGGGCGGGCGTCTCGGTGTGCCGGATCTCCTGCACAAGCGCGTCCAGCGCCTCATCCGTGAGCCCCGGACCGGCCTCCGGCAGCGCCGCAACCGGCTCGGTCGGCCCCCACACCGGCAACTCCCACCGGGGCGTGACACTGGGCGTGACGCGGGCCGTCACACAGTTCAGCGCCCTGCCCGTCTCCTCACCGCTGCGGGCCGTCTCCAGCGTCGACCACGCCTCGGAGAGCGTCTGGGCGGTCCTGGCCTGGACGCGGGCGACGCGAGCCCCCGCCTCCGTCACGGCCGTCAGGCGGGTCTCCTCGGTGGCCGCCTCAGCCCGCAGCCGAGCACGGGCCACGGCCGCCTCATCGCGGGCCTCCTGCTGAATTCCACGGATGGCATCCAGCGCGACCGGGGTGAGCGCGGTGCGCTCCCACAGGCCGTGCACCAGCCACAGCGCCTTTGCCGCGACCGGCAACCACGCCACGGCAAGCCACGCCGCTGCGGAATGCTCCACAGCCAGCGCGTGCGCCACCAGAACCCCGGAAGCAAGGAGGCCGAACGCCCACCCCACGGCGGTCACCGTGCGGTTGTGGTCGCCCTGCGCGGCGAGACGTCGCTCGTAGGCGAGGGTGGCCAGCCAACCGCCGTCGATCCCGAGACCGACCACCAGGGCGACCGGCCACGGCACCGCCGTACCGAGCCACATCATCACCACAGCGAGGGTGAGGACCATGGACACGGCCGTCATCGCGACGGCGGGCAGTACGGTCTTGGCGGTCACCTGAACCACCCCCGCTTCCGGCCCTTGGGCCTGCCCTCGCGCTCCATCCGGTCCGCCGCGGCGAGCAGGCTGTCACGGCGCGCCCGCTGCCGGTCCGCCTCGCGCTGCGCGCGCCGGGCCTTTGCCGGGTCGCTGTAGTCGCGGCCCTGCCGCCCGTACACGTCGGCCGTCATCTGGTGCTTCTGCGACTCCTGATCGGCGGCGTAGGCCATCCGCCGCACAGCGGGCGCCTGCCGTGCCGCCCACTGCTGTTCCGGCGTCTGCATGTCCTTGAAACGGCGCCCCATCACGCAGCCTCCTTCCGCGCCGTTCCCGGGCGGCCGGTGCGGCGGCCGGCCGTGGTGGTGTGAGCGAGTGCCGGGCCGTCGGCTATGCGCCATCCGCCCCCGGCGCGCTTGGCGTCGTACATGGCCTCATCCGCCCTGCGCAGCGCCAGCGGCAGCGAGGGCGCCGGGAGGTCGGTGGTCACGCACGCGCCGATCGATGCGCCCACGGCGAGCGGCATCCCCCGGTACGGGAACGGCGCGGTCACCTCGCCGTGCAGACCATCCAGCAGCCACGGCAGCGACGCCCGGTCCCGCAGCGGCACGACGGCCGTGAACTCATCCCCACCGAGCCGGGCGGCCACGCTGCCCCGCCGGTCGCTGAGCGCGTCGTTCAGACTCGCGGCCGTAACGCGGATCGCCTCATCACCGGCCGCGTGCCCGAACACGTCGTTGAGGTGCTTGAATCCGTCCAGGTCCATCACGATCACGACGTGCGGACCACGGGCCAACGCCCGTTCCGCACGCCGCTCGAACGCGGCCCGCGTCGGCAGACCCGACAACGGATCACGTCGCGCGGCCGACAGACGGCGGCGCATCACCACACCGTGCCAAGCCCACCCCGAGGCGAGCGGCACCGCAGCAGCGAGCACGGTCACGAAGTCGCTCATGCCGCGCCCCCTTCCTGACCGCGCACCGTGACGGCCGCGATCAGCAGGACCGGGGTGGAGTCGTCGTCGGGGTCCCGGCTGTCCTCCGTCCAGGACCACACGGCGCCCGGTGCCACCTCGTAGCCGAGCTCGGCCAGCGCGCGCCGGCGCTCCGCCACGGTCGGCACCGGGCCGGACCGCTCCCACCGGAACGTGGGCCAGTCCCGCTTCCCGAACAGCACGACGTACAGACGCCACCCGCTGCCGTCGCTCGACATCTGCGCGGTCAGCGTCCCCATGCGGCACCTCCCGCGGCGAGCAGGGCGGCGAGGACGAGCAGGGCCCCGCCGGTGCGGATCAGGTCGACCGCGTGGCGCAGGGCGGTGTACTTGGCGACAGCCAAACGGGACAGCCCGGCGATGTCGGCGGACAGGTCCCGTTCGACCGCCGTGGTGATCTCCTCGGGGGTGAGCGTCGCCCACAGCGGGAAGCCATGCCTGCCGCTCAGGTTCGGGCGCACCGACCGCAGCAGCCGACCGGCTGCCACGACCAGCAGCGCCACCCCGACACCGCCCGCGATGCAGGCCGGCCGGTTCAGCGGCAGATCCCGGGCGACCGACCAGACCCCGGCGAGCACGGCACCGACGAACGCCAGCAGCAGCGCCGTCTTCGTGTCCGTCCGCGTGATCTCCGCCTTCACCTCAGCGTGCGCGGCGGTCAGGTTCGCGTCGGCGGCGCTCATGCGGCACCCCCCGGCAGGCTCGCGCCGAAGCCGCGGTTGACCAGCGCGACCCGCGCGGCGAGCGCGCGGCGGCGGGCCCGGCGCATCCGGCGGGCGTCCAGCTCGGTCGGCGTACGGTCAAGCGTGATGATCTGCGCGTCCAGCAGGTCGACGTCCGCCAGGATGACGGGCATCTCCCGCTCGATCGCGTCCAACTCCGCATCCGTCGGCTCCATGAAGTCGGCGAACGCGGTAACGGCGTCCTGAACAGTGACGATGTGGCTCATTGGGTCGTGTTCCTCTCACAGGTGGCAACGGCCCGAACGCGGCTCCCGGGGTGCCACCCGGGGGCCGCTCGCCGTTGAAGTCGGAAGATCCGGCTCCCCGCGCCCCCGCCCGTACGCCCAACGCAGTGCGTTGAACGGACGGGCGGGAGAGGCAGCCGGCCGCGGCCTCAGGGCCGCGAAACCAGAGCGGACCGAGCTACCAGCGGCACCGCCGGCCGGTCCGAACCGGCGGAGCCTGGATATGTCGTCGGTACACACCGACCTCCCGCGTTCGCAGGGACATAGGGGCGCGGCCTGATGCCGCGCAGTCCGCCTTTTCGACTCGGGGAGACGGGGCCCACCTATGCAGTTCTCAAGGTCCCTGCGCTTCCTTCGGGCCCCTTCCAGAGCCCTCCGGGCGGCGTCTACGCACGGCGAATCGGAGCCACCTCCGAGAACTGGTGCGCACCAGTAGGATGCAACTGGTGCGCACCAGAGTCAAGATGGTTCGCTGAGCTGAGTGGTGACCACCCCTCGCGGTGCACTCTCAGCAGACCGCTTGACGGGGGTGTCGCGGCAGCCAACAGACCCTCACGGCAACGGAGTTAGGGCCGGTGTTAACCCCTGTGGACCAGCGGCGATGTGAGGCACCATGAAGTGGGTAGCGACCGTGACCAACGTCGAACGGGGTGCCTAGTGAGCGCAGAGACAGGGCTGCGGAACGCGCGCAAGGCGCGCGGCTGGTCTCAAGAGCGATTGATTCGCGAGATCGAGCAGTACGCACGGCGGAACCTCGCCGACGTTGCGTCGACCGCGAGCCTACGGGTCTACGTATCCGAGTGGGAGAACGGGCGACGGCCCATCTCTGACCGCTACGCCGGCATCCTGCGCAACCTTCTTGGCGTGACAGACGCAGAGCTGCGGGGCGTCATGGAACCCCCGGTGCCCCTTGTAGCGGACGGATATGACGACCTCTTGAGCCGCATCGATTCCGCCAGCAGCGTGGGCGCTTCCATGGTGAAGGCGTTCAACGACCAAACCGAGCTGCTGCGAACGATGGACCGCCAGCGTGGCGCTGCGGGGCTGGTCGACCAGATGACGGGGCACCTCGCGGCTCTGGAAGAAGCACTGAACTTTGCGGTATTACCCGCTGCCCGTCGTCCCGTGGCGCTCGCTCTGGCAGGCGCCTCCACCCTGGCGGCATGGCAGGCAATCGACAGTGGCGCCATTGAACGAGCATGGTGTCATTACGAGTTGGCCAAGCGAGCTGCCCACGACGCTGAGGCGCCCATGTACCTGGCCCATGCCATGGGGGAACAGGCTTACGTGCTGTGTGACGCCGGTCGACCGGCCTTGGGTGTCGACCTGGTGCGCGACGCTCAGCGCACCCTGGGGCAGGCGGGGTCGCCCCGTTTGCGGGCGTGGCTGTACGCGGCGGAAGCTGAGCTGTGCGCGCATGCCGGGATGGTCGATGACTGCAAGCATGCGCTGGACGCCGCCCTGAGGACGATTCCGCCGGGGCCCGAGGATCGAGACCCGGACATGCTCAGCATCTTTCTGAACGGTGCCCACCTCACCCGATGGCGCGGAAACGTGCTCGGACTGCTCGGCGACGGCGAGGCGGTGACCAGTCTCTACGACGCCCTTGAGGTGATGGACCCAAGCTTCGTGCGAGCGCGTGCCGGGCTCCATGCAGACCTTGCGCAGGCGCATCTGGCCCGTGCCGAGTACGACGACGCAGGGACGCATCTGAGGCAGGCCAGGCTGTTGGCGAGCCGCACCGGCTCGGTGCGGCACCGCCGACGCGTCGACCGCCTCAGCGAGCGGCTATGAGGCTGTTCTTCCCCTTCGCGGCGAGCAGATGCAGCAGGGCAACGAGCGTTCCCGATCCCAGCAGATCACCGCGGGCCATCAGCCCCGGAATGTCAGCGAGGGGCACCCACTCGATGTGGCTGGCTTCCTCAAGGTCAGTGGGCTCGCCCACCTTCTCCGCACCGTGAGCAATGAAGATCTCGTGCGGCGAGTCGACCATGCCGACCATCGGCTGATAGGTCACGACGTGCTCAAGGTTCTTCGGGCGCCATCCGGTCTCTTCCTCGACCTCGCGCAAGGCTGTGTCCGCCGGCGACTCGCCCTCGTCGACGATGCCGCCGGGCAGCTCCCACCCGAAGCGCTGCGGCACGAACCGGTACCGCCACATCATCAGCACGCGGTCCTGGTCGTCGACCACGGCAGTAATGGCGACGTGCTGAAGTCTCACGACGTGATGCTCGAAGCGATCCATGCCGGGAGGTTCCACGTCCCAGAGCTGGAGCCTCACCCATCGGTTGTCATAGAGATCCCGCTCGCCATGAATACGCCATGGTTCCAGCCCTTTCGGCGTCTCCACGCTCACCGCGCCCGGCACCCGGTACGAGCTGCGTCCGCGGACCTCCAGAGCGCCCTCGGACACCAGCCGTGCAAGAACCTGTCGCAGTGCGGTCCGGCCGATGCCCAGTTCTTCGGACAGCGATCGTTCAGAAGGGATCTTCTCGCCGGGCCCGCCGTACACGCCCTCAGCGAGCCTCTGTCGAAGCGTCTCGTAGACCTTGGTCGTCTTGGGTCCCATCCGCGGAGCACTCTCCGTTCTGAAGTGGTGCGTACCAGCGTAGCGGGCCAGTGCTACGGGGTGAGGAAGAGCTACCTTTCATCGCGCAGGGCTGAACTATCAGATAACGGACTTTAATTCGAAATTAGGGTACGGCGTCAAGGGGATAGCAGGCATTTACGTCGCCGGGAATATGCTTCTGAGTCATCCGTAGTAGGTATTGAGCCACCTGGAGAGGTGAATCTAGAGGGCACTCCGCTTTCAGTGGGAAACCTCAAATCATCCTCAACGATATTCGGTTCGGTTGACACTCTTCATGCTCTACTCATAACGTGTGACCGCGAACACGAGCGCGAAATGGAAAAGGAAACCTTCGGGGAGGGGAACTGAATGCGTGCGGTTTCGAAAGTCGTCCTTACTGGATCTGCAGTAGCCGGCCTGGTGCTCGCGGCCGTCCCGGCAGCGGTGGGGGCTGCGGCGGGGCCTTCGGCGCGGCCGACGGGCTGTCACTACGAGGTGGCGAACGCGTCGATGACCGTGGCAAATTGCGAGAATTCCAATGGCGGCCACTACCGCGCTGTCGCGCTGTGCAAGGAAGCGGACACCGGCGCGTACAAGGAGTTCGTCGGCGACTGGCGGAACAATGGTGGGTGGTCCAAGGCTTACTGCGGCGGATCGTACCGAGTCTCTTCGGCTGGCATCGATACCAAGGTTAACTGAATACTGAATTTTACTCTCTCAAGCCAACCTGTAAATGACCGGCACGACGAAAGGGTTCCGCCAGTGAAGAAGACATCCGTACTCGCTGCATTTGGCGTGGTAGCCGCTATGTCTCTCGGCTTTCAGGGGGCAGCGTCCGCGACGCCCGCAGGGGCCCAGGGATGGCCGACGGGCTGCACATCCGTGAGCCATGGAGAGAACGGAGCGAAGGCCATCTGCAGTAAGTCCAACGGAGGTCACTACCGAGCCACTGCCATCTGCCTGCGCATGGATGGCGGCGGGGTGATCGACGTCGAAGCGACTGCTTGGCGTTCCAGCGGAAATTCGTACGTCTTCTGCCCGTCGCTGACGCTCTTCAGATCGGCCGGGATCAACACCAAGGCTTCGTAACAGCTTCGGCGGACCGCAACGGCTGGTGGTCCCTGAGCTGGGTCCTGTGCCCGTGCGCCGCGTGAGGTGGGTTCCCCCAGGCGTCCCCCGCATGTTCCAGGGGCTGAGGTATGCCCAGCTCAGAGGCAAGACCGTCGGCCCGCTGTAAATCTGCCGGCTCAGCCTTCCCAGGTTCGAATCCTGGCGCCGCCACTTCGAAGGAGACCCTCTCCGGACTGCGGAAACGCAGCGGAGAGGGTCTCTTCGTGTTGGGGCGGGCATCGCGCGGGGCACACTGGCCGCATGTCGTCGTCCCGTCGCAGGCCCTGCCCCGAGTGCCGGCGTGAGATCGCCGTGGTCGCCGGGCGGTACGCGCGTCATGATCCGCCCGGCGCGCGACAGCACGGGGACCTCACCTCGTGCCCCGGATCCCGTCGGCGGGCGCTGCCCGGTCCCGAGCAGCCGTCGCTCGACGGGTATGTCGTGCCGGAGTTTCCCGGTCAGATGCCGCTGTTCTAGCCGACGGGCGTCCCTTGCGGGTCAGCCGGTGAGCCGGCCCGCGTGTCTCAGCCGGCCGCCCGGCCCGTCGCCGAGGCGAAGCCCAGCCAGGTGTGCCGGTTGCCGGCCCAGCACCAGCCGACCTTGGGGGCGTTGCGGCGCTCGCGGCCGTCACGGCCCGTGCCGTTGCTGATCCATATCGCCGGGGTGCGGGCGTCCAGGGCGCCGCTCGGCTTGCGCAGCCGGGAGCCGATGGTCATGAAGCAGTGGTTGCGCTCCAGCGCCTCAGGCTGCTGGAGCACCCAGTGGATGCCCTCGGTGAGCACCAGCGGCGTACGGGCCTCGGCGGTGAGCGCGGGCAGCGCCTCGTCCGGGCTCCAGTTGGCCATACGGTCGCCGCGGTCGATCCCGGTGAGGAAGTAGAGCGGGGCGTCGGGCAGCGTGACCGGGTCGAGCGGGGTGAAGTCGTCGACGTCGGGCATGTCGGTGACGACGAATCCCGGCTTGTCCGCACGGCGCAGCAGCGGCGCGAGCGCCGAGGCGGGTGCCACGTCCGGGTGGACGGCGAGCAGGGTGTCGGAGACGCCCGCAGGGGCCCCGGCGGTCTTCGCGAACGACCGGAACTGATCGGCAGGCAGCCCGGCGATCTCGTGCACCCCCAGCTCGATCAGCCGCTCGGCCTGCGCGCTCAAGGCCGGGAGCTCGGGGAGAAAGGTCGAAGTGGCGGGTGTGGTCTCGGGCACGATGCTCCCAGGCGCGTGTCGGGTGTCGATGGTCGCCGGGACAACGGAGCGGGCTCGCCGGAACGTTCCCCTCCGCCGTCGCGGGCGGGCCGGTCCTCATCGCACACGCCGACGAAACTCACTCGCCGGCCACCGAGATCAATCACTCACCCACCCGCCCTCGAACTCGCCCACCCGCCCCCGAACTCACCGGCCCGGGGCGACCAGGTTGCCGTGCGTGCACGGGGCCGCGAGGGCCCACCCGCCCGAACTCATCCACCCGCCCCCGAACTCACTCGCCCGCCACCGACTTCACCGCCACCGACACCGGCGCGTGCCCGCTGATCAGCTCCAGAGTCAGCCCCGCCGTGGCGGGCGTGTCCACCAGCTCCGCCAGCACGGCGGCCACATCGTCGCGCGGAATCGGACCACGGCCCGTGTGGGCCTCCAGACGGACCAGGCCGGTGCCCGCGTCGTCGGTCAGCTGGCCCGGGCGCAGGATCGTCCAGTCGAGCGCGTCCAGGCCGCGCACGTACGCGTCCGCCTCGCCCTTCGCGCGCAGGTAGACATCGAAGACCTCGTCGCCCCCGTGCGCCGGGTCAGCGCCCATGGACGACACGATCACCAACCGCCGTACGCCCGCGCGAACCGCCGCGTCGGCGAAGAGAATCGCCGCCGCCTTGTCCACCGTCTCCTTGCGGGCCGCGCCACTGCCCGGGCCGGCCCCTGCCGCGAACACCGCGGCGTCCGCACCGGCCAGCTGCTCCGCGACCTCCTCGACCGACGCCGACTCCAGGTCCAGCACGACCGGTTCGGCGCCCAGCTGTCGTAGTTCGTCGGCCTGTTCGGGCTTGCGGATCAGGCCCACCGCCTCGTCCCCGCGCGCCGCGAGCAGCCGCTCCAGCCGCAGCGCGATCTGACCATGACCACCAGCGATGACAATGCGCATGCCTTCGACCGTACGCCCGGCCACCGACATCCGCCGCACGACACCTCATGCCTGGCGGAAAGCAGCACTCCACGACACACCGCCGGATCCCGCCGACACGACACACCGCCGGATCCCACCGGCACGGGACACCCCTGTCCACCGACACGGGACACCCCTGTCCCGCGACCCAGGACACCCCTACGACACCCCGCCCCGCCCCTGCCTCGGCAACCCCGACTCCGCCGTCCCCGCCGAACCGCAGTACTCCCGGACCGCGCTCGTGCGGGCCACAACACGCCCCCGGTGCACCACGATCCGGCTGTACGCGAGGGACAGCACCCCCGCCAGCCCGTCCCCGCGCACCGCCAGCAACTCCGCCGGAAAGCCCGCCTCCACGCGTACCTCGGGCAGCCCCAGCACCGTGCGGGCCGACGCGCTCACCGCGTCGTAGGCGTCCTCGGGGGACAGCCCGTCACGTGAGGCGAGCAGGTACGCCGCCTCCAGCGGATCGCCGCGGCCCACCGGATTCGACACGTCCCGCAGGGCGCCGCTCCCCGCGGCCACCCGCACCCCCGCCGCGCGCAACAGCCGTACCGGAGCCGCCCCAAGGCGTTCCACACCGCCGCAGCCGCCCTGCGGCAGGCACACCACCGTCACCCCGGCCGCCGCCAGCCGGTCCGCCGCGCGTGCCGCCACCTCCGCGGGCAGCCGGGCCAGGCCGCCGCACGGCCCGAGCGTCACCCCGGGGCGCAGCCCGCCCGCCATCGCCGCGATCCTGGCCAGGCGCGCGGGATCGGAGGCGTCCGTGTGCAGGTCGACGGGGCAGCCGTGCTCGGAGGCGAGCTCCAGCACCGCCTCCACATACCCGGTGGGGTCGGGGTCGAGATCCGGACAACCGCCCACCACCGACGCCCCCATCTTCACCGCGTCACGCAGCACGGCGAGCCCGTCCGCCCCGGCGACCCCCGTCAGCAGCCGCGGTACGGCCACCGTCGACAGCTCGGCCAGCCCGCGCAGCGAACGCCCCGCCCGCAGAACGGCGGTCAGCGCGCCGAGTCCGGCCATGTCGCCCACGCGCACCTGCGCGCGCAGCGCGGTCGCCCCGTGCCCGAGCTGCAGCAGCGCGGCCTCCGTGGCTCGTCGCTGGACGTCCTCGGGGTCGTACGAGAGGGGGCCGCCGGCGTCGGCGGACAGCGCGGTGTCGGCGTGGGCGTGCGGCTCCGCCGGGGCCGGCAGGAGCAGATAGCCCGTGAGGTCGATCCGGCTGCCGCACGCGCGCGTGGCGGGCGCCGCCAGGCTGCCCGCCGTACCGACCGCTTCGATCCGCCCGCCGCCCAGCCGTACGTCCACGGTCCGGCCGTCGGTGAGCCGCGCCCCGCACAGCAGGAGCGGCGCCGGCTCGGCCACGCCCCAGGAGGACGGCGACGACGACGGCGTGGGCGACGACGAGTGGTGCGGCGGCTGCGGCTGGCTGTCGGGCATCGCACTCCCGGGCAGAGACGAGATCACACGCGGAGACAAGATCACGCAGAGTGAGTCGAGCCTAGGATGACGGCCCGCCCGGGGCCGGGAGGAGCGCAATAGTCGTACCGGTGTGGTCCGTCGCAGCCGGACGGGAAACGGATTTGGGCGAACGGCGGCGGACCGTGTAATGTCTTCATCGCTCGCCCCAATAGCTCAGTCGGCAGAGCGTCTCCATGGTAAGGAGAAGGTCAACGGTTCGATTCCGTTTTGGGGCTCTGGTGCACGCGTCGCTCGCGGCGCATGCACCGCAGCGGTGTAGCTCAGTCGGTAGAGCAAGCGGCTCATAATCGCTGTGTCACCGGTTCAAGTCCGGTCACCGCTACTCTCAGTAGCCGATTGCCGGGTCGGTCCGACGATCGGCTACTCTTCATGTGCGTTAATTTCTAGTCCACCGTTCGTCAAGGAGCACTCACGTGGCTGCCACCGACGTCCGCCCGAAGATCACGCTGGCCTGCGTGGAGTGCAAGGAGCGGAACTACATCACCAAGAAGAACCGGCGTAACAACCCGGACCGTCTTGAGATGAAGAAGCACTGCCCGCGTTGCAATGCGCACACCGCGCACCGCGAAACGCGATAAATCAGGCTCGTACGCGAGGCCGTCCCCGTAGGACTGGGGGCGGCCTCGCGTCGTTTGCCTCACCCCAAACCCCAGCCACCCCTCATCTCTCAGTCTCAGTCCTCAGTTCTCACCCTCACGCATCGACGACGACACAGACACAGGAGGTGCCGCGCGCATGGCGCTCGACCAGTCCTTCGTGGGGCGGAGCTACCCGCCCACCGAGCCCTACGAGGTGGGCCGGGAGAAGATTCGTGAGTTCGCCGAGGCGGTGGGCGACGCCAACCCGGCGTACACGGACGCGGAGGCCGCCAAGGCGCTCGGCCACCCGGATGTGATCGCCCCGCCGACCTTCGTCTTCGCGATCACCTTCAAGGCCGCCGGACAGGTCATCGAGGACCCCCAGCTCGGCCTGGACTACAGCCGGGTGGTGCACGGCGACCAGAAGTTCGCCTACACCCGCCCCGTCCGCGCCGGCGACCGGCTCACGGTCACCTCCACCATCGAGGCGGTCAAGTCGATGGCAGGCAACGACATACTGGACGTCCGCGGCGAGGTGCACGACGAGGCCGGCGAGCACGTCGTGACCGCCTGGACCAAGCTGGTGGCCCGCGCGGCCGAGGAGGCGTGAGCAACACCATGACCGCGAAGATCTCCTACGCCGATGTCGAGGTCGGTACCGAACTGCCCGCGCAGACCTTCCCCGTGACCCGGGCCACGCTCGTCCGGTACGCGGGCGCCTCCGGCGACTTCAACCCGATCCACTGGAACGAGAAGTTCGCCAAGGAGGTCGGTCTGCCCGACGTCATCGCGCACGGCATGTTCACCATGGCCGAGGCGATCCGCGTGGTGACCGACTGGGCCGGTGACCCGGGCGCGGTGGTCGAGTACGGCGTCCGCTTCACCAAGCCGGTCGTCGTCCCGAACGACGACAAGGGCGCGACCATCGAGGTCAGCGGCAAGGTCGCCGCCAAGCTCGACGACAACAAGATCCGTGTGGACCTCACGGCGACCAGCGCCGGCCAGAAGGTGCTGGGCATGTCGCGAGCGGTCGTACAGCTGGCGTGAGCCACGGCTGAGCAGGGGTAAGGGGCGTTCGCCATGGCGGGCGCCCCTTACGCGTGCCCGGCCCCCTACCGGTCCGAACGGTCGGCGGGGGAGCGGGGTTCCGGCACACCCTCGTCATGGTGAGCCCTCGGCCTGGCGCCAGATTGACCTGGTGAGCCCTCGGCATGGCGCCAGGCTGACCTAATGAGCCCTCGGCACGGCGCCCCGTTGACCCGCTGACCCCTCGGCACGGCGAACCCTTGACAGAGTTAGTGATTGAGCACTAACTTTCTATCCATGGTCAGGATGAGCGCAGAAGAGAGGCGCGAGAGCGTCATCCTCGCGGCGACCGCGGAGTTCGCGCGCGGTGGCTATCACGGCACGTCGACCGAGGCGATCGCCAAGCGGGTCGGCGTCTCGCAGCCGTATCTCTTCCGGCTCTTCCCGGGCAAGAAGGCGATCTTCCTGGCGGCGGCTGAGCGCTGCCTGGAGGACACCATCCGCACGTTCAGTGAGGCCGCGGAGGGGCTGGAGGGCGAGGAGGCCCTGCATGCCATGGCCAACGCCTATACGCAGGTCATCGCGGAGCGGCCCGAGCGGCTGATGATGCAGATGCAGATGTACCTGGCCGTGGCCGCCGCCGAGCAGGAGGGCGACGAGGAGTTCGGCGAGGCGGTGCGGGCCGGCTGGATGCGGCTGTGGGACACCGTCCATCTGCCCCTCGGGGCCGACGTCAACGAGACGACGACCTTCATGGCGTACGGGATGCTCGTCAACTGCCTGGTGGCCATGGGTTTCCCGCCGGGGCACCGGGTCTGGGAGGGCCTGTATCCGTCGGCTCGCGCCAAGGGCCGGCTGGAGATCTAGCGCAACCGGAGAGGCGAGGTTCCGCGCCTTTTCATGGGCACGAAAGTTAGTCATCAATAACTAACCATCGACACTCCCTGGGGGAGCGATGTCAGCGATGTCACAGCAGAGCCCGCGCCGCGGTTCGACCGCCTGGGCGCTCGTCATCACCAGCGTCGCCGGTTTCATGGCGGCCCTCGACAACCTCGTCGTCACCACCGCGCTGCCCTCCATCCGCGAGGACCTGGGCGGCTCCCTGCCCGACCTGGAATGGACCGTCAGCGCCTACACGCTCACCTTCGCCGTCCTGCTGATGTTCGGCGCGGCGCTCGGCGACCGCTTCGGCCGCCGCCGGATGTTCGTCGCCGGCCTCGCGGTCTTCACCCTGGCCTCCGCCGCCGCGGCCGCGGCGCCCGGCATCGACTCCCTCATCGCCGCCCGCGCGGTGCAGGGCGCCGGAGCCGCGGTCATGATGCCGCTCACCCTCACCCTGCTGACGGCCGCCGTCCCGGAGGCCCGGCGCGGGATGGCGTACGGCATCTGGGGCGCGGTCAACGGACTCGCCGTCGCCTCCGGGCCGCTGGTCGGCGGCACCCTCACCGAACACATCTCCTGGCAGTGGATCTTCTGGCTCAACGTCCCGCTGGGCCTCGCCCTGATCCCGCTCGCCCGTCTGCGCCTCGCCGAGTCGCACGGCACCGGCGCCCCCCTGGACCTCCCCGGCACCCTGCTCGCCAGCGGCGGCCTCTTCGGCATCGTCTACGGCCTGGTCCGCGGACCCGTGGACGGCTGGACCGGCCCCGCCGTGCTGGCCGGCCTCGTCGCCGGAACGGCACTCCTCACCGGCTTCGTCGTCTACAGCACCCGCGCCAAGAACCCCATGCTGCCGATGCGGCTGTTCCGCTCCCGCGCCTTCGCCGGCATCAACGCGGCGAGCCTGCTGATGTTCCTCGGCATGTTCGGCTCGATCTTCCTGCTCAGCCAGTACCTCCAGGGCGTCCTCGGCTACTCGCCCACCGAGGCGGGTCTGCGGATGCTGCCGTGGACCGGGATGCCGATGATCGTCGCCCCCATCGCAGGCATCCTCTCCGACCGCATCGGCGGCCGCCCGGTCGTCGCCGTCGGCCTCTTCCTGCAGGCACTCGGCCTCGCCTGGTTCGCGGTGATCGTGACCACCGACGTCTCCTACGCCACCCAGCTCCCCGCCCTGATCATCAGCGGCGTCGGCATGGCCCTGTTCTTCGCCCCCGCCTCCAACCTGGTGATGTCCAGCGTCCGCCGCAAGGAACAGGGCATCGCCTCGGGCGCGAACAACGCCCTGCGCGAGGTCGGCGGCGCGCTCGGCATCGCTGTCATGGCGTCGATCTTCTCGGCCCAGGGCGGCTACGAGACCGCGCAGTCCTTCGTCGACGGCCTGCGCCCCGCACTGGTCGTCGGCTCCGCGGCCGTCGCACTCGCCGGGGTCGCCGCCCTGGTCGTGCCGGCGCGCAGGCCCAA
Source organism: Streptomyces sp. NPDC052012 (assembly GCF_040689265.1). Taxonomy (NCBI): domain Bacteria; kingdom Bacillati; phylum Actinomycetota; class Actinomycetes; order Kitasatosporales; family Streptomycetaceae; genus Streptomyces; species Streptomyces sp. NPDC052012. The sequence goes on from NZ_JBFAXA010000014.1 coordinate 40,585, forward strand.
CCGGCCCGGCGAATCCGCCACCGACGCCGGCCGCCCGGCCGAGCCGGTCCTGGAAACGGCCTCCTGAACAGCCCGAAGAGCCCGGCAGCCCAAGCAGCCGTAGCGGCCGTAGCGACCCGTACAGCCCGAACAGCCAGGACAGCCCGGACACCCACACACCCACCCGCGCCCCAAGGAAGGAGCACGATCATGCCCACCCTGCCCTGGACCGTCCCGAACACCCCGCCGAACGACACCGAGGTACACGTCTTCGCCTCCCGCTTCGAGACCCGCACTCTCTGGGGCGCCTTGCGGTTCTTCCTCAAGACGCCCGGCGTGTGGCGGCAGGTGAGCAGGGCGCCCGGCGCCTACGGGGCCACGCTGAAGGCCGAGCCCCTCAAGCGCACCTTCTGGACGCTGTCCGTCTGGGAGTCCCCGAAGGCCCTCGGTGCCTTCGCCCGCTCCGGCCCCCACGCACCCTCGTCCCGGAGCCTCGCCCGGCAGATGCGGGACGCGAAGTTCGTCAGCTGGACGGCGAAGAGCGGTGACCTGCCCATCGACTGGCCCGAGGCCCAGCGGCGCCTCACCTGAACCGCACGCACACCGCAGCGTGAACGGCACGCACGCGTGCGGGACGAAAGAAGCACACGCGAGCAGCACACGCGCGTACGGCCCCCACCGACCGGTCGCTCCCGGCCGTCGGCGGGGGCCGTACTCTTGGGCCCGTGCAGGAACTCCACGACGCCCCCCTCGCCCCGCTGACCACCTTCCGGCTGGGCGGCCCCGCCACCCGCCTGGTCACCGCGACGAGCGACGACGAGGTGATCTCCGTCGTCCGCGAGGCCGACGACACCGGCACGCCCCTGCTGATCATCGGCGGCGGCTCCAACCTCGTCATCGGGGACAAGGGCTTCGACGGCACCGCCCTGGTCATCGCCACCAAGGGCTTCACCCTCGACGGCACCCGCCTCGAACTGGCCGCCGGAGAAGTGTGGACCGACGCCGTCGCCCGCACCGTCGCGGCCGGCCTCGCCGGCATCGAGTGCCTGTCCGGCATCCCCGGCTCGGCCGGTGCGACCCCCATCCAGAACGTCGGCGCCTACGGCCAGGAGGTCTCCTCCACGATCACCGAGGTGATCGCCTACGACCGCCGCACCCGCGAGACCGTCACCCTCGCCAACGCCGACTGCGCCTTCTCCTACCGCCACAGCCGCTTCAAGTCCGACCCGGAGCGCTACGTCGTCCTGCGCGTCCGCTTCGACCTGGAGGACGCCGGCGGACTCTCCGGCCCGATCAAGTACGCCGAGACCGCCCGCGCCCTCGGCGTGGAACCCGGTGACCGCGTCCCGCTGTCCGCCGCCCGCGAGACCGTACTCGGGCTCCGTGCCGGCAAGGGCATGGTCCTCGACCCCGACGACCACGACACCTGGTCGGCCGGCTCCTTCTTCACCAACCCGATCCTCACCGACGAGCAGTTCGCCGCCTTCCACGCGCGCGTGAAGCAGCGCCTCGGATCCGACGCCGAGCCCCCCGCCTACCCCGCGGGCGACGGACACACCAAGACCTCCGCGGCCTGGCTCATCGACAAGGCGGGCTTCACCAAGGGCTACGGCAACGGCCCGGCCCGTATCTCCACCAAGCACACCCTCGCCCTGACCAACCGCGGCGACGCCACCACGGAGGACCTCCTCGCCCTCGCCCGCGAGGTCGTCGCCGGCGTCCGCGACGCCTTCGGCATCACCCTGGTCAACGAGCCGGTGACGGTGGGCGTGAGCCTGTAGCGGCGAGCCGGCCCGGCGAAACGCCGTTGCGGACAGCCGGGCGCCCCCTCACGCTGAGCGCATGACCCATCCGGCCACCGGAACCTCCGCATGCGGCTGAGGCTGCGCCAGTTCAGGCCCCGGACGGGGCCCCGTCAGCACCGTGTCGTCCAGCCCCGCAGGCCCCTTCGGCACACCTCGCTCCGCGCCCCCGAGCCCATCGGCCCGCTGCTCGGCGACCACGACGGGCTGAACCGGCTCGCGGGCCTGTTCTCCTTCGCCGCCTACTCCCGGCACACCATCGTCCACATCCCGCTGCGCGACGGCGTGCCGCCCGACGAGGGCGTCGGCGAGCCGGTCGACCTCGTGCTCGTCCACCACACCCTCGGTCTGCGCCCCAGCAAGTGGCCCGAGCTGCGGCGCGCACTGGTCGGCGGCACCCCGCTGACCGTCCGCACCGACGAGGCCCGCACCGCACGGGACGCCGCCTCCTGGCGAGAACGCAGGCAACGGGCGGACTGCCGGGACGAGCTGCCGCACGCCACCCACGCCCGGACGTTCTTCCTGTTCGGCAGCCGGGACGTCTTCGCCGAGACCGCCACCTCCTTCGCCCACGCGGCGGGCCGGGGCCCGCACCAGAAGGGAGTGGCGAAGGGACACTCGGCGCTGATCGCGGGACTCCCGGCGCTGGCCCAGCAGCCCGGCGGCGGTCACCCCGTGGAGGTGCTGATCTGCTTCAAGCCGTATCCGCCCTACGCCCACTTCAGGAAGCCGGGGCGCTGAGCCATTCGTCGACGCCCGCCAGCAGCTTCGCCTTCACGTCCTCCGGCGCCGCCGAACCCCGCACCGACTGCCGGGCCAGCTCCGCCAGCTCCGCGTCCGTGAAGCCGTGCTGCTGACGGGCGATCTCGTACTGCGCCGCCAGGCGCGAGCCGAACAGCAGCGGGTCGTCGGCGCCCAGCGCCAGCGGCACACCCGCCTCGAACAGGGTCCGCAGCGGCACGTCCTCCGGCTTCTCGTACACGCCCAGCGCGACATTCGACGCCGGGCACACCTCGCACGTCACCTGGCGGTCGGCCAGCCGCTGGAGCAGCCGCGGATCCTCCGCCGCGCGCACCCCGTGCCCGATCCGGTCCGCCTCCAGGTCGTCCAGACAGTCCCGCACCGACGCGGGCCCCGTCAGCTCACCCCCGTGCGGCGCCGACAGCAGCCCGCCCTCCCGCGCGATCGCGAACGCCCGGTCGAAGTCACGGGCCATACCGCGCCGCTCGTCGTTGGACAGCCCGAACCCGACGACGCCCCGGTCCGCGTACCGCACCGCCAGCCGGGCCAGCGTGCGCGCGTCCAGCGGATGCTTCATCCGGTTCGCGGCGACCAGCACCCGCATCCCCAGCCCGGTGTCCCGCTGGGCCGTGTCCACCGCGTCCAGGATGATCTCCAGCGCCGGGATCAGCCCGCCCAGCCGGGGCGCGTACGACGTCGGGTCCACCTGGATCTCCAGCCAGCCGGAGCCGTCCCGCAGCTCCTCCTCCGCCGCCTCCCGCACCAGACGCCGGATGTCGTCCGGCTCGCGCAGGCACGAGCGCGCCGCGTCGTACAGCCGCTGGAAGCGGAACCAGCCCCGCTCGTCGGTGGCGCGCAGTCTCGGCGGCTCCCCGCTGGTCAGTGCGTCGGTCAGCGCCTCGGGCAGGCGCACGCCGTACTTGTCGGCCAGTTCCAGCAGGGTGGCGGGCCGCATGGACCCGGTGAAGTGCAGGTGCAGATGGGCCTTCGGCAGCTCAGAGACATCACGTACACGCTCCATTCGCCGATCCTGCCGTACGTCCCACCCGCCCCGGTAGCGCTTTCCCCGTACGTGGTCTTGCTCGCACATACGAACAGGGGCGCCCGGGATGACCCGGACGCCCCTGACACGCGGAGGGAAGCTCAGTCCCGTGCCTCCGCCAGCAGCTTCTGGATCCGCGAGACACCCTCGACGAGGTCCTCGTCCCCGAGCGCGTACGACAGCCGCAGATACCCCGGCGTGCCGAACGCCTCACCGGGCACCACCGCGACCTCGGCCTCCTCCAGGATGAGCGCCGCGAGCTCCACGGAGTCCTGCGGGCGCTTGCCCCGGATCTCCTTGCCGATCAGCGCCTTCACCGACGGGTAGGCGTAGAAGGCGCCCTCCGGCTCCGGGCAGACCACGCCGTCGATCTCGTTGAGCATCCGCACGATGGTCCTGCGGCGCCGGTCGAAGGCCTCGCGCATCTTCGCGACGGCCTCCAGGTCACCGGAGACGGCGGCGAGCGCGGCGGCCTGGGCGACGTTGGAGACGTTCGACGTGGCGTGCGACTGGAGGTTGGTCGCGGCCTTCACGACGTCCTTCGGGCCGATGACCCAGCCCACGCGCCAGCCGGTCATCGCGTACGTCTTCGCCACACCGTTGACCACGATGCACTTGTCGCGCAGCTCGGGCAGCAGCGCGGGCAGCGACACGGACACCGCGTCGCCGTACACCAGGTGCTCGTAGATCTCGTCGGTCAGCACCCACAGCCCGTGCTCGACGGCCCAGCGGCCGATCGCCTCGGTCTCGGCCTCGGTGTAGACGGCGCCGGTCGGGTTCGACGGGGAGACGAACAGGACGACCTTCGTCTTCTCGGTGCGAGCGGCCTCCAGCTGCTCCACCGAGACGCGGTAGCCGGTCGTCTCGTCGGCGACGACCTCGACGGGGACACCGCCGGCCAGCCGGATCGACTCCGGGTACGTCGTCCAGTACGGCGCCGGGACGATGACCTCGTCACCCGGGTCGAGGATCGCGGCGAAGGCCTCGTAGATGGCCTGCTTGCCGCCGTTGGTGACCAGGATCTGCGAGGGGTCCACCTCGTAGCCGGAGTCGCGCAGCGTCTTCGCGGCGATCGCGGCCTTCAGCTCGGGCAGACCACCGGCCGGGGTGTAGCGGTGGAACTTCGGGTTCTTGCAGGCCTCGATCGCGGCCTCGACGATGTAGTCCGGGGTGGGGAAGTCGGGCTCACCGGCGCCGAAGCCGATCACCGGTCGCCCGGCGGCCTTGAGGGCCTTGGCCTTGGCGTCCACGGCGAGGGTGGCCGACTCGGAGATCGCGCCGATGCGGGCGGAGACCCGGCGCTCGGTGGGAGGGGTTGCAGCGCTCATGGGGCCCATCGTTTCAGACCGGAAACCGGCGCGGCACCGGGGTTTCACAGACTGAACAGGACCGGGCAAACCCTGAACATCCGTCCGGATCGACCGCGCGGACCGAGCCGCGACCGGCCGGATCCGCCGCCGGCGCCGCCCGCCCCGGCCGCTTTCTGTTCGACGCCCGGCCGCGGACCACGTACACTCTCACCTCGTTGGCCTTCAGCGGCCCGCGATCATCCGGTGCACACCAAGCATCCGGACGGATGCGGTACGTTGGTGGACACACAAAGGGTCGTAGCTCAATTGGTAGAGCACTGGTCTCCAAAACCAGCGGTTGGGGGTTCAAGTCCCTCCGGCCCTGCTACACACACCTTCGCCAGGATGTGTGCGCATGTACGTACAGCAATGCACCGCCGTGCGGCTCAGACCGGGCGCGGCACGGCCACGACCCGGAATCAGGTGAGGACGAGTGACGGACGCCGTGGGCTCCATCGACATGCCTGATGCCCAGGACGAGGCGCCGGATTCCAAGAAGAAGACCCGCAAGGGCGGCAAGCGCGGCAAGAAGGGCCCGCTGAAGCGGCTCGCGCTCTTCTACCGCCAGATCGTCGCGGAGCTCCGCAAGGTCGTCTGGCCCACCCGCAATCAGCTGACGTCGTACACGACCGCAGTGATCATCTTCGTCGTCATCATGATCGGCCTGATCACCCTGATCGACTATGGCCTCAGCAACGCCGCCAAGTACGTCTTCGGCTGAGCCGAGAGCGAAGGGCGCCGAGGGACCCGGCGCCCCTTTCGCGTGTTCCACCCCTCTGTATCCAGGAAGAAGCAGCCACCGTGTCTGACCCGAACGTGAACGACGCCGTTGAGCCTCACGGCGAGGGGGCCGAGTTCGTCGTCGAGGACGAGCTCGAGACTGTCGAGGGCGCGGACAGCGAGGACATCGCGGCCTCCGCTGAGGCCGAGGCTGCTGACGCCGCCGCGGACGAGGCCGGCACCGAGGAGACCGAGGCCGGGGAGGCCGAGGCCGCCGAGGGCGAGGAAGCGGCCGGGGAGGCCGACGAGGCCGAAGAGGCCGAAGAGGCCGAGGACGACCGCGACCCGGTGGAGAAGCTCCGCGAGGAACTGCGCACGCTGCCCGGCGAGTGGTACGTCATCCACACCTACGCCGGCTACGAGAACCGCGTGAAGACCAACCTGGAGCAGCGCGCCGTCTCGCTGAACGTCGAGGACTACATCTTCCAGGCCGAGGTGCCCCAGGAAGAGGTCGTCCAGATCAAGAACGGCGACCGCAAGACGATCAAGCAGAACAAGCTCCCGGGCTACGTCCTGGTCCGCATGGACCTGACGAACGAGTCCTGGGGCGTCGTCCGCAACACCCCCGGCGTCACCGGCTTCGTGGGCAACGCCTACGACCCCTACCCGCTGACCCTGGACGAGATCGTCAAGATGCTCGCCCCGGAGGCCGAGGAGAAGGCCGCCCGCGAGGCCGCCGAGGCCGAGGGCAAGCCGGCCCCGCAGCGCAAGGTCGAGGTCCAGGTGCTGGACTTCGAGGTCGGCGACTCGGTCACCGTCACCGACGGCCCGTTCGCCACGCTGCAGGCGACCATCAACGAGATCAACCCCGACTCCAAGAAGGTCAAGGGCCTGGTGGAGATCTTCGGCCGCGAGACGCCGGTCGAGCTCTCCTTCGACCAGATCCAGAAGAACTGAGACACCTCAGAACTTTCTGGACGTAGCACTTCCGAACAGGTCAGACAGGCGCTCGCGTCTCGTCTGACCTGCTCGGTTTTTGGCCGCGCATCTATACCCGTTAAAGTTGTGCGGTATGCCTGCGTCCGGGTGGTCCCCGGTCACGCGGGCAGGACCCGAATCGAAAGGACCCGGAGAGCCATGCCTCCCAAGAAGAAGAAGGTCACGGGGCTCATCAAGCTCCAGATCCAGGCCGGTGCCGCCAACCCGGCCCCGCCGGTCGGCCCCGCGCTGGGTCAGCACGGCGTGAACATCATGGAGTTCTGCAAGGCCTACAACGCCGCGACCGAGTCGCAGCGCGGCTGGGTCATCCCGGTGGAGATCACGGTCTACGAGGACCGCTCCTTCACCTTCATCACCAAGACCCCGCCGGCCGCCAAGATGATCCTCAAGGCCGCGGGCGTGGAGAAGGGCTCCGGCGAGCCGCACAAGACCAAGGTCGCCAAGATCACCCGCGACCAGGTCCGTGAGATCGCCACCACCAAGATGCCCGACCTCAACGCCAACGACCTGGACGCCGCCGAGAAGATCATCGCCGGCACCGCCCGTTCCATGGGCATCACGGTCGAGGGCTGACCTCCACCCCCGTAAGCCAGCAGTAGTGGAAGGGCCTGCTCGGCCCGGACCACGACTCCTAAGAACCCACAGGAGCTTTAAGTGAGCAAGCGCAGCAAGTCTCTCCGCGCTGCGGACGCCAAGATCGACCGGGACAAGCTCTACGCCCCGCTCGAGGCCGTCCGTCTCGCCAAGGAGACCTCCACGACCAAGTTCGACGGCACCGTCGAGGTCGCCTTCCGCCTGGGTGTCGACCCGCGCAAGGCCGACCAGATGGTCCGTGGCACCGTGAACCTCCCGCACGGCACCGGTAAGACCGCCCGGGTCCTGGTCTTCGCGACCGGCGACCGTGCCGAGGCCGCGCGTGCCGCGGGCGCCGACATCGTCGGCGCCGACGAACTGATCGACGAGGTGTCGAAGGGCCGCCTGGACTTCGACGCCGTCGTCGCCACCCCGGACCTCATGGGCAAGGTCGGCCGCCTCGGCCGCGTGCTCGGTCCCCGTGGTCTCATGCCGAACCCCAAGACCGGCACCGTGACCCCGGACGTCGCCAAGGCTGTCAACGACATCAAGGGCGGCAAGATCGAGTTCCGCGTCGACAAGCACTCGAACCTGCACTTCATCATCGGCAAGACGTCGTTCGACGACACCAAGCTGGTGGAGAACTACGGCGCGGCCCTGGAGGAGATCCTCCGTCTGAAGCCGTCCGCCGCCAAGGGCCGCTACATCAAGAAGGCCGCCATCACCACCACGATGGGCCCCGGCATCCCGGTCGACCCGAACCGCACCCGCAACCTCCTCGTCGAGGAGGACCCGGCCGCGGTCTGAGCCGGTCCGGCCGGCCCCCGAGGCCGGCACGCACGGTGAAGCCGTCCCCTGCGCCTGTTGAGGCGTGGGGGACGGCTTTTTCGTACGACAGTGTCAGTCGGGTGCGTTACGGTACGACTGACTTCACAGTGCATCAACAGCAAACACAGGGGTGGGGATTCATGGCCATGTCCGCATGGAAGCGCGCGGGTGTCTGCCTGACGGCCGCGGTCGTCGTGGCGGGCGTCGCGGGCTGTCAGGACGGTGACGGGGGCGGGAAGAGCAAGGGCAAGGCCGCCGGCTCGGCCGAGTCCAAGCCCCAGACCCAGAACCAGATGACCGAGGTCCTCCAGGCCGCCTTCAAGAAGACCTCGGAGGCCAAGTCCTCCAAGGTCCGGATGACCATGACGATGCCGGCCGCAATGGACGGGGGCGGCACCATGGAGATCTCCGGCGTCCAGGGCTGGGACCCGGGCGTCATGGACGTCACGATGAAGGGCTCCGCGCTCACCGCGGGCGACCCGGACGCTCCCGAGCAGGTCCGCATGATCATGCTCGACAACGTGATGTACATGGACATGGGTGCGAAGCAGGCCGCCGAGATGGACGGCAAGCGCTGGATGAAGATGGACTTCGCCGCCATCGCCGAGCAGTCCGGCGACGCCGCTCTGCAGAAGCAGATGACCGGCGGCATGGAGAACATGAACCAGGACCCGGCGCAGCAGCTCGCCCTGCTCCTCGAGTCGCCGAACCTGAAGCACGTCGGCCCGGAGAAGGTCGACGGCGTCCAGACGCAGCACTACAAGGGCACGCTGAGCTTCGAGGAGATGCTCGACGCCAACAAGGGTGCGGACAGCCTGCTCTCCGAGAAGGAGCGCAAGGACCTCATCGCCAACGTCGAGAAGGCGGGCATGAAGGGCTACGACACCCAGGTCTGGGTGAACGAGGACAACTACCCGGTCAAGATGGTCGTCGGCATGAAGATGGCCCAGGGCACGATGAACATGACGGCCCACTACTCCGACTACGGCGCGAAGGCCGACGTCCAGGCCCCGCCGGCCAGCGACACCCTGGACCTCATGGAGATGCTGAAGGAGCTGGAGGGGCTCGGCGAGGAGTCCGGGGCCGGCCTCGGCTCCTGAGCCTCCCGGCCGTCCGTTCGGCCGATTTGCCTGACGTCGATCCGGTCGCGTACTCTTCCACAGAAGCCAAAGACCGCTGGTCGTTGCCGTGCGCTCGCAAGAGGGTGCGGTGGCCGAAGGATCCGCTGAACTGCGGACGACCCGCGCAGGTGACAGTGGAAGAGTTCCCGCGATTCGCCGCCCCGTGCGTGCGAAGAACCGGTTGAGCTACGCCCCGTGCGCCTGCGCCCGGGGCGTTTCGTTTTCCCCAGTCCTCCTTCGGGTCCGCGCGGTCCGAATCACCCGGAAGGAGGCCGAGGCTCTATGGCGAGGCCCGACAAGGCTGCCGCGGTTGCCGAGCTGACGGACAAGTTCCGTAGCTCCAACGCCGCCGTGCTGACCGAGTACCGCGGTCTCACCGTGGCGCAGCTCAAGACGCTGCGTCGTTCGCTCGGTGAGAACGCCCAGTACGCCGTGGTGAAGAACACGCTGACCAAGATTGCGGCCAACGAGGCCGGGATCACGCTGGACGACCAGCTCTTCGCTGGTCCGACGGCCGTCGCCTTCGTCACCGGTGACCCGGTGGAGTCGGCGAAGGGTCTTCGTGACTTCGCCAAGGACAACCCGAATCTCGTCATCAAGGGCGGTGTCCTTGACGGCAAGGCGCTGTCCGCCGACGAGATCAAGAAGCTTGCGGACCTCGAGTCCCGCGAGGTTCTGCTCAGCAAGCTGGCCGGTGCCTTCAAGGCGAAGCAGTCCCAGGCTGCCTCCGTCTTCCAGGCGCTGCCCTCGAAGCTCGTCCGCACCGTCGACGCGCTTCGTGCCAAGCAGGCCGAGCAGGGCGGTGCCGAGTAATTCGGCTCGCTTTTTGATCCTCACCGCATGAGGTGAGGGTCGATGCGGGCCCGACGTACGCCCGCCTTACCCAGTACATCCGGCACCTGCCGATTTAGTGGAAGGACCGCCATCATGGCGAAGCTCACCCAGGACGAGCTGCTGGCCCAGTTCGAGGAGATGACCCTCATCGAGCTCTCCGAGTTCGTGAAGGCCTTCGAGGAGAAGTTCGACGTCACCGCCGCCGCTGCCGCGCCGGTCGTCATGGCCGGCCCCGGTGGTGGCGCCGGTCAGGCCGAGGCCGCCGAGGAGAAGGACGAGTTCGACGTCATCCTCACCGGCGCCGGTGACAAGAAGATCCAGGTCATCAAGGTCGTGCGCGAGCTCACCTCCCTGGGCCTCAAGGAGGCCAAGGACCTGGTCGACGGCACCCCGAAGCCGGTTCTCGAGAAGGTCAACAAGGAAGCCGCCGACAAGGCCAAGGAGGCCCTCGAGGGCGCCGGCGCCTCCGTCGAGGTCAAGTAAGACCTTGCTGCGCAGGGTCCCGTAGGACCTCTGTAACGCTGTAGCACCGAAGAGCGATCATCCATCCGGGTGGTCGCTCTTCGGCGTTCCGGGGGGTGGCCCGGTGGTTGCCTTGAACCCTCGAGGGCGAGGGGTATGGTGATCATCGTCGTGTCTTCGGGCGTCTCGGTTCGGGCAGTTCGGGCAAGGGGGCCTTGACGAACCGCACGCAGCGCGCAATTCTCAGGACGCGTCGTCACAAGGATCCGAATCCGAGGCATGGATCGACGGCGAAGAGGGCAGTATCAACGTGCATTGAGGGCGAGCATGCCGAGGGCGTTGAGAACAACGAGGGTCGCGAAAAACCCGCACTGGACATCAGTGTGCCAAGTGGCTACACTGACCCTTTGCGCTGCCTGTTAGCTGCCCCCTGCCCGTCACCAGGGGTCTGCCCTCGCCTCAGCACCGACGTACAGATCATCTCTGACCTGGCCTTATCGTCACGTCAGAAGGAGCCTGTCCCGGGGCACGGTGGGGGACCGGTACGCGCGTAGTGAGTCCGAGCCCTCGGAAGGACCCCCTCTTGGCCGCCTCGCGCAACGCCTCGACCGCGAATACGAACAACGGCGCCAGCACCGCCCCGCTGCGCATCTCCTTTGCAAAGATCAAGGAGCCCCTCGAGGTTCCGAACCTTCTCGCGCTCCAGACCGAGAGCTTCGACTGGCTGCTCGGCAACGACGCGTGGAAGGCTCGCGTCGAGGAGGCTCTCGAGAACGGTCAGGACGTCCCCACCAAGTCCGGTCTGGAGGAGATCTTCGAGGAGATCTCCCCGATCGAGGACTTCTCCGGGTCGATGTCGCTGACCTTCCGTGACCACCGTTTCGAGCCGCCGAAGAACAGCATCGACGAGTGCAAGGAGCGCGACTTCACGTACGCGGCCCCGCTCTTCGTCACCGCCGAGTTCACCAACAACGAGACCGGCGAGATCAAGTCCCAGACCGTCTTCATGGGCGACTTCCCGCTCATGACGAACAAGGGCACCTTCGTCATCAACGGCACCGAGCGTGTCGTGGTGTCCCAGCTGGTCCGTTCGCCGGGCGTCTACTTCGACTCCAGCATCGACAAGACCTCCGACAAGGACATCTTCTCCGCCAAGATCATCCCGTCCCGGGGTGCCTGGCTGGAGATGGAGATCGACAAGCGCGACATGGTCGGTGTCCGCATCGACCGCAAGCGCAAGCAGTCCGTCACCGTCCTCCTGAAGGCGCTCGGCTGGACCACCGAGCAGATCCTCGAGGAGTTCGGCGAGTACGAGTCCATGCGCGCCACCCTGGAGAAGGACCACACCCAGGGCCAGGACGACGCGCTGCTCGACATCTACCGCAAGCTGCGCCCGGGCGAGCCCCCCACGCGGGAGGCCGCGCAGACGCTGCTCGAGAACCTCTATTTCAACCCCAAGCGCTACGACCTCGCCAAGGTCGGCCGCTACAAGGTCAACAAGAAGCTGGGTACGGACACCCCGCTGGACGCGGGCATCCTGACCGTCGAGGACATCATCGCGACGATCAAGTACCTGGTGAAGCTGCACGCCGGTGAGACCGAGACCGTCGGCGACAACGGCCAGCCGGTCGTCGTCGAGACCGACGACATCGACCACTTCGGCAACCGCCGCCTGCGCAGCGTCGGCGAGCTCATCCAGAACCAGGTCCGCACGGGTCTGGCTCGTATGGAGCGCGTCGTGCGCGAGCGCATGACGACGCAGGACGTCGAGGCGATCACGCCGCAGACCCTGATCAACATCCGGCCGGTCGTCGCCTCCATCAAGGAGTTCTTCGGCACCAGCCAGCTGTCCCAGTTCATGGACCAGAACAACCCGCTGTCCGGGCTGACGCACAAGCGTCGTCTGTCCGCGCTCGGCCCGGGTGGTCTCTCCCGTGAGCGGGCCGGCTTCGAGGTCCGTGACGTGCACCCCTCGCACTACGGCCGCATGTGCCCGATCGAGACCCCTGAAGGCCCGAACATCGGTCTGATCGGCTCGCTCGCCACCTACGGCCGGGTCAACGCGTTCGGTTTCGTCGAGACCCCGTACCGCAAGGTCATCGACGGCCAGGTCACCGACCAGGTGGACTACCTGACCGCCGACGAGGAGGACCGCTTCGTCATCGCGCAGGCCAACGCGCCGCTCACCGACGACCTGCGGTTCGCCGAGGCCCGTGTGCTGGTCCGCCGCAAGGGCGGCGAGGTCGACTACGTCGGCCCCGAGGACGTGGACTACATGGACGTCTCGCCGCGCCAGATGGTGTCGGTCGCGACCGCCATGATCCCCTTCCTGGAGCACGACGACGCCAACCGTGCCCTCATGGGCGCGAACATGATGCGCCAGGCCGTTCCGCTGATCCAGGCGGAGTCCCCGCTCGTCGGCACCGGCATGGAGTACCGCTCCGCCGTCGACGCCGGCGACGTCGTCAAGGCCGAGAAGGCCGGTGTGGTCCAGGAGGTCTCCGCGGACTACATCACCACCGCCAACGACGACGGCACGTACATCACGTACCGCCTGGCCAAGTTCGCCCGCTCCAACCAGGGCACCTCGGTCAACCAGAAGGTCATCGTCGCCGAGGGCGACCGGATCGTCGAGGGCCAGGTCCTCGCCGACGGCCCGGCCACCCAGCAGGGTGAGATGGCGCTCGGCAAGAACCTGCTGGTCGCGTTCATGCCGTGGGAGGGTCACAACTACGAGGACGCGATCATCCTGTCGCAGCGCCTCGTGCAGGACGACGTCCTCTCCTCGATCCACATCGAGGAGCACGAGGTCGACGCCCGTGACACCAAGCTCGGCCCCGAGGAGATCACCCGGGACATCCCGAACGTCTCCGAGGAGGTCCTCGCCGACCTCGACGAGCGCGGCATCATCCGCATCGGTGCCGAGGTCATCGCCGGTGACATCCTCGTCGGCAAGGTCACGCCCAAGGGCGAGACCGAGCTGACCCCCGAGGAGCGCCTGCTGCGCGCGATCTTCGGTGAGAAGGCCCGTGAGGTCCGTGACACCTCGCTGAAGGTGCCGCACGGCGAGACCGGCAAGGTCATCGGCGTGCGCGTCTTCGACCGCGAGGAGGGCGACGAGCTTCCCCCCGGTGTGAACCAGCTGGTGCGCGTCTACGTCGCGCAGAAGCGCAAGATCACCGACGGTGACAAGCTCGCCGGCCGTCACGGCAACAAGGGCGTCATCTCCAAGATCCTGCCGATCGAGGACATGCCGTTCCTGGAGGACGGCACCCCGGTCGACATCATCCTCAACCCCCTCGGTGTGCCGTCCCGAATGAACCCGGGACAGGTCCTGGAGATCCACCTCGGCTGGCTCGCCAGCCGCGGCTGGGACGTCTCCGGCCTGGCCGACGAGTGGGCGCAGCGCCTCCAGGCGATCGGCGCCGACAAGGTCGAGCCCGGCACCAACGTGGCCACCCCGGTCTTCGACGGTGCGCGCGAGGACGAGCTGGCGGGTCTGCTGCAGCACACCATCCCGAACCGCGACGGCGAGCGCATGGTCCTCCCGTCCGGCAAGGCGCGGCTGTTCGACGGCCGCAGCGGTGAGCCGTTCCCGGACCCGATCTCGGTCGGCTACATGTACATCCTGAAGCTGCACCACCTGGTCGACGACAAGCTGCACGCCCGTTCGACCGGTCCGTACTCCATGATCACCCAGCAGCCGCTGGGTGGTAAGGCCCAGTTCGGTGGTCAGCGGTTCGGCGAGATGGAGGTGTGGGCACTCGAGGCGTACGGCGCCGCCTACGCGCTCCAGGAGCTGCTGACCATCAAGTCCGACGACGTCACCGGCCGCGTGAAGGTCTACGAGGCCATCGTCAAGGGCGAGAACATCCCTGAGCCCGGCATCCCCGAGTCCTTCAAGGTGCTCATCAAGGAGATGCAGTCCCTGTGCCTCAACGTGGAGGTGCTGTCCAGCGACGGTATGTCCATCGAGATGCGTGACACCGACGAGGACGTCTTCCGCGCTGCGGAGGAGCTCGGCATCGACCTGTCCCGGCGCGAGCCGAGCAGCGTCGAAGAGGTCTGACGGGAGTCCGGCGGCCTCTCACGAAGAGGCCGCCGGCCCCAGGACCCCCGTATCAGACCCAAAGACTTACGACCCTGAGAGGGATTGACGCATAGTGCTCGACGTCAACTTCTTCGACGAGCTCCGGATCGGCCTGGCCACCGCTGACGACATCCGTCAGTGGAGCCACGGCGAGGTCAAGAAGCCCGAGACCATCAACTACCGCACGCTCAAGCCGGAAAAGGACGGACTCTTCTGCGAGAAGATCTTCGGTCCGACCCGGGACTGGGAGTGCTACTGCGGCAAGTACAAGCGCGTCCGCTTCAAGGGCATCATCTGTGAGCGCTGTGGCGTCGAGGTCACGCGCGCCAAGGTGCGCCGTGAGCGGATGGGCCACATCGAGCTCGCCGCGCCCGTCACGCACATCTGGTACTTCAAGGGTGTTCCCTCGCGCCTCGGCTACCTGCTGGACCTGGCGCCCAAGGACCTCGAGAAGGTCATCTACTTCGCGGCGTACATGATCACGTACGTCGACGAGGAGCGCCGTACCCGCGACCTGCCCTCGCTGGAGGCCCACGTCTCCGTCGAGCGCCAGCAGATCGAGAACCGCCGGGACGCCGACCTGGAGGCCCGCGCCAAGAAGCTTGAGTCCGACCTGGCCGAGCTCGAGGCCGAGGGTGCCAAGGCCGACGTGCGCCGCAAGGTGCGCGAGGGTGCCGAGCGTGAGATGAAGCAGCTGCGCGACCGTGCCCAGCGCGAGATCGACCGCCTCGACGAGGTGTGGAACCGGTTCAAGAACCTCAAGGTCCAGGACCTCGAGGGCGACGAGCTGCTCTACCGCGAGCTGCGCGACCGCTTCGGCACGTACTTCGACGGCTCGATGGGTGCCGCGGCGCTGCAGAAGCGCCTGGAGTCCTTCGACCTCGAGGAGGAGGCCGAGAAGCTCCGCGAGATCATCCGCACCGGCAAGGGCCAGAAGAAGACCCGTGCGCTCAAGCGGCTGAAGGTCGTCTCCGCGTTCCTGCAGACCTCCAACAGCCCCAAGGGCATGGTGCTGGACTGCGTGCCGGTCATCCCGCCGGACCTGCGTCCGATGGTGCAGCTGGACGGTGGCCGCTTCGCGACCTCCGACCTGAACGACCTGTACCGCCGTGTGATCAACCGCAACAACCGCCTCAAGCGGCTTCTCGACCTCGGTGCGCCCGAGATCATCGTGAACAACGAGAAGCGCATGCTCCAGGAGGCCGTCGACGCGCTCTTCGACAACGGCCGTCGTGGTCGCCCGGTCACGGGCCCCGGCAACCGTCCGCTGAAGTCGCTGTCCGACATGCTCAAGGGCAAGCAGGGCCGCTTCCGTCAGAACCTGCTCGGCAAGCGTGTCGACTACTCGGCGCGTTCCGTGATCGTCGTCGGTCCGCAGCTGAAGCTGCACCAGTGCGGTCTGCCGAAGGCGATGGCGCTGGAGCTGTTCAAGCCGTTCGTGATGAAGCGCCTGGTCGACCTGAACCACGCGCAGAACATCAAGAGCGCCAAGCGCATGGTCGAGCGCGGCCGCACGGTCGTGTACGACGTGCTGGAAGAGGTCATCGCGGAGCACCCGGTTCTGCTGAACCGTGCGCCCACGCTGCACCGCCTCGGCATCCAGGCCTTCGAGCCGCAGCTGGTCGAGGGCAAGGCCATCCAGATCCACCCGCTCGTCTGCACCGCGTTCAACGCGGACTTCGACGGTGACCAGATGGCCGTGCACCTGCCGCTGTCCGCGGAGGCGCAGGCCGAGGCCCGCATCCTGATGCTGTCCTCGAACAACATCCTCAAGCCGGCCGACGGCCGTCCGGTGACGATGCCGACCCAGGACATGGTCCTCGGTCTGTTCTTCCTCACCACCGACGGCGAGATGCGCGACCTCAAGGGCGAGGGCCGTTCCTTCGCCTCGGTCGCCGAGGCGATCATGGCCTTCGACGCGGGCGAGCTGTCGCTCCAGTCGAAGATCGACGTCCGCTTCCCCGTCGGCACCATCCCGCCGCGCGGCTGGACCCCGCCGGCGCGCGAGGAGGGTGAGCCCGAGTGGCAGCAGGGTGACAGCTTCCGGCTGAACACCACGCTGGGCCGTGCGCTCTTCAACGAGCTGCTGCCCGAGGACTACCCGTTCGTCGACTACGAGGTCGGCAAGAAGCAGCTCTCCGAGATCGTCAACGACCTCGCCGAGCGCTACCCGAAGGTCATCGTGGCGGCGACGCTCGACAACCTGAAGGCGGCCGGCTTCTACTGGGCCACCCGTTCCGGCGTGACCGTCGCCATCTCCGACGTCGTCGTCCCCGAGGCGAAGAAGGAGATCGTCGCCAAGTGGGAGGCGGCGGACGAGAAGGTCCAGAAGCAGTACGAGCGCGGTCTGATCACCAAGGACGAGCGCACGCAGGAGCTCATCCAGATCTGGACCCAGGCGACCAACGAGGTCGCCGAGGCGATGAACGACAACTTCCCGAAGACCAACCCGATCTTCATGATGGTGAACTCGGGTGCGCGAGGCAACATGATGCAGATGCGTCAGATTGCCGGTATGCGTGGTCTGGTGTCGAACGCCAAGAACGAGACGATCCCGCGGCCCATCAAGGCCTCGTTCCGTGAGGGTCTGTCCGTGCTGGAGTACTTCATCTCCACGCACGGTGCCCGTAAGGGTCTGGCGGACACCGCTCTGCGTACCGCTGACTCGGGTTACCTCACCCGTCGTCTGGTCGACGTCTCCCAGGACGTCATCATCCGCGAGGAGGACTGCGGCACCGAGCGCGGCCTCAAGCTGGAGATCGCCGAGCGGGGCGCCGACGGTGTGCTGCGCAAGGCGGAGAACGTCGAGACCTCCGTGTACGCGCGCTGCCTCGCGGAGGACATCGTGGTCGACGGTCAGGTGCTGGCCCCGGCCGGCACCGACCTGGGCGACGTGCTCATCGAGGAGCTCGTCTCCCGCGGCGTGCAGACGGTCAAGACCCGCTCGGTCCTGACCTGCGAGTCCGCCGTCGGCACCTGCGCGATGTGCTACGGCCGTTCGCTCGCCACCGGCAAGCTGGTCGACATCGGTGAGGCGGTCGGCATCATCGCCGCCCAGTCCATCGGTGAGCCCGGTACCCAGCTGACGATGCGTACCTTCCACACCGGTGGTGTGGCCGGTGACGACATCACCCAGGGTCTGCCGCGTGTCGTCGAGCTCTTCGAGGCCCGTACCCCGAAGGGTGTCGCCCCGATCTCCGAGGCCTCCGGCCGCGTCCGGATCGAGGAGACCGAGAAGACCAAGAAGATCGTCATCACGCCGGACGACGGCAGCGACGAGACGGCCTACCCGATCTCCAAGCGCGCCCGTCTCCTGGTCAGCGAGGGCGAGCACGTCGAGGTGGGCCAGAAGCTCACCGTGGGTGCCACCAACCCGCACGACGTGCTGCGCATCCTGGGCCAGCGTGCCGTCCAGGTCCACCTGGTCGGCGAGGTCCAGAAGGTCTACAACTCGCAGGGTGTGTCGATCCACGACAAGCACATCGAGATCATCATCCGGCAGATGCTGCGCCGTGTGACGATCATCGAGTCCGGTGACGCCGAGCTGCTGCCCGGTGAGCTGGTCGAGCGCTCGAAGTTCGAGCACGAGAACCGTCGTGTGGTCCAGGAGGGCGGTCACCCGGCCTCGGGTCGTCCGCAGCTGATGGGTATCACCAAGGCCTCGCTGGCGACGGAGTCCTGGCTGTCGGCCGCCTCCTTCCAGGAGACGACCCGAGTCCTGACGGACGCGGCGATCAACGCCAAGTCCGACAGCCTCATCGGCCTCAAGGAGAACGTCATCATCGGTAAGCTCATCCCGGCCGGTACGGGCCTGTCCCGCTACCGCAACATCCGGGTCGAGCCGACCGAGGAGGCCAAGGCCGCGATGTACTCGGCCGTCGGCTACGACGACATCGACTACTCGCCGTTCGGCACGGGCTCCGGCCAGGCCGTTCCGCTGGAGGACTACGACTACGGTCCGTACAACCAGTAAGCGAGTCGCCTGATCGCGAGGGCGGTCATCCCGTTTCGTACGGGGTGGCCGCCCTCGGCGTTTCCCTCTGTGACGATCTGTGACATCTGTGACGATCCGTGACGCCCGAGTGACATCAATAACAAGTATGTCTATCCGATGTGTGGGATATGTGAGTGCGGGTTATGGTGCGTCGAAAGTAATTGAACGAGGCATCAGTTCGTCACGCGAACATCTGTGTGGCGGGCCATGAGAGCTGTCCTGGGCACGGAGGGGAGGCCGGCACCCGAAGGTGCGGGCCGATAGGTGTCACCAGGAGCGGGCGAGGGGGCCCGTGGTCTCTCAGCGATGGCTCCGAGCATCTGTCTGCTCCTGGGGGGAGCTTCCGTGAGATCTCTGTCCATCGTGATCCCTGCGCTGAACGAGGCCGAGAACCTGCCGACGGTGATGGGATCCATCCCGCACGGCGAGCTGGCCGAAGCGGGCTGGAGCGTGGAGGTCATCGTGGTCGACAACGCGTCGACCGACGACACCGCCGCGGTCGCCCGGAAGCTGGGGGCGACGGTCGTCTCCCAGCCGCTGAGGGGATACGGCAACGCCTACCGCGCCGGTTTCGACGCGGCCACCGGAGAGGTCATCGCCACCGGGGACGCCGACTGCACCTACCCGTTCGACGCCCTGCCCCACCTGCTGCACATCATGGAGGCCCGGGGCGTGGAGTTCATGACCACGAACCGGCTGGGCGTCGAGAACCGGCGGGCCATGAAGCCGTCCCACACGGTCGCCAACCACGCGCTCAGCGCGCTCAGCCGGGCCCTGTTCCGCAACGGGCTGCGGGACTCGCAGTCCGGCATGTGGATCTTCCAGCGCCATGTCTGGCAGGCGATCGAGGTCCGGTCCCCGGGAATGGCCTTCTCGCAGGAGATCAAGAACGCGGCGACCCGGTCCGGGTTCCGCTGCCTCGAGGTGCCCATCGAGTACCGGGTCCGCGGCGGCGAGGTCAAGCTGAACGCCCTGCCCGACGGAGTCGCCAACCTGCGCCAGCTGTTCGAGCACAAGCTCCGCGACAACCGCTTCCGCACCACTCCGGCGCGGATGGTCCCGCTGGCCGAGATGGCGCGGGCCAACGCGGCGGCGGAGCGCGCGGCGCAGGCCGCTGAGCGGGCCGCGGGGCTGGTCCAGGAGCTGGCCCGCGGCCAGGCGCTGCCGTCCGTGCCGGCTCAGCCCACACAGCCCGGTCAGTCCGTGCTTCCGTCGCCGCGCAAGAACGACGACGCCCCGTTCGAGGACGCCGTGTTCGGCGACTCGCCGGTGCCGGCGGGTTCACGCCCCTCCGAGGGCCCTGCGCGCGACGCACGGGACGAGTCCTCGGTGCTGGCCGGCTCCCGTAAGAGCGACGACTCCCCGCTGGGCTTCGACATCGACGACGAGTCCTCGTTCGAGATGGCGTGAGATGAGCAGCCGCACACGGCGCAGGAACGGGCCGGCACGGCAGGCGGCCGGCTGGCTCGTCACCGCCGTAGCCGTGCTCGGCCTGTCCGGCGCGGCCTGGGCCGTGCCGGAGGTGCGGGAGGTGCTCCGGGACTCGTTCACGGAGCGTGAGCCCGCGTACATCGAGATGTACCTCGCCAAGGACCCGTTCTACGACGGTGCGGAACTGGTGGTGCCGGTGCAGCTCACCGAGCACGGCCCGTCGGGCGGCCGGCACCCGGTCAAGGCCTGGGTGGAGGACGCCGACGGCAAGCGGCTGGCCACCGGGACGAAGACCGTCACCACCAAGCCGGGCGCCCGGATCGCCGCCGACGTCCGGCTGCGGATCAAGGGCAGCAAGGGCGACGCGGACCTGGTCGAGGTGTCTCTGCCCGGACACCCGCACCGGCTCCAGGTCCATCTGCGGTGACCGGTTTATCCGGGCCACCGTCCGAGCGAGCAACACCGGCCTCAACGGAAAGTTCCATGCGACGCACCATCGTGCAGATCACCCCGTACTACCCGCCGCACCTGGGCGGGCTCGAGCGCGTCGTCTCGAACCTCGCGCAGCGGCTGGCCGACCGGCACGACGTGCGCGTCCTGACCACCGCGCTGGGCTCCGGCGACGCACCGCGCACCGCCCGCGAGGACGGCGTCGCCGTCCGCCGGCACCGAGCGCTGGAGGTGGCCCACACCGCGGTGGCGCCCGGCCTCGCCCTCGACCTCGCCCGGCTGCCGAAGGACGCGGTGCTGCACCTGCACTGCGCGCACGCCCTGCTGCCGGAGATGGTCGCGGTGGCCGCGAAGCTGCGCGGCCGCAGGTTCCTGCTCCACTTCCACCTGGATGTGGACGCATCCGGCCGCTTCGGCGCGCTGCTGCCGCTGTACAAGGAACACGTCTTCGGCCGGGTGCTGCGCGCGGCGGCCGGTGTGATCGCGCTGACGCGGCAGCAGGCCGACTTCCTCACCGGCACCTACGGCGTGTCCGCCGAGCGCGTGCACATCGTGCCCAACGGGGTCGGTGAGCAGTACTTCATGCCGCCCCGCGAGGCCGTCCCCGGCCGCCCGCCGCAGCTGCTGTTCGTGGGCCGGCTCCAGGCGCAGAAGAACGTGGCCCGGCTGCTGGACGCGATGAGCCTGGTGCGCGGCGAGGTACGGCTGAAGATCGTCGGCGACGGCGAGCTGCGTCCCGAGCTCGAGGCCCGGGCCGCCCGCCTGGGCCTTGAGAACGTGGAGTTCGCGGGCGGGCTGCTCGGCGACGACCTGGTCAAGGCGTACGCCGAGGCCGACGCCTTCGTGATCGCCTCCGACAAGGAGGGCATGCCGCTGGTCGTGCTGGAGGCGATGGCCGCCGCGCTGCCGCTGATCGGCACGGACGTCCCCGGCACCCGCGAGCTGATCGACGGCACCGGTGTGCTGGCCGCGCCCGAGCCGGACGCGCTGGCCCGGGTGATCGACGCGGTCGCCGCCGACCCGGCCCGCCGGACCCGGCTGTCGGCGGCCAGTGCGGAGCGCTCCCGGAACTACTCGTGGGACACCGTCGCCCGCCTGGTCGAGGACGTCTATGTCAGGGCAGGCCTGTGACGACGAAGGAAACCATGTCGCTGCGTGTCCGGCGGCCCGCCCCCCGCCCGCCGGCCGACCGGCGGGCGGAACCGCCCGCCCGGCCGAACCGCTCGGCCGGGCGTCGGCCGTTGCTCAGCCGCCGCTTCGCCGTCCTGCTCAGCCTCGCCCCGGCGAGCATCGTCCAGCTGCTGCCCGACCCGCCCGCCGTGCCGCAGACCCTGGCGGGCCTGTGGCTTCTGTTCGGCGCGCCGATCCTGCTGTGGCGGGGCATCGCCTGGCGGATCGTGACCACCGGGACCGCCGCCTGGCTGCTGTCGGTCGGCTTCACCGTGGTGACGGACATCGTGGTGGCGCTGACCGTGAACACCGCGCTGCCGCTGGCCGGTGTGGAGCGCCCGCTCACCCGACTGATCCTGACGATCGCCATGGCGGTCACCCTGGTGCTGCTCGGCGCGATCGCGCCCGAGGTGCGCCGCCCGCCCGGCGGACCGCGGCGCGGCCGGGTACGCGGGCTGAGACCGGTGGCGGGCCTCGGGGCACTCGCCCTCGTGCTGTCGGTGGCCGGGCCGATCCGGCTGAACAACGGTTTCAGCGGCACCGTCAGCGTCGTCGCCATGGTCGTCGTGGCTGCGCTGATCGCGCTGCTGCTGCTGCGCCGGGCCCGCTATCCGGTGCCGGTGCTGGAGCTGGGCATCTACTGCGCGTCGGCCGCGCTGCTGCTGCTGACCTCGCTGCGCGGTCAGTTCATCACGGGACACGACATCCAGAAGGAGTTCCTGTACTTCCGGCTCGCCCTCGGCGGCGAGTACTGGGACATCGGCACCTACACCGACCCCTACAACGCCTGTCTGAGCATCACGCTGCTGCCGGTGAGCGTCTTCCAGCTCACCGCGCTCCCGGACACCGTGATCTTCAAGGTCGTCCTGCCGCTGCTGTTCGCCTTCACCCCGGTCCTGGTGCACCGGGCGGTGCGCAATGTGGCGCCCCGGGTGGTCGCGCTGATGTCCGCGGTGTACTTCATCGTCTTCCCGACCTTCTTCACGGACATGCCGTACCTCGGCCGGCAGGAGATCGCCTTCCTGCTGCTGGGCTGCGCCATGGTGGTGCTCACGGACTCGCGCGGGCCGCTGCCGCTGCGCCGGATCGTCTTCGTGATCCTGCTCGGCGGCATCGTGCTGTCCCACTACTCCACGACCTACGTCGTCGTCGGCACCCTCGCGGCGTCCTTCGTCCTGGACAAGATCTGGCGACTGGTGTCCCGCCGCGGGCGCACCCGGCTGCGGCGGCGGCGCCGTGAGGACCGGATGCTGTCGTTCCTGACGTGGTGGGTGGTGGCCGTACCCGCCGTGCTCGCGCTGGTGTGGTCGGGGCCGCTGACCCACACCGGCGGCCAGGTCGAGCGCACCCTGAGCGCGGTCGCGGCGGCCGTGGTCGGCGGCGACGCGGAGTCCGGGTCCTCCGACACGGCCTACAGCATCTTCGGCGGAGCGAAGACCTCCGCCGAGGAGCGCATGAAGGACTACAAGGAGGAGCTGCTCGAGGCGAGCGCGAGCGAGCGCGGTGAGGGCGGCGACTACCTGCCGCTGAAGCAGGTGAACGCGCAGGCGACGCCGGTCGTCGACGTGCCCACGATGGAGCTCACCGAGCTGGGCGAGGCCCTCGACACCTTCGGCATCAGCGTTCCCGGCCTCAACGGGGCGCTGCGCCAGGGCGCCGCCCTGTTCTTCCAGATCATGGCGATGGCCGGGTTCGCGGTGGCGCTGTGGGCACGCCGCTCGACCTTCCGCCCGGTGCGTGACCAGGCCACCATCGCCGCGGGCGCCTGGTGCATGGTCGCCGTGTTCACCCTGATCCCGCAGCTGTCCGTCGACTACAGCCTGCTCCGCGCCTTCCAGCAGGGCCTGTTCTTCTTCGCCCCGTTCCTGGCCACCGCGACCCTGTGGGCGCTGCGCTGGGCCGGCCGCAAGACCGTGCCGCTGGCGTGCGCGCTGCTCGCCGTGCTGCTGCTCGACCTCGCCGGCGTCGTGCCGAAGGCACTCGGCGGCTATCCCGCTCAGGTGCAGTTGTCGAACTCCGGGCAGTACTACGCCATCTACTACCCGCACGCCGAGGAGCGGAAGGCGGCGCTGTGGCTGGACGAGAAGATCGGAGCGCACAAGCAGGGCCTGGTGCAGACCGACCGGTTCACCTACAGCCGGCTCCAGTCGCTGATCACCCACCCGACCCTGGCCGACATCCACCCGGCCGCCCTGCGCACCGACTCCTACGTGCTGCTGGGCACCACACCCGCCCGCACCGGCAAGGTGACGATCTTCTACCGGGGCGACCTCATCACATACGAGTACCCGATGAAGGTCCTGGACTCCAGGGACCTCATCTACAGCAACGGGGGAGCGGTGATCTACCGGTGAGCACCTCACACGGGGCGAGGACGTCGGCGAGGCCGCTGCGCGTCCTGATGGTCTGCCACTACTACCCGCCGCACGTCGGCGGCATCGAGAACGTCGCCCGGAGCGAGGCGATCGGCCTGGCCCGCCAGGGCGCCGACGTCACCGTCGTCACCAGCGCCGGCCGCTCCTCCGTCACCCGCGAGGACGGCGTGCGGGTGGTGCGGGTGGCCGCCTGGAACGGCGCCGAACGCAAGGCCGGTGTGCCCTACCCGTTCTTCTCGCCCGCCCTGCTGCCCGTCGCTCTGCGCTGGGCCCGGCACGCGGACGCGGTGCACATCCACGACTGCCTCTACCTCAGTTCGTGGGCCGCAGGCCTGGCCGCCGGCCTCACCCGCACCCCCTACGTGCTCACCCAGCACGTCGCCGTCGTCGACCACCCCTCCGGCCTGGTCAGAGCCGTGCAGCGGGCGTTCTACGGCGTCGCAGGACGGGCCCTGCTGCGCGGCGCCCGCGCGGTGTTCACCCTGAACGCCACGGTCGCCGACTTCGTCCGCTCCCACGGCGCCCGCCCCGACCGCGCCCGGCACCTCGCCAACGGCGTCGACACCGAGCTGTTCCGCCCGGCGGCCGACGACGGCGAGCGGCAGCTGGCGCGCAAGCGGCTCGGCCTGCCCGAGGACCGGGTCCTGGTGCTGTTCGTCGGCCGGCTCGTGCCCAAGAAGGGCTACGACCTGCTGCTCGCCGCGCACACCCCCGACGCCGGGTACGACCTGGTGTTCGCCGGGGACGGCGACGCCGGCGCGCTCGCCGGGCGCGAGGGCGTGCACCACATCGGCGCGCTGCCCCCGGAGCGGGTCGCCGAGGCCTACCGGGCCTGCGACGTCTTCGCGCTGCCGTCCACCGCCGAGGGCTTCCCGCTCACCGTCCAGGAGGCGATGGCCTCCGGCCTGCCCGTGGTCACCACCGACGACCCCGGCTACGCCCCCTACGCCCTGGACCGCGAGCTGGTCGCCCTGCTGCCCCGCGAGGTCCCGGCCATCGCCGCGGAGCTGCGCGCGCTGGCCGCCGACCCGGAGCGCCGGGCCCGGATGGCGGCGTACTCACGGGCGTACGCCGAAGGGGACTTCGCCTGGGACGAGCATGTGCGCACCCTGATGAGGCACTACGGCGGCGAGCGGCCATGACCGGCTCCACGGTCCCCGGGGCGGCCACGGGCAGGCGCCGGCACGCACGGCCGCGGGACCGGATCTACCGCAGCTCCTTCTTCCTGCTCGCCTCCACGGTGGTCACCGCCGGCCTGAGCTTTCTGTTCTGGGTGGTCGTGGCCCGCTTCTACAGCCCCGCTCAGGTCGGCCTCGCCACCTCGCTGATCTCCGCCACCACCCTGCTGGCCACGCTCAGCCTGTTCGGCCTCAACAGCACCCTGATCCGCTTCCCGGCCCCCGAAGAGTCCCGTAACGCGCAGGTCAGCCAGGCGCTGCTGGCGGTCGCGGGCATCGGCTTCGTGGCGGGGGCGCTCTATCTGGCGGGGCTGCCGCTGTACGGCGCCAAGCTGATGTTCGTCCGGGACGACTGGGTCTCGGCGGCCTGCTTCACGGCCTTCTGCGCCTGCGCCGCGGTGACCCTGCTGATCAAGTCGGTGTTCACCGGCGCCCGCGTGCCCGAGTACAACGTGCTCATCGACGGCCTCACCCAGGGCGCCGCCAAGCTCGCCGTCCCGGCCGCCCTCACCGGCCTCGGCGTCTTCGGCATCGTCGCCTCGGCCGGGGTGGGCTTCGCGGTGACCGTGCTGGTCGCCGTGGTGGTCATGGTGCGCCGGCTGGACTTCCGGATCGACGTGCGCACCCGCGGCACCCGGCTGCGGGAGAAGTTCCGCTTCTCCGCCGCCAGCTACATCTCCAGCCTGATCAACCTGGCGCCGATCCTCGCCACCCCACTGATCGTGCTGCACCACCTCGGCGCCGCCGCCACCGGCTACTACTTCGTCGCCTTCCAGATCGCCGCCATGCTGAACTCGGTCTCCACCGCCGTCGGCGAGGCCGTCTTCGCGGAGGTCTCGCACGAGGAGTCCCGGTTCCGCGAGCTGATGCTGCGCTCGGCCCGGATCATCGCCGTCGTGCAGGTCCCGGCGGCGCTCGTCGTCGTCCTCGGCGGCGGACTGCTGCTGCACATGTTCGGCGGTTCCTACGCCGAGCACGCGCGCCCCCTGCTGACCGTGCTGGCCATCGCCGCCCTGCCGGTCGCCCTGAACACCTGGGCGTGTTTCGCCCTGAAGCTCGCCCAGCGGATGCGGCACCTCATCGCCGCCAACACGATCATGGCGGGCCTCAGCATCGGACTGGGCTCGGCGTGGGCCGACAACGGACTCGTCTGGCTCGGCTACTCCTGGGCCGCGGGCAACGCCGTCGCGGGCGTCTTCGCGACGGTGAGCCTGCTGCGCACCCGGCCCCGCCGGACCCCCGAACCGACGGCCGAACCGGCCGCCCCCGACGAGCCGGCCGAGGCCCACCCGCACGCCTACCCGGACCACGAGGTCTACCCGCCGCGCTACTACGACCCGTTCCACGACCCGTACGTCGAGCCCTACGTCGACCCGAACACCTACGGCGGCCTGTACGGCACGCCGTACGCCGACCCGGACGCCGCCCACGGG
This sequence comes from Streptomyces sp. NPDC052012, assembly GCF_040689265.1. Classification (NCBI taxonomy): domain Bacteria; kingdom Bacillati; phylum Actinomycetota; class Actinomycetes; order Kitasatosporales; family Streptomycetaceae; genus Streptomyces; species Streptomyces sp. NPDC052012. The sequence goes on from NZ_JBFAXA010000014.1 coordinate 67,156, forward strand.
GGCGCTCCGTACCCCGGCCAGTACACCGAGCCGTACCCCGGCGCCGCGTATCCCCCCACCACGTATCCCCCCGCCGAATACACCTCACCAGCCGTTCCTTCCGAGAGGCCCACCCGTTGAAGATCGTGGTGATCAACGCGTACGTCCGTGAGAACGCGGGCGACGCCGCCCTGCTCTCCGTCTGTCTGCGCCATGTCCGGGAGGCATTCCCGGACGGCGAGATCCTGATCGCCGGCATGGAGGACGCGGCTGTCCATCCCACGTTCGAAGGCGCGCGGAACATCGGGTCGATCCGGCGGTACGTCGCCGACGGCACCGTCTCGCTGCCCCGCCGGCTGCTGCGCAAGGCGGTCGTCGGCGCCGCGAGCGGCCTCGCCACGCTGCTGCCGCGCCCGCTCGCCCGCGTGGTGCTGCGCGCCCTGCCCGCCGAGGCCCGCCGCGAGGCCGACGCCGTGATGAGCGCCGACCTGGTCGTCTCCAACGGCGGCGGCTACGTGCTGGCCCGCCCGGGCCTGGACGGCCACCAGAACGTCTACTTCGTGCTGCTCCCGGCGATGCTCGCGCAGAAGGCGAACGTGCCGGTCGTATGGGCGCCGGAATCCTTCGGCCCCTTCCCGTCCGGCCTCCAGCGCAAGCTGGTCGGCAAGGTCCTGCGCCGCTCCGCGGCCGTCCTGGCCCGCGAGAACGTCAGCGTGACCGAGCTGCGGTCCTGCGGCATCCCCGACCAGCGGATCGAACGCGCGGTCGACTCCGGCTTCGCCTTCGCCCCCGAGAAGCGCACCGACTGGCGCGCCCGCCTCGGCGTCGGCCCCGCCGACCGGCTCGTCGGCATCACCGCCCGCCGCTGGCTCGCCCCCGCCGCCCAGGAGCGCTATGAGCGCGAACTGGCCCGCACCATCGACGCCGTCCAGGCCACCGGTGCCCGCGCGGTCCTCATCCCGCAGGTCAGCACCGACTATCTCGGCGACGACGACCGCATCGTCGAGCGCCGCATCAGGGACTACTGCACCAGCGGCCCGCTGATGATCGACGAGGTCGTCGACTATCGCGACCTCAAGGGCATCTACGACGAGTGCTCGCTGCTCATCGGGACCCGCTTCCACTCCGTGATCTTCTCGCTGACCAGCTACGTCCCGTGCGTGGCCATCGAGTACGAGCACAAGACCGGCGGCATCATGGCCGACCTCCGGCTCGGTGACTGGGTCGTGCCGATCGCCGAGGTCACCCACGACAAGCTGTGGGCGCTGGTCGAACCGCTGCTGAAGGACCCGGCCCCCTACCGGGCGATCCTGGACGCCAACCTGCCCGGGTACATCGCCCGCGCCGAGTCGCTGCCCGCCCGCCTGCGGGAGGCCGTGTGACCCGCCGTCCGCGCACGGTGGCCGTCGTCGCCCCGTACTACCCGCCCAAGATCGGCGGCGTGGAGCAGTACGCCGCCCGGGTCGCACGGGCCGTCGCCGACGCCCCCGATCTGCGGGCCGTCGTGATCACCACCCGCGCCGACGGCCTGCGCACCACGGTGACCACCGAGAACGGCGTCCCCGTCGTCCGGCTCGGCGCCTGGCTGAGACTGTCCAACACCCCGCTCAGCCCGTTGTGGCCGCTGCAACTGCGCCGCTGGCTGCGCAAGGCCCGCGTGGACGTCGTCAACGCGCACGCGCCCGTGCCCGGCCTCGGCGACCTCGCCGTCGCCGTGGCCGGACGCCGCCCTGCCGTCCTCACCTACCACGCCGGCTCCATGCACAAGGGGGAGCCCGGCAGCGGCGCCGCCGACCGCCTGATCGGCGTGTACGAGCGGGCCGTCCTGCCCCGTGTCTTCGCCCGCGCCCGCCGGCTGGTGGCTGTCTCCCCGGTGTCCCTCGCCGCCGGACGCGGACACGCCGTCTCCATCAGCCCCGGCGTCGACACCGAGCGGTTCACACCAGGAGAGCCGGCCTCGCGGCGGCCCCGGACCGTCGTCTACGTCGGCCGCATGGACCGCTCCTCCGCCTGGAAGGGCGTCGACGTGCTGGTGCGCGCCTTCGCTCAGCTCGCCCCCGACCTCCCCGAGGCCCGGCTGAAGCTGGTCGGGGACGGGGACGCGCTGCCGGATCTCCTGGCCCTCGCCGGGCAACTGGGCATCGGCGACCGGGTGACGGCGACCGGCGCGCTGAGCGGCGACGCGCTCGCCGAGGCCGTGCGCACCGCGGCCGTCCTCTCGCTGCCGTCGCTGACCGAGGCCGAGTCCTTCGGCATGACCCTGGTCGAGGGCATGGCCTGCGCGACGCCGGTGGTGGGCTCGGCCGTCGGCGGCATCCCGCACGTCGTCGACGACGGCGAGACCGGATTCCTGGTGCCGCCCGGCGACCCCGCCGCTCTGGCCGCGGCCTGCGCCAAGCTGCTCACCGACGGCGACCTCGCGGACCGCATGGGCGCCGCCGGGCGGCGCACGGCCGAGGAGCGCTACGCCTGGCCGGCTCTGACCGACCGCTATCTGGAACTGTTCCGCACGCTGTGAGCCCGGTGCCAACGGACGACGCCCCCGGCTCCTGAGCGGAGCCGGGGGCGTCAGCCGGGAGGAGGCCAGGCGTCAGTCCTGCCCGTGCTCCTTCTGGTAGCCGTCGATGGCCTGCCGGTACGCGTCGAAGGCCGGCTTGCGCCGGCCGTCGTAGTAGGTCAGGCCGTAGTGCTTCGCCTTGCGGCTCTGCGCGGTCTGCGGTTCCACGTCCTTGTACGAGAACCAGAAGAGCACGTCCACCGAGGGCTTCGCCGCGGCGGCGGCCACGGTGTCCGTGGCGATCTCCGCCTGGAGCCGCGGGGTGACGTGCGCGGCCTTGTGGTCCTCCGGCCGGTCCGCGGCCCGGCCGGTGGACCAGGTCGGCGCCCCCGTCTCGGTCAGCCACACCGGCATGTCCGGCTTGCCGTACCTCTTCAGGATGGCGACCAGGCTGTCGTGGGACTGGTCGATGTCCTGGTACGTGGTGCCGGTGGCCGTCTCCATGCTGGGCAGGAGCGGATAGGTGTAGGGGTGGTACGAGATGGCGTCGACGTGCTCGAGCGAGCCCAGCCGGCCCAGCTCGTCGAGGTACGTCTGGTGCGAGACGTACCGCTGGGACGGGATGGTCTCCACCGCGGCGAGACCGCCCAGCACGAGATAGGCGTCGGGGTCGGTGCCGCGGATGGCGTCGGCCGTCTCGGCGAGCAGCCTGGCGTACCGCTCGGCGTCCGGGCCGGGCTTCCAGAAGTGGCTGATGTTCGGCTCGTTCCAGATCTCCCAGGTGTGCACCCCCTTGGGCGCGTACCGCTCGGCGGCCAGGCGCGCGAACCCGGCGAACTGGCCGCTGTCGGCCGGCGGGCAGGTCTGACTGGTGCTGCCGCAGTCGGGACCGGCGGCCCAGCGGGGGGTGTAGGAGATGGTCGGGAGGACCTCGAAGTCCCGGTCGCGCGCCGCGTCCACCACGCGGTCGAAGCGCCCCCACAGGTACTGCCCCGGGTTGTCGGGCTGGATGTTCCGCCACGACAGGTCCACCCGCAGCCACCGCACGCCCAGTTCCTCGGCGTCGTCCATCGCCCGGGTCAGTTCCTGGTCCGTCATCCAGGTCAGCGTGTCGCCGAAGGACAGGCCGAACCTCAGGTCACGGGTGCGGGCGCCGGCCGGGGCGTCCGCGCCCGACGCGCGGGCGCCGACGCCCTCCTCAGGGGTGCGCGAGGGGGAACCGGCGCCGGTCAGCGCGATCACGGCGGCGACGGACCCGCCGAGCACGGCGAGGGACACGAGCGCACCGAGGAGCCGTCGCCTGACCCCGGACCGCTTCCTGTCCGGGGAGCGCCGGCCGGGGGACGCGGGGTGTATGGGCTGGTGAGACACGAGCGCAGCCTAGTTGCGCGTCGAGCGTTGTGGAGAAAACGTGACTCAGTGGTGATCAAGCGCGGAGGGGCGGTCTCGCCGAACGCGTGCCGGACATGCCGGTCGGGGCGCATCATGGAGTCACTCCGCTCCTCCGGGAGGTGCTCCGTGTCGCAGCCGCCGTATCCGTCGTGGCAGCCCTGGCAGCAGGGGCCCGGTGTGCCGCAGCCCTGGCAGGGTGGGCCGTCGATGCTCGCCTCGCACGCCGACCGGGAGCGGGCCGTGGATGTGCTCAGGGCCGGGTTCGGCGAGGGGCGCATGGAGCAGCAGGAGTTCGAGCGGCGGGTCGCGCGGGCGTATGCCGCCCGTACGGTGGGGGAGCTGGCGCTGCTGGTGGCCGATCTGCCGCAGGGGCCCGCACCGCACCCCGTGGCGCAGCCCGTGCCGGCGGCGTTCCTGCCGGCGCCCCGGCCCCGGGTGAACGGCAAGGCGGTCGCCTCGGCCGTGTGCGGAGGGCTGTGCCTGGTCACCTTCGGGCTGACCGGCATCCCCGCGGTGGTCCTCGGGCATGCCGCGCGGGCCGAGATGGCGCGCACCGGCGAGGAGGGTGACGCGCTCGCGCTGACCGGGCTGGCGCTCGGCTGGCTGTCGAACGCGGCGTGGGCGGTCCTGCTGACCCTGTCGTTCGTCCTGGCGCTCGCCTCCGTCTGACCACAGCCGGGGACGGCGTCCTACGATGGACAAACCACCTGGAACGCCCCCGGACCGCAGATTCGAAGATCGTCTACGGCGCTGGGGCTTGACATGTTTCTCGCAGCCCTGCGGGCGCCGCCCATTTGTTTTGACCGCAGCGAATGCGATAGGTACGCTCAGACCTTGTGCCTGGGGTGTGCCCTGGCCTTCGTGCGTGCCATCACAACCGCACCGGAGGCCGATAAACGGCCACCGCAATCTGCGCTTCTTTCTGCCTCGCGGCGGAGGTCCGCACGATTCGACACACCCGACCGCGTGGGTCGGCGACGTTCCAGGTTAGCTGTACCCATCGGCACACAGAAACCGGAGAAGTAGTGCCTACGATCCAGCAGCTGGTCCGCAAGGGCCGGCAGGACAAGGTCGAGAAGAACAAGACGCCCGCACTCGAGGGTTCCCCTCAGCGTCGTGGCGTCTGCACGCGTGTGTTCACGACCACTCCGAAGAAGCCGAACTCGGCCCTCCGTAAGGTCGCGCGTGTGCGTCTGACCAGCGGCATCGAGGTCACGGCTTACATTCCGGGTGAGGGACACAACTTGCAGGAGCACTCCATCGTGCTCGTGCGCGGCGGCCGTGTGAAGGACCTGCCGGGTGTTCGCTACAAGATCATCCGCGGCTCCCTCGACACCCAGGGTGTCAAGAACCGCAAGCAGGCCCGCAGCCGTTACGGCGCCAAGAAGGAGAAGTAAGAATGCCTCGTAAGGGCCCCGCCCCGAAGCGTCCGGTCATCATCGACCCGGTCTACGGCTCTCCTCTGGTGACCTCCCTGATCAACAAGGTGCTGCTGAACGGCAAGCGCTCCACCGCCGAGCGCATCGTCTACGGCGCCATGGAGGGCCTGCGCGAGAAGACCGGCAACGACCCGGTCATCACGCTGAAGCGCGCTCTCGAGAACATCAAGCCGACCCTCGAGGTCAAGTCCCGCCGTGTCGGTGGTGCCACCTACCAGGTCCCGGTCGAGGTCAAGCCCGGCCGTGCTAACACCCTGGCGCTGCGCTGGCTCGTCGGTTACTCCCGCGCCCGTCGCGAGAAGACCATGACCGAGCGTCTGCTCAACGAGCTCCTCGACGCCAGCAACGGCCTGGGTGCCGCTGTGAAGAAGCGCGAGGACACGCACAAGATGGCCGAGTCCAACAAGGCCTTCGCGCACTACCGCTGGTAGTCGCAGACCCCATCGAGACCGAGAGAAGACTGAAGCCTTATGGCTACCACTTCGCTTGACCTGGCCAGGGTCCGCAACATCGGGATCATGGCCCACATCGACGCGGGCAAGACGACCACCACCGAGCGGATCCTGTTCTACACCGGCGTTTCGTACAAGATCGGTGAGGTCCACGACGGCGCTGCCACCATGGACTGGATGGAGCAGGAGCAGGAGCGTGGCATCACGATCACCTCTGCTGCCACCACCTGCCACTGGCCGCTGGAAGACGTCGACCACACCATCAACATCATCGACACGCCGGGCCACGTCGACTTCACCGTCGAGGTGGAGCGTTCCCTGCGCGTGCTCGACGGTGCCGTGACGGTGTTCGACGGCGTCGCCGGCGTTGAGCCCCAGTCCGAGACGGTGTGGCGTCAGGCGGACCGCTACGGCGTTCCGCGTATCTGCTTCGTCAACAAGCTCGACCGCACCGGTGCCGAGTTCCACCGCTGCGTCGACATGATCAGCGACCGCCTGGGTGCGCAGCCGCTCGTCATGCAGCTGCCGATCGGTGCCGAGGCCGACTTCAAGGGCGTCGTGGACCTGGTCCGCATGAAGGCGCTCGTGTGGTCCGCCGAGGCCGCCAAGGGCGAGATGTACGACGTCGTCGACATCCCGGCCACGCACACCGAGGCCGCCGAGGAGTGGCGCGGCAAGCTGCTCGAGGCCGTCGCGGAGAACGACGAGGAGCTGATGGAGCTGTACCTCGAGGGCCAGGAGCCCTCCGAGGAGCAGCTGTACGCGGCGATCCGCCGTATCACCATCGCCTCCGGCAAGGGCGGCGGCACCACCGTCACCCCCGTGTTCTGCGGTACCGCGTTCAAGAACAAGGGCGTGCAGCCCCTGCTCGACGCGGTCGTGCGCTACCTCCCCTCCCCGCTCGACGTCGAGGCCATCGAGGGCCACGACCCGAAGGACCCGGAGGAGGTCGTGCGGCGCAAGCCGTCCGACGAGGAGCCGCTCGCGGCGCTGGCGTTCAAGATCATGAGCGACCCGCACCTCGGCAAGCTCACCTTCGTCCGCGTGTACTCCGGCCGTCTGGAGTCCGGCACCCAGGTGCTGAACTCCGTGAAGGGCAAGAAGGAGCGCATCGGCAAGATCTACCGCATGCACGCCAACAAGCGTGAGGAGATCGAGTCGGTGGGCGCCGGCGACATCGTCGCCGTCATGGGCCTGAAGCAGACCACCACCGGTGAGACGCTGTCCGACGACAAGCAGCCGGTGATCCTGGAGTCCATGGACTTCCCGGCGCCGGTCATCCAGGTCGCCATCGAGCCCAAGTCGAAGGGCGACCAGGAGAAGCTCGGCGTCGCGATCCAGCGCCTGGCCGAGGAGGACCCGTCCTTCCAGGTCCACTCGGACGAGGAGACCGGCCAGACCATCATCGGCGGTATGGGCGAGCTGCACCTCGAGGTGCTGGTCGACCGCATGCGCCGTGAGTTCAAGGTCGAGGCCAACGTCGGCAAGCCGCAGGTCGCGTACCGCGAGACCATCCGCAAGTCGGTCGAGAAGGTCGAGTACACCCACAAGAAGCAGACGGGTGGTACCGGCCAGTTCGCCCGCGTCATCATCGCGATCGAGCCGATCGAGGGCGGCGACGCCTCGTACGAGTTCGTCAACAAGGTGACCGGTGGCCGCGTGCCGAAGGAGTACATCCCCTCGGTCGACGCCGGTGCGCAGGAGGCCATGCAGTTCGGCATCCTCGCCGGTTACGAGATGACCGGCGTCCGCGTGACGCTGCTCGACGGTGCCTACCACGAGGTGGACTCCTCCGAGCTCGCGTTCAAGATCGCCGGTTCGCAGGCCTTCAAGGAGGCCGCGCGCAAGGCTTCGCCCGTGCTCCTGGAGCCGATGATGGCCGTCGAGGTCACCACGCCCGAGGACTACATGGGTGACGTCATCGGCGACATCAACTCCCGCCGTGGCCAGATCCAGGCCATGGAGGAGCGGGCCGGTGCCCGCGTCGTGAAGGGCCTCGTGCCCCTGTCGGAGATGTTCGGCTACGTCGGAGACCTCCGCAGCAAGACGTCGGGTCGCGCAAGCTACTCGATGCAGTTCGACTCCTACGCCGAGGTTCCGCGGAACGTCGCCGAGGAGATCATCGCGAAGGCCAAGGGCGAGTAACGGACCCCGTCCGCACGCCGTAGGCTTGACCCCGGAGCCTGCAAGGGGCATTCCGCCACCAACCCGGCGGAATGCCCTGGGCCCGGGTTTCCCAGCAAAGATCACCTGGCGCCGATGAGTAAGGCGTACAGAACCACTCCACAGGAGGACCCCAGTGGCGAAGGCGAAGTTCGAGCGGACTAAGCCGCACGTCAACATCGGCACCATCGGTCACATCGACCACGGTAAGACGACCCTCACGGCCGCCATTACCAAGGTGCTGCACGACAAGTACCCGGACCTGAACGAGGCTTCGGCCTTCGACCAGATCGACAAGGCTCCCGAAGAGCGCCAGCGCGGTATCACCATCTCCATCGCGCACGTCGAGTACCAGACGGAGGCGCGTCACTACGCCCACGTCGACTGCCCGGGTCACGCGGACTACATCAAGAACATGATCACCGGTGCTGCCCAGATGGACGGCGCCATCCTCGTGGTCGCCGCCACCGACGGCCCGATGCCGCAGACCAAGGAGCACGTGCTCCTGGCCCGCCAGGTCGGTGTTCCGTACATCGTGGTCGCCCTGAACAAGGCCGACATGGTGGACGACGAGGAGATCCTGGAGCTCGTCGAGCTCGAGGTGCGCGAGCTCCTCTCCGAGTACGAGTTCCCGGGCGACGACGTCCCGGTCGTCAAGGTCTCGGCGCTGAAGGCGCTCGAGGGCGACAAGGAGTGGGGCGAGTCCGTCCTGGAGCTCATGAACGCCGTCGACACCGCGATTCCGGAGCCGGAGCGCGACGTCGACAAGCCGTTCCTGATGCCGATCGAGGACGTCTTCACCATCACCGGTCGCGGTACGGTCGTCACCGGCCGCATCGAGCGTGGTGTCCTCAAGGTCAACGAGACCGTCGACATCATCGGCATCAAGCCGGAGAAGACCACCACCACGGTCACCGGCATCGAGATGTTCCGCAAGCTGCTCGACGAGGGCCAGGCCGGTGAGAACGTCGGTCTGCTCCTCCGCGGCATCAAGCGCGAGGACGTCGAGCGCGGCCAGGTCATCATCAAGCCGGGCTCGGTCACCCCGCACACCGAGTTCGAGGCCCAGGCCTACATCCTGTCGAAGGACGAGGGTGGCCGCCACACCCCGTTCTTCAACAACTACCGCCCGCAGTTCTACTTCCGTACGACGGACGTGACCGGCGTCGTGACCCTCCCCGAGGGCACCGAGATGGTCATGCCGGGTGACAACACCGAGATGAAGGTGGAGCTCATCCAGCCCGTCGCCATGGAGGAGGGCCTGAAGTTCGCCATCCGTGAGGGTGGCCGGACCGTGGGCGCCGGCCAGGTCACCAAGATCAACAAGTGAGCTTGCTGATCTGACCTGGTAGCTCCTGCTGCGAGCACCACGAAGGGCCCGCACGACCTCGGTCGTGCGGGCCCTTTCGCATGTTCCGCTTATGCGCGCTGCCAGAGCGCCGGGACGTTCGGGGGTTCCCAGCCGGGCTGGGCCTGGTGGGCCTGGAGGCAGCGGTAGGTGGCGCCGCCGTAGGTCACCGTGTCGCCGGGCTGGTAGACCGTGCCGGCCGCCCAGGTGCCGCCTCCCGGGGGCGGGGGCTCCTCGCCGCCGCCGGTGGTCTTCAGCGTCAGGCCGTAGTTCTGGAGCAGCGGATTGATCGGCTGGAAGTACGTCGTGCCGCCGCTGCTGCAGTTGCCCGAGCCGCCCGAGGTGACGCCCTGCGCCTGGCTGCCGGAGATGTACGCGCCGCCCGAGTCGCCGGGCTCGGCGCACACCGAGGTGCGGGTGACGCCGGTGATGGTGCCCTCGGGGTAGGTCACGCTGGTGTTGTGCTGCTGGACCGTGCCGCAGTGCCAGCCGGTCGTGGAGCCCGAGCGGCAGACCGACGCGCCGACCGGGGCCTGCGTCGAGCCCGTGACCTGGACGTTCTGCCCGCCGGCGCCCTTGACGTACGGCGTCGCCGTCCAGTTGGCGTTGGTGGCCACCCACGCCATGTCCCGGCCCGGGAAGACCGAGCCCTGGAAGGTGCCCTGGGCGACCTGGTTGTAACCGCTGGTGGTGGTGCCGGCCCGGCCGCAGTGACCGGCGGTGGCGAAGCCCTGCTGGGTGCCGCGGGTGACCGGGAAGCCGACCGAGCACCGGCCGCCGCTGCCCATGTAGTACGCGTCGCCGCCGCGCAGGTCGTACAGCGCGCGGGGCTGCTCGGCCGACTTCTCGACCCGGGTGAGGGAACGGTCGACGCCTGCCGCGGCCAGCAGGGCGTGCCCCGCCGAGGCCCGCCCGGCCTGGACGACCACCTTGTTGGTGCGGACGTCGACGTACCAGACGGGCACGGCGGTGCTGCCCTTGCGCTGGGCCACCCGGTCCAGGCGGGCCTTGGCCGCGTCCAGCTCGGCCAGGGAGTGGGCGACGACCGCGGCCCGTGCGCCCTGCGCCTCGATGGCCCGCACGTCGCGGGCGTCGGTCGTCGCCACGGTCAGCGTGCCGGACTCGGCGCCGCGAACCCAGGCGCCGGCGAAGTCCGCACCGAGCGCCAGGCGCAGACGGCCCGCCGTGGCCCCTGCCTCGGCCTCGTTCACCAGGCGCCGCTCCGCCTGGGCGCGGTCCACGCCGAGGTCGCGTGCCATCGCTGTGAGCAGTCCGGGCGGGGCCGTGTCCGTGCGGAGGGCGTCTGCGGCGGGGGTGCGGGCGTGGTCCGTGGCGGCCGATCCGGCGCTCGCGGAGCCGCTGAGCCCGGCCACGAGCAGCGCGGCGGTCGCCACGGCGGCGGCGCCCAGGGCCGCCGGGGCTCTGGTGTGTCGATGGAGCATGGGGTGTCTCCTCGGTCTCGGTGGGGTGCGCCGAAACCGTAGGAAGCGGCACGTGACCGCCGTAAGTTGTCAGTCGGCCCCCTGCCGCGTGTTATGGAACCCGCGTCTGCCGGGCGAGCCACTGCGTGTAGCTGTCGCTGCGGGCGGCCACGCTCGCGTGGGCGAGCCGGGCCTGGGCGAGCACGGTGGCCGCGGTGGGCGGCTGCTGCGCCGCCGTGTGCCAGCCCAGCAGATGACGCCAGGCCAGGGGAGTGCCGGCGAGGGGGCGGCTGACGATGCCGGGCGTGGTGGGGAAGGTCGCCCGGCACAGGCCGACCGCGCGACCGACCTGTACGAGGTGGACGAGGGAGGCGGTGTCCGTCTCGTACATGCGGCTCGGCGTGAAACCGGCGCGGGCGCAGGCGGCCGTGAAGCAGTCCCCGAAGCAGCCGTCGCCGGGGACACACGCCCACTCCTCGCCGGCCAGCTCGGTCAGGTCCACCTCGGAGCGCCGGGCGAGCGGATGCGTGTCCGGCAGCATCACGAACACCGGGTCCACGGCGACCTCGCGCCAGGACAGGCCGTCGGCGCCGGGTGGTTCGGCGGAGCCGCAGGTGCCGGCGAGGGCGAAGTCGAGGCGGCCCTCGGTGAGCAGGGTGGCGAGCTCCCGCTCGGACCAGGAGGTGCAGGTGGTGACGCGCGCGTCGGGGACCACGTCCGCCAGCCGGTCGACGAGGGCGCCGAGCAGCGGGCCGTGCGTCCCGCCGAGCCGGAAGCACGCGGTGGTGGTGCGCGGCGTCCGTGCGAAGCGGGCCGCCTCCTGCTGGAGTTCCGTCACCGCGGGCAGCACGATCCGGGTGCGCTCCAGCACCAGCTCGCCCAGCGCGGTCGCCCGCACGCCGTGCCGGCCGCGCTCGAACAGCTCACCCCCCAGGGCGCGTTCGATCCGTTTCAGCTGAGCACTCAGCGCGGGCTGCGCAAGCCCGAGCGCCGTCGCCGCCCTGGTGAGGCTCCCGGCCTCGGCAATCGCCCGGATCGTCTTCAGATGCCGCAACTCGAGCTCCATGAGGGGAGCTTGCGGCGGGGGAGGGGCCAGGGCAAGGGGTTGGTACGGACCTGATGGGGACGGGCGGGTCCCGGTTCCTGGTTTCGGCGTCCGTACCAGGGCACCATTGAGTGTCGGCCGTTTCAGCGGGTGCGTGCCTGCCGGAGACGGCCGCAGTCCTGCGCGCGGCAATGGCGCCGAGCGTCCGTCGCGGTTCGCGCGTACCTCTGTGCATGCGTACCGGGAGCAGCCGTGCCAGAAAGGGATCCTGTAGTGACACGACCCGCCATGAAGAGCGCGCCGACCTCGCTCGACCGACTGCGTGCCGAGATCGAGCACCGCAACCCCGCCCAGCCCGAGTTCCACCAGGCCGTGCGGGAGGTGCTGGAGACGCTCGCGCCGGTGCTGGCGGCGCGGCCCGAGTACGCGGAGCCGGGGCTGGTGGAGCGGCTGGTCGAGCCGGAGCGGCAGATCATCTTCCGGGTGCCGTGGCAGGACGACCATGGCCGGGTCCACGTCAACCGGGGTTTCCGCGTCGAGTTCAACAGCGCGCTCGGTCCGTACAAGGGCGGCCTGCGGTTCCACCCGTCCGTGAACCTCGGCATCATCAAGTTCCTCGGCTTCGAGCAGGTGTTCAAGAACGCGCTGACCGGTCTCGGTATCGGCGGCGGCAAGGGCGGCAGCGACTTCGACCCCCGGGGACGCAGCGACGCCGAGGTCATGCGGTTCTGCCAGTCCTTCATGACCGAGCTGTACCGGCACATCGGCGAGCACACCGACGTCCCGGCCGGTGACATCGGCGTCGGCGGCCGGGAGATCGGCTACCTCTTCGGCCAGTACCGCCGGATCACCAACCGCTGGGAGGCCGGCGTGCTCACCGGCAAGGGCGCCGGATGGGGCGGCTCGCTGATCCGCCCGGAGGCGACCGGATACGGCAACGTGCTGTTCGCGGAGGCGATGCTGCGCGAGCGCGGCGAGGACCTGGAGGGGCAGACGGTGGTGGTCTCCGGCTCCGGGAACGTCGCGATCCACGCCGTCCGGAAGCTGGCGGCCCTCGGCGCCAACCCGGTGACCTGCTCCGACTCCGGCGGCTACGTCGTCGACGAGAAGGGCATCGACGTGGAGCTGCTGCAGCAGATCAAGGAGGTCGAACGCGGCCGCGTGAGCGACTACGCGCAGCGCCGGGGAGCGTCGGCGACGTTCGTGCCCGTCGAGCGGGGCCGGGTCTGGGAGGTCCCGGCGGATGTGGCCCTCCCGTCCGCCACACAGAACGAACTGGGGGAGGACGACGCGGCCACGCTCGTCCGCAACGGCGTCAAGGCGGTCTCGGAAGGCGCGAACATGCCGACGACCCCGCAGGCGGTACGACTCCTCCAGCAGGCCGGCGTCGCCTTCGGCCCCGGCAAGGCGGCGAACGCGGGCGGGGTCGCCGTCAGCGCGCTGGAGATGGCGCAGAACGCCTCCCGTTCGGCCTGGCCGGCCGAGCGGGTGGAGCGGGAGCTGGCCCGCATCATGACCGACATCCACACCACGTGCGCGCAGACGGCCGAGCGCTACGAGGCCCCCGGCGACTACGTCACCGGCGCGAACATCGCCGGCTTCGAACGGGTGGCGGACGCGATGCTGGCGCAGGGGGTCATCTGAGCCTCCGGCGCGTCACGGAGTCCGGATCCCACCGGGCCGGGCGGGCCGCCCGAAGCGGGCCGGGACGCCCGGCGAGTACAGCACGCTGACGGGGTCCCCGTCCGGCTCCGGCAGCCCGGCGGCCACCACCAACTCCTCGTCGCAGTCGAGGAGTTCGGCCCGGTGCAAGGGCCAGCGCGGATGGGCGTTCGGCAGATACACCGACCGGCCGAAGAAGGCGCCGTGCATGCCCCAGCGGGCGGTCAGGAAGTGCTCCAGCTCGGTGGGCTCCCCGATCCGCTCGCCCACCCGCACGGTGATCCGGCTGCCGGCGCCGCGCGGCCCGGGCCAGCGCCGGGAGCTGGTGTAGGTGACGGTGTCGGTGCCGTCGTACCGGATGTCCATGCGGGACCAGACGTACGGCATCCGGAACCCGAGACGCCCGACGGCGACGGGAATCAGCCGGGAGGCGTCGAGGGAGAGGAACACGACTCCGCGGCGCCCGTGCGCGTCCACGGAGTAGAGCCGGACGTTGGTCTCGGGGAAGTCACCGAGATACGGCACCCCCGGAAGGCCCAGCCACCCCACGCGATGCATCCGGAAGGCGACGAGACCCACGTACGTGACCCCGTCCAGGGTGTCGGCAACGGTGCCCGACGGCAGCAGCGGCGCCACATCGGCCGGGTCGGCCGCCCAGTGCAGGAAGGTCAGGTCGAGCCAGGACTGGGTGAGCAGCGGGCGCGGGATGCGCTCGGGCGCGTCGGCGGTTATGGGGTGCGGGGAGCGCACCGGGGACGGCTCCGGGTCCGGCTGGGGTGTCGGCGGCACGGCGCCAGTATCACAGGAGCCGCGAGTGGGGGGATCGCTTGTTTGACCTCTGTCACTCCCGGGGTATTCTCTCCGGCTCGATTGGCGTCGGACCTGCCCCATATGGCAGACTGTCCGAGTTGCTCGGTCGAGTGTTGATGCTGCGCGCCTCCCGCCGGGAGGACCGGAAGCGAGTCCCACAGTACTCGTCGTCCCTGCTCAGGGGCGGACGTACGGGAATCTTCCGGGAAGCGTGGGCGCGGCGCCGGCCAGGCGCCCGGTGGGCTTTCGCTCCCGGTCCGCGGTTCTGGTAGGGCCGTGTCAATCCCGAGGGGATGTTCGAACAAGGGACATCCATGTCAGCGGGAGTGCGACACGCCCGACCGCGTGGGTCGGAGACGGGGCAGGAAACTCCGGGTTCCAGAGCGTAATGAGAGACAGGACTACGAAGTAGCCATGGCGGGACAGAAGATCCGCATCCGGCTCAAGGCCTACGACCACGAGGTCATCGACAGCTCGGCGAAGAAGATCGTCGAGACGGTGACGCGTACTGGTGCGTCGGTCGCGGGCCCGGTGCCGCTGCCCACTGAGAAGAACGTGTACTGCGTCATCAAGTCGCCGCACAAGTACAAGGACTCGCGCGAGCACTTCGAGATGCGCACGCACAAGCGCCTGATCGACATCCTCGACCCCACCCCCAAGACCGTTGACTCTCTGATGCGACTCGACCTCCCGGCCGGTGTCGACATCGAGATCAAGCTCTGAGGCCGGTGATCTGAGAGATGGCTAAGCAGATCAAGGGCATCCTGGGCGAGAAGCTCGGCATGACGCAGGTGTGGGACGCGAACAACCGCGTCGTCCCGGTCACCGTCGTCAAGGCCGGCCCCAACGTCGTCACCCAGGTCCGCACGAACGATGTCGACGGCTACGAGTCCGTCCAGATCGCCTTCGGCGAGATCGACCCGCGCAAGGTGAACAAGCCCCTCAAGGGCCACTTCGCCAAGGCCGATGTCACCCCCCGTCGTCACCTCGTCGAGATCCGCACGTCGGACGCCTCCGAGTACACGCTCGGCCAGGAGATCACCGCCGAGGTGTTCGAGGCCGGCGTGAAGGTCGACGTGACCGGCAAGAGCAAGGGCAAGGGCTTCGCCGGTGTCATGAAGCGCCACAACTTCCGTGGCCTCGGCGCCGGACACGGCACCCAGCGCAAGCACCGCTCGCCCGGTTCCATCGGCGGCTGCGCCACCCCGGGCCGTGTGTTCAAGGGCCTCCGCATGGCGGGTCGCATGGGCAACGAGCGGGTCACCACCCAGAACCTGACCGTCCACGCCGTTGACGCGGAGAAGGGTCTGCTGCTCATCAAGGGCGCGGTTCCCGGTCCGAACGGCGGCCTCGTCCTGGTCCGCACCGCGGCCAAGGGGGCCTGAGGTAACCGATGAGCACTGTTGACATCCTTTCGCCGGCGGGCGACAAGGCCGGTACCGTCGAGCTCCCCGCGGAGATCTTCGGCGTTGAGAAGGTCAGCATCCCGCTGATCCACCAGGTCGTCGTCGCACAGCTGGCCGCTGCCCGCCAGGGCACCCACAAGACCAAGACGCGCGGCGAGGTCCGCGGCGGTGGCAAGAAGCCCTACCGCCAGAAGGGCACCGGTCGCGCCCGTCAGGGTTCGACCCGCGCGCCGCAGTTCGCCGGTGGTGGCGTCGTGCACGGTCCCGTGCCGCGCGACTACTCGCAGCGCACCCCGAAGAAGATGAAGGCTGCCGCTCTGCGTCACGCCCTCACCGACCGGGCGCGTCACAACCGCATCCACGTCGTCTCCGGCGTGGTCGAGGGCGAGACCCCCTCCACGAAGGCCGCCAAGACGCTGTTCGGCAAGATCTCGGAGCGCAAGAACCTGCTCCTGGTCGTCGACCGCGCCGACGAGGCCGCGTGGCTGTCCGCCCGCAACCTGCCCCAGGTCCACATCCTGGAGCCGGGCCAGCTGAACACGTACGACGTTCTCGTCTCGGACGACGTGGTCTTCACCAAGGCCGCTTTCGAGTCCTTCGTCGCCGGCCCGAACAAGGCCAACGACAACGAAGGGAGCGAGGTCTGATGGCTGCCCGTCACCCCTCGATCGCCTCGAAGGCCGCCAAGGCGGCCAAGGCCGCGCGCGTCGCCAAGGCGCGTCGCCACGCCAACGAGGGCAAGAACACCGTCGTCACCCCGGCGAGCAAGGCGTACACGGACCCCCGTGACGTGCTGCTCAAGCCGGTCGTGTCCGAGAAGAGCTACGCGCTCATCGACGAGAACAAGTACACGTTCATCGTCGACCCGCGTGCCAACAAGACCCAGATCAAGGAGGCCGTGCAGTCGGTCTTCTCGGTCAAGGTCACCGGGGTCAACACGATCAACCGCGTCGGCAAGCGCAAGCGGACCCGCACGGGCTTCGGCCAGCGTGCCGCCACCAAGCGCGCGATCGTGACCCTCGCCGAGGGCGACCGTATCGACATCTTCGGCGGTCCGACCGCGTAAGCGGTCAGGATCGTTCGATATCGGACGAGGACTGAGAAATGGGTATCCGCAAGTACAAGCCGACGACTCCGGGCCGTCGTGGCTCCAGCGTCGCCGACTTCGTCGAGGTCACGCGGTCCACGCCGGAGAAGTCGCTGGTCCGTCCCCTGCACAGCAAGGGCGGCCGTAACAATTCCGGTCGTGTGACCGTCCGCCACCAGGGCGGTGGCCACAAGCGCGCCTACCGAGTGATCGACTTCCGTCGTCACGACAAGGACGGCGTGCCGGCGAAGGTCGCGCACATCGAGTACGACCCCAACCGCACCGCGCGCATCGCGCTCCTGCACTACGCGGACGGCGAGAAGCGCTACATTCTCGCGCCGCGTGGCCTGAACCAGGGCGACCGCGTCGAGAACGGTCCCGGGGCCGACATCAAGCCGGGCAACAACCTTGCCCTGCGCAACATCCCGGTCGGTACGACGCTGCACGCCATCGAGCTGCGTCCCGGCGGCGGCGCCAAGTTCGCCCGCTCCGCCGGCGCCTCGGTGCAGCTGCTCGCGAAGGAGGGCTCCATGGCCCACCTGCGCATGCCGTCCGGTGAGATCCGCCTGGTCGACGTCCGCTGCCGCGCCACCGTCGGCGAGGTCGGCAACGCCGAGCAGAGCAACATCAACTGGGGCAAGGCCGGCCGTAAGCGGTGGCTGGGCGTTCGCCCGACCGTCCGTGGTGTGGTCATGAACCCGGTGGACCACCCGCACGGTGGTGGTGAGGGCCGGACCTCCGGTGGCCGCCACCCCGTGTCCCCGTGGGGCAAGAAGGAAGGCCGTACTCGTTCGCCCAAGAAGGCGTCGAACAAGTACATCGTCCGCCGCCGCAAGACGAACAAGAAGCGCTAAGGACGGGTTGAGATGCCTCGTAGCTTGAAGAAGGGACCCTTCGTCGACGACCACCTGATGAAGAAGGTGGACGCCCAGAACGAAGCCGGTACCAAGAACGTCATCAAGACCTGGTCCCGTCGCTCGATGATCGTGCCGGCCATGCTCGGCCACACGCTCGCGGTGCACAACGGCAAGACCCACATCCCGGTGTTTGTCACCGAGTCCATGGTCGGCCACAAGCTCGGCGAGTTCTCGCCGACGCGCACCTTCCGGGGTCACGTCAAGGAAGACCGGAAGTCGAAGCGCCGCTAGTCAGCGGGGTGTGAATGACCATGACAAACACTGAAGGGACAACCATGGAAGCCAGGGCCCAGGCGCGGTACATCCGCGTCACGCCCATGAAGGCCCGCCGCGTGGTGGACCTCATCCGTGGCATGGATGCCACGGAGGCTCAGGCGGTCCTGCGTTTCGCCCCGCAGGCCGCGAGCGTGCCGGTCGGCAAGGTGCTGGACAGCGCCATCGCCAACGCCGCGCACAACTACGACCACACCGATGTCGACAGCCTCTACATCTCCGAGGCCTACGTCGACGAGGGCCCGACCCTGAAGCGGTTCCGGCCGCGCGCCCAGGGCCGCGCCTACCGGATCCGCAAGCGGACCAGCCACATCACCGTGGTCGTCAGCAGCAAGGAAGGAACCCGGTAATGGGCCAGAAGGTAAACCCGCACGGGTTCCGGCTCGGTGTCACGACCGACTTCAAGTCGCGTTGGTACGCCGACAAGCTGTACAAGGACTACGTCAAGGAAGACGTCGCCATCCGTCGGATGATGACGTCCGGCATGGAGCGCGCCGGCATCTCCAAGGTCGAGATCGAGCGCACCCGTGACCGTGTGCGTGTGGACATCCACACCGCGCGTCCGGGCATCGTGATCGGCCGCCGTGGCGCCGAGGCCGACCGCATCCGCGGCGACCTCGAGAAGCTCACCGGCAAGCAGGTCCAGCTGAACATCCTCGAGGTCAAGAACCCCGAGACCGACGCTCAGCTGGTCGCGCAGGCCGTCGCCGAGCAGCTCTCCTCCCGCGTCTCCTTCCGCCGCGCCATGCGCAAGAGCATGCAGTCGGCGATGAAGGCGGGCGCCAAGGGCATCAAGATCCAGTGCGGTGGCCGCCTCGGCGGCGCCGAGATGTCCCGCTCGGAGTTCTACCGCGAGGGCCGCGTGCCCCTGCACACGCTCCGCGCGAACGTGGACTACGGCTTCTTCGAGGCCAAGACGACCTTCGGCCGCATCGGTGTGAAGGTCTGGATCTACAAGGGCGACGTCAAGAACATCGCCGAGGTCCGCGCCGAGAACGCTGCCGCCCGTGCGGGTAACCGCCCGGCCCGCGGTGGCGCCGACCGCCCGGCCCGTGGTGGCCGCGGTGGCGAGCGGCGCGGTCGCAAGCCGCAGCAGCAGGCTCCGGCCGCCGAGGCCCCCAAGGCCGAGGCGCCCGCCGCCGCTCCGGCTGAGAGCACCGGAACGGAGGCCTGACCACCATGCTGATCCCCCGTAGGGTCAAGCACCGCAAGCAGCACCACCCCAAGCGCAACGGCATGTCCAAGGGTGGCACGCAGGTTGCGTTCGGCGAGTACGGCATCCAGGCGCTGACCCCGGCGTACGTGACGAACCGCCAGATCGAGGCGGCTCGTATCGCCATGACCCGTCACATCAAGCGTGGCGGCAAGGTCTGGATCAACATCTACCCGGACCGCCCGCTCACGAAGAAGCCGGCCGAGACCCGCATGGGTTCCGGTAAGGGTTCTCCGGAGTGGTGGGTCGCCAACGTCAAGCCCGGACGCGTCATGTTCGAGCTGTCGTACCCCAACGAGAAGATCGCCCGTGAGGCGCTGACTCGCGCGGCCCACAAGCTGCCGATGAAGTGCCGGATCGTCAAGCGCGAGGCAGGTGAAGCGTGATGTCGGCCGGTACCAAGGCGTCCGAGCTGCGCGAGCTGGGCAACGAGGAGCTTCTGGCGAAGCTCCGCGAGGCCAAGGAAGAGCTGTTCAACCTCCGCTTCCAGGCGGCCACGGGTCAGCTCGAGAACCACGGCCGTCTCAAGGCGGTCCGCAAGGACATCGCCCGGATCTACACCCTCATGCGTGAGCGTGAGCTCGGCATCGAGACGGTGGAGAACGCCTGATGAGCGAGAGCAACGTGACTGAGCAGAACAAGGAAGCCCGCGGTTTCCGCAAGACCCGTGAGGGTCTGGTCGTCAGCGACAAGATGGACAAGACCGTCGTCGTCGCCGTCGAGGACCGCGTGAAGCACGCGCTGTACGGCAAGGTCATCCGCCGTACCAACAAGCTCAAGGCGCACGACGAGCAGAACGCCGCGGGTGTCGGCGACCGCGTCCTCCTCATGGAGACCCGGCCGCTGTCCGCGACGAAGCGCTGGCGCGTCGTCGAGATCCTCGAGAAGGCCAAGTAATTCCTGCGGGCAGACCCGCAGGACAGTTCCGCCAGGCTCGGCAGGGGTCCTCGTATGAGGCCCCTGCCGGGAACCGGCAGACATTCAGGAGATAGACGTGATCCAGCAGGAGTCGCGACTGCGTGTCGCCGACAACACTGGTGCGAAGGAGATCCTTTGCATCCGTGTGCTCGGTGGCTCCGGTCGCCGCTACGCGGGCATCGGTGACGTCATCGTCGCCACCGTCAAGGACGCGATCCCCGGTGGCAACGTGAAGAAGGGTGACGTCGTCAAGGCGGTCATCGTTCGCACCGTCAAGGAGCGCCGCCGTCCGGACGGCTCGTACATCCGCTTCGACGAGAACGCCGCCGTCATTCTGAAGAACGACGGCGACCCTCGTGGCACCCGTATCTTCGGCCCGGTGGGCCGTGAGCTGCGCGAGAAGAAGTTCATGAAGATCATCTCCCTCGCGCCGGAGGTGCTGTGAGCATGAAGATCAAGAAGGGCGACCTGGTCCAGGTCATCACCGGCAAGGACAAGGGCAAGCAGGGCAAGGTCATTGCCGCTTACCCGCGCGAGGAGCGCGTCCTGGTCGAGGGTGTCAACCGGGTCAAGAAGCACACCAAGGCCGGTCCGACGGCTCGCGGTTCGCAGGCGGGTGGCATTGTCACCACCGAGGCCCCGATCCACGTGTCCAACGTCCAGCTGGTCGTCGAGAAGGACGGCAAGAAGGTCGTGACCCGCGTCGGCTACCGCTTCGACGAAGAGGGCAACAAGATCCGCGTTGCCAAGCGGACGGGTGAGGACATCTGATGACGACCACCACCACTCCGCGCCTGAAGACGAAGTACCGCGAGGAGATCGTCGGCAAGCTGCGTGACGAGTTCAAGTACGAGAACGTCATGCAGGTTCCGGGCCTCGTCAAGATCGTGGTCAACATGGGTGTGGGCGACGCCGCCCGCGACTCCAAGCTGATCGAGGGCGCCATCCGCGACCTCACCACGATCACCGGTCAGAAGCCGGCCGTCACCAAGGCCCGCAAGTCCATCGCGCAGTTCAAGCTGCGTGAGGGCCAGCCGATCGGTGCCCACGTCACGCTCCGTGGCGACCGCATGTGGGAGTTCCTGGACCGCACCCTGTCGCTCGCGCTGCCGCGCATCCGCGACTTCCGCGGCCTGTCCCCCAAGCAGTTCGACGGCCGTGGCAACTACACCTTCGGTCTCACGGAGCAGGTCATGTTCCACGAGATCGACCAGGACAAGATCGACCGCGTCCGGGGTATGGACATCACCGTGGTCACCACGGCGACCAACGACGAAGAGGGCCGTGCCCTTCTCCGTCACCTCGGCTTCCCGTTCAAGGAGGCGTGAGCGAGATGGCGAAGAAGGCTCTCATCGCGAAGGCTGCTCGCAAGCCCAAGTTCGGTGTGCGTGGCTACACCCGCTGCCAGCGCTGCGGCCGTCCGCACTCCGTGTACCGCAAGTTCGGCCTGTGCCGCGTGTGCCTTCGTGAGATGGCTCACCGTGGCGAGCTGCCGGGCGTGACCAAGAGCTCCTGGTAATCCCGGTAATTCGGGATTCCCAAGGCTCTCGGTAAGTATCTGGGGCGGTAAGACGCCCAGCTCCCATGGCTTAGGCTTGTGGGGTTGGGCGTCTGTCGCCGCCCGTACGACTTACTACGCCGTAGGTCCACCGCGCCGCACCCGTCCCGTCTCGGATCGGGGAGAGGGATGGCGCACCAGGAAACCCCGGCGAGAGAGGCCGAAGGCCAATTCATGACCATGACTGATCCGATCGCAGACATGCTGACGCGTCTGCGGAACGCGAACTCGGCGTACCACGACTCGGTGTCGATGCCGCACTCCAAGATCAAGTCGCACATCGCGGAGATCCTCCAGCAGGAGGGCTTCATCACGGGCTGGCGCGTCGAGGACGCCGAGGTCGGCAAGAACCTCGTCCTCGAGCTGAAGTTCGGCCCGAACCGTGAGCGCTCCATCGCGGGCATCAAGCGGATCTCCAAGCCCGGTCTCCGGGTGTACGCGAAGTCCACCAACCTGCCGAAGGTGCTGGGCGGCCTCGGCGTGGCGATCATCTCCACGTCGCACGGGCTCCTCACCGACAAGCAGGCCGGCAAGAAGGGCGTGGGTGGGGAAGTCCTCGCCTACGTCTGGTAGCAGAAGGGAACGGAGGAAACAGCTATGTCGCGCATCGGCAAGCTCCCCATCGCGGTTCCCGCCGGCGTGGACGTCACCATCGACGGCCAGACGGTCTCGGTCAAGGGTCCCAAGGGCTCGCTGACCCACACCGTCGTGGCGCCGATCGAGATCGCCAAGGGTGAGGACGGCGTTCTGAACGTCACCCGCCCCAACGACGAGCGTCAGAACAAGGCCCTGCACGGCCTGTCCCGCACGCTGGTGGCGAACATGATCACCGGCGTGACCCAGGGTTACGTGAAGAAGCTCGAGATCAGCGGTGTCGGTTACCGCGTCCAGGCCAAGGGCTCCAACCTGGAGTTCTCCCTGGGCTACAGCCACCCGATCACGGTCGAGGCCCCCGAGGGCATCACCTTCAAGGTGGAGTCCCCGACGCGTTTCTCGGTCGAGGGCATCGACAAGCAGAAGGTCGGCGAGGTTGCGGCCAACATCCGCAAGCTGCGCAAGCCCGACCCGTACAAGGCCAAGGGCGTCAAGTACGAGGGCGAAGTCATCCGCCGCAAGGTCGGAAAGGCGGGTAAGTAAGCCATGGCATACGGGCAGAAGATCCTCAAGGGCGACGCCTACAAGCGTGCTGCTATCAAGCGTCGTCACATCCGGATCCGCAAGAAGGTCGCCGGCACCGCCGAGCGTCCTCGCCTGGTCGTGACTCGTTCCAACCGCCACATCGTGGCGCAGGTGATCGACGACCTGAAGGGCCACACCCTGGCGTCGGCGTCCACCCTGGACGCGTCGATCCGCGGTGGCGAGGGCGACAAGTCCGCGCAGGCCAAGCAGGTCGGCGCCCTGGTCGCCGAGCGTGCCAAGGCCGCCGGTGTCGAGGCCGTCGTGTTCGACCGTGGTGGCAACCAGTACGCCGGGCGCATCGCCGCCCTGGCCGACGCCGCCCGCGAAGCCGGGCTCAAGTTCTGAGCCGCTTGTAGCTAGCGGAAAGAGAGAGGTAATCCAATGGCTGGACCCCAGCGCCGCGGAAGCGGTGCCGGTGGCGGCGAGCGGCGGGACCGGAAGGGCCGTGACGGCGGCGCTGCTGCCGCCGAGAAGACCGCGTACGTTGAGCGCGTCGTCGCGATCAACCGCGTCGCCAAGGTTGTGAAGGGTGGTCGTCGCTTCAGCTTCACCGCGCTGGTCGTGGTGGGCGACGGTGACGGCACCGTGGGTGTCGGATACGGCAAGGCCAAGGAGGTGCCGGCCGCCATCGCCAAGGGCGTTGAGGAGGCCAAGAAGCACTTCTTCAAGGTCCCCCGGATCCAGGGCACCATCCCGCACCCGATCCAGGGTGAGAAGGCGGCCGGCGTCGTGCTGCTCAAGCCCGCGTCGCCCGGTACCGGTGTTATCGCCGGTGGTCCGGTGCGTGCCGTGCTCGAGTGCGCCGGTATCCACGACGTGCTGTCGAAGTCGCTCGGCTCCGACAACGCCATCAACATCGTGCACGCGACCGTGGAGGCCCTGAAGGGCCTGCAGCGTCCCGAGGAGATCGCGGCCCGCCGCGGTCTGCCCCTCGAGGACGTCGCTCCCGCGGCTCTGCTGCGTGCGCGTGCCGGGGCGGGTGCGTAATCATGGCGCAGCTCAAGATCACGCAGGTCAAGTCCTACATCGGCAGCAAGCAGAACCACCGTGACACCCTGCGTTCGCTTGGCCTCAAGAAGGTCAACGACGTGGTCGTCAAGGAGGACCGCCCCGAGTTCCGCGGCATGGTGCACACCGTCCGCCACCTCGTGACGGTCGAGGAGGTCGACTGATCATGGCGGAGCAGAACCCGCTGAAGATCCACAACCTCCGTCCCGCCCCGGGCGCCAAGACCGCCAAGACCCGTGTGGGTCGTGGTGAGGCGTCGAAGGGTAAGACGGCCGGTCGTGGTACGAAGGGTACGAAGGCCCGCTACCAGGTTCCGGAGCGCTTCGAGGGCGGCCAGATGCCGCTGCACATGCGCCTCCCGAAGCTGAAGGGCTTCAAGAACCCGTTCAAGACCGAGTACCAGGTCGTGAACCTCGACAAGCTGGCCGCGCTCTACCCCGAGGGTGGCGAGGTCACCGTCGAGGGTCTGGTGGCCAAGGGTGCCGTTCGCAAGAACGCGCTCGTCAAGGTCCTCGGCCAGGGCGAGATCTCCGTGGCGCTGCAGGTGACGGTCGACGCCGTCTCCGGCTCCGCCAAGGAGAAGATCACCGCCGCCGGCGGTACCGTCACCGAGCTCGTCTGAGTCCATCAGGCGTCTTGATGACTTGAGCGATCCCGACCGGGGATGCCCCACAAATGGGGCATCCCCGGTTGGTCGTTCCTAGGGCGGCAGTCTCGCCGGTAAGGTGACCTGCACTGCCCACTTTTCCCGGGCGCCTCATACGGGGCACTCGGGGCGGCAGTTGACCGTTACGTATTCGTCCTTAGTCGGAATCTCAAGACCGTCACCCTTGACGCAGTTGCGCGGGGGGTCGCAGGAGGCACCGTGCTCACCGCGTTCGCCCGGGCGTTCAAGACGCCCGACCTGCGCAAGAAGCTGCTCTTCACGCTCGGCATCATCGTGGTGTACCGGGTCGGTACGCATATCCCGATCCCGGGTGTCGACTACCGCAACGTCCAGACCTGTATCGACAACGCGGAGGCCAACCAGGGCCTGTTCGGTCTGGTCAACATGTTCAGCGGTGGCGCGCTGCTCCAGATCACGATCTTCGCGCTGGGCATCATGCCGTACATCACGGCGAGCATCATCCTGCAGCTGCTGACCGTGGTGATCCCGCGCCTGGAAGCCCTGAAGAAGGAGGGCCAGGCCGGTACGGCGAAGATCACGCAGTACACGCGTTACCTCACGGTCGCGCTCGCCATCCTCCAGGGCACCGGCCTCGTCGCTACCGCCCGCAGCGGTGCGCTGTTCCAGAACTGCCCGGTCGCGAGCCAGATCGTCCCGGACCAGTCGATCTTCGTCACCATCACCATGGTCATCACCATGACCGCCGGCACGGCCGTCGTGATGTGGCTCGGCGAGCTCATCACCGACCGCGGCATCGGCAACGGCATGTCGATCCTGATGTTCATCTCGATCGCCGCGACCTTCCCCGCCTCCCTGTGGGCCATCAAGGAGCAGGGCAGCCTGGCGGACGGCTGGATCGAGTTCGGCACGGTCATGCTCGTCGGCTTCGTCATGGTCGGCCTGGTCGTCTTCGTGGAGCAGGCCCAGCGCCGGATCCCCGTGCAGTACGCGAAGCGCATGATCGGCCGCCGTTCCTACGGTGGTACGTCCACGTACATCCCGCTCAAGGTGAACCAGGCCGGTGTGATTCCGGTCATCTTCGCGTCGTCGCTGCTCTACATCCCGGCCCTGATCGCGCAGTTCTCCAGCGGGAACGCGGGATGGAAGGCCTGGGTGGAGAAGAACCTGGTCGACACGGGTGCGCCGATCCACGTGTCGCTGTACTTCCTCCTGATCGTTTTCTTCGCGTTCTTCTACGTGGCCATCTCCTTCAACCCCGAAGAAGTCGCCGACAACATGAAGAAGTATGGTGGCTTCATCCCGGGCATCCGGGCTGGCCGACCGACCGCTGAGTACCTCAGCTACGTACTCAACCGGATCACCTGGCCGGGTTCGCTGTACCTGGGCCTGATCGCTCTCGTGCCGACAATGGCGTTGGCTGGTTTCGGGGCAAACCAGAACTTCGTGTTCGGAGGGACCAGCATCCTGATCATCGTGGGTGTCGGTCTCGAGACGGTGAAGCAGATCGAGAGCCAGCTCCAGCAGCGCAATTACGAAGGGTTCCTCCGCTGATGCGAATCGTCCTCGTCGGGCCGCCGGGTGCTGGAAAGGGTACGCAGGCCACCCGCCTTGCCGAGAAACTGCGCATCCCGCACATTTCCACCGGTGACCTGTTCCGGGCCAACATCAGCCGGCAGACCGAGCTGGGCAAGCTCGCGAAGTCCTACATGGACGCCGGCAACCTCGTCCCGGACGAGGTCACCATCGCCATGGCCAAGGACCGCATGGAGCAGCCCGACGCCGAGGGCGGCTTCCTGCTGGACGGCTTTCCCCGCAACGTCTCCCAGGCCGAGGCGCTCGACGAGCTGCTGAAGACCGAGAGCATCGAGCTCGACGCGGTCCTCGATCTTGAGGCCCCCGAGGACGAGGTGGTCAAGCGGATCGCCGGCCGGCGGATCTGCCGCAAGGACTCCAGCCACGTCTTCCACGTGTCGTACAGCCCGCCGAAGAAGGAGGGCGTGTGTGACGTCTGCGGTGGTGAGCTCTACCAGCGCGACGACGACACCGAGGAGACGGTGCGGACGCGGCTGGAGGTCTACCACACGCAGACCGAGCCGATCATCGACTACTACAAGGCGCAGGGCCTTGTGGTGACGATCTCCGCGATGGGTCCGGTGGACGAGGTCACCGGGCGCGCGCTGGAAGCGCTGAAGCGCGACAAGTAGGCCTGTGAGCGCCGGCTGCAGCCGCGGTTCCTCGAGAAGGAGCCGCGGCTGAGCCTTGTCGCTGGCCGTATCGTTGATGGCGTCCGTTCTTTCTCCGGTCCAGAAAGGCCGTAGCCCCCATGGTGCAGATCAAGAACCCCGAGCAGATCGCCAAGATGCGTGAGGCGGGGTTGGTCGTCGCTGCTATTCACGCGGCCACGCGGGAGGCGGCCGTGCCCGGGGCGACCACCAAGGATCTGGACCAGGTCGCCCGGAAGGTGCTGGCGGAGCACAACGCCAAGCCGAACTTCCTCGGGTACGGCGGGTTCCCGGCCACCATCTGCACCTCCGTGAACGAGGTCGTCGTGCACGGGATCCCCTCCGACGAGGTCGTGCTGAAGGACGGCGACATCATCTCGATCGACTGCGGTGCGATCATCGACGGCTGGCACGGCGATGCCGCGTACACCGCGTTCGTCGGGTCCGGCCACTCCCCGGAGCTGGTCGAGCTGTCCCGGGTGACCGAGGAGTCGATGTGGGCCGGGATCGCGGCGATGAAGCAGGGCAACCGGCTCGTCGACGTCTCACGCGCCATCGAGACGTACATCCGGCGCCAGCCCAAGCCCGGCGGCGGCCGGTACGGGATCATCGAGGACTACGGCGGTCACGGCATCGGCACCGAGATGCACATGGACCCGCACCTGCTGAACTACGTCGACCGGCGCCGGGGCAAGGGGCCCAAGCTGGTCCCCGGGTTCTGCCTCGCCATCGAGCCGATGGTGTCCCTGGGCACACCGAAGACCGTCGTCCTGGAGGACGAGTGGACGGTCGTCACGACGGACGGCACCTGGTCCTCGCACTGGGAGCACTCCGTCGCCCTCACCGAGGAGGGCCCCCTGGTCCTGACGGCCCCCGACGGAGGCAAGGCCAAGCTGGCCGAGTACGGCATCACGGCCGCCCCCGATCCGCTCGGTTAAGGATCTGGCGCGTGGGGCAGACTTCCTCGATTCGTCTTTCCGGGTGCGCTGACGTAGACTGACTCGTCGGCTCTTGTGCACCCGCATGTCCGCATGCACTACGTACGGTGCACGTGGGAGTCGATCAAGGTAGTCGATTCGAAGGGCGAAGCGTGGCCAAGAAGCAAGGTGCCATCGAGATCGAGGGCACTGTCGTCGAGTCTCTGCCGAACGCCATGTTCAAGGTCGAGCTCCAGAACGGCCACCAGGTCCTGGCACACATCAGCGGCAAGATGCGTATGCACTACATCCGCATCCTCCCTGACGACCGGGTCGTGGTGGAGCTGTCTCCGTACGACCTGACGCGTGGCCGGATCGTCTACCGGTACAAGTAGATCTTGCCCGCGCCCCGGCCCGCCGGGGTGGTGGCACTGACCCGGAGAACCTCACATCCCATGAAGGTCAAGCCGAGCGTCAAGAAGATCTGCGACAAGTGCAGGGTGATCCGCCGTCACGGCCGGGTCATGGTCATCTGCGAGAACCCGCGCCACAAGCAGCGCCAGGGCTGACCGCAGCACGACCCACCCTCTGCGACTGTTCGCAGATCTTCGCGCGACGCGAGCAACATGTTCATACGCAGGGCCCGAGCCGAGCACGGCTCGACACCCCCGGTTCGGAGGCCGGGGACCCAGTTCGTACCTGGTACGGCGGCTGGGAGCCGGTTCTGTGGAAGACCTCCGACAACCAACTGGAGCCATTGAATGGCACGCGTTTCCGGTGTTGACATCCCGCGCGACAAGCGCGTGGAGATCGCCCTCACCTACGTGTTCGGCATCGGCCGGACCCTTTCGCAGCAGACGCTGGCCGCCACCGGCGTCGACCCGAACACCCGCGTTCGCGACCTGACCGAAGAGCAGCTGGTCGCCATCCGCGAGTACGTCGACAACAACATCAAGACCGAGGGTGACCTCCGTCGCGAGATCCAGGCCGACATCCGCCGCAAGGTCGAGATCGGCACCTACCAGGGTCTGCGTCACCGTCGCGGTCTGCCCGTCCGCGGTCAGCGCACCAGCACCAACGCGCGTACCCGCAAGGGCCCGCGTCGCGCCATCGCCGGCAAGAAGAAGCCGGGCAAGAAGTAGTCCTCAGCGGACTTCGCCGTCCAGCGGTCTTCGCTGTAGGACCGACCACCTCCCGTAGGAGTACAGATGCCCCCCAAGGGACGTCAGGGCGCTGCCAAGAAGGTGCGCCGCAAGGAAAAGAAGAACGTCGCTCACGGCCACGCGCACATCAAGAGCACGTTCAACAACACCATCGTTTCGATCACGGACCCGTCCGGCAACGTGATCTCCTGGGCCTCCGCCGGCCACGTCGGCTTCAAGGGCTCCCGGAAGTCCACGCCGTTCGCCGCGCAGATGGCCGCCGAGTCGGCTGCCCGCCGCGCCCAGGAGCACGGCATGCGCAAGGTCGACGTGTTCGTGAAGGGTCCGGGTTCGGGTCGTGAGACCGCGATCCGTTCGCTTCAGGCGACCGGTCTCGAGGTCGGCTCCATCCAGGACGTCACCCCGACCCCGCACAACGGCTGCCGTCCGCCGAAGCGCCGTCGCGTCTGACGTTCGCTTCGTCACGGTCTGTGGTTCCGGGCGGTACGGCCGAGTATTCGGGCCGTATCGCCCGTACCCTTGCAGTACCCGCATCTGTCACCGGTGCGGTTTCCGTCGGGCGTCATATAGCGGGCGTCCACGAAAGAAGGATCTGATCCACACATGCTGATCGCTCAGCGTCCCTCGTTGACCGAAGAGGTCGTCGACGAGTTCCGCTCCCGGTTCGTGATCGAGCCGCTGGAGCCGGGCTTCGGTTACACCCTCGGCAACTCCCTGCGCCGCACCCTCCTGTCGTCCATCCCCGGTGCCGCTGTCACCAGCATCCGCATCGACGGTGTCCTGCACGAGTTCACCACCGTGCCGGGCGTCAAGGAGGACGTCACCGACCTGATCCTCAACATCAAGCAGCTGGTCGTGTCGAGCGAGCACGACGAGCCCGTGGTGATGTACCTGCGCAAGCAGGGCCCGGGTCTGGTCACCGCCGCCGACATCGCGCCGCCGGCCGGTGTCGAGGTGCACAACCCCGACCTCGTTCTGGCGACCCTGAACGGCAAGGGCAAGCTGGAGATGGAGCTGACGGTCGAGCGTGGCCGCGGCTACGTCTCCGCCGTGCAGAACAAGCAGGTCGGCCAGGAGATCGGCCGGATCCCGGTCGACTCGATCTACTCGCCGGTGCTCAAGGTCACGTACAAGGTCGAGGCCACGCGTGTCGAGCAGCGCACCGACTTCGACAAGCTGATCGTCGACGTCGAGACCAAGCAGGCGATGCGTCCCCGTGACGCCATGGCCTCCGCCGGTAAGACGCTGGTCGAGCTGTTCGGTCTCGCGCGTGAGCTGAACATCGACGCCGAGGGCATCGACATGGGTCCGTCCCCGACGGACGCCGCCCTCGCCGCCGATCTGGCGCTGCCGATCGAGGAGCTCGAGCTCACCGTTCGGTCGTACAACTGCCTCAAGCGTGAGGGCATCCACTCCGTGGGTGAGCTCGTCGCGCGTTCCGAGGCGGACCTCCTCGACATTCGCAACTTCGGTGCGAAGTCCATCGACGAGGTCAAGGCGAAGCTGGCGGGCATGGGTCTCGCGCTGAAGGACTCGCCTCCCGGATTCGACCCGACCGCGGCTGCGGACGCGTTCGGTGCCGATGACGATGCTGACGCCGGTTTCGTGGAGACCGAGCAGTACTGATTCGGCTGCCGGTCCGTTGTGGCTGGTCGCGCAGTTCCCCGCGCCCCTTTGGGGGCGCGGGACATTCCGGTGCTTCAAGAGTGGCCGGATCTCCGACAGGCAACCGCCTGCTCGGATACTGACTCCGGTACCTGATACGGCCGGGGCAGACATCTAGGAGAAACACGATGCCGAAGCCCACCAAGGGTGCCCGTCTGGGCGGCAGTGCCGCGCACGAGAAGCTGATGCTCGCGAACCTCGCGAAGTCGCTGTTCGAGCACGGCCGCATCACCACCACCGAGGCGAAGGCCCGCCGTCTGCGGCCGTACGCCGAGCGTCTGATCACCAAGGCGAAGAAGGGTGACCTTCACAACCGCCGTCAGGTGCTCCAGGTCATCACGGACAAGAGCATCGTCCACACGCTCTTCACCGAGATCGGCCCGCGGTACGAGAACCGTCCGGGTGGCTACACCCGCATCACCAAGATCGGTAACCGCCGTGGCGACAACGCGCCCATGGCCGTCATCGAGCTGGTCGAGGCGCTGACGGTGCAGCAGAAGGCGGTCGGCGAGGCCGAGGCCGCCACCAAGCGCGCGGTCAAGGAGGACGCCCTCAAGAAGGACGAGGCTGTCGAGGCCAAGTCCGAGGACGCCGCCGAGGCTCCCGCCGAGGAGTCGAAGGACGCGTAAGCGTTCGTGCGTGTGCGGGCCCGTTCCTTTCGGAGCGGGCCCGCTCTCGTGTTCCTGAGAGGATCAGTACGTGAGTGATGAAGCAGCACCCGGATACGTCCGTGTCCGACTCGATCTGTCCTACGACGGCTCCGACTTTCACGGCTGGGCCAAGCAGGCCGGTGGCCGTCGGACCGTTCAGGGGGAGGTCGAGGACGCGCTGCGGACCGTCACACGGTCCCGGGAGACGTACGAGCTGACCGTGGCCGGGCGGACCGACGCGGGTGTGCACGCGCGTGGGCAGGTGGCGCATGTGGATCTCCCGCGTGAGGTGTGGGCCGAGCACCACCAGAAGCTGCTCAAGCGGCTCGCCGGGCGGCTGCCCAAGGACGTGCGGGTGTGGGCCCTGAGAGAGGCGCCCACCGGCTTCGACGCGCGGTTCTCCGCCGTCTGGCGGCGTTACGCCTACCGCGTCACCGACAACCCCGGGGGCGTCGATCCCCTGCTCCGGAACCACGTCCTCTGGCACGACTGGCCGCTCGATGTCGACGCCATGAACGAGGCCGCCCGCGGGCTGCTCGGCGAGCACGACTTCGCCGCCTACTGCAAACGGCGGGAGGGGGCGACCACGATTCGTACCCTGCAGGAGCTGAGCCTCGTGCGGAGGGACGACGGGATCATCACCGCCACCGTGCGGGCCGACGCCTTCTGCCACAACATGGTGCGGTCGCTGATCGGGGCGCTGTTGTTCGTGGGGGACGGGCACCGACCGACGGACTGGCCCGGAAAGGTGCTGGCGGCGGGCGTGCGGGACTCGGCCGTGCACGTCGTGCGGCCGCACGGGCTGACGCTGGAGGAAGTCGGTTATCCGGCCGACGAGTTGCTGGCCGCGCGGAGCAGGGAGGCCCGGAACAAGAGGTCGTTGCCGGCACGCGGTTGCTGCTGAGCGGTGAGGGCCGGCTCCGGACGGGGCCGGCCCTCCTGCCTGGCTACTCGTTCGCCGCTGCCGACGCCTGGGCCTCGCCCCGGCGGCGGATCTGACGGAACGTGAACTCCGCCAGGTCGTCGCCCGTGGAGAAGACCGCGGTGTCCTTGGTCGTCACGTCCTTGCCGTTCGTGAAGCCGGCCAGGGTGAAGTAGGCGTAGCGTCCGTAGGAGTTGATGGTCGAGCGGCAGACCGCGCCGTCGCAGAACTCCTTGACGCCGCCGCCCGCGAGGGACTTGATGATGCTCTTCTTGTCGGCCTGCTGCTTGGCCTTGAGCGCCTGGGCCTCGGTGTCGAACACCGCCACGCCGACCGTCACCGCCACGTTGTCCTTGGTGTAGGTGACGCGCATCAGACGGGTGCAGTCGTTGTCGCCCAGGACCTTGGGGAGCGTCGCCTTCGCGGCCGAGGCGCAGTTGCGGGTGTCGGCCGTGGGGCCCTTCTTGTACACCGTCTCACCCATGGTGAGCTGGGTGCCCGGGAAGAGGATGTCCGGGCCGAGCGGCGCCCGGTCCTTCTTGGCGCTGGCGATGAAGTCCTTCGGATCCAGCGGCGGCGGGGCGCTGGTCGGGGCGAACGACGGGACCGTGCTCGTCGCGCTCGGTATGTCGGCGCTCCCGGGCAGCTGGGAGGACGGGCCGCCCGCGGTCTCGTTGTTGCCGCCCGCGGAGACGACGGCCACCGCCACGGCCGTGCCTATCGCGACGGTCGCGAGTGCGCCGCCGCCTATGAACAGCAGCCGTCGCCGTTTGGCGCGGGCCTCGGAGGCCTCGGCGAGCGCGGCCCAGTCGGGGGACTGGCCGGAGCTGCCGCTGTTCCAGGGCTGCTGAGAATGCGGTTTCCAGGGATCCCACTGTTGCTGAGAGCCCCCCTGCCCATAACTCATGGGGCGCATCTTAGACGGGGCCGGGGGTGTGCTGGTCCGCCTCAACGTGCCTCGCAGCCCCTAGCGTTGCCCCCATGGCGACGGGCAAATGCGACATCTCCGGGTGGTTGGTGCGACCGGCGAGCGGGCACCTGTGGGCGGGACTTGCGGTGGTGCTGTGCGCGCTGACGGTGCACGCGGTGCGGGTGACCTCGGACGGGGGGATGGACAACGCGATCGTCGTGGACGCGGCACGGTCCTGGCTGGCCGGTGGTTCGCCGTACGACGATCCGCACTTCCTCTATCTGCCGGGTGCCGTGGTGGCCGCCGCCCCGCAGACCCTGGTGCCGCGGCCCGTGCTGACCGTGCTCGTGCCGGTGGCGGTGACCCTTACGCTCACGCTGGCCTGGGCCTGTGCCCTGCGGCTGCACCGCGTACCGCTGCACAGCAGGCTCGCCGCCCTCGGGCTGCTCGCGCTGGCGGCGGGCTTCGCCCCGTTCGGGCATCTGGTGCGGCTGGGCAACTGGACGGTGACGGCGGTGCTGGCGCTGCCGCTGTGTCTGCTGCTGGCGAACCGGGGCCGGTGGGTGGCGGCGGGCGCGCTGATCGGCGTGGCCGTCGCGCTGAAGCCGTTGCTCGCCCCTGTGGCGCTGCTGTTCGTCTTCGCGCGCCGGTGGCGGGCGCTGGCGGTGCTGGTCCTGGTGCCGGCCCTGGCGTCGGGGGCAGCGGGGCTGCTGCTGCCCGATCCGGCGGGCTTCTTCACCCGCACCCTGCCGTTCCTGCTGACCGGCGACGACTCGTTCGTACGGCTGTACGAGGCCTCGCTGCCCGCGGTGCTGCGCCGGCTCGGGCTGCCGCGGGCGCCCGCCGAGGTGATCGGCCTGCTCGCGGCGGCGGCCGGGGTGCTGTGCGCGTACCGGCGCTGGGGCGTGGGGGACGCCGGGCCGCTCAGGCTGGTGGAGACGGCCACGGGGCTGATGCTCTCGGCGTTCCTCGTCTCACGGCCGTCCTACGACCACTACCTCCTGGTCGTCGTGCCGCTGCTGCTCGCCGGCCTGCCGTACGCCGGGTCGGTGGCCCGGCGGCCCTGGTTCTGGCTCGCGCTGGTGCCGCAGCTGCCGGGAGTGACCTGGCCGTGGCTGGAGACGGGGCGGCGCAGGGCCTTCCGGGACGCGTTCACCCTGTGTGCGCTGGCGGTGACGGTCGCGAGCCGGAGCATGCGCGGTGGTCAGGGGCGGAAAGGGCTGTGGCGGGCGCCGCGGCGGCAGCGGGCGGCTGTGCGGCAGGAAAGCGGAGTAGGGCCGTAGAATCGGGGAGTGCGTGCAGTCCGCGCAGGCCGACTCGTTTTGACCCGTCCGGCCGAGCGTGGGTATTCTGC
Source organism: Streptomyces sp. NPDC052012 (assembly GCF_040689265.1). NCBI lineage: Bacteria > Bacillati > Actinomycetota > Actinomycetes > Kitasatosporales > Streptomycetaceae > Streptomyces > Streptomyces sp. NPDC052012. The sequence goes on from NZ_JBFAXA010000014.1 coordinate 101,354, forward strand.
ATGTTCGTTATGTGTATTGGCTTGCTCATTCTCACGTGAGGGGCCCTTACACCGGTCCACCGGGCCGATGACCAGCGACCAGCACGCGGTTTGCGTCACCGCAGTGCGGTCAGGGCTGTCGTGATCGTCTTCGGTGACCTTGTCAGGACCATTCACTGAAGAAGCGAAGGCTACGAACCGTGCGTACGTACAGCCCCAAGCCCGGCGATGTGACGCGCCAGTGGCACGTCATCGATGCTCAGGACGTCGTCCTGGGCCGTCTGGCCTCCACTGCTGCCTCCATCCTGCGTGGCAAGCACAAGCCGATCTACGCGCCGCACGTTGACACCGGTGACTTCGTCATCATCATCAACGCCGACAAGGTGCACCTCTCCGGCAACAAGCGGACCCAGAAGATGGCGTACCGCCACTCCGGCTACCCGGGTGGTCTGCGCTCCGTCCGTTACGACGAGCTGCTCGCGAAGAACCCCGAGAAGGCCATCGAGAAGGCCGTCAAGGGCATGCTCCCCAAGAACACCCTGGGCCGTCAGATGCTCTCGAAGCTGAAGGTCTACTCGGGCGACCAGCACCCGCACGCTGCCCAGCAGCCGGTGCCGTTCGAGATCACCCAGGTCGCGCAGTAAGTCCGGCCACCCCCTAAGACTGAAGAGAATCTGAGGAGAATCGTGGCCGAGACCACTGCCGAGCAGCCGCTCGAAGAGCTTGACATCGACAGCTACACCACCGAGTCCGAGGTCCCCGTCGAGGGCGAGTACACCTCGGAGTCCATGGCCTCCCGCTTCGGCGAGCCCCAGCCGGCCGCCGGCCTGGGCCGCCGCAAGAACGCCATCGCCCGCGTCCGGATCGTCCCGGGCACCGGCAAGTGGAAGATCAACGGTCGCACCCTCGAGGACTACTTCCCGAACAAGGTGCACCAGCAGGAAGTCAACGAGCCCTTCAAGGTGCTCGAGCTCGAGGGCCGCTACGACGTCATCGCCCGCATCGCGGGTGGCGGTGTCTCCGGTCAGGCCGGTGCGCTCCGTCTGGGTGTCGCCCGTGCGCTGAACGAGGCGGACGTCGACAACAACCGCGGCCCGCTCAAGAAGGCCGGCTTCCTGCGCCGCGACGACCGCGCGGTCGAGCGGAAGAAGGCCGGTCTGAAGAAGGCCCGCAAGGCCCCGCAGTACAGCAAGCGCTGATCTCCGCGCCTGCTCGTACTCCGAACGCCCCGGCGGCACGCCACTGTGCTGCCGGGGCGTTCGTGTATCACTGCCGTGGGCGTATAACGACACAAGGCGCTCAAAGGCTAATGTGATCGGATGGTCGTGCTGGGCCGGCCCGCTCGGATGCCGGGCACGGCCTGCCCCGGATCCAGCCGGGCGATGCCGAGCCGCACTCGCATCGCGACCGTCCAGAGCCCCGGCACCGCTTCCGACATCGCCTCGGCGCGGCTTTCGACATTGATGCTTCCTCAGGAGGACAAGTGGGACGACTCTTCGGCACGGACGGCGTGCGCGGTGTCGCCAACGCGGACCTGACGGCGGAGATGGCCCTCGGCCTCTCCGTGGCCGCCGCGCACGTACTGGCCGAGGCGGGCACGTTCGAGGGACACCGGCCCACCGCCGTGGTCGGCCGTGATCCGCGCGCCTCCGGGGAGTTCCTGGAGGCAGCCGTCGTCGCGGGCCTCGCCAGCGCCGGTGTGGACGTGCTGCGGGTCGGCGTGCTGCCGACGCCCGCGGTCGCCCACCTCACCGGCGCGCTCGGCGCCGACCTCGGCGTGATGCTCTCCGCGAGCCACAACGCCATGCCCGACAACGGCATCAAGTTCTTCGCCCGCGGCGGCCACAAACTCGCCGACGAGCTCGAGGACCGTATCGAGGCCGTCTACGAGGAGCACCGCACCGGTGCGCCCTGGGACCGGCCGACCGGGGCCGGTGTCGGCAGGGTGCGGGACTACGAGGAGGGCCTCGACACGTATGTCGCGCACCTCGTCGGCGTCCTGCCGAACCGGCTCGACGGGCTGCGCATCGTCCTCGACGAGGCGCACGGCGCGGCCTCCCGGGTGTCGCCGGAGGCGTTCACGCGGGCGGGCGCCGAGGTCGTCACGATCGGCGCCGACCCGGACGGCCTCAACATCAACGACGGCTGCGGCTCGACCCACCTGGACCAGCTCAAGGCCGCCGTCGTCGAGCACCAGGCCGCCCTCGGCATCGCGCACGACGGGGACGCCGACCGGTGCCTGGCCGTGGACCACACCGGTGAGGAGGTCGACGGGGACCAGATCCTCGCCGTGCTCGCGCTGGCGATGCGGGAGCGGGAGGCACTGCGCTCGGACACCGTCGTCGCGACCGTGATGTCGAACCTGGGCTTCAAGCTGGCGATGGAGCGCGAGGGCATCCAGGTCGTGCAGACCGCGGTCGGCGACCGGTATGTGCTGGAGGAGATGAAGGAGCGCGGGTACGCGCTCGGCGGTGAGCAGTCCGGGCACGTGATCGTGCTGGACCACGCCACGACCGGTGACGGCACGCTGACCGGGCTGCTGCTGGCGGCGCGGGTCGCCGAGACGGGCCGCTCGCTGCGGGAGCTGGCGGCCGTGATGGAGCGGCTGCCGCAGGTGCTGATCAATGTGCCCGATGTGGACAAGTCGCGGGTGAGGACGTCGGCGGAGCTGGCGGCGGCGGTGACCGAGGCGGAGCGGGAGCTGGGGACCACCGGGCGGGTGCTGTTGCGTCCCTCCGGGACCGAGCCGTTGGTTCGGGTGATGGTCGAGGCGGCCGACATCGATCAGGCTCGGTCCGTGGCGGGGCGGCTCGCGGATGTCGTGAAGTCTGCGCTCGGGTAAGTGGGGGTGCCGGGTTCGGGGTGGGGGCGCTGCTTCGTCGCGGGCTGCGAGTGCGTCGTGGCTTGTCGCGCAGTTCCCCGCGCCCCTGAGGGTGTTTCCCTACCCGGCGTTTCTTGTGAGGCGCTTGCGTTGGGCCGACCACAGGGCCTTCTGGGCGGCCAGGGTCAAGGTGCCTGCGACGGTGATGCCGAGCAGGTTCAAAAGGAGCTGTTCCGTCGAGCCCCAGGTCTGGGGGGTGTCGCCGTAGCTCAGGGCTACGGCGGCGTTCGCGGCGGCCGGGACGGTCGTCACCGAGATGGCGACACCGACCAGGGCGCCGGACTTCGCGGACGTGAGGGAGAGGGTGCCCGCCGCTCCGGCCAGGACCGCCACCACGAACGAGAACCAGTCGGGGGCGTAGACGAAACCGGTCTGCGGTCGGTCGGCGTCCAGTTGCTCCTGCGAGAACAGGCCGACCGCATCCATGAAGAAGCTGAAGCCCACCGTCACCGCCATCGCCACGGCGAAGCCCACCAGCAGGGCGATCATCGAGCGCACCGCGAGCCGGGGCCGGCGCTGCACCACCGCGGTCGAGATACCGGCCAGCGGACCGAACTCCGGGCCGACCGCCATCGCGCCCACGATCAGGATCGCGTTGTCCAGGACGACACCGCAGGCGGCGATCATCGTGGCCAGCGTGATGAACGCCAGGTAGGTGATCGACAGGGTCGACTCCTCGTGGGTGGCGTCGGTCAGGTGCTCCCACAGCACCGCGTCCGCGCCCTCGCCCGGCGCCTCCTCCTCCGCCCTGTCGGCCCGCTTGGACAGCGACAGGTCGATGTTCTCCACGGCGATGGACCCCGACGTGTCGAGGCCGAGGCTCTGGAGCTCGCTGAGGAGCTCGTCGCCCGCCTCGCGGGCCACGTCGCACAGCACGACGTCCCCGGCGGGGTTGCGGGCGGCGCCCGGCAGCACGCACAAGTGCGTCGTCCCGACGGTGGACTCGATGAGGCGGACCACGTCGTCGGTCTTCTCCGCGGGCGTGATCAGGCGCAGGTGCAGCATGGCGGCAGCGTAGCCGTCACAGTTTGCGCAGGCTCAGGCGCTGCACCTTGTGGTCCGGGCCCTTGCGCAGGACGAGGGTGGCGCGGCCCCGGGTGGGGGCGATGTTCTCCACGAGGTTCGGCTTGTTGATGGTGCGCCACATCGTGCGCGCGTAGTCGAGGGCCTCCTCCTCCGAGACCTGCGTGTACTTGCGGAAGTACGAGGAGGGGTTCTGGAACGCGGTCTCGCGCAGCCGCTTGAAGCGGTCGAGATACCAGCGCTCGACGTCCTCGGTGCGGGCGTCGACGTACACGCTGAAGTCGAAGTAGTCGGCGAGACCGACCCGGGTGCGGCCGTCCTTGCCGGGCAGGGCGGGCTGCAGGACGTTCAGCCCCTCGACGATCAGGATGTCGGGGCGGCGCACGACGAGCTTCTCGCCCGGGATGATGTCGTACTTCAGGTGGGAGTAGACGGGCGCGGTGACCTCGTCCTTGCCGGCCTTGATGTCGGCGACGAAGCGGGTGAGCGCGCGGCGGTCGTACGACTCGGGGAAGCCCTTGCGGGACATCAGGCCGCGCGCCTGGAGCTCCTTGGTGGGCAGCAGGAAGCCGTCGGTGGTGACCCGCTCGACGCGAGGGTGCTCGGGCCAGCGGGACAGCAGGGCGCGCAGCAGCCGGGCGACGGTCGACTTGCCGACGGCGACGGAACCGGCGACGCCTATGACGAAGGGCGTACCCGACTGGGAGCCCTGCTCGCCGAGGAAGGTGTTCAGCGCACCGCGCAGGCCGTCGGTGGCGCCCACGTACAGGTTGAGCAGCCGGGACAGGGGCAGGTAGATGTCCCGCACCTCGTCGAGGTCGATGACGTCACCGAGGCCGCGCAGCTGCTCGACCTCCTCGGCGGTGAGCGGCAGCGGCGTCTTGTCGCGCAGCGCGCTCCACTCGGCGCGGGTGAGATCGACGTAGGGAGTCGCCTCCGGCCGCTGCCGGTGGGCGCTCCGGGGGGTCGAGGAGACCGGAGAGATCACAGTCCATTGTTAACGCTGTTTGAACCGGATGGCGGGTGGGGTGCGTCACGCCTGCCGCCGGGATCACGTGGTGATCACGGTCGGGTACCGGGTGATGCCTGGGTGATCGTCTGTGTGTCCCCTGTGCGTCTGCCGTGCGTACAGTGCGCGCACAGCATGCGGAAGATCGTCCGCAGAGTCGCAGAAAGAGTTCCCAACGTGAGAGCCATAGCCGTCCGCCGTACCGCGCTCGCCGCCTCCGCCGCCGCCCTGGCCCTGCTCGCCACCGCCTGCGGCGGCTCGGGCGACGACGACAACAGCGGCGAGGGCAAGGGCGCGTCCGAGTCGACCGCCGCGGCCGCGCCGGCGGCGAAGGCACTGACCGCCGCCGAGCTGGAGAAGGCCGGGCTGGCGCAGTCGGACGTCAAGGACGGCAAGGTCGCCACCAAGGTCGCCGCGACGGACGACATCGCCAAGGACCAGGTGAAGACCGAGGACGCCGCGTGCCTGCCGCTGGCGTACGCGCAGGCGGGTGTCGCGCAGGGCGAGCCGGCGGCGACGACGAAGCGGTCCTGGACCGGTGAGCCGAAGAAGCCGTCCAAGGACACCAAGCCCGAGGACGCCCTGCTGGCCGCCCTCGACGTGGACAAGATGCTGATCAACCTCGCGTCGTACGAGGACGGAGGCGCCGAGGAGGCGGTGAAGGGCCTGAACGCCGCCGCGGAGAAGTGCGCGGGCGGCTTCACGGCCACCGTGGGCGGCGAGCCGATGAAGGTCACCAAGGTGGCCACGACCGCTGCCCCCGAGGGCGGCGACGAGGGCGCGGCCATCACGCTGACGGTGGCGGCCGACGAGAACGTCCAGGCCCCCAGCAAGCTCGTCATCGTCCGCAAGGGCGCGACGCTCGTGACCTTCAGCGCGGTGAACCTGGCCGCGATGGGGACGGGCGAGGACTTCGATGTGCCGGCGGACGTGGTGGCCGCTCAGGTGGGCAAGCTGGGCTGATTCTCGGCTGATTCTCGGCGGGGACGGTCACGCGGTCGTGCGCGGTGCGGCCCCCGCCGTGACGAGAAGCTCCGCGGTCTCGGCGTGCCCGCAGTCCTGGGCCCACTCCAGGGCGGTGCGGCCGGTGCCGTGGTCCTCGCGGAGGTCCGGGTCGGCGCCGTGCGCGAGCAGTTCCCGTACGGCGTCGATGTACCCCCAGCACGCGGCCGCGCACAACGGCGTGCCCTCCGCACCGAGCCCTCTGCTCTCGGTGTCGGGGTGGGCACCGGCGGCCAGGAGGAGGCGGGCGATGTCCGCGTGTCCGCTCACGGAGGCCTGATAGAGCAGGGTCGTGCCCTCGCCGTCCCGTCCCTCCGGGTCGGCACCGGCCCGCAGAGCCGCCCTCACCCCGGCCGTGTCGTCCATGAGGATCGCGTCGAAGAGGCGCCGGGTGAGCTTCTTGCGCTGACGGTGGTTCATGACGGCCGAGGCTACCTTCGCCGGGGCCGGTCCGGCCGTTCGTACGGTGGTGGGAATTTCCGATTTCGGGCAGGCGGAGGCCGTTTCCGGGGGCTGACGGATCGTAGGGTGCCCTGCATGTGCGGAATCGTGGGATACGTGGGGACGCAGTCGGCGCTCGATGTGGTGACCGCCGGGCTGAAGCGGCTGGAGTACCGGGGATACGACTCGGCGGGGGTGGCCGTTCTCGCGGACGGCGGTCTGGCCACGGCCAAGAAGGCCGGGAAGCTCGTCAATCTCGAGAAGGAGCTGAGCGAGCGGCCGTTGCCGACGGGCACGACCGGGATCGGGCACACGCGGTGGGCCACGCACGGAGGGCCGACCGATGCGAACGCTCACCCGCACCTCGACAACGCCGGACGGGTCGCCGTCGTGCACAACGGGATCATCGAGAATTTCGCCGGGCTCAGGGAAGAACTCGCGGAGCGCGGCCATGACTTGACGTCCGAGACGGACACCGAGGTCGTCGCTCATCTGCTCGCCGAGGAGTTCTCCTCCTGCGCGGATCTCGCCGAGGCGATGCGGCTGGTGTGCCGGCGGCTGGAGGGGGCGTTCACGCTGGTCGCCGTCCACGCCGACGAGCCGGACGTGGTGGTCGGCGCGCGGCGCAACTCGCCGCTCGTCGTGGGCGTCGGCGAGGGCGAGGCCTTCCTCGCCTCGGACGTCGCCGCGTTCATCGCGCACACCCGGTCCGCGATCGAGCTGGGGCAGGACCAGGTGGTCGAGCTGCGCCGGGACACGGTGACCGTCACCGGTTTCGACGGCAGTCCGGCGGACGTGCGTTCGTACCACGTCGACTGGGACGCGTCGGCCGCCGAGAAGGCCGGCTACGACTACTTCATGCTCAAGGAGATCGCCGAGCAGCCGAAGGCCGTCGCCGACACGCTGCTGGGGCGTATCGACGCTTCCGGCTCGCTGTCGCTGGACGAGGTGCGGATCCCGGCGAGCGTGCTGCGCGAGGTCGACAAGGTCGTCATCGTGGCGTGCGGTACGGCTTTCCACGCCGGTCTCATCGCCAAGTACGCCATCGAGCATTGGACGCGGATCCCGTGCGAGGTGGAGCTGGCGAGCGAGTTCCGGTACCGGGATCCGATCCTCGACCAGCAGACCCTGGTCATCGCCGTCTCCCAGTCCGGCGAGACCATGGACACGCTGATGGCGCTACGGCACGCCCGCGAGCAGGGCGCCAAGGTGCTGGCGATCTGCAACACCAACGGCTCGACGATTCCGCGGGAGTCGGACGCGGTGCTGTACACGCACGCGGGGCCGGAGGTGGCGGTCGCCTCGACGAAGGCATTTCTGACGCAGCTGGTCGCCTGCTATCTCGTCGCGCTGTATCTGGCGCAGGTGCGGGGCACCAAGTGGGCCGACGAGATCCGGGCGGTGGTGCGGGACCTGTCGTCGATCTCCGGGGCGGTGGAGCGGGTGCTGGAGACCATGGAGCCGGTGCGGGAGCTGGCACGGTCGCTGGCGGAGAAGAACACGGTGCTCTTCCTCGGGCGGCATGTGGGGTATCCGGTCGCTCTGGAGGGCGCGCTCAAGCTGAAGGAACTCGCGTACATGCACGCGGAGGGCTTCGCGGCGGGCGAGCTGAAGCACGGGCCGATCGCGCTGATCGAGGAGGACCTGCCGGTGGTCGTCGTCGTGCCGTCGCCCCGGGGCCGGTCCGTCCTCCACGACAAGATCGTCTCCAACATCCAGGAGATCCGGGCGCGGGGTGCGCGGACGATCGTGATCGCGGAGGAGGGGGACGAGGCGGTGGTTCCGTACGCGGACCACCTGGTCCGGATCCCGGCGACTCCGGTACTGCTCCAGCCGCTGGTGGCGACGGTGCCGCTGCAGGTCTTCGCGTGCGAGCTGGCTACGGCGCGGGGGAACGAGGTGGATCAGCCTCGGAACTTGGCGAAGTCGGTGACGGTGGAGTAGCTCTCCGGCTCCCGAGGTGGCGGGGCGCGGCCGCGTCTCGCCTGCACGCCGCATGAGTTCAGCGGTGAGCGGCCGACGCAGGTCTGGTTCCGTGAGGTGCGACGATGCAGGCCAGACCAGCGCACGAAAGCGAGGAACTCGTGACGGAGCCCGCACCGACAGACCTTGTCCACCTTGTCGATCCGGAGGGGAACCGCTGCATCGTGCGGGTGACGGGACGGTCCCAGCCGGGCGTGCTGACCGGTCACGACATCCTGCGCTCGGACGTACTCGCCTCCGCGAGCTTCCTCGACGCCCGGCTCGATCTCTCCCTCCTCCCGGGCGACCTGGACTCCTGGGAGCAGGAGCTGTCCAACGTGAGGCCGGGCCGGACGGTCAGCCTCGGCGGCGACCGCGGCCCGAGCCTCGACATCCACATGCACGACGACGGCCGGCTGTCGATCCAGATCAGCGATCCGGACCGTCTAACTGCGCTCCTGGGAGTCCGACCACAAGGAGACTGGATCGCCGAGCACCGTCGGCGCCTGGAACAGGTCCGGTCGGCCTGGCCCCTCGAAGTCATCGAGACGGCCCCAGGGGTCTATGTGTGGAGCCCCGATCGCAAGAGGTGACCACCTGGTCAGGCAGCCGACTTGGCCGGAGGGAGGTCTGGAGCGGGGCAGTCCGATGGTGCTTTCGGATGTGCGGCCCGTGGGACCCGGCCCCGTAAGGTGCCCCCCATGAGCATCATCGGTGTCGGGATTGATGTTGCTGAGATCGATCGGTTCGCGGCGTCGCTGGAGCGGACGCCCGGGTTGGCTCAGCGGCTTTTCCTCGAGAGTGAGTTGTTGTTGCCCAGTGGGGAGCGGCGGGGGGTGGCCTCGCTCGCCGCGCGGTTCGCCGCCAAGGAGGCGTTGGCGAAGGCCCTGGGGGCACCCGGGGGGATGTACTGGACCGATGCCGAGGTGTACGTCGAGGACAGTGGGCAACCCCGGCTGCGGGTGACGGGGACCGTGGCCGCGCGGGCCGCTGAGCTGGGTGTGCGGTCGTGGCATGTGTCGCTCAGTCATGATGCCGGGGTCGCCTCCGCCGTCGTGGTCGCTGAGGGGTGAGAAGCGTGGTCGTGCTCGGCTTTCCCGGGGCCGGAGTCGAGCTCCCCGTCTGGGGGCAGGCCATGCTCGTCGTTGCCGCCGTGCTCACCGTCGTCTTCGCGCTCGTGCGTCATCGGCGGCGTTAGCAGATCGACTGGCTACTGTTGATCAGCGTGTTGTTGCGGAACGTCGTGTTCTCGCCGCACGGGTTCTCGCGGATCGCGCTGTTCGTCACCGTCAGGTTCTGGATGGTGATGTCCCGGTTGTTCGGGAACTCCGAGCGGGCCGCCAGCCGGAGTTCGCCGCCGCCGTCGATCGTGCCGCTCCGGGCGGCCAGCGTCACGTTGTAGCAGTTCTCGATCAGGACCGAGTTGTTGCCGGTGTTCGACAGCGTCACCCGGTCGATCGTCGCGCCGCCGCTCTCCGAGACGCAGAAGACGCCCCGGCCTCCGCCGCGTGCGATGACCTCGCCGACGCGGATGTTCGTGGGGTACGAGCTGCCGACGCGGCCGTTGCGGTTGGCCATGCGGAAGGCCGCGTAGCCCGTGCCGGTGCCGGCGTTCTCCGCGTCCACCTTGGTGACCGTGGCGTTGATGGTCTGGTTGAGGAGGAGGCCCGATTCGCCGACGTTGCGGGCGGTCACTGTGCCTACGGTCAGGCCGTCGACACCGTATGTCTCCACCGCGTGGCTGGACGCGCCGGAGACGTAGACGTTGTCGATGCGGACGTTGCGCGTCCACTGGCTGGTGTCGCCGCGGTTGTCGACGCGGATGCCGAGGCCGCGGGACAGGCGCATGTCGATCTGGCCGAGGGTCGCGTTCTGCACGTTGCGCAGGAAGACGCCGTACAGCGGGGCTCCGGTGACGTTCAGGTGCTGGACCTCGATGTCGCGGGTGCCGCGGGAGTAGACCGGGGCCTGGTCGCCGGTGCCGGTACCGGTGACGTCGATGGTGCCGCAGACGTCCAGGGTGGTGTAGCTGGGCAGCGAGATGCGGGAGCCGGCGGAGATCGAGCCAGAGCCGCGGACCACGACTCGTTCCTTCGCCGTACGGCCCGGCGTCAGGCTGCTGATCGCCGCCTGAACGGCCGCTCGCATGTCCGTGCCCGTGTGGACGGTGCTGCCACCGCGGCGGGCGGTCCAGGTGCTGCCGTTCCGCACGGCCTCCGCGTGGTAGGTGCCGTCACCGCAGGCCGCTGCGCGGGCGACTGCGGTCGTGGGGGCCGTCATGACGCTCGCGGTGGTGAGGAGTGCGGTGGTGGTGGCGGCTGCGGTGAGGAGTGCGGCTCTGCGGCCCATGGGTTCACGGCCTCTCATGTCGTCGTCCGGTCGATGTCGTCATCCGGTTGTCGTCGTCCGGTCGAATCCGTTCGACTGAATCGATTCACCCGGCGGGGCGCGTGAGTGTGGTCGTGGGCATGGTCGTACGTCAATGGGTGCGACCGGGTTCCGTGGTACGGGAGTTGAGGCGGCCCGTGCGGGAGACTCGGACGCATGCGTACTGCGTACAGCGTGGAGACGGTCAGGACGGCGGAGCGCGAACTGATGGCACGGCTGCCGGACGGGGCGCTGATGCAGCGCGCCGCCGCGGGGCTGGCCGCGACCTGCGCGGATCTGCTGGGGCGGGTGTACGGCAGCCGGGTCGTGCTGCTGGTCGGCAGCGGGGACAACGGAGGTGACGCCCTGTACGCCGGGGCGCGGCTGGCCCGGCGTGGGGCTGGGGTGAGCGCGGTGCTCCTCGCTCCGGAGCGCGCCCATGCCGGGGGGCTCGCGGCGCTGCGCCGGGCGGGGGGACGGCCCGTGCGGGCGGACGGGGCAGACGGCCGGTCCGCGGCCGAGGCGTTGATCGAGCGGGCGGATCTCGTCGTGGACGGGATCGTCGGGATCGGCGGGAAGGGCGGGTTGCGGCCGGACGCCGTGCCGCTGGCCGCCGCTGCCGAGCGGTCGCGGGCCGTGGTGGTGGCCGTGGACCTGCCGAGCGGGGTCGACGTCGACACCGGGGAGGTGCGGGGGGCGGCCCTGCGGGCCGATGTCACGGTGACGTTCGGGACGCACAAGCCGGGGCTGCTGATCGATCCGGCGCGGGAGTACGCGGGCTCGGTGCGGCTGGTCGACATCGGGCTCGAACTGCCGGAAGAGGCGGAGCTGGAGGCGTTGCAGCACGCCGATGTGGCGCGGCTGCTGCCGGTGCCGCGGGCGGAGAGCGACAAGTACCGGCGGGGGGTCGTCGGGATCGCCGCCGGGTCCGGGCGCTATCCGGGGGCCGCGGTGCTCGCGGTCGCCGGGGCGCTGCGGGGCGGTGCGGGGGCCGTGCGGTACGTCGGTCCTGCCGGGCAGGCCGTGATCGCCCGCTTCCCTGAGACGCTGGTGTCGGACCGGGGGCCCACACATGCGGGGCGGGTGCAGGCGTGGGTGGTCGGGCCGGGGGCCGGGGACGATGCGGCGACGGTCGCGGAGGTGGTGGCGTCGGACGTGCCGGTGCTGATCGACGCGGACGGGTTGCGGCTGGCCGAGGTGGCGGCGGTGCGGGCGCGGAGGGCGCCGACGCTGATGACTCCGCACGCCGGGGAGGCGGCGGCGCTGCTGGGTGTCGAGCGGGCGGAGGTCGAGGGGGGCCGGCTGGCCGCGGTGCGGGAGCTGGCGGGGCGGTACGGGGCGACGGTGCTGCTGAAGGGGTCGACGACGTTGGTGGCTGAGACCGGGGGTGGGGCGGTGCGGGTGAATCCGACGGGGACGCCGTGGCTGGCGACGGCGGGGAGCGGGGACGTGCTGTCGGGGCTTACCGGGTCGTTGCTGGCGGCGGGGCTCTCGGCGGTGGACGCGGGGAGTGCGGGGGCGTATGTGCATGGGCTGGCGGGGCGGTTCGCGGCGGGCGGCGCTGCGGGGGCGGGGGTGGCGCCGGTGGGGGCGCACGATGTGGCTGAGGCGATTCCGGGGGCTTGGCGGGATGTGGTGCGGGACGCGGGCTGAGTAGGCACGGGTGTGGGTGCCGGCCGGGGGTGGGTTTCGCTTGCCCGCGCTTGCGGGGTGCCGCTGCGCCCACCCGTGCCGCCCCAGCGGCACGACTGCCCGCAGCTAGGTCGGCCGACGGCTGCCCGCAGCTGGGTCGGCCGGCGGCTGTCGGCAGCTGGGTCGGCCGGCGGCTGTCCGCAGCTAGGTCGGCAGCTAGGTCGGCCGGCGGCTGTTCGCAGCCCGCGGCTGCGCAGGTTGGGTGCGGCGCTAGGTAGGTGACCGCACCCGCCTCAGGGGCGCGGGGAACCGCGCGGCCGGCCGCGTACGACCCGCAGTCGGTGTGCCACGGACAGGCCCCCCACCGGCGCCGCCCCGCCCGCCCGCTCCCCCCTCTGAGACACTGGCCCCACCATGAGTGAGACAGATGCCCAGTGGGCCGGTGCCGCAGGCCGGGCCCGTGCCGAGATCGATCTGGACGCGTTGCGGGGCAATGTGCGTCGGCTGCGCGAGCTGGCCCCCGGGGCTGCCCTCATGGCCGTGGTCAAGGCCGATGCGTACGGGCACGGGGCGCTCCCCTGTGCGCGGGCCGCTGTCGAGGCCGGAGCGACCTGGCTGGGCACGGCCACGCCCCAGGAGGCGCTCGCCCTGCGTGCGCCCGGCGCCGGGCTGCCGGACGACGTACGGATCATGTGCTGGCTGTGGACACCCGGCGGGCCCTGGCGGGAGGCGATCGAGGCCGGGATCGATGTGTCCCTGAGCGGGGTCTGGGCCCTGGAGGAGGCCGTCCGGGCCGCTCGCCTCGCCGGCACGCCCGCGCTCGTGCAGCTCAAGGCCGACACCGGGCTCGGGCGGAACGGGTGCCAGCCCGAGGACTGGGCCGAGCTCGTCGCCGCCGCGCTGCGGGCCGAGCGGGACGGGCTGGTGCGGATCACCGGGCTCTGGTCCCACTTCGCCTGCGCCGACGAGCCCGGGCATCCTTCCATCGCCGCCCAGCTCTCCCGCTTCCGGGAGATGGTGACGTACGCCGAGGCGCAGGGCGTTCGGCCCGAGGTGCGGCACATCGCGAACTCGCCGGCCACCCTCACGCTCCCCGAGAGCCACTTCGATCTCGTCCGGCCCGGTATCGCGATGTACGGCGTCTCGCCCAGCCCCGAGATCGGCAGCCCCGCCGATTTCGGCCTGCGGCCGGTGATGACCGTCTCCGCCTCCCTCGCGCTGGTCAAGCGTGTCCCGGGCGGGCACGGCGTCAGCTACGGCCATCACTACGTCACCCCGGGCGCGACCACCCTCGGCCTCGTCCCCCTCGGCTACGCGGACGGCATTCCGCGGCACGCCTCCTCCGCCGGACCGGTGCTGGTCGAGGGCAAGTGGCGCACGGTCGCGGGGCGGGTCGCGATGGACCAGTTCGTCGTCGACCTGGGCGGGGACGAGCCGCCGGAGGGGACGGAAGCGGTGCTGTTCGGGCCCGGTGACCGGGGTGAGCCCACCGCCGAGGACTGGGCGCAGGCGGCGGGCACCATCGCGTACGAGATCGTCACCCGGATCGGACCACGCGTTCCGCGCGTCTATGTCAGTGCGTCCGAGTAAAAGAGTCCAGTGAGTGCGTCCGCGCACATGAGTCCAGTCGAGGCGTCCGTGTGAACGCGTTCCGGTGAACGCGTCCTTGTGCGGCGCGAACGCGTCCAAGTGAGTGAGGGGCGGGACGGGGGACCCACGCAGGGGCCCCGCCCGTGATCAACAGCCGGCGAAGAGGAGCGGTACGTGACCGAGAGCAGTGCGGAGGCCGTCGCGAGCGCCGCCACGGCGGCCGTCGCCTCCGCCGCCGGAGCATCCGGCGGATGGCGCCGGGCGACCGGCATCGCGGGTGTCGCGATAGGCGTGATAGCCACCGGCGCAGCCGCGGGTGTCGCCATCGAGCGGATGACCGTGGGCCGGGGCATGCGCCGCAAGGCCCGGCTCGCGCTCGACTCGGCGGGACCGTACGGCACGCTGCGCGGCACACCCGGCAAGGCGTACGCCGATGACGGCACCGAGTTGTACTACGAGGTCGACGAGCCGGACCCCGAGACGACTGCCGCGCCCGCGCGACGCCGGCGGCTGTTCGGCCGCAAGCCCCCGGCGCCGGTCACCGTCGTCTTCAGTCACGGCTACTGCCTCAACCAGGACTCCTGGCACTTCCAGCGGGCCGCGCTCAGGGGCGTCGTCCGGACCGTGCACTGGGACCAGCGCAGCCACGGGCGTTCCGCTCGGGGCGCGGCGCAGGTGGAGCGGGGCGAGCCGGTCACGATCGAGCAGCTCGGGCAGGATCTGAAGGCCGTCATCGACGCCGCCGCACCCGAGGGGCCGCTGGTGCTGGTGGGTCACTCGATGGGCGGGATGACCGTGATGGCGCTGGCCGACCAGTATCCGGAGCTGATCCGCGAGCGGGTCGTCGGCGTGGCCCTTGTCGGCACGTCGTCGGGGCGGCTCGGCGAGGTCAACTTCGGACTGCCGGTCGCCGGGGTCAACGCGGTGCGGCGGGTGCTGCCGGGGGTGCTCAAGGCGCTGGGGCAGCGGGCCGAGCTGGTGGAGAAGGGGCGCCGGGCGACGGCGGATCTGTTCGCCGGGGTCATCAAGCGGTACTCGTTCGCGTCGCGGGACGTCGATCCCGCCGTGGCGCGGTTCGCCGAACGGATGATCGAGTCCACGCCGATCGATGTCGTCGCCGAGTACTACCCGGCGTTCAACGACCACGACAAGACCGAGGCGCTCGCCCACTTCGCGGATCTGCCGGTGCTGGTGCTGGCCGGGGTGCAGGACCTGGTGACACCGAGCGAGCACAGCGAGGCGATCGCCGATCTGCTGCCGGAGGCGGAGCTGGTGCTGGTGCCGGACGCCGGGCATCTGGTGATCCTGGAGCACCCGGAGGTCGTCACCGACCGTCTCGCGGACCTGCTGACCCGCGCGGGTGCGGTGCCCGCAGGGGCTAACGTGGGTGGCTATGGAAGCACCAGCAGCACCGCACAACCCGGCTGAGCCCGAGCCGTCCGCGCAGTCCGCCGTCCCGCAGTCCGATGCGCGGGCCGCGCAGTCCGTCGAGCTGACGATCACCTCGCCCGACCAGATGCGGGAACTGGGCCGCAAGCTCGCGAAGCTGCTGCGCGCGGGCGACCTGGTGATGCTCACCGGTGAGCTCGGCGCCGGCAAGACCACGCTGACCCGGGGGCTCGGCGAGGGACTCGGCGTGCGGGGCGCGGTCACCTCGCCGACCTTCGTGATCGCCCGCGTCCACCCGTCCCTGGGCGAGGGCCCGCCCCTGGTCCACGTCGACGCGTACCGCCTCTCCGGGGGGCTGGACGAGATGGAGGACCTCGATCTCGACGTCTCGTTGCCCGAGTCCGTGATCGTCGTGGAGTGGGGCGAGGGCAAGGTCGAGGAGCTGACCGACGAGCGGCTCCAGGTCGTCATCCACCGCGCGGTCGGCGACACGACGGACGAGGTCCGGCATGTGACGCTGACGGGCCTGGGCGAGCGCTGGTCGGGCGCGGACCTGAGCGTGCTGTCGGCGTAGGCGGCCGCGTCAGGCCGTCACGTCACCAGGCCCTCGGGTCTCATATGAACGTTCCGACAAGACGTCGGGAAAATGTTGCGTTCCGGCTCCCGGCCGTGGTCACATGGTACCCAGCCCGTAGTTAGGTGTACCTAAGTACCTGACTGCTTCCGCCCCCGGCCCCCAGGAGGCGTCCATGTCGGCCACCGAGAGCGACCGCCGGACCACGGCGCAGCCGAAGCCGGTTTCCGGGGTGCCCATGCGCGATCTGCTCGCCGCCTGCGCCGCGGCGGCCGCGATCTCGACGCCGCCCCGCGCGCCCGAGCCGCCCCTCGCCCGGCCCGTGACGGACCGCCGCCAGGCCGCGTAGACCCACGGACAGACCTGACGGCCGGTCCACAGACAGGCCCACGGACATGCCCACGGACAGAGCTGACGGACAGGTCCACGGACAGACCTACGGCACGACCACGACCTTCCGGCCGATCGTCGCGAACCTCCACATCGCCGCGCCGTCCGCCCGCGTCTCGCGGACCCCGCCCGTGCGGACCGACGGATCGATCTCCGGCATGGAGCCGTCCACCGCCGCGCTGAAGCCGATCACCGTGCCGTCGACGCTGGCGAACCGCACCACGTGCTCGACCGGAATGCCATCCGATCCGGTGACCCGCTTGGAGCGGGAGGTGACCCGGTAGGTGCCCGGCGCCGGGTCCACCGTGCTGGGGCGGACGGAGAAGGTGCGCCCGACCTCGCCGCCGTCCTCGACCAGCCACACCCGGTCGTGGTCCAGGGAGTACACGACCCGGACGCCCCGACCCGAGCGGGCGGGGAGGGGCTCCGGGCGATCGCCGTCCTGGGAGGCCTTGGGGGCGGACCGGGCCGTGCCCGCCTGCGCGGCCGCACGCAGATCCGCCGGGACGTTCGCGGACGCCTGGTAGCCGAGGAAGCCGACCGTCGCGAGCGCCGTCGCGGTCAGCCCCGCCACGATCGCCGAGCTGGTCCCTGCCACCGCCGTCACCTCTGTCCCGCTTCGACCCGTGATGCACGTATGCGATCGAGACGGTAGCAGTCCGTGACCGTCCCGACCTTGCGGCCGTGGCGAAGGCGCGGGAGCCGTAGGCTGTTTGCGTGCTCTTGCTCGCTCTGGATACCGCCACCCCCGCCGTCACGGTCGCGCTGCACGACGGCGACGACATCATCGCCTCGTCGAGCCAGGTGGACGCCCGCCGGCACGGCGAGCTGCTGCTCCCGGCGATCGACCGGGTGCTCGCCGACGCCGGCCGGAAGCTGGACGCCGTCACCGGCGTAGTCGTCGGCATCGGCCCCGGCCCGTACACCGGGCTGCGCGTCGGCCTGATGACCGCGGACACCTTCGGGCTCGCGCTCGGCGTCCCCGTGCACGGTGTGTGCACGCTGGACGGACTGGCCTACGCGGCCGACCTGGAGGGCCCCTTCGTCGTGGCGACCGACGCCCGCCGCAAGGAGGTCTACTGGGCCCGCTACGCCGACTCCCGCACCCGCCTCACCGACCCGGCCGTCGACCGGCCCGCCGACATCGCCGAGCAGGTCAAGGGCCTGCCCGCGGTCGGCGCGGGCGCGCTGCTGTACCCGGAGACCTTCCCCAAGGCGCACGAGCCCGAGCATGTGTCCGCCGCCGCCCTGGCCCGGCTGGCCGCCGAGCGGCTGGCCGCCGGCGAGGCGCTGCCGGCGCCCCGGCCGCTGTATCTGCGGCGGCCCGACGCCCAGGTCCCCAAGAACTACAAGGTGGTCACCCCCAAGTGACCGGATCCGAGACCGTCGTGCTGCGCGAGATGCGCTGGTGGGACATCGAACCCGTGCTGGAGCTGGAACGGGAGCTGTTCCCCGAGGACGCCTGGTCCCGGGGCATGTTCTGGTCCGAGCTGGCCCACGCCCGCGGACCCGAGGCGACCCGGCGTTACGTCATCGCCCAGGAGGGCGACCGGATCGTCGGCTACGCGGGGCTCGCCGCCTCCGGGGAGCAGGGCGACATCCAGACCATCGCGGTCAGCCGCGACCACTGGGGCACGGGCCTCGGCTCGCGGCTGCTGACCGACCTGCTGCGGGCGGCCACCGCCTTCGAGTGCTCCGAAGTGATGCTGGAGTGCCGGATCGACAACGTCCGCGCCCAGAAGCTGTACGAGCGCTTCGGCTTCGAGACCATCGGCGTCCGGCGCGGCTACTACCAGCCGGGCAACGTGGACGCCCTGGTGCTGCGCCTGTCCGACCCCTCCACCTCTGTCCCGCCGGCGCACCCGGCGGACGGCGTACAAGGAACCGAGATTCATGGCTGACGAACCCCTGGTCCTGGGGATCGAGACCTCCTGCGACGAGACCGGTGTCGGCATCGTCCGCGGTACCACCCTGCTGGCCGACGCGGTCGCCTCCAGCGTCGACGAGCACGCCCGCTTCGGCGGTGTCGTCCCCGAGGTCGCCTCCCGGGCGCACCTGGAGGCGATGGTGCCGACGATCGACCGCGCGCTGAAGGAGGCCGGGGTGAGCGCGCGGGACCTGGACGGCATCGCCGTCACCGCGGGCCCGGGCCTCGCGGGCGCGCTCCTGGTCGGCGTCTCGGCGGCCAAGGCGTACGCCTACGCCCTCGGCAAGCCCCTGTACGGCGTGAACCACCTCGCCTCCCACATCTGTGTCGACCAGCTCGAACACGGCGCGCTGCCCGAGCCGACGATGGCGCTGCTGGTCTCCGGCGGCCACTCGTCCCTGCTGCTGTCGAGCGACATCACCTCCGACGTGCGCCCCATGGGCGCCACCATCGACGACGCGGCTGGCGAGGCCTTCGACAAGATCGCCCGCGTGCTGAACCTCGGCTTCCCCGGCGGCCCGGTCATCGACCGGTACGCACGTGAGGGAGACCCGGACGCGATCGCCTTCCCGCGCGGTCTGACCGGCCCGCGCGACCCGGCGTACGACTTCTCCTTCTCCGGGCTGAAGACGGCCGTGGCCCGCTGGATCGAGGCCAAACGGGCGGCGGGCGAGGAGGTGCCGGTGCGCGATGTGGCGGCCTCGTTCCAGGAGGCGGTCGTGGACGTGCTGACCCGCAAGGCGGTGCGCGCCTGCAAGGACGAGGGCGTCGACCACCTGATGATCGGCGGCGGCGTCGCCGCCAACTCCCGTCTGCGGGCGCTGGCCCAGGAGCGCTGCGAGGCCGCCGGGATCCGCCTGCGCGTACCGCGCCCCAAGCTGTGCACGGACAACGGCGCGATGGTGGCCGCGCTGGGCGCGGAGATGGTCGCGCGGAACCGTCCGGCCTCCGACTGGGGCCTGTCGGCGGACTCGTCCCTGCCGGTGACCGATCCACACGTCCCCGGCGAGGCGCACACCCACGACCATGTGCACGAGCTGAGCAAGGAGAACCTCTACTCGTGACGGTCGCCCTGATGTGGGAGGCCCGCGCGGTCCCCGGCCGGGGCGGCGACCTACTGACCTGGACCCGCACGCAGAACCTCCCCGGCACCCCCCTGCGCCGCGAGACCTTCCGGGCCCCCGGAGACCGAGTCCTGATCATCACCTGGTGGGACGCCCCGTACGACGCGGAACTCCCTGAACTGCCGGAGCCTCCGGGCGAGTTGCTCACCCGCCCGGTCCACCGGTGGCGGTTCGAGTCGGTCGCCTCCGGCTGAGGGGCCTCACGGCACTTCCGACACCTCCGTCTCGCAGCGCAGCCGCCGGTCCGTTCCCACTACGCGCCGCGGGCCCGTCAGGGTCAGGTGGGTCGTGTGGCGGATGTCTGTGCTCGATGCCGCCAAGCGCAGTTCGAGGGTGCCCGGTTCCACGATGCGGTGGCCCGTGCGGTCGGTGAAGGCCGAGAGGTCCGGGTGGAAGCGGAAGGTCACGCGCGCCGCCGCGCCAGGGGCCAGCTCCAGCCGCTGATAGCCGATCAGGCGCATGTCGGGGCGGGTGACCGAGGCGACCGGGTCGTGGAGGTAGAGCTGGACGACCTCCGCGCCCTCGCGGTCACCGGTGTTGCGGACGGTCACGGAGACGTCGTACGTGCTGTCCGTGGTGATCTCCACGTCCTGGTCGCGTCTGTCGGGGACCCACTCGAACCTCGTGTACGAGCGGCCGTGGCCGAAGGCGTACAGCGGGGTCGGGTCCAGGTTGCTGACCTCGCCCGCGAGGCCCAGTGGCGGCTGGAGGTAGGTCCACGGCTGGCCGCCGGGGACGTGCGGCACGCTGACCGGCAGGCGGCCGGAGGGGTTCACGCGGCCGGACAGCACGCCCGCCACCGCGGGGCCGCCCTCCTCGCCGGGGAAGAAGGCCTGCACGGCCGCGCCCAGGCGGCCCTGCCAGCGGCCCAGCGCGTACGGCCGCCCGGTGAGCAGCACCAGCACCACGGGCACGCCCGTCGCGACGAGTGCGTCCAGCAGCTCGGCCTGCACACCGGGCAGGCTCAGGTCGCTCGCGTCGCAGCCCTCGCCCGAGGTGCCGCGGCCGAACAGGCCGGCCCGGTCGCCGAGCACCGCCACGCACACGTCCGCCTCGGCGGCCCGCGCGACCGCCTCCTCGAAGCCCGAGGTGTCCGGATCCGAGGTGTCGCAGCCGTGGGCGAACGTCACCTTGGCGTCGGGCAGTTCGGCGCGCAGCGCCTCCAGGACCGTCGGGATGTCGATGCCTGCCGGGACCCCGGGGTGGTGGGTCAGGACGTGGGAGGGGAACGAGTAGCAGCCCAGCATCGCGAGCGCGTCGGCGGCGCGGGGGCCGACGACCGCGATCCGGGTGTCGGGGGAGAGGGGGAGCAGACCGTCGGGGTTGTCCAGCAGCACCACCGACTCCTCGGCGAGGCGGCGGGCCAGGGCCCGGTTCTCGGCCGAGTCGAGGTCGAGGGGCGCGGTGGGCTCGGGGGCCCAGTCCTCGTCGAGCAGGCCCAGTTCGCACTTCTGCAGCAGCACCCGGCGGGCCGCCCGGTCCACCAGCTCCTCGGGGATCTCGCCCGCGCGGACCGCGGTGAGCAGGGGAGTGCCGTAGCACCTCACGGTGGGCAGTTCGACGTCGATGCCGGCCAGCAGCGCCGCGTGCGCCGCCTCGGCGTGGCTGCCCGCCACCCGGTGCAGGGTCTCGAGGAAGCCGATGCCGAAGTAGTCGGCGACGACCGTGCCGGTGAAGCCCCATTCGTCCCGCAGAAGCCGGGTCAGCAGTCCGGGGTCGGCGGAGGCGGGAACGCCGTCGGTCTCGGTGTACGCGGCCATCACCGAGCGGGCCCCGCCCTCGCGCAGCGCCATCTCGAACGGCGGCAGCGTGATGTCGGCGAACTCCCGCACGCCCGCCCGCACCGGCGCCAGATTCCGCGCCCCGGCCGAGGCGGCGTACCCGGCGAAGTGCTTCAGCGTCGCGACCACCCCGGCCGACTCCAGTCCGCGCACGTAGGCGGTGCCGATCGTGCCCACCAGATACGGGTCCTCGCCGATCGTCTCCTCCACCCGGCCCCAGCGCGGATCCCGTACGACGTCCAGGACGGGCGCGAGCCCCTGGTGGACGCCGGCCGCGCGCAGGTCCTCGCCGATACGGCGGGCCATCCGCTCCACCAGCTCGGGGTCGAAGCTGGCGCCCCACGCCAGCGGCACGGGGTAGGCGGTGGCCTGCCAGGCGGTGAATCCGGCCAGGCACTCCTCGTGCGCGACCGCCGGGATGCCGAACCGGCCGGCCGCCGCGATCTGCCGCTGGGCGCGGGCCAGGGCCTGCGCGCCGAGACCGGGGTCGACGGGGGCGGTGCCGAAGGAGCGGGTGATCTGGCCGAGGCCGAGGGTGATCAGCTCGTCCCAGTCGTAGTCGGAGGTCATGTCGTGCTGGTGCGGTGCGACACCCTCGCCGTCCGTGTCGGCGCCCACCCACACGCCGTAGAGCTGGGCGGTCTTCTCCTCCAGGGTCATCCGGGAGAGCAGGTCGTCGACGCGGACGGAGGCGGGCAGGGCGGGGTCACGCCAGGGCGCGGTGGTCATGAAGCTCCTGTCGGGTGGACGAACGGCCCTCTCACGAACGTTCCTCGGAACGCTCACCATGACTGGGTTCGAATGTTTCGAAGTGTATTTCGAATGTTCCGGGAACCTATGGCGGCCCGAGGACTTCGTCAAGAGGTCCCGCAGGGATACGATCGCCGCCATGACTTCCTCGCAGCCCGCAGAAACCCGGACGCAAGGGCGCAGCACCCAGACCGCGACCCTCGCCGAGATCGCCCGCGAGGCCGGCGTCTCCGCGCCGACTGTTTCGAAGGTGCTCAACGGCCGCGCCGATGTCGCTCCGGCCACCCGCAGCCGGGTCGAGGAGCTGCTGCGCGCCCACGGCTACCGCCGACGGCGCGCCGAGGCCACCCGCTCGCCGCTGATCGACCTGGTCTTCCACGAGCTGGAGAGCGCCTGGGCGATGGAGGTCATCCGGGGTGTGGAGAACGTGGCCAGGGACGCCGGCCTGAGCGTCGTCCTCTCCGAGAGCGCCGGCCGCCTCACACCCGGGCGCACCTGGGCCGACCAGGTCGCCGCCCGACGCCCGCACGGCGTGATCCTGGTGCTGTCCGGCCTCGACGAGTCCGGGCGGGCGCTGCTGACCAGCCGCTCCATCCCGTTCGTGGTCATGGACCCGGCGGGCGACCCCGGCACCGACGTGCCCTCCATCGGTGCGACCAACTGGCAGGGCGGGCTCGCCGCCACCCGGCACCTGATCGAGCTGGGGCACACCAGGATCGGGGCGATCAGCGGACCCACGCGGATGATGTGCAGCCGCGCCCGCGTCGACGGCTACCGCGCCGCGCTGGAGACCGCCGGGCTCCCGGTGGACCCCGGGCTGATCGTCACCGGCGACTTCCATCACGAGGCCGGCTACCGGCAGGGCCTCGCCCTGCTGCGCCGCGAGGACCGGCCCACCGCGGTCTTCGCCGGCAACGACCTTCAGGCCCTCGGTCTCTACGAGGCCGCACGCGAACTGGGGCTGCGGATCCCGGAGGACGTGAGCGTGGTCGGCTTCGACGACCTGCCGGTGGCCCGCTGGGTGGGGCCGCCGCTGACGACCGTACGGCAGCCGCTGACCGAGATGGCGGAGGCGGCGGCCAAGCTGGTGCTCGACCTCGCCAAGGGTGAGGACCAGCAGGCGGCGACCCGGGTGGAACTGGCGACGAGCCTGGTGGTGCGCAGCAGCACGGCGGCGCCGGCGGGGGCGTGACCCCGGCGCTCGAAACCGATTCGCGGGGTGTTGCGAAAGTTTCGGGCACGGGCAGTCGGAAGTCTGAGAATTTCACAAGAAAACTGTCCGCGCGACGCTGGTCGTCATAATTCGGACGTACGTTCCTGCCCGTGACGGGACTCGCGGGGAGACTGAAGATCGCCGGCCTCACGCTGACGGGCGTGCTCGTGCTCGGCGCGGGGGCGGCCGGATGGGCCTACTGGCAGCTCGACGACAACATCACCGGCGTCGACATCGACAGCGCCCTCGGCGACGACCGTCCCGCCGAGGCGAGCAGCCATCCCTCCCCGGACGGCGCGGCCATGGCCTCGCCCCTGGCGACGGAGTCCCTGAACGTCCTCGTGCTCGGCTCGGACTCGCGCGGCGGCGAGGAGAACCAGGCGCTCGGCGGCGGCGACAGCGACGGCGCACGCTCCGACACGGCCATGGTCGTCCACCTCGACCCGGGCCGGACCACCGCCACCGTGGTCAGCATCCCGCGCGACACCCTCGTCGACCGGCCCGCCTGCCCGCTGCCGGACGGAGGAGAGTCGCAGCCCGTGTCGGGGGCCATGTTCAACAGCGCCTACGCGGTGGGCGGACCGGTGTGCGCGGTGAAGACCGCAGAGGCCCTCACCGACGTCCGCATGGACCACTACATCGAGATCGACTTCGCCGGTTTCGCCCGGCTGGTCGACGCGCTCGGCGGCGTCACCGTCACCACGGAGGAGGACATCGACGACGACCGCAGCCACCTGCGGCTGGACGCCGGCACCCACCATCTCGACGGCACCGAGGCCCTGGCCCTCGCCCGCACCCGCTACGGCATCGGCGACGGCAGCGACCTCGGCCGCATCGGCCTCCAGCACACGCTCGTCAAGGCACTCCTGGATCGGATCGCCGACCAGGACCTCTTCACCGACCCCGTGAAGCTGTACGACATCGCCGACGCGCTCACCGGCAGCCTCACCACCGACACCGGGCTGGACTCGCTGAGCGAGCTGATCGGCTTCGGCCGGAGCCTGGGGGACCTGTCGTCGTCCGGCGTCAGGACGGTGACCATGCCGGTGGTCCCGGCCCCCTACGACCCCGACCGGGTGGTGGCGGACGAGCCGGAGGCGAGGGAGCTGTGGGACTCGCTGAAATGAGCGGAGGTTTTTCCGGCGGGCGTGTCGAAGCCGGCGTCCCTCGTTCGACGCACAGGGTGAGAGCGGGGAGAAACCCCGCCCGAGACGGGGAGAGACCCCGCCCGAGACCCGAGGAGGCACCATGCCCCGCTATCTGTCCCTGGTCCGCATCCAGGAGAACACCATCGACATGGAGTCCGCCGACCCGGGCTTCGAGGAGCGGATGGGCGCGCTGTTCGAGGAGATGACCAAGGCGGGCGCGATGCTCGACACCGCCGGGCTCAAGCCCACCGCCGAGTCCACCCGCGTCACCTGGTCCGACGGCAAGCTGTCGTACACCGACGGCCCCTTCACGGAGACCAAGGAGGTCGTCGGCGGGTACGCGCTGATGCAGTGCAAGGACATGGCCGAGGCCATCGAGTGGGGGAAGCGGTTCCTGGAGGTGCACCCGCCCCACTGGACCGTGGGCCTGGAGGTCCGCGAGGTCGAGGAGCCGGGGGCCTGAGCGGACGGCCGCTGTCGGTGCCGTGTGCTGTCATGTGAGGTGTGACGGCACACGGCAGGCAGACCATCGCCGAGACCCTCGAGACGGTCTTCCGGATGGAGTCCGCGCGGATCATCGCCGGCGTGACGCGGATCGTCCGGGATGTCGGCATCGCCGAGGAGATCGCCCAGGACGCCCTCGTCGCCGCGCTGGAGCAGTGGCCGAAAGAGGGCGTCCCCGACCGTCCGGGCGCCTGGCTGACGGCCACGGCCAAGCACCGCGCCATCGATCTGGTGCGGCGCCGCGAGACCTACGCCCGCAAGCTCCAGGAGGCCGGCCGCGCCCTGCCGGACGCGGCGCACGACCCCGAGCCCTCCGGCCCCGGGGACATCGACGACGACGTACTGCGGCTGATCTTCACCGCCTGCCATCCCGTGCTGTCCGCCGAGGCCCGCACCGCGCTGACCCTGCGGCTGGTCGGCGGGCTGCGCACGGAGGAGATCGCCCGCGCCTTCCTGGTGCCGGAGGCGACGCTCGCGCAGCGGATCGTGCGGGCCAAGCGGACGCTGGCCAGGTCGGGAGTCCCCTTCGAGGTGCCGTACGGCGACGACCGGGCCGCCCGGCTCGGCTCGGTCCTGGAGGTCATCTACCTGATCTTCAACGAGGGGTACGCCGCCACTGCGGGCGACGACCTGCTGCGCCCCGCGCTGTGCGAGGACGCGCTGCGGCTCGCGCGGCAGCTGGCCGCGCTGATGCCCAAGGAGCCCGAGGCCCACGGGCTGGCCGCCCTGCTGGAGCTCCAGGCGTCCCGGACGGCGGCACGCACCGGGCCCGACGGCGAGCCGGTGATGCTCGCCGACCAGAACCGGCGGCTGTGGAACCGGCTGCTGATCCGACGCGGCCTGGCCGCCCTGGAGCGGGCCCTCGAACCGGGCGGCACCGCCGGTCCGTTCACCGTCCAGGCCGCGATCGCCGCCTGCCACGCGCAGGCGGCCACGTACGAGGAGACCGACTGGGCGCGCATCGCCGCCCTCTACGGACTCCTCGCCGCCCGCACCCCCTCCCCGGTCGTCGAACTCAACCGCGCGGTCGCCGTCTCCATGGCCGAGGGCCCCGCCGCCGCACTGCCCCTCGTCGACGCCCTCACCGAGGTACCGGCGCTGCTCGACTACCACCTGCTGCCGAGCGTGCGCGGCGACCTGCTGGCGCGGCTGGGGCGTACGGAGGAGGCCCGCGCCGAGTTCGCACGGGCGGCCTCCCTGACCCGCAACCAGCGGGAGCGGGAACTGCTGCTGCGGCGGGCGGGGGAGACCGGCGTCTGATCAGCTCGCCGGGTGGCCGGTCGCCGGGTGGCCGGTCGTCGGGTGGCCGAGCAGCATCGTCGGGGCGCCCGCGACACGCGTGAGGAACACGGTGACGGCCTCCGTGCCGTGCGGCTTGGGCAGCACCTTGCGGCGGAGCTCCTCGGGCTCGACCGCCGAGCCGCGCTTCTTGACGGTCAGGGTGCCGACGTGGCGCTCCCGCAGCAGGGCCTTCAGCTTCTTGGCGTTGAAGGGGAGCCGGTCGGTGATCTCGTAGGCGGTCGCGTACGGGGTCGGACGGTGCTCGTCGGCCGTGATGTACGCGATGGTCTCGTCGATCAGCCCGCCGCCGACGTCCTCGGCTACCTCGGCGACCAGATGGGCGCGGATGACGGCGCCGTCGGGCTCGTACAGGAACCGGCCGGGCGGACGCACCGCCGGGTCGGGCAGACCGCGGGAGAGGAGCGTGCGGGGGCCGGGGAGGAGCGTGGCGCGGAAGGCGCCCTTCACCTGTCCCGGGCCGGCCTCCTCCGCGCCGGCGTGTGCCGTGCCGAACCACAGCACCGCCTCCTTCACGTCCCCGCCGTCCGAGATCCACTCGGCCTCGGCGTCGTCGGGGATCGCCTCGTGCGGAACGCCCGGTGCGATCTTCAGGGCGGCGGCGCGGGGCGCCGTACGCGCCGCCTCGATCGCCCAGGACAGCGGGGGCGAGTACGCCTCGGGGTCGAAGATGCGGCCCCGGCCGCCGCGCCGGGCCGGATCCACGAAGACCGCGTCGTACCCGGCCGTGTCGACCTCCGTGACATCGGCCTCGCGCACCTCGATCAGCCCGGCGAGCCCCAGCGCGTCCGCGTTCGCCCGGGCCGCCGCCGCGGTGAGCGGGTCCCGGTCCACCGCCAGCACCCGGATCCCGGCGCGCGCCAGCGCGATCGCGTCCCCGCCGATCCCGCAGCACAGGTCGGCCACCGACGTCACGCCCAGTTCGCTGAACCGCCGCGCCCGGTACGCCGCCACGCTCGCCCGCGTCGACTGCTCGACCCCGTTCGGGGTGAAGAACATCCGCCGGGCGTCCTCCTCCCCGAACTTCGCCACGGCCCGCTGCCGCAGCCGCGCCTGACCGAGCGCCGCCGACACCAGTTCCGCGGGGTGTGCGCGGCGCAGCCGGGTCGCGACGGCGAGTTCGTGCGCCGGGTCGGTGTCGCGCACCTCCTCCAGGAGAGCGCGGCCTTCGGGGGTGAGGAGCGGGGCGAGGTCGTTCACCGGCTCATTGTGGGCCAGTCGGTGGACCGTTCGCCTCCGGCGGCGGTGTCGGGCCGGGTTCCGGGCGGAGGGCTGGGAGGATCCGAGCTCATGCGAGTAGTAGGACAAAACGATAAAAAGCGGGTGTGGGGCGCGAGGCGGTCGCGAGGCGCGGTGGGCCGGGTGCGGGTCGCCCTCGTCGTCCTCGCCCTCGCCGCTCTCGCCCCGGGCTGCGGACGAGGCGGCGGCGAGGTCCCGCCCGCGGGCGGCCAGCAGCCCCTCAACGCGCCCCCGGCCCGCGCGCTCGACTCCTACGCCACCAAGCTGCGCGCCGCGCACGCCGCGCGGGCCGCCGCCGCGAAACGCTGGGGGCTGAAGCGGGTGCCCCTGACGGCCCCGCCGGCGCCGAGGAAGAAGCCGCGCATCACCACCCGCGAGGGCTTCGAGGTCGACGGCCACCGCCGCCTCGGCCTCCCCCCGGTCTTCACCACCGTCCCCACCAAGGAGAAGATCGTCTTCCTCACCATCGACGACGGCTCCGAGAAGGACCCGAAGTTCCTGCGGATGATGAGCGACCTGCGGATCCCGTACACCGCCTTCCTCAGCGACTACGTCGTGAGCGACGACTACGGCTACTTCAAGCGGATGCAGGACCGCGGCGTCACCCTGAACAACCACACCCTGAACCACCCCTACCTGCCCGCGCTGTCCTACGCCCGCCAGAAGCGCGAGATCTGCGGCATGCAGAAGGTCATCGAGGAGCGCTACGGCACCCGCCCGGTCCTCTTCCGCCCGCCCTTCGGCAACTACGACAGGAACACCCTGCGCGCCGCGAAACGCTGCGGCATCGAGTACGTCCCGCTGTGGAACGAGGAGGTCTTCGTCGACCGCTGGGAGTACCGCGAGTGGGACCGGGAACTGCATCCCGGCGACATCGTCCTCACGCACTTCCGCGGCCCCGACGACTGGGACGGCACGATGCGCGACATGGTCCGCCGCTTCCTGAACAAGGTCACGGCGGAGGGGTACGCGGTGGCCCGCCTGGAGGACTACCTGTGAGGCGCCGCGGCTCGACGGCCGTCGCCCTGATCCTGCTGCTCACGGCGCTCACCGGGTGCGGCGGCCCGGGGGAAGACCGGGAGGCCGGAGACGGCGTGGGTGAAGCGCCCCGAAAGGGGCGCGGGGAACTGCGCGAGCAACCACGCACCACCCGCACTCCGGCACGGCGCCCGCCCGCCCCCGCGACCCCACCGGTGATCGACCGCGTCCGCACGCGCGACCACGTCGTCTTCCTGACCTACGACGACGGAGCCGAACGCGACCCCCGCTTCATCGACCTCGTCCGCGAACGGCGCCTCCCGGTCAGCCTCTTCCTCACCGACAGCGTGGTGGGCCCCGGCTACGCGCACTTCGCCCGGCTGCGCGCGGTCGGCGCGAGCCTGCAGAACCACACCCTCGACCACTCCGCCCTGCGCGGCCTGCCGTACGCCGGCCAGCGCGCGGAGATCTGCGGCCAGCAGCGCAAGCTCAAGTCCCGCTTCGGCGTCCGCCCCCACCTCTTCCGCCCGCCCTACGGCACGTACGACACGACGACCCTCCGCGCCGCCGCTGACTGCGGCATCACGGCGGTCGTCCTCGGGCGGGCGACCCTGGACGGAGACGGCGACCTCACGTACGCCGGGGGCGCCGAGCGGCTGACGCCCGGCGACATCATCTCCGTCCCGTCGGTCGAGCTCCCGTCCCTGACCCTGGCGGACCGGACGACCCGCCTGCTGAGGGAGATCGAGAGCCGAGGGCTGAGAGTGGCCCGCCTGGAGGACTACGTGAGCAGAGTCAGTCCGTCGGGCTCTTGAGGCGGGCCGGGCAATCCAGCCCGTACGGCTTTGGCGGCGGGCCGGGCAATCCAGCCCGTACGGCTTTGGCGGCGGGCCGGGCAATCCAGCCCGTACGGCTTTGGCGGCGGGCCGGGCAATCCAGCCCGTAC